>NZ_AKJM01000127.1 GCF_000282335.1 Pseudomonas sp. GM48
AGCCCGCTCCCACAGGGGTATGTATTCCAATCTTCACTGCGAGGTTTCAACGGATGAGAATCCTCGGCATCCTCTGCCTTCTCCTGACCTTGAGCGGTTGCAGCTCGCTGTTGTTCTACCCGGAACCCGGCCAGTTGTTCACCCCGGAAAAGGCCGGGCTCGAATACCGCACCGTCACCCTGATCACCGCCGATGGCCTCAAGCTGAACGCATGGTGGCTGCCGGCGAAGCAGGGGGTCGAGGTCAAAGGCACGGTGTTGCACCTGCACGGCAACGGCGGAAACCTGCCCATGCACCTCGGCGGGAGCTTTTGGTTGCCGAAAAATGGTTACCAGGTGTTGCTTGTTGACTATCGCGGTTATGGCCTGTCCGAAGGCGAGCCGAGCCTGCCGGCGATCTATCAGGACATCGATGCGGCGTTCATCTGGCTGGACCAGGCGCCGGAGGTCAAGGGCAAGCCGCTGATCCTGCTTGGCCAGAGCCTCGGTGGCTCAATGGCCGTGCATTATCTGGTCCGGCACCCGGAACGCCAGAAGCAGCTCAAGGCCATCGTCCTCGATGGTGCCCCTGCCAGTTACCGCAGCGTCGGCCAGTTTGCCTTGAGCACATCGTGGCTGACCTGGCCGTTCCAGGTGCCGTTGTCGTGGCTGGTACCGGATGGCGACAGCGCGATCAACTCCATCGCGCAACTCAAGGATGTGCCGAAACTGCTCTACCACAGCATCGACGATCCGATCGTGCCTCTTTCCAACGGCATCCGGTTGTATCAAGCTGCGCCGCCGCCGCGGGTGCTGCAACTGACCCGTGGCGGTCACGTGCAGACGTTCGCCAATCCGGTCTGGCGCAAGGTCATGCTGCGTTATCTTGATGACCCGCAGCATTTCAACGGCCTGCGCCGCTTGGGCGAAATCCCCAATTACCCGCCACCCCCGAATTCAGAAACTGAACCGCCAGAGAGTCCGCAATGAGTGAAGAACGCAACGCCATCCCGCTGATCATCACCGGTATCTGCAGCATCCTCGGCACCGTCGGTGCCCTGTGGTGGTACGGCTACCTGCACTTCGCCAAGCCCGAGGATGCGTTGCTGCTCAACGAATTCACCATGCTCAAGACGATTCCGGGCGAAGACTACAAAGTCTCCCTGGAGCCCGCCGCCCAAGTGGCGCAGTGCATCGATGGCGTGCTGGTGCTGTTCGACACCGAGCAGAAAGGCCTGACTGGCGTGCTGGTCGACGGCAAGAAAAAAGCCGTGCGCTGCATGGGGCAGGAAACCCCGCAGAAGCTGGAGCAGTAACCCGGTTCTAACTAACAACACAGATCCAATGTGGGAGCGGGCTTGCTCGCGAATGAGGTTTAACATTCAACAATAATGTTGACTGATACACCGCTTTCGCGAGCAAGCCCGCTCCCACAGGGTTCAATGCAAACTCAGTGTTTCTGTTTGTCCTCGGGCATCGACAAATCGTGCAAATGCCGACGGGACAGCGCCAGAAAGCGCGGGGTCGGTCCGATGTCTTCGTACAGTGGATCGCCCTCTTCGTCGGTGGCGACCACAGTCGAGCCTTTGACGTACGGGAAGCTTCTTTCCAGCTCTTCCAGCGCGGCGCCGATCAGATCGCCGAGCAGTTCTTCGGGATGCCGCTTGGGGTACATCTCGACGAGCGCTGCCAGCCGTGCGGCAGATTCCACATCCAGATGAATCGAGTAGCCGGTGTCGGTCAGGCGACCCTTGGCGTTTTCTTCCCAGTGGTGGGCAAGTTCGCGGATTTTCATATTGACCTCATGGCGCGACCGCTCGTGGCAGGCAGGGTGAGTGTCCGGCATTGGCCGGCGACAGCCGTTGTACGGCTTATCTTCAGACTAGCCTCAACGGGCAGGGTTTAAAGTCCCTTCGTCGTCTTGCTTGTAAGAACCTGTCTGGAGCGGCACTCTCTAGGTTCTTAGCCGTCCGGATTTTTTGCTGGAGACCTGCTGATGACCGATATTGATGCACGCTTGCGCGAGGATGTTCACCTGTTGGGTGAGCTGTTGGGCAACACCATTCGTGAACAATATGGCGACGGTTTTCTCGACAAGATCGAGCAGATCCGCAAGGGCGCCAAGGCTGACCGGCGCGGTTCCATGGATGCCGAACTCAGCGCCAGCCTCAACCAGCTGACCGAAGACGAACTGTTGCCGGTAGCGCGGGCGTTCAACCAGTTTCTCAACCTGGCCAATATCGCCGAGCAATACCAGTTGATTCACCGTCGCGAGGAGACTCAACAGGCGCCGTTCGAAGCCCGGGTGTTGCCCGAGTTGCTCGCTCGCCTGCGCGCCGAGGGGCAGGGTGCCGAAGCGCTGGCCCGGCAATTGGGGCGACTGGAGATTGAACTGGTACTGACGGCGCACCCGACCGAAGTCGCGCGTCGCACGCTGATCCAGAAGTACGACGCCATCGCCGCGCAACTGGCGGCGCAAGATCACCGCGACCTGACCAGTGCCGAGCGCGAGCAGATCAAAACCACCTTGCAGCGTCTGATCGCCGAAGCCTGGCACACCGAAGAAATCCGCCGCACGCGTCCGACACCGGTGGACGAAGCCAAGTGGGGTTTCGCGGTGATCGAGCATTCGCTGTGGCAGGCCATTCCGAATTATCTGCGCAAGGCCGATCAGGCCCTGCACGCCGCCACCGGCCTGCGCTTGCCACTGGAGGCGGCGCCGATTCGCTTTGCCTCGTGGATGGGCGGCGACCGCGACGGTAACCCCAATGTGACAGCGGCGGTTACCCGAGAGGTTTTACTGTTGGCGCGCTGGATGGCAGCTGATTTGTACCTGCGCGATGTCGATCACCTCGCGGCAGAACTGTCGATGCAGCAGGCCAGCGCTGAATTGAAGGCCAAGGCGGGTGACAGCGCCGAACCTTATCGGGCAGTGCTCAAACAGCTGCGCGAACGCTTGCGGGCGACGCGCAACTGGGCGCATACCTCGTTGTCGACGCCAACGCCGGCACCGGCCGATGTGCTGCAAAACAACCGCGAGCTGCTCGATCCGCTGGAGCTGTGTTACCACTCGCTGCATGAATGCGGCATGGGCGTGATCGCCGACGGGCCGTTGCTCGATTGCCTGCGTCGGGCAGTGACGTTCGGTCTGTTCCTTGTTCGTCTGGATGTGCGCCAGGACTCGTCGCGGCACACCGCCGCCATGACCGAAATCACCGATTACCTGGGCCTGGGTCGCTACGAGGACTGGAGCGAGGAAGAGCGCATTGCCTTCCTGATGCGTGAACTGAACAACCGTCGGCCGTTGCTGCCGACGTACTTCAAACCTTCCGCCGACACCGCCGAAGTGCTGGCGACCTGTCGGGAAATCGCCGCTGCGCCGCAGGCGTCTCTCGGTTCCTATGTGATTTCCATGGCCGGTGCCGCCTCCGATGTGCTGGCGGTGCAATTGCTGCTCAAGGAATCCGGCGTGCTGCGGCCGATGCGCGTGGTGCCGTTGTTCGAAACCCTGGCGGACCTCGACAACGCCGGCCCGGTGATCGAGAAACTGCTGCTGTTGCCGGGCTATCGCTCACGTCTGCAAGGGCCGCAGGAAGTGATGATTGGTTACTCCGATTCGGCCAAGGACGCTGGCACCACCGCGGCGGCCTGGGCGCAGTACCGGGCGCAGGAGCGACTGGTGGAAATCTGCCGCGCGCAGCAAGTGGAACTGTTGTTGTTCCACGGTCGCGGCGGCACCGTAGGGCGTGGCGGCGGCCCGGCCCACGCGGCGATCCTGTCGCAGCCGCCGGGTTCGGTGGCGGGGCGCTTCCGCACCACCGAACAGGGTGAAATGATTCGATTCAAATTCGGCCTGCCGGACATCGCCGAGCAAAACCTTAATCTGTACCTGGCCGCCGTACTCGAAGCGACGTTGCTGCCGCCGCCGCCACCTACACCTGAATGGCGACACTTGATGGATGAACTGGCGGCAGACGGTGTCAGCGCTTACCGCGCCGTGGTGCGGGAAAATCCGCAGTTCGTGGAGTATTTCCGCCAGTCCACGCCGGAACAGGAACTCGGTCGTTTGCCGCTGGGCAGCCGTCCGGCCAAGCGTCGGGCCGGGGGGATCGAAAGCCTGCGGGCGATTCCGTGGATCTTCGGCTGGACCCAGACGCGCCTGATGCTGCCAGCCTGGCTGGGTTGGGAAGCCGCCCTGAGCAAGGCTCTGGAGCGTGGCGAAGGCGAACTGCTGGGGCAAATGCGTGAGCAGTGGCCGTTCTTCCGCACCCGCATCGACATGTTGGAAATGGTCCTGGCCAAGGCGGATGCCGACATTGCACAGTCCTACGATGAGCGTCTGGTGGAACCGAATCTGCTGCCATTGGGTGCGCACTTACGCGACCTATTGTCGCAGGCGTGCACCATCGTTCTCGGCCTGACCGGGCAGTCGCAGCTGCTGGCACATAGCCCGGCGACCCTCGAGTTCATCCGCTTGCGCAACACCTACCTCGACCCGCTTCATCTATTGCAGGCCGAGTTGCTGGCCCGTTCGCGAGTGCAGGACGTGGCGCAGGGCAGCCCGGTAGAACAGGCCCTGCTGGTGTCTGTCGCGGGGATTGCCGCTGGATTGCGTAACACCGGCTAAGGTTTTTGCCGTGGGGCCAGGCATCCGGCAGGTGAGGCGGATGCCGCAGCAGCAGGGGTTGAAAAGTGCTGTCAGGCGACAGTTAATGATGGGGTTGCGACTTGGGAAACTGCGCGCAATGGTCGCAAGAGGCAGCGGTTTCTCCGACTTTTGGCGTCTTGTGTGGGCGCAGCCTGCTGTGTATCTTGAGCAGCCTTTGGCCGTTTGGGCGGTCACGACCCTATTTTTGAGATTGGCCCCACGAGGCGAATCTGACGTTATCTATATAAAAAATTGAGGAGCACATCGATGCGCGTCATTCTGCTGGGAGCTCCCGGGGCCGGTAAAGGTACTCAGGCTAAGTTCATCACCGAAAAATTCGGCATTCCGCAAATTTCCACCGGCGACATGCTGCGTGCAGCGGTCAAGGCCGGCACCGAGCTGGGCATCAAGGCCAAGAGCATCATGGATGCCGGCGGCCTGGTGTCCGATGACCTGATCATCGCACTGGTCAAGGACCGCATCGCCCAGTCCGATTGCGCCAACGGTTTCCTGTTCGACGGCTTCCCGCGCACCATTCCCCAGGCTGAAGCCCTGGTGACGGCCGGCGTCGAGCTGGATGCAGTGGTTGAAATCGCCGTCGAAGACGAAGAAATCGTCCAGCGTATCGCCGGTCGCCGTGTTCACGAGGCCAGCGGCCGCGTGTACCACATCGTCTACAACCCGCCGAAAATCGCTGGCAAAGACGACATCACTGGTGAAGAGCTGGTACAGCGCAAGGACGACACCGAAGAAACCGTGCGTCATCGCCTGTCGGTCTACCATTCGCAGACCAAGCCGCTGGTGGACTTCTACCAGAAGCTGTCAGCTGCCAATGGCAAGCCGCAATATAGCCATATCGAAGGCGTCGGATCGGTTGAAGCGATCACCGCCAAGGTGCTTGCAGCCCTGAGCTGAAAAACCTGATCCGCTGCATCATCCACGGCCCGCTTGCGGGCCGTAGTTGTTTATACTGGCGCACTTTTTCTGACTTCTTCTTACGGAAACATCGATGAGCACCTTGCTGGCCCTGGACACCGCGACTGAAGCTTGCTCCGTTGCCTTGCTGCATGACGGCAAGGTCACGAGCCATTACGAGGTGATCCCGCGCCTGCACGCGCAGAAGTTGTTGCCGATGATCCAGCAGTTACTGGCCGATGCCGGGACCACGCTGCAAGCGGTCGATGCCATTGCATTCGGCCGTGGCCCGGGCGCCTTCACGGGCGTACGCATCGCCATCGGCGTGGTGCAAGGCCTGGCGTTTGCCCTGGATCGTCCGGTGTTGCCGGTGTCGAACCTCGCCGTGTTGGCGCAACGTGCGTTGCGCGAACATGGTGCCAGTCAAGTCGCCGCCGCCATCGATGCGCGGATGGACGAAGTGTATTGGGGTTGCTACCGCGAAACGGCCGGGGAGATGCGCCTGGTTGGCGCCGAAGCGGTACTGCCGCCGGAGTCCGCTGCATTGCCGGCCGATGCCGGCGGCGAATGGTTCGGCGCAGGCACCGGTTGGGGTTATGGCGAGCGCATCGCCGTCAACCTCAGCGGGCAGGACGCAGGCATGTTGCCCCATGCCGAAGACCTGCTGACCCTGGCGCGATTTGCCTGGGCGCGCGGCGAGGCGATCGTGGCCGATGAGGCACAGCCGGTGTACCTGCGCGATAAAGTGGCGACGCCCAAAGCGCGTTGATTCACGCAGTACCTGTGGGAGCGGGCTTGCTCGCGAAGACGGTGTGTCAGGCAACAGAAATGTTGAATGTTATACCGCCTTCGTCGGAACGCCGCCCGGAGCAAGCCCGCTCCCACAGGGTTAGTGTTCTGCTCTAATTCTGCCAATCGTCATTTTCTAACCCCGGCTTTTAAACCTTTTGCCTTTTATGTGTTCTAGTTATCACTCGGCGGTTTGCGAAGTGGTTTTTGCGCTACTAAACTGCCATCACTGATTCCGAGTATGCAGCTATGCGTATAGACGGCGTTTCCTCTCAGTCCTACCCCATCAAGCGCAAACCTCGCACAGGCCGCGTGGTGGAAGACGACGCCATTGATATCGAAGGCGAGCTGGAATTCCCGACTGAAGAGCAACTGGCTGCACGCGCCGCCAAAGCCTCTGCGCAAAAACTGAGCAATCTCCCCGCCCGTCAACAAGACATGCTTTACCACCGTGCCATGAGCAAAAGCGTGGCGATGGCCCTGGCCAGCTACCTGAGCACCGCCGGTTTCGTCGATTGGGAAGCGGATGTGCTGGGTCTCGACCTGTACATCTGATGTTGCTGCCGTACTACCTCGGTTGCCCGTCCTGGAGCGAAAACGCCTGGCGCGATTACCTGTATCCATCGGATGCCAGGCCCGCCGAGTTTCTTGATCTCTATTCCCGAGTATTCAATGCCGTAGAAGGCAACACGACTTTCTACGCGAGCCCGGCTGCGAGCACCGTGCAGCGTTGGGCCGACACCATGCCCGAACACTTTCGTTTCACCGCCAAGTTTCCCGGCGAGATCAGCCACGGCGGTGACCTGCGCGAGCAGCTGACCGCCGCCGAAACCTTCACTCAGTTACTCAGCCCGCTCGGCGAGCGGGTGTCGCCACTGTGGTTGCAGCTGTCGAAAAGCTTCACGCCCCAACGGTTGCCCGAACTGGCCGGATTTATCGATGCCCTGCAACGGCCGCTGGCCGTGGAGGTGCGGCATGACGACTTTTTCGCCAAGGGTGACAGCGAGCGAATGCTCAACCGTCTGCTGCTGGATCGCGGAGTCGAACGCATCTGCCTCGATCCGCGTGCGCTGTTCAGTTGCACGTCGACCGAGCCCTCGGTGCTCCATGTGCAATCGAAGAAACCCCGTGTGCCACCGCGTCCGGCGGCATTCACGGCATTCCCGCAGGTACGTTTTATCGGCCATCCGACGCTTGAGGCCAACGATGCGTTTCTGGAACCCTGGGTCGAAAAAATCGCGGTGTGGATCGAAGAAGGCCGCACGCCGTATATCTTCCTGCACACGGCCGACAACGTACTGGCGGCGAAACTGGCGCAGCGCTTTCACGCCAGGCTGATGTTGCGTTTGCCTGGCTTGCCGGCGCTGCCTGAGCTATACAGAGAGCCCGCCATCGAGCAACTTGGCCTGCTCTGAGGCGGATTTTCCCCTCTTCAGGAGCCTGCCAATGGATGCGCAAACCCTTCGAGCCCAGGCGTTCAAAGCCCTTCACGAACGCCCCGGTGCTTTTGTGATTCCCAATCCGTGGGACGCCGGTTCGGCGAAAATGCTCGCCAGCCTCGGCTTCGAGGCGCTGGCGACTACCAGTGCCGGTTATGCCTTTTCCCAGGGGCGTGCCGATGGCGGATTGACCCTCGACGATACCCTGCTGAACGTTCAGGCGATTGTTGCCGCCACTGACCTGCCGGTTGCCGTGGACCTGGAAAACGGTTTTGCCGACAACCCGGCCGATTGCGCCAAAAGCATTTTGCGCGCGGCAGAGGCCGGTGCTGTCGGTGGTTCGATTGAAGATGCCACCGGCCGCGAGGAAGGCCCGATCTACTGTTTCGAACACGCCGTGGCGCGAATCGAGGCCTCTGTCGCTGCCGCTCGCAGTTTGCCGTTCCCCTTCACGTTGACTGCCCGGGCGGAAAACTTCCTGCACGGCAATCCGGATCTGGCCGACACCATCCGCCGCTTGCAGGCATTCGCCGAGGCCGGTGCCGACGTGCTCTACGCACCAGGCCTGCGCAGCGCCGAGGATGTCTTGGCGGTGGTGCGTGCGGTGGCGCCAAAACCGGTGAATGTGTTGATGTCGGGCGGCTTGAAACTGACGGTCGCGCAGTTGGGTGAAATGGGCGTCAAACGCATCAGCGTGGGCTCGGCGCTGGCACTGGCGGCGTATGGCGAGTTCTTTCGCGCCGCCGAGGAAATCCGGACATCGGGCACGTTCGGTTTCACATCCCGGTCGATGCCGTACCAGAAGGCCAATCAGTTCTTTAAAGGCTGAGGGATGCGCAAGAGGGTGCGGCCGAGGATCAGGCGGCGATACGCAGGTTCTGCAGGATGATCGGGCGGGCCCAGCCGTTATCGAAATCGAGTTGTTTTTGTTGTTCCCGCTGTTCCTCTGGCGAGAACGGCGGGAACGGCTTGTCGAGCAGGTCGAGTTCGAACTCGGCAATGGGCAGGTGCAGCGGACGCGGTTGCGGGGCAGGGCCGGCTTGCGGCACCGGCTGATCGGCATTCAATACGATCGGGCGAACCCAGCCGCTTTCGAAGTCCTGCTGTTTTTGCTGGGCGACGATTTCATCCGCCGGGAACGGTGGCCGTGGTTTGTCGGCCAGGTCCATTTCGAATTCGGCAATCGGCAGGAAGAGCGGCTCGGGTGGGCGGATTACCTTGTCCGTCACGTCGCATTCGCGCTGGGACACGATGTGCTCCAGCAGCTCGCTGCCGACGGTAGGTTCAACCGGGCTTTCGAGATCGACCGGTGGGAAATTCAACGATTCAGGCAGCACATCACCCGACTGATCGGCCAGCGCCCTGGCAAAGAAATCCTGCCAGATGTGGCTGACGCCGCTCAGTGCCTGGGTGTTTCGCAGGTTGTAATTGCCGTAGGGCGATATAAAACCTGTGATTGTGGGTTGAATGTCTGACATTTCTCTCGGTCGACGCTCAGCTCTGGCAAAATGCTCGATAGTTTTGTTATCGGCAGTTTTTGCCGATCATTAATTTTTTGAGCGTGTTTTCCGATGATTGATCAACCTGCGGCCTGCCGCATCCATGTCCAGGCTCTGGACGCGGCTTTCGAGCCACAAGCCGAGCAATGGGCCGAGCGTCTGGGCTTGCCGATGCAAGTGGCTGACGGTGAGTTTGCCTTGCAGGTGGGCGACCAGGGTTTGCAACTGCAACAGCTCGGGCCGGATGCGCCGGGGCCGGTGCGGGTTGACTTCGTGGAGGGCGGTGCGGCCCATCGCCGGTTGTATGGCGGTGGCAGCGGGCAGATGATCGCCAAGGCCGTCGGTGTTGCCCAAGGTGTGCGCCCGCGTGTACTGGACGCCACGGCCGGGCTGGGCAAAGACGCGTTCGTGCTGGCCAGCCTCGGTTGCGAGATGAGCCTGATCGAGCGTCAGCCGCTGATAGGTGCCTTGCTGGAGGATGGACTGGCCCGCGGTGCGGAAGATTTCGACGTGGCGCCGATCGTGGCGCGCATGCGCTTGCTCAAGGGCAACTCGATCGAGGTGATGCGCAATTGGCAAGGCGAACCGCCGCAGGTGATCTACCTGGACCCGATGTTCCCGCACCGTGAGAAAACTGCGCTGGTGAAAAAGGAAATGCGCCTGTTCCGGCCGCTGGTGGGCGATGACCCGGATGCGCCGGCATTGCTCGAAGCCGCGCTGGCCCTGGCCAGCCACCGGGTGGTGGTCAAGCGTCCGCGCAAGGCGCCGTGTATCGAAGGGCCGAAACCGAGCCATGCGCTGGATGGCAAGTCCAGTCGGTATGACATCTATCCGAAGAAGGCGCTCAAGCCTTAAGACCGGGTCGCCTGCTTCGCGAGCAAGCCCGCTCCCACATTTGACCGCATACTGTCTGACAGAACCGGGTCACCTGTGGGAGCGGGCTTGCTCGCGAATACGCCCGCCCAGTCGCCACAAGCTCCTCAGGCTCACTCAGGCCGATAAGCCCGCATAAACAACCCCACCACTTCCCGCACATGACTCTCCGCCGCCTCGCCAACCGGCGGTTCGCCGCAGCCGTACAGCAAGCGGAAATTTCCGGCGCCCTTGAGCAGGCAGAAGAAGTGCTCGGCCGCATTGTGCGGTTTGTCGATGCGCAACACACCGCTTTCATCGATCTTGCTCAGCAGGCGCTCCATGCCATGCAGCATGCGCTCCGGCCCGGCTTCGAAGAATATCTGCGACAGCTTAGGGTCCTGGCTGCCCAGGGTCATCATCAAGCGGTGCAGGTTCACCGATTCATCACTGTTGATCAGCTGATGAAAACCGCGCGCGATATTCAGCAGCACGGTTTCCACTGCCACACCTTCCGGCAATTCGAAGAACAGCGGTGGCAACTGCTCCTCGCACTTGGCCATCACGGCGGCGGAGAACAGCGTCTCCTTGTCGTTGAAGTGGCTATAGACCGTCAGCTTCGACACACCGGCCTCGGTTGCGACGGCATCCATGCTGGTATTGGCGTAACCCTTACTCAGAAACAGCGTTTTCGCCGCATCGAGAATCGCCTGGCGCTTGACCAAATCCTTGGGTCTGCCTGGGCCATTGGGTGCTGAAAGATTGTTTGGCATATTCGTTTTTATTACTGGACTCGTGAGTTTGCTATTAATAACATACTGCTCAGTATAATTATTCAAAGCACCATTAGCGAAAGGTCCTTTACCATGTTCCGCTATGCCTTGCCCCTCGCGTTGCCAGTCACCCTGGCTTTTTTATTGTCTGCGTGTGGTCACGAAGAGGCGCCGCAAGTCAGCGTACGCCCGGCCATGGTGGTCCAGCCAGAGCCTTCGGCGCAGTCCATGGAAAGCTATCCCGGTGAAGTTCGCGCACGTTATGAGCCGGATCTGGCGTTCCGTATCGGCGGCAAAGTCAGCCGACGACTGGTTGAGGAAGGGCAGCGGGTCAAGGCCGATCAACCGTTGGCGGAGCTCGATCCCCAGGACGTGCGCCTGCAACTGGAGGCCACTCGCGCCCAGGTCGCCGCCGCTGAGGCCAATCTGAACCTGGTGCGTTCCGAGCGTGATCGCTACAAGACCCTGATGGAACGCCAGATGGTCAGTCGCTCGCAGTACGACAACGCCGAAAACCTCTACCGCTCCGGCGAAGCGCGCCTCAAGCAAATCAAAGCCGAATTCAACGTTTCCAATAACCAGGCCAGTTACGCCGTGTTGCGTGCGCCGCAGGACGGCGTCGTGGCCAAGCGTCTGGTGGAAGTCGGGCAAGTCGTGGCCGCCGGGCAAACGGTGTTCACACTGGCTACCGATGGCGAGCGTGAAGTGTCGATCAGCCTGCCGGAGCAGAATTTCGGCCGTTTCAAGGTCGGCGAGCCGGTGTCAGTGGAACTCTGGACCCAGCCCGACCAGCGTTTCGCCGGGCGTATCCGTGAGTTGTCGCCAGCGGCTGATCCAAAATCGCGCACCTTCGCGGCGCGTATTACCTTCAACACCGGCAACGTTCCTGTCGAACTGGGCCAGAGCGCCCGAGTGTTCGTGCAGGCCGTCGATGTGGTCCCACTGTCCGTTCCGCTGTCTGCGCTGACAGCAGAAAACGGCGTGACCTATGTCTGGGTGGTCAGCGCCAACAATACCTTGAAGAGAACCCCGGTGCGCGTCGGTGCCTTCGGCGAGAAAACCGTACCGGTGCTTGAAGGGCTCAACGCCAGCGACTGGGTGGTGGCCGCCGGTGTCCATGTGCTTCTCGAAGGGCAGCAGGTACGCCCGGTGGATCGCTCCAATCGCGTGGTCAATCTGGCGGACAAGGAGTAAGCCCCGATGCGCTTCAACGTTTCCGAATGGGCGCTGCGTAATCGCCAGATCGTCCTGTTCCTGATGCTGTTGCTGGCCATTGTCGGCGCACTTTCCTACACCAAGCTCGGCCAGAGTGAAGACCCGCCTTTCACCTTCAAGGCCATGGTGATTCGCACCAACTGGCCGGGAGCGACCGCCGAGGAAGTCTCGCGCCAGGTCACCGAACGCATCGAAAAGAAACTGATGGAAACCGGTGAGTACGAGCGCATCGTGTCGTTCTCCCGCCCCGGCGAATCCCAGGTGACCTTCATCGCGCGCGACTCGATGCACTCGGTGGAGATCCCGGACCTCTGGTACCAGGTGCGCAAGAAGATCAGCGACATTCGTCATACCTTGCCGCCGGGGATTCAGGGGCCGTTCTTCAACGATGAATTCGGCACCACCTTCGGCAATATCTACGCCCTGACCGGCGAGGGTTTCGACTACGCCGTGCTCAAGGATTACGCCGACCGCATCCAGATCCAGCTGCAACGGGTCAAGGATGTGGGCAAGGTCGAATTGCTGGGATTGCAGGACGAGAAAGTCTGGATCGAGCTCTCCAACGTCAAGCTCGCCACCCTCGGCTTGCCGCTGGCTGCCGTCCAGCAAGCCCTTGAAGAACAGAACGCGGTGTCCACGGCAGGTTTCTTCGAAACCAGCAGCGAGCGCTTGCAGCTACGGGTGACAGGGAATTTCCAGACGGTCGACGAGATCAAGAACTTCCCGATCCGCGTTGGTGATCGCACTTTCCGCATCTCCGATGTGGCCAACGTGCGGCGTGGTTTCAACGATCCACCGGCGCCGCGCATGCGCTTCATGGCGCAGGACGCCATCGGCCTGGCGGTGGCGATGAAGGACGGCGGTGACATTCTGGTGCTGGGCAAGGCTCTGGAAGTCGAGTTCGCCCGCATCCAGAAAAACCTCCCGGCCGGCATGGAGTTGCGCAAAGTCTCCGACCAGCCGGCAGCGGTGAAAACCGGTGTTGGCGAGTTCGTGCAAGTGCTGGTCGAGGCGCTGGCCATTGTGTTGCTGGTGAGCTTCTTCTCCCTCGGCGTGCGCACCGGCATGGTGGTGGCGCTGGCGATTCCGCTGGTGCTGGCGATGACGTTCGCCTGCATGTATTACCTCGGCATCGGTCTGCACAAGATTTCCCTTGGCGCGCTGGTACTGGCCCTGGGTTTGCTGGTGGACGACGCGATCATCGCCGTGGAAATGATGGCGATCAAAATGGAGCAGGGCTTCGACCGGGTCAAAGCGGCGAGTTATGCCTGGACCAGCACCGCGTTCCCGATGCTCACCGGTACGCTGATCACCGCGGCTGGTTTCCTGCCGATTGCCACGGCGCAATCGGGCACGGGCGAATACACCCGTTCGATTTTCGAGGTGGTCACCATTGCGCTGTTGGCGTCGTGGGTGGCCGCGGTGGTCTTTGTGCCGTACCTGGGGGAAAAACTCCTGCCGGACCTGGCGAAAATTCACGCCGCCAAACACGGTGCCGGCCAGCCCGATCCGTATGGCACGCCGTTCTATCAGCGCGTCCGGCGTCTGGTGGAGTGGTGCGTGCACTGGCGTAAAACCGTGATCATGGCGACCGTGCTGTTGTTCATCGCATCCATTGTGCTGTTCAAGTTTGTGCCGCAGCAGTTCTTCCCGGCATCGGGTCGTCTGGAGTTGATGGTCGACCTGAAACTGGCCGAAGGTGCTTCGCTGAGCAACACCGCCGACGAGGTCAAACGCCTCGAAGCGCTGCTCAAGGACAAGGCAGGAATCGACAATTACGTGGCCTACGTCGGCACAGGCTCGCCGCGCTTCTACCTGCCGCTGGATCAGCAACTGCCGGCGGCGAGCTTCGCCCAGTTTGTCGTCCTGGCGAAAACCATCGAAGAGCGGGAAACCCTGCGCACCTGGTTGATTTCAACCCTCAACGAGCAATTCCCGGCGCTGCGCTCGCGGGTCACGCGTCTGGAAAACGGTCCGCCGGTTGGCTATCCGGTGCAATTTCGCGTGACCGGGGAGCACATCGAAGAGGTGCGGGCGCTGGCACGTAAAGTCGCGGCCAAGGTTCGCGAGAACCCGCATGTGGTCAACGTCCACCTGGATTGGGAAGAACCGAGCAAAGTCGTCTACCTGAACATCGATCAGGACCGCGCGCGGGCGCTGGGCGTGAGCACGGCGAACCTGTCGAGGTTCTTGCAAAGCTCCCTGACCGGTTCCAGCGTCAGCCAGTACCGTGAAGACAACGAGTTGATCGAGATCCTGTTGCGCGGCACCTTGCATGAGCGTACCGAGTTGTCGTTGCTGCCGAGCCTGGCGGTGCCGACCGATAACGGTCGCAGCGTCGCGCTGTCGCAGATCGCGACCCTGGAGTACGGCTTCGAAGAGGGCATCATCTGGCACCGCAATCGCCTGCCCAACGTGACGGTTCGCGCCGACATCTATGGCAAGGAGCAACCGGCGACGCTGGTGCAACAAATCATGCCGACCCTCGATTCGATCCGCGCCGAATTGCCCGATGGGTACTTGCTGGATGTCGGCGGCACGGTGGAGGACTCCGCACGCGGACAGAACTCGGTGAAGGCTGGTGTGCCGTTGTTCATTGTGGTGGTGTTGACCTTGCTGATGCTGCAACTGCGCAGTTTTTCGCGCACGGCGATGGTGTTTCTGACGGCGCCGCTAGGGTTGATCGGGGTGACGCTGTTTCTGTTGGTGTTCCGCCAGCCATTCGGTTTTGTCGCGATGCTGGGGACCATCGCCTTGTCGGGGATGATCATGCGTAACTCGGTGATTCTGGTGGATCAGATCGAGCAGGATATTGCTGCGGGGTTGAAGCCTTGGCAGGCGATCATTGAGGCGACGGTGCGGCGGTTCCGGCCGATTGTATTGACGGCGCTCGCTGCTGTTTTGGCGATGATTCCGTTGTCGCGCAGTGTGTTTTTCGGGCCGATGGCGGTGGCGATCATGGGGGGGTTGATTGTGGCCACGGCGTTGACGCTGCTGTTTTTGCCTGCGTTGTATGCGGCTTGGTTCCGGGTTCGCAAAGAGTCTGTTTGACCGGTTGACCGTGGCGGCCTTCGGGCCGACCAGGTTCTTGGGTGGTCGAGTACATATCCGTTTCTGCGGTAACGGCGGCTTATGGTTTCGCCCTTACGGCGAGTCCCTTTTGGCAAACGCCCCAAAAGGAACCAAAAGGTCTCGCCCCTTACGTACGGCCCCTCGCTGAGGCTCGGGGTTCCTTCGCTCCGGCATTCATCCGGGGGCATCGCCTCCGGTCGGCTTCGCTTCGACCTCCTCTCGATGTGTTCGGCTTCGCCGAACGGCGCTGCGCGCCCACCCCCGGATGA
>NZ_AKJM01000128.1 GCF_000282335.1 Pseudomonas sp. GM48
GAACGCAGCCTCGCAGGCTCGGCAGCTGCTACAAAGGGTGTCGCGGCTGAAATTGCTTAACTGACAGGCATTAGCCAAAACGAATGAGCCGTTCTTGACCGGGACTTACTTCGCTAATTCAGATTCAAACATCGGAAATTTCTGATGGTAGGTATTTTTTGGCTGTTCCTATACTGGCCTCCACCCCCATTCAGAGATTTAGGCATTACAACTGGTTGCGCACATAGCTACGCAGTTGAAGTGACTGCTGGCGGCTAAAAAAAACATTCCCGGCTGGAGGGTTTCCTGTAAGGCGATAAAGAACAAGAAAGCTGTAAGTCAAATCTGAATGAGCTGTTGGTATTTGCCTCGTTCGGGTTTTGAGTATCTGCATTTTGCTTAGTTGAATAATAAGAACGGCGCTCAAATCAACTCGGTTGGTTTGACGCTAGAACATCTTCTATAGCTATTAATCAGAGCCTGAAAAATGAACTTTTATGAAATCATCGGCTATGACCGTGACGGAACTGTTCGTGATCTGGATACGGCGCTAAACAAGGGAACTCTAACTACCAGGGATGTGACGTTTTCGGCGCTGGGCTTCAATGCGCCTGGCTGGATCGCGGCCTCTTCGATGTCGATTCTTTACTCAATATCCGGCCACCGCGCACCACTGGCCATTTTGATTGCTTACTTCTTTCCGATGTTGGTCATGGCGTTCTGCATGATCTCACTCACTCGCCAGGCACCATCGGCGGGTGGCGTCTTCACATTTACCTCGCGATTTCTGCATACCCGTGTAGGGACCATTCTCGGTTGGGCGTATTCCGTTGCCTGCATGGCAGTGATGGCCATGTGTGCAATCATCGGCACCGAATACATACAGGCGCTGTTCCCGGTATTGGCGGGGCCGCTTAACGCAAAACTGATCGGGACGGGGATGGTTCTGATCTTCCTGGCCATTTCCTGCAACGGCGTCAATGCCACAGCCAAAGTAGCCAGCATATTTCTGATTTTCGAGATCAGCGTTGTCGCCGGGCTCGGGTTGATGGGAATCATCAACCCTCAGGTTCCAGACTTGTCAGTTATTTCCATGTACACGCTGGAAGGGCCCGGTAGTTGGTCCGCGATCGGGCCAGGGGTGCTGTTCGGTGTATGGATGCTCGCCAACTTCGATTCGGCGATCAACTATATCGAGGAATCGCGTATTCCGGTTCGAACTGTACAACGCTCCATGCTACTCGTTCTGACTTCGGCATTTGTCATTTACAGTCTCGCGGCGATTGGCTGGCAGTACGCGGTGCCTGTAGAGAAACTGGCGGCAATTATCGAAGACGGCAACGGTGGGCCAATCGCCGCTGTGGCAAATGTCTACTTGCCCCCTGCCATGGCCTGGATCGCTTTATTCGTCGTGATTACTTCGGCATGTGCCGGATTGCAAATTTCTTCGAGTGCGGCTGCGCGTACGCTCTATCGAATGAGTGAGGAAGGGCATCTGCCAAAAGCGCTTCGCGCAGTCAATAAAACGAGATCGCCATGGCTGGCCAGCGTTATCGTCTCGACCCTCGCTATTTCACTGCTCTGGTGGAAGCCGCTGGACAAGATCTCGTGGTACTACGATGTCGTGACCATCACCCTGGTGATGTCCTACATGGCCGCTATCGCAGCATTTATTGTCATGACTTTTCGCCGTCAACGTTTCGGTATGGCATTGGCACTGTCGATCCCGGCTGCGCTGGCAATCCTTGTGCTGGGATACATCGGTTATACCGCCGGGGCCAATCCGGTTTCGCCCGAGGATCAATACACCGCCTGGTACCTTGGCGCGCTGACCATTCTTTCTGGCGCGATGATTCTGCTTTGGCAGTCGCGAGTTTCCAAACAAGCCGTACTCACTCCAATGCAAGAGTCCTGATTGCGAAGTTAACGCATGCGGTCAATGTGCAGACTGCGTTAACTGGACATTGGCGCGTGCGTGCGATGTTCATTTAAAACCATGGGTGAACTTATGAAGCGTGTTGTCGTAATTACAGGGGCAGGAAGGGGCATTGGGCTGGCAATTGCCAAGCGTTTTGCAGCAAGTGGTGATCATTTGGTACTCAACTACTTCGACGTCAAGGATCAACTGGACGCAGTGATACGTATTGCCCGGGACAACGGTGGCGATGGGATCACTGTTCAAGCGGATGTCAGTCATCCCGAAGCGGCAGCCGGAATCATCCGCGAGGCGGAGAACCACTTTGGGCGGGTCGATATTCTTGTCAACAATGCCGGCAGGCTGGTTTCGGCGACAGTCGCGCAGACGACCTGGGCACAGTGGGAACAGATGATCAGCACCAATCTCGGGGGGACCTGGGCCTGCATGCAGGCCGTGTTGCCGGGCATGCTGGCACGCGGTCAGGGGCGGATTATCAATATCAGTTCCGAGCTGGGGTTGATTGGCTTTCCGACCTACGCCGCGTACTGCGCCTCCAAGGGCGGAGTGATCGCGCTGACAAAAGCGGTTGCGAAGGAAGTTGCCCCACAAGGTGTATTGGTGAATTCGGTGGCACCGGGGCCGATCGAAACGGACATGCTGATCAACGACACCATTGAATACAACGACGAGACGCGCGCGACAATTCCATTGAAGCGCTTCGGAAAGCCGGACGAGATTGCGGCCATGGTCGAAGCCCTGGCCGGGCCCGCGGGAGATTATATGGTTGGACAAGTAGTCAGCCCCAATGGCGGGGCCGCGATCTAGTTGAGTGTCGTGCAATTAAACTTCACTGAGTCATGAATTTCCCAGTCAAATAAGTGGCTCTGATTTTTCTAATAACAAGAAGGGTACAAAATGAGCACTGTGATGATTACCGGTGGTTTGGGCTATGTTGGCAGGTACCTGACTAAAAAGCTCAGCGAGCAGGGCGTTAAGGTGGTTAGTTACAATCGTGACTACTCAGAAGCCAAATCGGAGTTCATGACCCCTGTACAGGGTGAGTTGTACGATATTCCCAGGATCGTCCGGACCATCCAGGACTTTGGAGTTGATCGTATTATTCATACGGCGGCGATGTCACATCCCGACTTGTCCATAGATCTGCCGATTACGACGGTGGCAGCAAACATCGATGGCACCATTCATTTGCTTGAGGCAATGCGTCTGGCGGGCATTAAAAGGCTCATCAATTTTTCTTCTGAGACGGTGTACGGGCATTTCGAGGGTGTGATCAATGAACAAACACCGACTAATCCAACGACACCCTATGGTGTAACCAAAGTTGCTACCGAGCATTTTGGCCGAGTCTACAATGATCTCTATGGTATGGAAGTGACCTCGCTGCGGATTGCGGAAGTGTATGGCCCTGAAAATAAAATGCCGCAGGTACTCAGGGATATACTTAAAACGCTTCATCGGGGTGAGAAATTTGTCTTGCCTACCGGCGGCGACCATCGGTTCCATTATATTCATGTGGAAGATGTTGTGCGTGCTGTACTCATGGCAGCTGAAACCAGAGACTTGAAGGGCGGTGTATTCAATATTGCCGGTGATCGCTCCTGGACGCTGCATGAGGCCGTCGAGTTGATCAGGAAAATAATTCCTGATGCCCGCATTGAAGTCGGCGACGGCTACTGGCATCTCGATCGGCATGGGGAATGGGACCTGAGTGCTGCGCAGCGGGAGTTGGGGTATCGAGCGCAATGGTCGCTGGAAAAAGGACTGATGCATTACTCCGATTGGCTGCGCGATCACGAGTATTGATATCGGGATTGCTCGCTGTTCTTGGTGAATCAATGATATTCAGCAGCCATCGGTGATTAAGCATGATTGAAAACCCTATTGTCTGGCCAAATGGCGCACGCTGTGCCGTCTCCTTTACCTTTGATATGGATGCCGACAGCATTCTGCATGTGGCACACCCCAAGGATTCAGCAACGCGAGTTGCCAGTATTTCAATGCTGCACTACGGACCGAAGGTGGCGATCCCGAGGATCCTGGAAACCTATCGACGTTTCGAGATTAAACAAACGTTCTTCATTCCGGCCTGGTGCATCGAGCAATACCCCAAGGCCATTGAGGCGATCGTCGAACATGGGCATGAGATTGCTCACCATGGCTACATACATGAACATCCAAACGAGCTGACTCGAGAAGAAGAAGCTTATTGGCTCGATCGTGGTTGCGACACCATCAAGCGCTTCACGGGCCAGGCACCGCGAGGCTGGCGGGCTCCCCTCTACAATATGTCAGAGCACTCGGCTGACTTGCTGATCGAGCGAGGCTTCAGCTATGACGCCTCATTGATGGGCGATGATGTTCCTTACCTGTTGCGCACAGGTGCTGGAGAGCTGGTGGAACTGCCCTCCAGCTGGGCGCTGGATGACTGGCCCCAGTACATGCACAGTATCGACCTTGATTTTCAGATGCCGATTCAGTCGCCGCAACGCGCCGTCGAGGTTTTCAAGGCCGAGTTTGATGCAGCGTGGGAATATGGCGGCCTTTTCATACCCGTCTGGCATCCTTTCCTTTCCGGTCGTTTGTCACGATGGCATGAAGTTTCGAAATTGATCGAATACATGATGGAAAAAGGCGATGTCTGGTTTGCACCTATGGATGAGATCGCGGCGCATGTTCAGCGTAGTGTCCGCACTGGCGTCTATAAACCGCGAATTGACAGCCTGCCTTACTATCAGGGACCGGTTAAGGCAAATAAATAACCGTCCTGACGGTGAATACATCGTGCGCATCGGGTGTTTGCCGTAGAGGTTGGGGAGGCGACCATCGATGGATGGTCGCCACTCTGCTTGAATGATGCTTTTTTACTTCATTGGGCGTGGAGAGCGCGGATCAGTTTTTTCCGGCTTTCGGTGTGACAAGGTCTGTCGGGTCTGTTTGAATCGCTTGAGCGATCCAGGTACTACTATCAACTTCAGATCAGGTGCAACACCTGGGATCCTGGGGCCCGCCGATGTGGCTGGCCAAAAATTAGCTACATTTCCACGAGGCCAATGTAGATAGCATTTGCCAAATGCTGCTTAGCAATGGGGGTGGAAGCTCAAATGAGCCGTAAACACGATGTGTTGGCACTATGGCTGATTGTTCCGCTATCGGGCTGTTCCAATGCTCCCTCGATACCCGTTTTGGGTGCCTATTTCCCCGACTGGCTGTTCTGCATCCTCGCTGGAATGCTGCTGGCCTTTCTACTCCAGATATTGCTTGCACGGTCAGGCCACGCAGCCTGGCTGCAGCCGTCAGTTCTGACTTATCCTGTTTTGACCGCGTTGCTGGCGATGAGCACTTGGCTGCTGCTTTTCCAGAATTGACCGGGGACTTGCATCATGAGCGATATCGCTGTGAACAAACTGCCTCGGCGCTTGATCGTTCTCGCATTGCTCGCCTTGACGCTGGTGATGCTGTTGTGGGTGGTCTGGCGGTTGGATACCACCCCGCGTACCGATGACGCCTACGTTTATGCCGACACCATAAACGTCACTCCCGAGGTGAGCGGCAGCATCGAAGAACTGCCCGTGCGCGAGAACCAACAGGTGAAACAGGGAGACGTACTCCTGCGCATCGACGCACGGGTGTATCAGGATGTGCTGGACCAGGCTCAAGCCTCGCTGCAAGCGCTGAACAAGGAAATCATTCTGAGCCAGCGTCAGGTTGATGCCCAACAGTTCAACTCCGAAGCGGTGAAAGCCAGTGTCGAACGCACCAAGGCCGCCGCCGCACAGAGCGCCGACACATTGCGGCGCATGGAACCCTTGCTGAAACCTGGCTATGTCTCCGAGGAACAGGTGGACCAGGCCCGCACCGCCGCCAAGAGCACTCGTGCCGAATTGAACGCGGCGCTGCTACAGGTCAAACAAGCGGCCGCTGCGGTCAGCGGGGTCGATGCACTGGTGAGCAAGCGTGCGGTGATTCAGGCAGAGATAGCCCGTGCCGAGCTGGACCTGGAACACAGTGTGGTACGCGCACCCTTTGACGGGCTCATCGTCGGCCTGACCACTTCCAACGGTCAATTTGCCGCTGCGGGTCATCCCCTCTTCAGCCTGATCGACACACGTCGCTGGTATGTGGTGGCAAACTTCCGCGAAACCGAGCTGGACAAGATCCACAATGGCAGCCGCGCCACCCTTTACCTGATGGGCGACAGCCGCCAGTCGTTCAGTGGCACTGTCGATTCCATTGGTTTCGGCGTGTTCCCCGATGACGGCGGCGCCCAGGCTGCAGGGCTCCCGAAGGTTGCGCGGACCATCAACTGGGTGCGGGTGGCACAACGTTTTCCGGTACGCATCCGAGTCGATAAACCCGATCCGAACCTGTTCCGCATCGGCGCATCGGCCGTGGCGCTGATCCATGCCGGTCAGGATGGGGATTCGCCGCAATGAGCACTGCGCCAACGTGGGAGCGACGCTTCTGGCGCTTCCTTGACGTGCAGCTTTCGCCCTTTCCGGGGCGGGGCAACGCACTGTTGCGCAACGTGCTGGCCTGCGCTCTGGTGATCATCCTCTCCATGAGCCTGGAGGTGCCGCTGCTGGCGCTGTCGCTGATCATCGTGTTTTTCGTCAGTCAGAGTAACCTGATGCTCACGCGTATGGTCGGCATCCTGTTCATGGTCAGTGCAACCATTGCCGTCGGTATTGCCATCCTCTTGCTCAAGTTCACCTATGGCTACCCGTTGCTGCGCATCCTCTGTGCGAGCGTGGTGTTCCTCATCAGCATGTTCGCCATGCGCGCAACGCGCCTCGGCCCACTGTTCTTCGTGGTGGCCATCGTCACCATTTATGTGCAGAGCCTGGTGGATCTCAATACCCAACCTGAGCTGCTACTGCGTGCCTGCCTGTGGGTGTGGATGGCGGTGGTCTACCCGATCCTGGTGACCTTGCTGGTTAACACCTTGTTGTTGCCGAAGGAGCCTCAGCGACAATTGCGCGAGACGATGCGCAGGCAACTGGCGCAGGTCGAAATACGCCTGGCCGCGTTAGGGGAGGGGCATCCGGATACGACGCGGATCGGCGCGGTAGAAGTCCAGCAGGGGTTGCTCAGCCTGCACAAACTATTGAAGTACGCCAGCATGCGCGGCTCAGTGAAAGGCTCCCGCGAGATCGACCAACTGGCGTTGATCACCTGCGTTTCTCGTTTGTATGCGGCGGCTGCCGCGCTGGTGTCCAAAGGCAATGACACCGAGGCCCTTGCTGCGTTGCGTCAGGATTGCGCGGCCCTGGCCGCAGCCATCGATAACGACACCTTGTTGCAGCCACGAGTACTGCACAGTGGAGCCTTGCAACGCTTGTTGGTCCCCCCTGCGCTGGAAGAAATGCGCGATGCCTTGCGCGCCTTGGCCGTTACCGACCATGCCACGCCATCCAGTGCTCCGACAACCAAGGAGCCCTTGCTGGTACGCGATGCTTTCAGCAACCCCAATTACCTGCTCTTCGCCTTCAAGACCTGGCTGGCTACGCTGATTTGCTACGTGTTCTACACCGGCGTGGACTGGCCGGGTATCCACACGGTGATGCTGACTTGCGTCATCGTTGCCTTGCCCAGCCTCGGCGCCTCGACCCAGAAGGGCCTGCTGCGGATCGGAGGCTGCCTGGTGGGCAGCGCACTGACGCTGTTGTGTATCGTCTTCGTTGTCCCGCACATCGAGACGCTGGTCGGCCTGCTAGCCATGAGCCTGCCGGTGATCGCCCTCGGTGCATGGGTGGCCGCAGGCTCCGAACGCATCAGCTACGCCGGTCTGCAGATCATGTTTTGTTTCGCTCTGGCCTTGCTCGAACAGTTTGGCCCGAGCATCGACCTTACGGAAATCCGCGACCGGCTGGTGGGTATCCTGTTGGGAGTGTTGGTCAGCACCCTGGTACACGGCGTGCTTTGGCCGGAAAGCGAAGGCGACGGCCTGCGCCGGCGTCTGGCCGAAGTCCTGCACGGGATTGCCGCGCTATTACGTTCGCCGGCGCTGGAACCTGGAGAAACGTCCGACCGCCTGCACGGACAGAGCCTGCGCAGCTGGAGCCAACTCGCCGAGTGCGAGGCCATGCTGGCGCGGGTGGCCCTGGAGCCCGGCTGGCATCAGGGGGAGCATGAGGAGCTGACACTGTTCACCCAGACGCTACTGGCCAAATCGCGGGAAATCCTTCTGCTGACCGGACAGTTGCAGCGCAATCGGATAGCGCTCGATGCGCAGCTCCGCGCTCCAACGCAGCGCTGGCTGGACGAGCGGCAACAGCAAATGGGCGACTGGCTGGAGCGCTATGCCGTACACCTGCAAACCCGGGGCACAGAGTTGGAGGTCTTGCCGGCACTCGGCATTATGATGACTGGGGGTGATGCGAACGCCGAAGCCCTGGCGCATGACCTGCGAACGCTGCACCACCTGCTGGACTTGCTGCCGGAATGGCAACACGTTGAGCAAGGTGCCCTCCCGGAGCCGAGCCCATGAGTAGACAACGGCATTGTGCATGGCTGCTCGGCCTGTATCTGTTACTGGGCGGCTGTGCATTGATCCAGGAAGAGGGCAGCCTGGCACCGCAACGGGATCCGGCTGAACTTCGTCTGGCTGATGACCTGCACCTGGCCCGCGACGGTTGGCCCGAGGCGCGTTGGTGGATGCGATACGAAGATCCCCAACTGAACCAACTGATTGAAATGGCCTTCACCCAGGCTCCCGGCATCGCGATTGCCCGCAGTCATATCGACCAGGCTCGTGCCCAGGCCGACACCGTGAAATCCTTGACTGGCGTGCAAGTCCAGTTGATCGCGCTGGTCAATCGCCAGCACGTTTCCGCCAATGGTTTTTTGGGGCCGTTCGCCCAGAACGAACCCGCCCTCGGGCTCACCGGCCCTTGGTACACCGAGGGCGTGTTGGGCCTCGGTGGTGTCTACCAAGTGGATCTCTGGGGGCGTCAACGAGCCCAGGTAGACGCTGCCTTGGGCGTACGTAATGCGCGTCAGGCCGAAGAGGCATGGGTCGAACTGGAGGTATCCAGCAATGTGGCCATGCTGTATTTCCAGATCCAGACGGCACAGCAGCTACTCGACGACTTGCAGCACATGTCGGCCATCACTGCCGAAGTGGTGACCGCGCACCAGGCGCGTATCGAACGTGGCCTGGAGTCGCAGCCACTGAAACAGCAGGCGATGAGCAACCAGGCGCTGATCGATCGCCAGGTTGTTTCCTTGCGCAGCCAGGTATGGCAACTGCGCGAGGCCATGCGAGCGCTACTCGGTGTGGGAGCCGACGTCACCTTGCCGCTGGCACCGCGCGCGTTACCGGAGCATGTTTATGGGGTACCCGATAGCCTGGGTTACGAACTGTTGGCAAGGCGACCGGACCTGCAAGCCTTGCGATGGCTGGTGCAAGCTTCCTATTCGAACATAGACGCGGCCAAGGCGGCCTTCTATCCAAGTTTCGATATCAAAGCCTTTTTCGGCGCCGACGCCCTGCACATGGGTGATTTGTGGGCCCATGGCAGCCGGCAGATCAACCTGATACCGGGGCTGACCCTGCCTGTTTTCGACGGAGGTCGCCTCAATGCCGAACTGGCCAATGCCCGCAGCTTGAGCAATGGCTTGGTGTATCAGTACAACCAGGCCGTACTGGATGCCGTGCGCGATGTCGCCGTGGCCGGTAGCAAGCAGCAGTCATTGGAAACTCAAGAGCAATTGCAACAAACACGCATCGGCAATATGCGTTTCAATCGTGACAGCGCCACGGCGCACTACAAGCGCGGTCTGCTCGACAGGGTTACCGCGCTTGAGTCGAATCTGCCGCTGTTGGCCGAGCACAGCGGCCTTGCCTTGTTGCAGGGGCAGCGGCTGGAAAGCGAAGTTGCCCTGATCAAGGCGTTGGGTGGTGGCTATCACTCCAGCAAAACAATTGCATTGCAGGAAGATTGAGCCTCGCTTGAAGCCCTGGATCGAATCACCCCTTAACCTGGAGATTTCAAGGGCTTTCGTATTGAACCTGAAGCGCGTGGCCAATGAGTTTTTTTATCATGTAAAGGGGCGCAATATGGACTGCCTGGCGTTCGAATGACATGTCGCAGTCGGCTGGCGTGTAGTCATCTCGGGCACCATGGGTAAGGACTTTCCCGGGTGCGATGAGCGCACTTGCTGTCGACTGCAGGGACCGGAGGAGGCGTTTTGAAACCATTCCCGCTCAGACCAGGCGCCTCAACTCTGAACATGTTCCTGCAAGGGGGCTTGCCACGCCGTGACGCTGTGCCGCAAACGTTAACGGAACAAGCGGTCATTCCAGGCATTCCCAATGCTCGCTACTGGCTGGACAACGACCTGACGCTGTTCATTCAGGATGCAATTGAGGGCAACAAACGCGAGAGCGAGGCTCTCGAAAGGGCTGGGAAACCGAACAACATCCTGCCGCTGGCAAGTATGCTGGCCGTTTCGGGAGGCGGTGACGCCGGCACATTCGCAGCGGGACTCATTACGGGGTGGACCAAGCATGGGACTCGCCCCATGTTCAAGGTAGTCACGGGCATTAGCGCGGGCGCCCTGGTCGCCCCGTTCGCCTACCTGGGATCCGAGTACGACGAAGTCATTCGGTATATCGCCAACGCCATCGGTCCAAAAGACGTTTTTCGTTCGCGAAACGTGCTAACCCGTCTTGCCAGCGATGGTATAGCGGACAGCAAGCCACTGGCGCGGCTCATTACAAAGTACGTCACTGCGGAGATTCTTGCGGCGATTGCGGCGGAATACGCCAAAGGACGAATCCTGCTGATCGGCACAACCGACCTTGATTCAGGGCGGCCAGTCACCTGGAACATGGGCACTATTGCCTCTAGCAAAGCACCGGGAGCGCTCGACCTTTTCCGCAACATCATGATCGCGTCGATGAGTATTCCCGGCGCAGTCTCACCCGTCATGATTGATGTAGACGTTGACGGCAAACAGTTTCAGGAAATGCACGTGGACGGAGGGGTAATCACTCAGGTGTTCCTTTATCCACCTGGCACCAAGATGGCGCTGAACAGGGCCACTGGAGCACCTTTGCGACTCGAACGTCATTTCTATGTCATTCGTAATGGGACACTGGAGCCACAGTGGTCCGGGACGAAACGCCGTACATTGAGCATCGGTGGTCGAGCCATCAGTGCATTGATTCAAACTCAGGGGATCAGCGACCTGGAGCGAATTTACCGTATGGCGCTGCAGGACGGAGCGGATTTCAATCTTGCGTACATTGGCTCCGACTTCTACTTTCCGCACAATCAGAAATTCGATGGCGAGTACATGAGGCGTTTATTCGATTACGCTTTTCAACTCAGCGCGAAGGGCTATCCGTGGCATAAATCGCCGCCGAACGAGAGTACGCGAGAGAGACCTGGTCCTCTTGTACCCCTATGAGCAGTGCACCAAAGGCCTGGGAACGGCGCAAGTCGAGGAGTTGACTGCACGAATGCCCGGAGTCGCCAGCATCCAACCAGGGAACAGGGTTCGCGATGGAGGATGGTATCCGGTTGGTGAAATGACAAGGTCAAGGGTTTGCGAGCGAGCGCTGATGCAAACCCTTGTGTGTTTCTGCTCCATTACTTCTGTCTAGACCGTGGTTGCCTGATGCTTTCAGGACGCCGGGTCTGCCTTGCGGCGATCGTTGCCGGTTGGGTTACCGGTGTCGATCAGTCTTCTTTCCAGCAATACGTTTTCCAAGGCCTGGCGGTCTGACGGATTCAGTTGATGCTCTCTCTCCTTGAGCTCCAACAGGATCGGGCTGGACCACTGGCGGTAGGTTTGTTCGGTACTACGATTGGATGACATGGGTTCCTCCTTGATCAGGCTCCTGCCAATTAAGGCGCGCAGTTCGACACGCAAAAACCCTAGTCGACGAAGTCTGTTCTCGCCAATGCTTTACGTCGGACTTCCATTTTCCCAGACATCCGTAGCGGCCGTGCGCTTCACGTAGTCGCTGAAGTCCCGCGCCGGCCGACCCAGTGCCCGCTGTACGCCATCGGCCACGGGCGTGTTGCGGCCGTCGAGCACAGTCGTGAAGAGGTACATCACCAGATCGATCAGTTGCGGTGGAAGTTGTTCCTGTTCCATTGCCTGGCGATAGGCGTCCGCTGGCAGGGCCACGAAATTGATCGTGCGACGGGTGGAACGGGCAATCTCGGTCACGGCTTCGGCAAACGTCAGCGCCCGGGGGCCGGTCAATTCATAGAGCCGGTCAGTGTGTCCGGGTTGGGTCAGTGCTGCGACGGCACACTCGGCGATGTCTTCTGCATCGACAAAAGGCTCGGCGACCTGGCCGACGGGAAGTGCGAGTTCGCCTTGCAGGATGGGCTCAAGAAAGTGCGCCTCGCTGAAGTTCTGGCAGAACCAACTGGCCCGCAGAATCGTCCAGTCAATCCCGCTGTTCTGTACGACGTGTTCGGCCTGTTCCGCTTCTACTTCGCCGCGCCCGGATAACAATACTAATTTGCGGATTCCGCTTTTCACCGCAAGGTCGGTGAAAGCCTGGACGGTTTCAAGGGCGCCCGGAACGGCAAGATCGGGTTGAAAGGAAATGTAGACGGAATGAACGCCATCTATCACGGCGTTCCAGGTTGAGCGATCTTCCCAGTCGAAGGGGGGATTGGCGTCGCGGGAGCCCCGGCGCACGGGAAGCCCGGCCGCTTCGAGGCGTTGTGTGATTCGCCGTCCGGTTTTGCCGGTGGCGCCGAGGACCAGCACGATTGGTTGATCGGTTTTCATCGCGTTCATCTCCATCGGTTAATGTGAGTGATGCTCACGTTTAAAAGATGATAGATGCTCATGTTTTGCCGTCAACCCATCAAACCGATTTCCCCGACGTGCGGGCATCTGTTATTGGGCGTGGGGAGTGGCGATGCTAAGGTGAGTACATGTCACGTTATTGATCGGGAAATTCCCTCGTGCGCAAAAAGAACTCTGAAACCCTCGAACAGCCTGCTGCAGAACCGGTTCGACGCAATCCCACGCAGCAACGTAGTCGCGAGCGTCAGGAGCGGATTCTGGCGATGGCCACCCAATTGATTGCTGACAAGGGCAGCGATCAACTCAAGATGAGTGAAATCGCCGAGCGCTCCGGGATCTCGATCGGTTCCCTTTATCAGTATTTCCCCGACAAGAGTTCCGTCATCAGGATGCTGGCTGAGCGCTACAACGCTGAGAGCCGTCGTTGCATTACCGAGGCAATGGAGGCCGTGGAGGATGCCCAGGGCTTGCATGTCGCCTATTCGCAGTTGCTCGATCAGTATTACGAGATCGTGATGGCGACACCGGTGATGCGTGACATCTGGTCCGGCATGCAAGCCGATAAGCAGTTATTGCAGTTGGAATTGGAGGAAAGCCGGGTTGCCGGGGCGCTGCTGGCCCGGGCCATGCTTCGCGTATTTCCGCAAAGCGATGAGCAACAGGTTCAGGAATCCGCGTTTTTGATTTGGCACCTGGGCGAGGCGACCATGCGGTTGGCTGTTACTTGCAGGCCAGAGGAAGGGCGCGCACTGGTCGAGGCGTTCAAGCGCCTGTCCCTGCGCGAAGTCATGGAGCCCCGGTGCTAGTGCCAGTTAGTTAAGCCATTTCAGCCGCGACACCCTTTGTAGCAGCTGCCGAGCCCGCGAGGCTGCGTTCG
>NZ_AKJM01000129.1 GCF_000282335.1 Pseudomonas sp. GM48
CGAGCAATCCCGCTCCCACAGGATTCACGCAATTTCTGTGGGAGCGGGCTTGCTCGCGAAGAGGCCATCAGCACCACCCCAAGAGCCACTGCATGACCTCGCTGAATCTGACAAACCTCACCTGGTCCCCCCTGGGTCACGGCCATTGCCACCACCAATTCCAGCTGCGTGATGCCTGTGTGCATGTGGCCGCCGGTGAGTTCGTCGGGCTGATCGGCCCCAACGGCAGCGGCAAGACCAGCCTGTTGCGCTGTGCCTGGCGCTTCAGCAAACCGGAAAGCGGCGAGGTCAGGCTTGATCACCACAATGTCTGGAAGCAGTCCTCACGCTGGTGTGCGCAACGCATCGCCGTGGTGTTGCAGGAGTTTCCCGATGCCTTCGGCCTGACCGTCGACGAAGTCGTCGCCATGGGCCGCACGCCGCACAAAGGCTTGTTCGATGGCGACACGCTTGAAGACGCAAATCTCATCAATCAGGCCCTGGAATCCGTCGGCCTCAAGGGCTTCGAGGACCACGGTTTCGCCACCCTCTCCGGTGGTGAAAAACAGCGGGTCATCCTCGCTCGCGCCCTGGCCCAGCAGCCACAGTTGCTGATCCTCGACGAACCGACCAACCACCTCGACCCGCGCTATCAGCTGGAGCTTTTGAAGTTGGTCAAGCGCCTGGACATCGGCACCCTGGCGAGCATCCATGACCTCAATCTGGCGGCGGCTTTTTGTGATCGGCTGTACGTGATCAACCACGGCCGCATCGTCGCCAGCGGCACGCCGAAAGAAGTCCTGACGGCTGCGCTGCTGCGCAATGTGTTCGGCGTCGAAGCCCTGATCGATGAACATCCCTTGCACGGCTACCCACGAATCACCTGGATAACCCAACCATGAATTTGCGTTCCCTGCTGCACTGCAGCCTCTACCTCACGATGCTGTCGGCCAGCGCCGAGGCGTTGGCCGAAGCCACCCGTTACCCGCTGACGATCCGCAGTTGCGACCGTGAAGTGACCTTCAGGCAGGCACCGCAACACGCCCTCAGCCACGACATCAACATGACCCAGATGATGCTCGCCCTCGGCCTCAAGCCACGAATGGCCGGCTATAGCGGCGTCAGTGGCTGGAAGGCCGTGACACCCGATATGCAGTCGCTGCTCGACGGTCTGCCGGAGCTGGCAGCCAAGTACCCGTCGGTGGAAACCCTGCTCAATGCCAACGTCGATTTTTTCTTCGCCGGATGGGATTACGGCATGCGCGTCGGCGGCGACCTCACGCCGCAAACCCTGCAACCGCTGGGCATCAATGTGTATGAGCTGAGCGAGTCCTGCGCCTTCGTGATGAAGCGCCCGCCGGCCAGCCTCGAAGACACCTACAACGACCTGCGCAACCTCGGCAGGATCTTCGACGTGCAGGATCGCGCCAGCGCGTTGATCGGCGAAATGCAGGCGCAGGTAGCCGCCATTCGCAAGGATCTGCCGGCGGATAAACCACGGGTGTTTCTTTATGACAGCGGCGAAGACCGGGCCATGACGTCCGGCCGGCTGGGCATGCCGCAAGCGCTGATCGATGCCGCTGGCGGGCGCAATATCCTGGAGGATGTCGACGCGAGCTGGACCCGGGTCAACTGGGAGAACGTGGTCGAGCGCAATCCGCAGGTGATCGTGATCGTCGACTACAGCGAAATCACCGCCAAACAGAAGATTCAATTCCTGCTGGGCAACAAAGCCCTGCAATCGGTGGACGCGATCAGGAACCGGCGTTTCATCGTCATCCCATACGTGCAGGCCACGCCGGGGATCGACAATGTGCTGGCGGTCGCAACCCTGGCCAAGGGTTTCCACGGCGAATGATCAACCGTCGCTATGCCCTGTTGCTGATTGCCCTCGGTGCACTGTTGCTGGTGTCGTGCGTGGTGTCCCTGGGTTTCGGCCCGGCGCGGGTGCCGCTGGATGTGGTGTGGCGCATCCTGTTGCACAAACTATTCGGCTTCGGTGTACCGGACTGGAACCCTGGGCAGGAACATATCGTCTGGCTGATCCGCGTTCCACGTATGCTGCTCGGCGCGTTGGTGGGCGCCGGGCTGGCGTTGATCGGTGCAGTGCTGCAAGCGGTGACGCGCAACCCGTTGGCTGATCCGCATTTGCTCGGCGTCACGTCCGGCGCGACGTTGGGTGCCGTGATCGTGGTGCTGCATGTGGGAGAAATCGTTGGCCTGCTGACCTTGCCGATCGCGGCATTTATCGGTGCATTGCTGAGCATGCTGGTGGTGCTGATGATCGCCAACCGCAACGGTCGACTCGACAGTGACCGCTTGCTGCTGTGTGGCGTGGCGGTGTCGTTCGTGATGATGGCGATTGCCAATTTGCTGCTGTTTCTCGGCGACCATCGAGCCAGTTCGGCGGTGATGTTCTGGATGCTCGGCGGACTTGGGCTGGCACGCTGGGAACTGCTGGCGGTGCCGACAACCAGTGTGTTGCTCGGGCTGATTCTGCTGCTGGGCATGGCGCGACCGCTGAATGCGCTGATGGCCGGTGAACAGACTGCGGTGACCCTGGGCCTGAATGCGCGCACCGTGCGCCTGCGGGTGTTTTTGATTGCGTCATTGATGACCGGGGTGCTGGTGTCGATCAGCGGCTCGATCGGTTTTGTCGGGCTGATGGTGCCGCATATTGCGCGACGTCTGGTCGGTGCCGAGCATCGCCGGTTGCTGCCGGTGTGCGTGTTGCTCGGCAGCGTTTTTCTGGTGTGGGTGGACGTCGCTGCCCGGACAATGATCGCTCCGGAAGACCTTCCCATCGGCGTCGCCACCGCCGCAATTGGCGGCTTGTTCTTTATCGGCTTGATGCGCCGCCGTTGATCCACACAGATCAAAACGGTGGGAGTGGGCTTGCTCGCGAAAGCGGTAGGTCAGACAACTTAAATGGTGCCTGACACGCCCTCTTCGCGAGCAAGCCCGCTCCCACGTTTGATTTGTGCTGCTCATAACATTCGCGCCCCAATGTGACGCACCTCGGCGCACCAGACCTCTGACCATGTCCTCTCATGGTGCGTCATCAAACAGTACAACCACTCTAAAACGACATTTCCCTGCCTTTTGCCGACCGGGCACAGCCCTTGCAAAACACACCTTCAGTAGTCCGCATCTGCCAACCAAGAAAACTCATAAGTTCATGGAGATCGCACAATGAAGCGTCGCAGTTTGATCAAGGCTTTCACTCTCTCGGCATCCATTGCCGCAATGGGCATGACCTGGACCGTCCAGGCCGCCGAGACCATCAAGGTTGGTATTCTGCATTCGTTGTCCGGGACCATGGCGATCTCCGAAACGTCATTGAAAGACATGGCGCTGATGACCATCGACGAGATCAACGCCAAGGGCGGCGTGAATGGCAAGATGCTGGAACCGGTGGTGGTCGACCCGGCATCGAACTGGCCACTGTTCGCCGAGAAGGGCCGCCAATTGCTGACCCAGGACAAGGTCGCCGTGGTGTTCGGCTGCTGGACTTCGGTGTCGCGCAAATCGGTATTGCCGGTGTTCGAAGAGCTCAATGGCCTGCTGTTCTACCCGGTGCAGTACGAAGGCGAAGAAATGTCGCCGAACGTGTTCTACACCGGCGCCGCGCCGAACCAGCAGGCGATCCCTGCCGTTGAATACCTGATGAGCGAAGAAGGCGGCAGCGCCAAACGCTACTTCCTGCTCGGCACCGACTACGTCTACCCGCGCACCACCAACAAGATCCTGCGTTCGTTCCTGCACTCCAAAGGCGTGGCCGACAAGGACATCGAAGAGGTCTACACCCCGTTCGGTCACAGCGACTACCAGACCATCGTCGCCAACATCAAAAAATTCTCGGCGGGCGGCAAGACCGCAGTCATCTCCACCGTCAACGGCGACTCCAACGTGCCGTTCTATAAAGAGCTGGCCAACCAGGGTCTGAAAGCCACCGACGTTCCGGTCGTGGCGTTCTCGGTGGGCGAAGAAGAACTGCGCGGCATCGACACCAAGCCACTGGTGGGCAACCTGGCGGCGTGGAACTACTTCGAATCGGTCGAGAACCCGGTGAACAAGAAGTTCGTCGATGACTGGAAAGCCTACGCCAAAAAACACAACCTGCCGGGCGCCGACAAAGCGGTGACCAACGACCCGATGGAAGCCACCTACGTCGGCATCCACATGTGGGCGCAAGCGGCGGAAAAAGCCAAGTCCACCGACGTCGACAAAGTCCGCGAAGCCCTGGCCGGCCAGACCTTTGCCGCGCCGTCCGGCTACACGCTGACCATGGACAAGACCAATCACCACCTGCACAAGCCAGTGATGATTGGCGAGATCCAGTCTGACGGGCAGTTCAACGTGGTGTGGCAGACCGAAGGGCCGATCCGCGCCCAGCCGTGGAGCCCGTTCATTCAGGGCAACGACAAGAAGCCGGAGTATGCGGTGAAGAGCAACTAAGCCATTGGGCCTGACGATTGTTCAGGCCCAACACAACTCCTGTGGGAGCGGTTTTTGTGGCGAGGGAGCTTGCTCCCGCTGGACTGCGGAGCAGTCCTTTTTTTGGGGCCGCTTCGCGTCCCAGCGGGAGCAAGCTCCCTCGCCACAAAAGCCAGCCTTCACATTTAGTCCGCGCAAGGCCAAGCATATGCCCACTGCCCTCTACCGCTTCTTCCTCGCCATCGCCCTCTTGTTGCCGATGGCCACCCACGCCGGTGACGCCGAAGACTTCGTCGCCGCCAATCCCGTGCAGCAGGCCAAACTGCTGGAAACCTGGGCCGCGCAGCCCGATCCGGTGCGCCTCGAACTGATCAACGCCCTGCAACAAGGCGAGTTGACCATCGACGGCCAACCGAAAACCCTGCGCCTGAACAATCGCCTGCGGGGGTTGATCGACACCGCCCTGGCCAGCCATCAATTGCTCGCTGCCGACGCCAAAACCCGTCTGGCCGCCGCGCAGCAATTGCAGAAAAGCGCCAAGCCGGCGCAATTGAAGCTCCTCGACCAGCAACTGGCTGGCGAGAAAGACGAGAGTGTTCACGCCGCCCTCAGCCTGGCCCTGGCCAATCTGCAATTGGTGGACGCTGACCCGGCTGTGCGCCTCGCTGCGGTGCGCTTGCTCGGCGAAACCGGCGACCCGCTGGCCCGCACCCGCCTCGAAAGCCTGCTGGAGCCGGGCGTCGAAACCGATGCGAATGTGCGTACCGCCGCTGAAACCAGCCTCGCTCAAGTCAAACGCAAACTGCTGGTCGGCGAGATGCTCGGCCAGGCCTTCAGCGGCATGTCGCTGGGCTCGATACTGCTGCTCGCCGCCCTCGGCCTGGCAATCACCTTCGGCCTGCTCGGCGTGATCAATATGGCCCACGGCGAGATGCTGATGCTCGGCGCCTACTCGACCTATGTAGTGCAACTGATGTTCCAGCGCTTCGCGCCGCAGGCCATCGAGTTCTATCCATTGATCGCATTGCCGGTGGCGTTTTTCGTCACCGCGGCCATCGGTATGGCGCTGGAGCGCACGGTGATTCGCCACCTCTACGGCCGTCCGCTGGAAACCCTGCTCGCCACCTGGGGTATCAGCCTGATGCTGATTCAACTGGTTCGGTTGCTGTTCGGCGCGCAGAACGTCGAAGTGGCCAACCCGGCGTGGCTGTCGGGCGGGATTCAGGTGCTGCCCAATCTTGTGCTGCCCTACAACCGCATCGTCATCATTGCCTTTGCACTGTTTGTGGTGGTGCTGACCTGGCTGCTGCTGAACAAGACGCGCCTGGGCCTGAACGTGCGAGCGGTCACCCAGAACCGCAACATGGCCGCCTGCTGCGGCGTGCCCACCGGGCGCGTGGACATGCTCGCCTTCGGCCTCGGCTCGGGCATCGCCGGCCTCGGTGGCGTGGCCCTGAGCCAGATCGGCAACGTCGGCCCGGACCTCGGCCAGAGCTACATCATCGATTCGTTCCTGGTGGTGGTGCTTGGTGGTGTCGGCCAGTTGGCCGGTAGTGTCTTGGCCGCATTCGGCTTAGGGATAGCCAACAAGATTCTCGAACCGCAGATCGGTGCCGTGCTCGGCAAGATCCTCATCCTCGCGCTGATCATTCTGTTCATCCAGAAACGTCCGCAAGGCCTCTTCGCACTCAAAGGACGGGTGATCGACTGATGAACCAGCCCCTGATGCTCAAGGCCACACAAAAGGCCGGCCCGAAAGTCACGATTGCCGTCGGTGCGGTGATCCTCGCTCTGTTGCTGGCGTTGCCACTGCTGTCGCTGTTGCCGGCGGACAGCACGCTGCACGTCTCCGCCTACACGCTGACCCTGGTGGGCAAAATCCTCTGTTACGCCATTGTCGCCCTGGCGCTGGATCTGGTCTGGGGTTATGCCGGCCTGCTGTCCCTCGGCCACGGTTTGTTCTTCGCCCTCGGTGGTTACGCCATGGGCATGTACCTGATGCGCCAGGCCTCGGGGGATGGCCTGCCGGCGTTCATGACCTTCCTGTCGTGGACCGAAATGCCGTGGTTCTGGACCGGCACCAGCAGCTTCCTCTGGACCCTGTGCCTGGTGGTATTGGCACCGGGGCTGCTGGCGTTGGTGTTCGGCTTCTTCGCCTTCCGTTCGCGGATCAAGGGCGTGTATTTCTCGATCATGACCCAGGCCCTGACCTTCGCCGGGATGCTGCTGTTTTTCCGCAATGAAACCGGATTCGGCGGCAACAATGGCTTTACCAACTTCCGCACGATTCTCGGCTTCGGCATCACCGAACCGGGCACACGCGCGGTGCTGTTTTTCGCCACGGTACTGTTGCTGGTGGCTAGCTTGTACATCGGCTGGCGCCTGGCGCAGAGCAAGTTTGGTCGGGTACTGACCGCCCTGCGTGATGCGGAGAACCGCTTGATGTTCTGCGGCTACGATCCACGCGGGTTCAAGCTATTCGTTTGGGTGTTGAGTGCGGTGTTGTGCGGTCTGGCCGGCGCGTTGTACGTGCCGCAAGTCGGCATCATCAACCCGAGTGAAATGTCGCCGACCAACTCGATCGAAGCAGCCGTATGGGTCGCCCTTGGCGGGCGCGGCACGCTGATCGGCCCGTTGCTCGGCGCCGGCGTGGTCAACGGCATGAAGAGCTGGTTCACCGTGGCCTTCCCCGAGTACTGGCTGTTTTTCCTCGGCGCACTGTTCATCGTCGTGACCCTGTACTTGCCCAAAGGCGTGATCGGTCTGCTGAAGAAAAGAGGTGAATCATGAGAATCACGGCAACCGCTGAATTCATGCTCGAACCGGCGTTTTTCCCAGTAGAACCCAACAAGGACGCCGGCAGCAGTCGTGACGCCATCGGTCTCGGCCAGCGCGCCGGTAAAGGCTTGAACACGCGCCACGGCACCATCCTGACCCTGGAAGACATCAGCGTCAGCTTCGACGGCTTCCGTGCGCTGAACACTCTGAACCTGTACATCGGCGTTGGTGAGTTGCGCTGCATCATCGGCCCCAACGGCGCGGGCAAGACCACGCTGATGGACGTGATCACCGGCAAGACCCGCCCCAGCCACGGCAAGGCCTGGTTCGGCGAAACCCTGGACCTGACGCAGATGAGCGAAGTGCAGATCGCCCAGGCCGGTATCGGTCGCAAGTTCCAGAAGCCGACGGTGTTCGAAGCCTTGAGCGTGTTCGAGAACCTGGAACTGGCGCAGAAAACCGACAAGTCGGTGTGGGCCAGCCTGCGAGCGCGCTTGAACGGTGAACAACAAGACCGCATCGCAGAAGTGCTGGAGACCATTCGCCTGACCAGCTCGGTCAATCGCCCGGCCGGCCTGCTGTCCCACGGCCAGAAGCAGTTCCTGGAGATCGGCATGCTGCTGATGCAGGACCCGCAATTGCTGCTGCTCGATGAACCGGTGGCGGGCATGACCGACGCCGAAACCGAATTCACCGCCGAGCTGTTCAAAAGCCTGGCCGGCAAGCATTCGCTGATGGTGGTGGAACACGACATGGGGTTCGTCGGCTCGATTGCCGACCACGTCACCGTGTTGCATCAGGGCAGCGTGCTGGCGGAAGGGTCGCTGGAACAGGTACAGGACAACGAGCGGGTGATCGAGGTGTATCTCGGTCGATAGGCATGTGAATGCCATCCAAATGTGGGAGCGGGCCTGCTCGCGAAAGCGGTGTGTCAGTCGATGCAAATGTTGAATGTCAGTCCGCATTCGCGAGCAAGCCCGCTCCCACAGGGGATTTGAGGAGAGTCTGGAAATGCTGCAAGTCGACAAACTGCACCAGTACTACGGCGGAAGCCACATCCTGCGTGGCCTGACGTTTGACGTGAAGGTCGGCGAGGTCACCTGCCTGCTCGGGCGTAACGGCGTGGGCAAGACCACCCTGCTCAAATGCCTGATGGGCCTGCTGCCGGCCAGGGAAGGCGCGGTGAACTGGGAAGGCAAACCCATCACTTCGCTCAAGCCGCACCAGCGCGTGCATGCCGGCATTGCCTACGTCCCCCAGGGCCGGGAGATCTTCGGCCGTCTCACCGTGGAAGAAAACCTGTTGATGGGTTTGTCGCGCTTTCCCGGCAGCGAAGCCAAGGAAGTCCCGGCGTTTATCTACGAGCTGTTCCCGGTGCTGTTGCAAATGAAGCAACGGCGCGGCGGCGACCTGTCCGGTGGCCAGCAACAACAACTGGCCATCGGCCGGGCGCTGGCCAGTCGCCCGCGCCTGCTGATCCTCGACGAGCCCACCGAAGGCATCCAGCCGTCGGTGATCAAGGAGATCGGTGCGGTGGTCAAAAAACTCGCGGCCCGGGGCGACATGGCGATTTTGCTGGTGGAGCAGTTCTACGATTTCGCCGCCGAACTGGCCGATCAATACCTGGTGATGTCCCGGGGCCAGATCGTGCAACAGGGCCGTGGTGAAAATATGGAAGCCGAAGGTGTGCGCGGCCTGGTTACCATCTAAGGTTCAATCTAATCTGTAGCATCCTAACGATAATTAGAAACCATGAATCTACCTGCCTCCCTTTTGTTCACGCCCAGTTGGCATGCCGAGCTCGAACTGGGTTACGCCCGGTTCGGCGAAACCTCGCGCCCGGTTCTGCGCCGGCACAAAGGTCCGTTGCGGGTACAAAAACACCTGTATGCCGAAGGCCCGGAAGTCTGCCAGCACATCATCGTCCACCCGCCCGGCGGGATTGCCGGCGGCGATCGGCTGGACATCGCAGTCAGCGTCGAGCGCGATTCCTGGGCACAGATCACCAGCCCCGGTGCGGCCAAGTGGTATCGCGCCGCCGGCCCCGCTTATCAGCAGCTGAAGTTGACGGTGGCGGCCGGCGCGACACTGGAATGGTTGCCCCAGGAGACGATCATTTTCAGCGCTGCCCAGGCTGAACTCAGCACCACTATTGACCTTGAAGGCGATGCGCGGCTGTTCTACTGGGATGTCGTGGCCCTGGGCCGCCCGGCCAGTGGCGAGCGCTTCGACCTTGGACACTTCCAGGCGAAACTGGATATCCGCCGCGACGGCCAGTTGCTCTGGCATGAACGCCAGCGCATTGTCGGGGCGGACGGCTTGCTGGATTCACCGATTGGCCTGGATGGGCAACCGGTGTTTGCGACGTTGCTGGTAACGGGTCAGATCGATAGCGAATTGCTGGAGCGTTGCCGCTCGCTGCCCCACGACGTGCGCGGGGATCTGACCCAACTGCCTGGGTTACTGGTGGCGCGGTGTCTGGCCAGTGAAGCGTTGTTGGCGCGAGGTTGGCTGATTGATTTGTGGAGGTTGTTGCGCCCGGCGTTGCTCGGTCGCGAAGCTGTACCACCCAGAATATGGAACACCTGAAATGCGATCGAATGTGGGAGCGGGCTTGCTCGCGAATGCGGTGGGCCAGTCAGCATTGATGGTGAATGACACTCCGCATTCGCGAGCAAGCCCGCTCCCACAGGGTTTGCATTCACAGATCCGAACTTTTTAATCTGCCCGGATGGATGTCTACGATGGACCTGACCCCACGCGAAAAAGACAAGCTGCTGATCTTCACCGCCGGCCTGGTGGCCGAGCGGCGTTTGGCTCGCGGTGTGAAACTCAATTACCCGGAGGCCATGGCCTACATCTCCGCCGCCCTGCTTGAAGGCGCACGCGACGGGCAGACCGTGGCCGAGCTGATGCACTTCGGTACCACCCTGCTGAGCCGCGAACAAGTGATGGAAGGCATCCCGGAAATGATCCCGGAAATCCAGGTCGAGGCCACCTTCCCCGACGGCACCAAACTGGTCACCGTCCACCAACCCATCGCCTGAGGCGCACCATGACTTACCACATTCGCGATGCCGTATCTGCCGATCTGCCGGCCATCCGCGACATCTACAACGACGCGGTGCTCAACACCACGGCAATCTGGAACGAGCAAGCGGTCGACCTCGAAAACCGCCAGGCCTGGTTCAGCGCCCGGCAATCCCAGCGATATCCGATTCTGGTGATTGTCGATGCCGACAACTCGGTGCTCGGTTATGCCTCATTCGGCGACTGGCGACCGTTCGACGGTTTCCGTCACACCGTCGAGCACTCGGTCTACGTGCGCAGCGACCAGCGCGGCAATGGCCTCGGCCCGAAACTGATGGTAGCGCTGATCGAACGCGCCAAAGACGGCGGCAAGCACGTGATGGTCGCCGCCATCGAAAGTGGCAACGCTGCGTCCATTCGTTTGCACGAGCGCATCGGCTTCGTGACCACCGGGCAAATGCCCCAGGTCGGCACCAAGTTCGGTCGCTGGCTGGACCTGACCTTCATGCAACTGACCCTCAATCCTGGCGCGCAACCGCCGAGCGCCAGCAAGGAGTGATACCCGATGAACCCCGCCCAACTGCGACGCGTCAACGTTGAAAGCTTTGCGCACTATCGTCAGGGATTGATTGACCTGCTGCTCGATGCCGTCGGCTATGGCGCCAGTGTCGGCTTCATGGCCGACCTCGATGCCACCCAGGCCCGCGCGTATTTTGATGAAGTTCAGGAGAACCTGAACAAGGGCAATGTGTTGCTGTGGGTGGTGGTCAAGGACGAACAGGTGCTGGCCAGCGTGCAACTGACGCTGTGCCAGAAAGCCAACGGGCTGAACCGTGCCGAGGTGCAAAAACTGCTGGTGCGCGAACAGGCGCGACGTCGCGGTCTCGGCCAACAATTGATGACTGCGCTTGAGCAGGCCGCCCTGCAGCACAAACGCGGCATGCTTTACCTCGACACCGAAGCGGGCTCGCCGGCGGAAGATTTCTACAAGGCGCTGGGTTACACCCGCGCCGGCGAAATTCCCGACTACGCCTGCGACCCGAGCGGCCGCTACAAGCCGACCGCCCTCTACTACAAGATTCTCCAGGGAGCCCATTGATGATTCCCGGTGAATACCAGATCCAGCCCGGCGAGATTGAACTCAACGTCGGCCGGCGCACCGTCAGCCTGAAGGTGGCCAACAGCGGCGACCGGCCGATCCAGGTTGGCTCGCATTACCACTTTTTCGAAACCAACGACGCGCTCACGTTCGACCGCGCCGCCAGTCGCGGCATGCGCCTGAACATCCCCGCCGGCACCGCCGTGCGCTTCGAACCTGGGCAGAGCCGCGAGGTCGAGTTGGTGGATCTGGCCGGGCATCGTCGGGTGTTCGGCTTTGCCGGGCGGATCATGGGTGAGCTCTGATTAATGCGATGTCTGCACCGGCCCCTTCGCGAGCAAGCCCGCTCCCACAGTTGCCCGCATTCCAACTGGAGGAACCCGGTCGAATGTGGGAGCGGGCTTGCTCGCGAATCTGTGAGCGAAGCGAACAGTCTCAAACCCAATTGAATCTCAAGGCGAACACATGAAGATTTCCCGTCAAGCCTACGCCGACATGTTCGGCCCCACCGTCGGTGACAAGGTGCGCCTGGCCGATACCGAACTGTGGATCGAAGTGGAACAGGACTTCACCACCTACGGCGAAGAAGTGAAATTCGGTGGCGGCAAGGTCATCCGTGACGGACAGGGCCAGAGCCAATTGCTCGCCGCCGAAGTGGTCGACACCCTGATCACCAACGCACTTATCATCGACCACTGGGGCATCGTCAAGGCCGACGTCGGCCTCAAGGACGGGCGCATCGCCGCGATCGGCAAGGCCGGCAACCCGGACATCCAACCCAACGTCACCATCGCCATCGGCGCCAGCACCGAAGTCATCGCCGGCGAAGGCATGATCCTCACCGCAGGCGGCATCGACACCCACATCCACTTCATCTGCCCGCAGCAGATCGAAGAAGCGCTGATGAGCGGCGTGACCACCATGATCGGCGGCGGTACCGGCCCGGCGACCGGCACCAACGCCACCACCTGCACCTCCGGGCCGTGGCACCTGGCGCGCATGCTCCAGGCCGCCGACGCATTCCCGATGAATATCGGCCTCACCGGCAAGGGCAACGCCAGCTTGCCGGAGCCATTGATCGAGCAGGTCAAGGCCGGTGCCATCGGCCTCAAGCTCCACGAAGACTGGGGCACCACCCCGGCGAGCATCGACAACTGCCTGAGCGTCGCCGACCAGTTCGACGTGCAGGTGGCGATCCACACCGACACCCTCAACGAGTCCGGCTTCGTCGAAACCACCCTCGCCGCCTTCAAGGGCCGCACCATCCACACCTACCACACCGAAGGTGCCGGCGGCGGTCATGCGCCGGACATCATCAAGGCCTGCGGTTTGGCCAACGTACTGCCGAGTTCGACCAACCCGACCCGGCCGTTCACCCGCAACACCATCGACGAACACCTCGACATGCTGATGGTCTGCCACCACCTGGACCCGAGCATTGCCGAAGACGTGGCCTTCGCCGAAAGCCGCATCCGCCGCGAGACGATTGCCGCCGAAGACATCCTCCACGACCTCGGCGCGTTCTCGATGATCAGCTCCGACAGCCAGGCCATGGGCCGGGTCGGCGAAGTCATCACGCGCACCTGGCAGACCGCCGACAAGATGAAAAAACAGCGCGGCCCCTTGCCCGGTGATGGCGAAGGCAACGATAACTTCCGCGCCAAACGCTACATCGCCAAGTACACCATCAACCCGGCGATCACCCATGGCATCAGTCACGAAGTGGGTTCGGTGGAAGTCGGCAAATGGGCCGACCTGGTGCTATGGCGACCGGCGTTTTTTGGCGTGAAACCGACGCTGATTCTCAAGGGCGGCGCCATCGCGGCCAGCCTGATGGGCGACGCCAACGCCTCGATCCCGACCCCGCAACCGGTGCATTACCGCCCGATGTTCGCAAGCTACGGCGGCTCGTTGCATGCCACCAGCCTGACCTTCATCAGCCAGGCTGCGCAGGAGGCAGGGCTTGCCGAAGCCCTGGGTTTGAAGAAGAAAATCGCCGTGGTCAAAGGTTGCCGCGAGGTGCAGAAAACCGACCTGATCCACAACGACTACCTGCCGAATATCGATGTTGATCCGCAGACCTATCAGGTCAAGGCCGACGGTGTGTTGCTGTGGTGCGAACCGGCGGATGTATTGCCGATGGCCCAGCGTTACTTCCTGTTCTGAGTTGCCGGCAGGCCAAAAGAAAGGCCTCGAACACCCAGTGTCGAGGCCTTTTGTTGTGGCCTTGCTTACTGCCTGAAGGGCCTCTCAAGCCTTGGTAGCCTTACCCGCTCCATCGCTTGTCGGGTAAGCGCTTGCACCCGTTGCTTGAACCGCTGATCGATATCACTCAACGCCTGGACGTACTCGTCGTCACTCATGAGTCGACCGTTGGCATAGTCGTCTTCGCTCTTGCCCAACTTACGACAGAGCGCTTCGATCTCGGCCTCCAGATCGGCCCTTGCCTGCGGCGCCAGCGCAGCCTCTTCGAGACGACGCTGCAAGGCATCCTGCAGCTCGATGGTGGCATCCATTTCCCGTTTCAGCCCGTGCAACTCTTCGGTGTGTGCAGACTCCAGCCAGGTCATCCAGACAGGTTGGTCAAGGAGCCGATCCACCAGTAAATCGCCCTCCTCCAGCGCCACGATCCGTTCGAACGCTGCGTCGATCATCTGCCGGCTCACCCCGGCGATCTTGCGAAACTGCATGCCTCGGGCCTGCCAGGGCAGGTCCAGGCGCTCGGCCAGATCGGTCATGTAAGCCAAATGAACTTCCACCTCGTCAATCGTACCCGTGACATTTCCAAGCTCATCGACCCGCCGGAATCGCTCACCCTCTGACAACCGAGCGGCGACTCGCTGGCGGGCGATGGCACCGAGTTCATCGAGGCGGGACTTGCCCACCGCCAGCTCCAGCAGCTGCGCTTCGATCAGGTCCACAGGCCCCAGGGCGTAAGCCTCATGGATCAATACCTGCACTCCCATGGCGTTGAACAGTTGTGTCCCGCCGTCCACGCATTCGGTGGGTGCAGCGGCTTCGTTGAACAACCTGACCCGCAGCTCACTGTCCTCGGCCATGGCTTCAAGCATCCGCCAGACCTTGGCGGTCAAGTCCGTACGATAGTCACCCCCGGCGGTAAAGTCGGCAGACTGAGTAAGCTTGCGGATCTCATTGAAGAACGCCAGCGAATCGAATTCGTCTTCGACCTTGAACCAGATGTCTTGCCTTGCGAGCCACTGCGATTCCGTCAGCCCCTGTATCCACTCCACACTGTCGAGCGTTCCCCGAGGTGGATAAGGGCGTTCGGGGTCCATGCCGACGGACTCGATGTATAACCTGAGGGTGTCCAGACTCTGCGGCGACAGCCAACGCGGTTCTCGACTGATCACGGTGCGCGCCAACAACTCGGCGCGAAATGAACCGGGAGCGACATCCGGTATCCGGGTGATCGGGTTGTTGCGCAGATCCAGATAAATATTGTGTGGCCGCGGCTGGGCAAACAACCCCACCGGCCAGCTGTCCAGGCCCGTTTCACTCAACTGAAGCGTCTGCAGGCCCGGCATCTGACTGACATCAGGGGCGAGTTTCAACGGATTTCCACTCAAGTCCAAAGATCGCAGACGGGTCATTTTTTTCAGGCGATCGACCGCCAGTACGTCCAGTTCGATACGGTTATCAGGGAGGTACAGATCGGTGAGATGGCGCATTTCACTAAGCACCGACGGAAAGGTAGTCAGCCGGTTGCCATGCAGGTTTATTTGCCTGACCCGGCGGAAAGGCGCCAGGAAAGACTCATGGCCGGAATCAAGTTCGCCATTGGCGAGGCTCAGCACGGTCACATGGTCAAAGTTGGCCTCCAGCTTTGGCAGGGTCGCCAGGTGTCGCCCCATCATCGGTACATCGTTGAGCAGCAGTGCCTGGGGCAGTACCACACCCGGGGCCTCGGCCCCGGCTGGTCCCGTTCGGCGCCAGCATTGTTTGATTGCTTTATAGAGCTGGTTTCGCGACTGCCACTGCGCCGTCCCCTGCGCACTGAGTCGAAAGGCATCGGTGGGTGAGTTCAGCCAGCGCTGCAACGCCCGGTTCAACTGGTTGAACTCCGCCTCCAATGCTCCGAGACCCGCATGCACCGAGCCACCGTCATGAGTGAACCCCGTCAGCAGCGCTTCGACTTGCGCTTGTGTGAATCCCGGGTACAGCGAGCGGGCCCGGCGACGCAGCCCCAAGCCGTGTGGTACTTGCTGCGCATAACCTTGCATGCCACCACGAAGACGCATGACAGCCGGGTCGTACGAGGGCTTGAGAACAGGATTGTCCAAAAGCACGGGAGCAAAACGGTCGCGTGCCAACGGATGCGCCTTGATCAGGTTTTCCAGCCGTTCAGCCTCATGGATATCAAAGCCCAGGGCCGTGCGCTGGGCATCGGGTAACGCGTGCAGTACCGCGGCATACAGAGTGTCTTCACCGTGCAGGTGTTGATCGAGTTCGTCCCGTGTCTCGAATTGACCATCGTCCCCGATAATCAGCACCTTACGAATCGGTGCATCCGCCGGACCGATACTGTCGCTCAACCGGCCCTGGGAACCGAACTCTCGAATTTCCAGCAGTAGATCTTTCGGCCAGCCTGGTAGCGACTCCAGCGAATGAAGGATCAGCCGGGTCGTATCGGCGTTGTAGAGTTTTTCGAGGTAAAGCCCCTCATAGGCGCGAGCCAGGCGCTCCTGCTGCTGCCCTTGCCGCACCCATTGCGCCAGGTTCAGAGAAGCACGCTGCTTCTCGCTCAAATGCTGCAAATCCGCAGGTTTTGCATGGCGCAGCACCTCCTCGGCCATGCTGGTGGACAGATCCGGATAAACACTCTTGAGCTGCTGCACTCGTGGGTCAGTCGAATATTCCCGCCGGGAATAAAGGCTGTCGAACAATTTTTTTCTGAATTTCCCTGCCTGTCTGCCAAACAATTCCCGCACGGCCTGAATGCGTGCCTGGCGATCCCCGCCCAGCCAACCACCGAGAACCTCATGCAACTCGTGCTCATCAAGGAACGCGACCACACGTTCCGGTAACTGCCCGGCGACAAGTTCTGCCCGAGTCATCTGCAACGTATGCTCTGGCCGTGCGCTGCCAAAACCCTCCTTGATCGAGGGGCCCGACAGATCCGGACCGTTGAACACTTCGATGGCCTTGCCTTCGGGCCAACCCCGCCATTCAGTCATGAAACGCGGCACAAAATCGGCCCATTCGGCATCGATCCGGTTACCTAAAACCCGCTCCGCACAGGCTTCGGCGTCAGCGTGGGCAGTGAAGCGTTTGATCGTGTCGATCAACGACGCGGGCAGCGTTTCGTGCTCTACGTGGAGTCTGCGCAATACGTCTTCGTGCACACCACTGACGACGGATACTTGCTCCAGAGTGTCCTCGGAGAAATTATCCACCGAAGCTCCCAGGCGTCGGAGCAACCGGCGCTTGTCCCACTCCAGTGGCTGATCGAGTTCAGTCTTCCAGCTGCCGCTACCGTTATGCTCCAGCGGCGGCTGATACGCGTCAGGGCGGGTCGGGTGCTGGAGACGGTATTGTCCGGTGTCTGGGTCCTGCATCACGCCATAGTAAGTGTCATCGAGTCGAAGCAGTTCCTGATCCTGATGCCGGAAAAAACCCAGTTCGCTGACCGGTGCGTCCTCGGGCAAGGTGATGGGCCGTTCATAGGGCCGCAGGTCCGGGTTCCACAACCGTTCCTGACCGTTGAACTCCACTGGCTTGAGCCCTTCGACAAAGGGCGAGACGCTGACCGGAACGGGCGTCGCGGTGGGCAAGACATGCCCGGCCCCCATGAGCGCCAACTGCGCAAAATTGATCAATACTCCGTTTATGTACCTCGAGGCCTGTTCTCTATCGCCTTTACTCCAGTCTTCGACACCCTCGCCCAATTCCGCGAGCATTTGCGCAACCATAATGGCCAGCATGGCCTCACCCAACCCCGGTATCAGCATCGCGGTGAAGTTGAAGATGTTCCAGCCGATCGACAGGTAGCTGGTCAAGCGCTTGAAGCGGGCTGTCGCATCCTCATCGTCGGTGGGCACGGCAATGAGCCGGGCATCGGCCATGATTTTATGGCGGCGCTCGATAAACAGGACTTGCCACAGATTATCGGTAATGAGATTGGTGATGGGTTCAGCGTTGGGGTTCTCGATTGCAGTCTCACGCCACCACGGCCCCATATCCAGAGGCTCGCGTTGTTGCAAGGTGAACGTTGTGAGGCGTTCTTTGACCCGAGCCAGAAAAAGCCCCTTGTCCTGCTGTGCCAGAAAGCGGCTGAAGAAGGCTTGATAGTCGGTACCGCGCAATTGCCCGATCAGCTCGGTCATGAACGCGGTCAGCGACGGGTATTCCTTTAACGGATGTTCAGGATCTTCCGGAACATAAGCGATCAATGGGCCAGACAAACGACTTTGTTGATAAATATCGTCCCTGCGCAGCCCCTCCTCGATCACACCCTGCGGGCCATTGGCAAAGAACGCTTGCAACAGTTTGTATTGCTCGTGCTTCTGTCCAGGCAAGTAAGGGACATGGTGAGACAAGTCAATCCAGAACTTCAACGTCGCGGGGGTTAATGCTTCAATGGTTTGTTTGATTGTCGACGGTTCGCCGACAGCACTGAACAGTACAATGCCGGTCAACTTGAAGCCCATCAGCGTTAAACGGTGGCAGTGCAAGGGCTGGTCGTAGAGCTTGATGTCGCCACGATCTTCACGTATTCCCCCTAGGCTATTGTAGGCCTGATCGCTGATATCGCCCTTTAATCGGGCTATCAGTGCCGCGACATGAAAAGCTGCTTTGTCGCTGGCAATTGAATCTTGCTGCAAGGCACGCTGCGCCTGCTCCGAGGGCGGAAACAGGATGGATTTAAGGTGTTGCTGATAGTGCTCGCCGATGTTCAGGCTTCGGCATAAAGAGGCAAATTTTGGCAGGGATATTTCCGGAATGTGCACAAGGCCTCGACGTGGCTCCTTGCGGTAAATACCCGAACCATTACGCCAAGCACCCTCAACGGTTTCAGACGCCTCGAAGTTATGCAATGCCGCTTCGAGCAACGTGGACTGACGGATGCGCGTGGCACCTGTATCTATAACAAGGGCAATCTTGCTTGGCACTTCAAGTTGTACGGTCAGTTCGTTGGCTTTTGCCCTGGTATTGAAGTTTGACCGCAACAGCGATTCGACCCGGGGTTCGGCAAAGACTTTGATGTCCTGCTGCAAGTTACCCAGCGTTTTGTCCAGCACGCCTTGCCAATGCCAGCGTTCTTCAATTAATTGCTTGAGGCGTTGGCGATCGACTGGTCGCGCCCTGTTGTACCAGTCGGGCACCACCGGATTTAACCCTTGAAGTGAATTCAATCGGGACACCGAGGCATTTTTGATGGCTTCAGGTATCGCTCCGAGTACACGAGCGTAATGAACGCCGTTGTTATCAGGCTGTAACGATTCAGACGTGCTCATTGAGTTGCTTCCCTGCAAATCAGACATGTGTTTATCACTGCCAATAAGAAGCAAACAGCTTATTCGTCATGGCCTAAAACAAAAGACCAAATAACTGTTCGACGAACGGGCTGAAAGTGCCGGACCGTTCGAGAATCAAGGTGCCGACGATATATAAATACCTCCCTACAATCAGCCATCTGTGCGTCAGCATGAGCGGTCGTGTTTTTTCCGTCAAAAAGACTACTATTCGAATCGCTGCCCATCGATTCCAGCTCAGGAACTCGCCATGCGCCTATCCGACTTCATCGTGTTACACGTTGATCGCATCGTCGATGAATGGGAGCAGTTCGCCAAAACCATCACCCCCGCCGCAGAAACCATGGATCGCGCCGCGCTGCGCGACCACGCAAAATCGATCCTGCTAGCCGCCGCGCGCGACATGACCAAGCCGCAAACCGCCAGTGAACAAGCCGCCAAGGCACGCGGCGAAGGACCGGAAAAAACCCCGAGCCTGGACCAGGCCGGCGCCAGCCATGGCGAATTGCGCCATACCGTGGGTTTTGATCTGGTGCAGATGACCAGCGAATTTCGTCATTTGCGCGCCTGTGTGATTCGCCTGTGGGTCGACAGCCTGCAATCGCCTGACCTGGTCTACTTCCAGGACATGATTCGTTTCAACGAGGCCATCGACGAAGCCCTTGCCGAATCCACCGCCACCTACGCCGAACAGGTCAACCGCTCGCGGGACATTTTTCTGGCAATCCTCGGCCATGACCTGCGCGCCCCCTTGCAGGCGGTGAGCATGTCCACCGAAATACTGCTACGCAAAACCGCGCTGGAAGGTGATGCGCTCAGGTGCGCGATCAATATCCAGCGCAGCACCGGGCACCTGGCAGTGATGGTCGGGGATTTACTGGAACTGGTGCGCAGCCGCCTGGGCAAACACCTGCCGGTCGAGGCGACGCCCATGGACCTGGCCGAAGCGGCGCGGGAAGCGATTGCCCGGGCCTGTGCCGGTCAACCGGAATGCGATCCAAACTTTGATGTACAGGGTGACACCTGCGGCATCTGGGACCCGCGCAGGCTCGATCAGATGCTGCAAAACCTGATCGGCAACGCCTTGCAGCACGGCTCAAGCAAACGTGAAGTGACGTTGACCCTCAAGGGCGAGGCCGACAGCGTTCGACTGACCGTGCACAACGACGGCACCCCGATTCCCGTCGACGCGATCCCGACGATTTTCGACCCGCTGGTGCGCAGCGCCAGCGAAGAACTCGGCGAGCCCTCTACCAGCCTCGGACTGGGGCTGTTTATCGTCAAGGAAGTGGTCGACGCCCATCAGGGAACGATTGAAGTCAGCTCCAATGAGAGCGATGGCACGACGTTTACCGTGGTGTTGCCGAGGAAAGTCTAGACGCTTGCTGAGGGGCGGCTTTTGTGGCGAGGGAGCTTGCTCCCGCTCGAGCGCGAAGCGGTCGCAAGCCCTGCAATTGCGCTGAACCTGTTGAAATGTGCTGACTCGATATTTTTGGGGCTGCTGCGCAGCCCAGCGGGAGCAAGCTCCCTCGCCACAGGGTGGGTGTCACTCTTTGAGTTACTCCACCAACAACCGCCCCAATCGCTGCTTGAGCATGCGGTTCTCGGCCCGCAGTTGCTGGACTTCTTCGAGCAGGTCCAGCGCCAGGGCGACGCCTTCCCATTCCAGGTCAAGGTCGCGCCGCAGCTTGGCCGCGCGCTTGGCCAGGGTCAGCTCGTAGTCGTTGAAAACCCAGTCCTTGGGCTGAGCACCCTGAGGTTCAAGGATGCCGTGTTCGACGATTTCGATCACGTAGGCGTCCGACAGCTCGGTCGCCTCACAGAATTCTGCCATGTCCAGTTGAACGATCAGGGGACTGCTCATTGTCAGTGACTCCTTGGTTCTAAGGGATCAAAAATGCTCTCGCGGGTTGAACGCGGCTTTTTTCGCCAGCTCCTGCCACAGGGCCTTGATGTCATCGTCGGATTTTTTCGGCATCACGGCCTTCAATTGCACGAACAGGTAACCGCGCTCACCGGCCTTATTCATCAGGCCGTGGCCCTTGGCGCGCATGCGCTGCCCATTCTGGCTGCCGGCCGGCACCTTGAGGTTGATCTTGCCGGTCAGGGTCGGCACGGCGACTTCGGCGCCCAGCGCCAGCTCCCACGGTGCCAGTGGCAAGGTGATGATCAGGTTCTCGCCTTCGACGTCGAATTTCGGGTGCGGTGCAAAACGGATCGTCAGGTATAGGTCGCCATTGGCCCCGCCACCCACACCCGGAGCGCCCTGCCCCTTGAGGCGAATACGCTCGCCGTCGGCCACGCCGGCGGGGATCTTCACGTTCAGGCTTTTACTGGTGTTGCTCACATGCTGGCCGGCCGCGTTGTACTGCGGCACCTGGAAGGTGACCTTCTTCGATTCGGTCGACAGTGTTTCTTCGAGAAAAACCCCAAGTTCCATTTCCACGTCTTGCCCTCGACGTCCGGTGCTGCGACGCGACTGTCCTCCACCACCAAACCCAGGCCCACGGTTGCCGAAGATCGAACTGAAAAAGTCCGAAAAATCGCCCGTGTCCTGACCGCCGCCACCGAAACCGCCACGGCTTTGCCAGCCTGGTGGTCCCTGGAACGGCTGGCCGTGCTGGCCATAGCGGCGCAAGTCATCGTATTCAGCGCGTTTGTCGGCGCTTTTCAATGCCTCATAAGCTTCCGAGGCGTCCTTGAACTTCGCCTCTGCATCCTTTTCCTTGCTGACATCGGGGTGGTATTTGCGCGCCAGCTTGCGATAGGCGGCCTTGATCGCCTTATCGTCTGCGGTCGGCTCCACACCGAGAATCTTGTAATAGTCTTTGAAGTCCATCGCGGGAATCACCATCCGTTATCAAATCGCGCCACGGGCCACAGCATGCGCTTGTTTGCAGCCATTGGTCTGACCGATCTCAAGTTTGTGACCGGGCGGCGCGGCAGAAGTTTATCGGCAGCAGGCGGGGCTTCTTGCGAGCTCTCCCTCGGCTGTCCGGTTGATGCAGGGTAGTTTGGGGGTGATGCTTCGTCTTTCAAGGATCGTCAGGCGAGATTTAGCAGATAACCGGCCTTCGAATCTGTCGCGCACTGGCATACACTGCGCGGCCGTTTTTTAACCGGAACCTGAAAGACATGAACAACGCATCTCCAGCCCGTGCCGTGGGTATCGACTTTGGCACGTCCAACTCCACCGTCGGCTGGCTGCGCCCCGGCATGGAAACGCTGATCGCGCTGGAGGACGACAAGATCACCCTGCCGTCGGTGGTCTTCTTCAACATCGAAGAACGCCGCCCGGTTTACGGCCGACTGGCGCTGCACGAGTATCTGGAAGGTTATGAAGGCCGCCTGATGCGCTCGCTCAAGAGCCTGCTGGGTTCCAAGCTGATCAAGCACGACACCAGCGTCCTCGGCACGGCGATGCCGTTCAAGGACTTGCTCGGGCTGTTCATCGGCCAGCTCAAGAGCCGTGCCGAGGCCGCCGCCGGTCGGGAATTCGAAGAAGTGGTGCTGGGTCGCCCGGTGTTCTTTGTCGATGACGATCCGATGGCCGACAAGGAAGCCGAAGACACCCTGATCGACGTGGCCCGCAAGATCGGTTTCAAGGAAGTTTCGTTCCAGTTCGAACCGATTGCCGCGGCATTCGACTACGAGTCGACCATCGAGAAAGAAGAGCTGGTATTGATCGTCGACATCGGCGGTGGTACGTCCGACTTCTCCCTGGTACGCCTGTCGCCGGAGCGTCGCGCTGTGGATAACCGCCAGGACGACATCCTCGCCACCGGCGGCGTGCACATCGGCGGGACCGACTTCGACAAACAACTCTCGCTGGCCGGCCTGATGCCACTGTTCGGCTACGGCAGCCGGATGAAGAGCGGCGCCTACATGCCCACCAGCCACCACATGAACCTGGCGACCTGGCACACCATCAACTCGGTGTACTCGCAGAAATCGCAACTGGCCCTGGGCAGCATGCGCTACGACATCGAAGACACTGGCGGCATCGATCGCCTGTTCAAGCTGATCGAACAGCGCGCCGGGCACTGGCTGGCGATGGAAGTGGAAGAAACCAAGATCCAGCTGACCCACGCCGACAACCGCCACGTGCCACTGGACCGCATTGAAGCCGGCCTGAGCGTGGACTTGAGCCGTGCGCTGTTCGAGTCGGCCATCGACAACCTGCTGGAGCGGGTGCGCAACAGCGTCACCCAACTGCTGGCAAACGCCGATGTGCGGGTCGATCAGGTCGATACGGTGTTCTTCACCGGCGGTTCGAGCGGCATTCCGGCGTTGCGCAACAGCGTCTCGGCGATGCTGCCGAAGGCGCGGCATGTGGAAGGGAACATCTTTGGCAGTATCGGTAGCGGTCTGGCGATCGAGGCTGCAAAACGTTACGGCTCGATGGACTGATCCGAAACCCTGTGGCGAGGGAGCTTGCTCCCGCTGGGTCGCGAAGCGGCCCCCTTATCCCTAATAAGCGAGGGCCTGCTACGCAGTCCAGCGGGAGCAAGCTCCCTCGCCACAATTGAATCAACAGCGGGATCAGCAGCCGGTCAAACCATCCCCACCTGCTTCAACTCGCTCTTCAGATACGCGTAGTAAATCGGCCCCGCCACCACCCCCGGCAGGCCGAACGCGGCTTCGAACACCAGCATCGCCAGCAGCAACTCCCACGACTTGGCACTGATCTGCCCGCCGACGATGCGCGCGTTGAGGAAGTATTCGAGCTTGTGGATAAAAATCAGGTAACCCAGCGCCGCCACGGCAACCCAGATCGACAGCGACAGACCGACAATGGTGATCAGGGTGTTGGACATCAAATTACCGATCACCGGCAGCAGGCCGAGCAGGAACGTCAGCACGATCAGGGTTTTGGTCAGCGGCAGCTTGATGCCGAACATCGGCAGGATCACCGCCAGGAAAATCCCGGTGAAGAAGGTATTGAGCAGGGAAATCTTGATCTGGGCGAACACGATGTTGCGAAACGCCTGGACCAGCAGGTGCAGACGATCAAACAGCGCCGCCGCCAGCGGTTTGCGTTTGGTCAGGTCGGGCACGCGCTGCAATGCAATGATCGCGCCCAGCACCATGCCGATCAGCAAGGTCACGAACATGTGCGCCGCGTCCTTGCCCACCAGCTGCAACTCGCTGAGGTGCTTGCTGACCCATTCGCCAATCGCCACGCGAAATTCAGCGGCACTGGCCGGCAGATAGGCGTCGATGAACGGCGGCAGTTGCCCGCGCGCGCGGTCGACCACGCCCATGAACTTGTCGAGGGAAGCGCCGGGGTTTTCCGCCTCGTGCAGCAGGAAGCTGAAGGCACCGGCAAAGATCAGCGACAGCACGCTGACAATCAGAGTCCCCAGCAACGCCACCGCCAGCCAGCGCGCGCGCCGGCCTTCGATCAACCGTTGCAGTTGCGGGGTGAGCATGTTGACCAGTTCGAACACCAGCAACCCGGCGAGCAGGCTCGGCAGCAACCGCAGCGGCAGGACCAGCAGCAGCCCGCCAAAAATGATGACCCAGCTGATGACCAGCAAAATTTGACGCTGAGAAAACGTTGGCATACAGCCTCAAAAACGAACGGCGTAAAAAGGATTGGCAGTCTGCCAGCGATCCGGTGCGAGCACTAGGATTGTGTGGGGCGACCTTAGTGGGGTGGCCACTCGAGTGCGAGCCCCATCGCGGATCGTCGTACACATATCTGAAAATCACCATCAATCAAATGTGGGAGCGGGCTTGCTCGCGAAGGCGTCGTGTCAGTCAACTTCAATGCTGTTTGAGGCACCGCCTTCGCGAGCAAGCCCGCTCCCACACTCGACTGAGTTGATCCCTGTGAATTATTTTTTCTTCAGGCAATCACTCATGAACGCCTTGCGCTCATCACCCTTGAGGGCTTTGGTGGCGGCGTCGGCGTTGCAGGTTTTCATTTTCTCTTGCTGCGGCGTCAATGCTTTACCGGCATCGTTTGCCGCCGGAGTAGCCTTCAGGCACGTGCTCATGAATGCTTTGCGCTCGTCGCCCTTGAGGCTTTTTGCGGTGGCGTCGGCGTTGCAGGTGGTCATCTTTTCCTGTTGGGCAGTGGCAGCGAAGCCTTGGGAGCAGAGTAGCAAACCGATCATCAACAAAGGGGCACGCAACATCTTCATGGAGTTTTCTCCTGGTCGCCACACCGAGGGGCGCGGCCTCGTACTGGAGTGTAGACAACCCCTGTTACACCTTCCTGTTCTCCAGATGGCTGCGCCGATACTGCTCCGGTGTACACCCGGCCTGGCGCTGGAACATCGCGATAAACGCCGAACCGGTGCTGTAACCCATGTCGAAGGCGATCTCTTGAATGCTGCGCTGGCTATCCAGCGCTTCGATCGCGGCCAGAAAACGCAGGCGCTGGCGCCACTCACCGAAACTCATGCCCAGTTCCCGCACGAACTGCCGTGCCAGGGTGCGCTCGCTGACATGGATGCGTGCGGCCCATTCCGACAGGGGCCGGTTATCCCCCGGATCGGCCTGCAATGCTTCCAGAATCCCCAGCAATCCGGAGCTGCTGGCATAGGGCAGGTAGCACTCGTGCACCGGGGCCTGTTGCAGTTGATCCACCAATACCTGGGCCAGACGCTGGTCGGCGGCCTGCTCCGGGATCTTCACGTCCCGGGCGGCAAAGTCCTTGAGGATCGCCTTGAGAATGTCGCTGATGGCCAGGGTGCACGCTCGCGGCGGCAGATCGGCGCAGACCTTGGGTGCCAGGCACACCGCGCGGTAGTTGACCGGTTGGTGGCTGTAGAAACTGTGCTCGATCTGCGGCGGCACCCACACCGCGTATTGCGGTGGCGACATGAAACGGCTGCCCTCGACGTCCATGTGCAGCACGCCGTGGGCTGCGTACTCCAGCGTCCCCCAGGGATGTCGATGGGGTGCGGCGTATTCGTGGGCGTCGAAATCGGCGTAGCGGAAATACACCGCCGACGGCAGTTCGCTGAAATCCAGCAGGTCGATGTGTCTATTGCTCATGCTGTCTGTCATCAGGGGCGGGTTGTCTGGATCGAAGTATAGGCTTGCATCCAGACAAGCGGATAATTGCCCTTCATTAACGTTCTGGTTTTTCCCGATGCAATACGCTTATCCCCTGCTGGCCATTTTTATCTGGGCCGGTAACACCGTGATCACCAAAATGTCGGCCGGGGCTATTTTCCCCGCCGAAATCGGTTTCTACCGCTGGCTGCTGGCCGGATTGCTGTTCACACCCTTCATGCTCAAACCCGTGCTCGCCCATTGGCCGCTGATCCGCCCGAAACTGGGCCAGATCTTTGTCCTCGGTGTACTGGGCATGGCCGTTTATCAAAGCCTGGCGTACTTCGCCGCGAGCCTGACCTCGGCCACCAACATGGGCATCATCCTGTCGCTGATGCCGCTGATGTCGCTGGCCATGGCGATCATCAGCCTCGGCCAGCGCCTGACCATGGGTGCCTTGGCGGGTGCGGTACTCTCATTCGCCGGTGTTCTGGTGGTGGTGTCGTCCGGCAGCCTGGGCGCATTGCTGGAGCACGGGGTCAACCTGGGGGACGCGATGATGCTGGTCGCCACCCTGGCCTACGCGGTCTACAGCACCCTGTTGAAAAAATGGCAGCTGAAACTGCCACCGCTGGTGCTCCTGTATTTGCAGGTGCTGGTGGCCGTGGTGGTGCTGTTTCCGCTGTTTCTCGCCTCACCGAAAGTCGGCCCGACCCTGCAGAACATTCCGCTGGTGCTGTACGCCTGCCTGCTGGCTTCGATGGTTGCGCCGCTGGCGTGGATGCAGGCGGTGGTGCGTTTGGGGCCAAGCCGTACCACGCAGTTTTTCAATTTGCTGCCGTTGATCACCGCATTGATAGCGGCGGTGGTGTTGCATGAACAACTGGCGATGTATCACTTGGTAGGTGGTGTGTTGACGTTGGGCGGGGTGATTGTTTCCGAGCGCTGGACGACGGTGTTGGGGCGTAAGGTCCGCGTTGCCTGATCCGGCGCCTTCGCGAGCAAGCCCGCTCCCACAGGGGGAATGCATTCCAAATGTGGGAGCGGGCTTGCTCGCGAAGAACGATAACGCGGTCTAAAGTCCAGCCGCGCTTAGCCGAGTAGCATGCTCGACAAACAACCGGATCGGTTCCGCCCCCTTGCCGACCAGCCCCAACGACTGATTGACGATATCGAAGTGATCCAGCGGATACTCATCGCCAATCACCGTCCCCAGGTGCGAGCTGTAGCGCCCGACCATGCCATCGCAATGTCCGGCTTCGCGGACGAAGGTCCTGGCAAACAGTCGGCAACTACGGTTGGTGCCGTCCAGCAGATTGCGTCCGCGATCGGTAATGCCCGGCTGCAAGGTGCCGGACCAGGAATAATAACGCACACCATTGACCTCTTCCGGCCCGTGACCGCCCCAGGTTTCAGGCAAGCCCTGTGGATAACGCTGGTTGAACAGCGCGACGCCAGCGCTGGTCAGGGAGTGATGGGACGCATGGATATCCACCGGCAGCTTCGGCCCACGGTAACCGGTATCCAGCAATGCCATCAGCGCGCCGACCATCCGCAGCAAAAAGCAGATCAGGCGACCACGGACGCTGTCATGGGGATAATGCTTGTGCAGATAATCGGCGAGCTCAGAACCATGGTTCGGCCCCGCCACCGAAGTCACCGATGCGACGAGATCCGGACGCCTGGCGGCGGCGTACCGAGCGGTCAATGAGCCTTGGCTGTGGCCGATCAGGTTGACCTTGTCGGCCCCGGTTTCCCGCAGGATTTCCTCAATTCGCGCCAACAGTTGCTCGCCGCGCACTTCGGTGGAGTTGAGCGGCGAGACCTGCACCGCGAACACCACCGCACCTGCGCGGTGTAACGCTTCGACGATCCCGTACCAGTACGGATAAAGCACCAGACGGATGAATCCGAGCATTCCCGGGACTAACACCAGCGGGTAGCGCGGGGCGGAACCTTGCGACATTGGCGGACATCCTTGTGATCGGGAGTAGACGCAAGGCGGGAGGCAAGACATCCGCCAAGCATCGCCAGCGAAGATGACAAGTCTATGTCATCCGCCTTACTTCAACCCCACCACGCCCGCCACGATCAGCCCGACCGAGACCAGCTTGATCATGCTCAGGCTTTCCCCCAGCAGTGCGAACCCGAGGAACACCGTGCCCAGTGAACCGATGGCGGTCCAGATCGGGTATGCGATGCTCACCGGCAACTCGCGCATGGCCAGGGTCAGGAAGTAGATCCCGCCCACAGCGGCCACCACAGTGATCAGCGAAGGCCAGAGCCGGGTGAAGCCCTCGGCGTACTTCATGCCCATGGCGAAGGTGACTTCAAACCCGGCGGCGATCAGCAAAAACAGCCAGGCCATCTAGAACTCCCGGGCCAGCGCGAGCAAGCGCTGTTCAGCCTCGGCGGCAGAGACCTCAAAGGTGCGCGCCTCGGACTCTTCGCCCTCGGCGGCGACCACGGTGACATCGGTGATGCCAATGAAACCCAGCACCGTGCGCAATAACGTATCGGCATGGTTCATGGCCTCCAGCTCACCGCCCGGGCCAAAACCGAAGCCGCCACGGCTGGTGATGATCAGGGCTTTTTTTCCCTGCACCAACGGTTGGTACTGGGCCACGCCGTTGTCCAGGGTGTGATCAAAGGTCACCCCGACGCGCACGATCTGATCGATCCAGGCCTTGAGCCCGCTCGGTACGCTGAAGTTGTGCATCGGCGTGGAGATCAGCAACACATCGTGGCCAAGCAGCTCGCCGACCAGTTCGTCGCTGAGCGCCAGATCGGCCTGCATCGATAGCGGCCGAGCGGCGGGCTCGGGGTAAAACGCGGCGGCCACGAATGCCTCGTTGACCGGCGGTATCAGCGCCCGCCCGACTTCGCGTCGGGTCAGTTGCGCGTGTGGATGACGGGCCTGCCAGGCCGTCAGAAACACTTCGGCCAAACGACGCGAATGCGAGCGATCACCACGGGGGCTGGCATGAACAGCAAGAATTTTACTCATCTGAACCTCCTCAAGGACTAAACTCAAACGGCTTGTGGTTTGCAGCTTGAAGCTCGCAGCTGCTCCTCTTCAAATGAGCAAAAATCAGTCGGGATGAATTGATTTCATCCATGGAGTCTTCAATGTTCGCTTCGCTGCCATTGACCGCCCTGCGGGCCTTTGAATCCGCCTCACGCCTGCTGAGCTTCAAGGCTGCCGCCGAAGAACTGGCGGTGACGCCGACGGCGGTGTCGCACCAGATCCGCTCCCTGGAAACCTGGCTCGGCGTGCCGCTGTTCGAACGTCTGCCGCGTCAGGTACGCCTGACCGAATGTGGTGAAAGGTTGTTTCACAGCCTGCACGGTGCCTTTCTGGAGGTGGCGCAAAGCGTCGACACCCTGCGCCCGCAACGCAGTGGCGCGAGCCTGACGATCTCCACCACCGCTGCCTTCGCCGCCCTTTGGCTGGTGCCTCGCCTGGGACGTTTCTACGCCCGACACCCGAACATCAACGTGCGCCTCGATACCCACTGCGAAGTCATCGATCTGCATCAAGACGCCAGTGTCGATCTGGTGCTGCGCTACAGCCTCGACGATTACCCCAACCTGTACGGCCAGTGCCTGTTCGATGAGTCCTTCGGTGTCTATGGCTCGCCGGAACAAGTGGCCTTGGCGTCGAGTCGCCCCCCCACGCTGATCAGCGTGCGTTGGCACAACTCCAAACTCTATGCCCACGGCTGGGAGGCCTGGTGCGCTCGCTCTGGCGAAACCTGGCTGAGCGGCCAGCCCGCCGTGCGCGAATACGACGAAGAGCATTACGCCCTGCAAGCGGCGATTGCCGGGCAAGGCCTGGTATTGGCAAGCAATATTCTGGTGTCGGAAAGTGTGGCCAGTGGTCTGCTGTTGCCGTACCGGGGGGAAATCCAGGTCGATGGCGCCGGCTACAGCGCACTGTGCGTGCCGGGACGCGAACGTCATCCACCGGTTCGGGCGTTTTTTGCGTGGCTGCGTGACGAGGCATTGTTGTCCGGGCATACAGTGCGCGGATCAGCGATCAGTTTTTGACGGTCTTGGGCGCCTTGCCCGCCTTCATCAGCTCCAGCAACGGTGCACACTGGTTCGGCTCACCGCCACTCGGCGCCACCAACGCCAGCAACCCCGCTGCCGGTGCGGCGATTACGCCCAGCGCCACCATCCCGGCTCCGCGCAGCATCAACGGCACGGCCTTGACCCCGGCATCGGGTTTGATGAACTTGCCGCGCACATACAGTGGCGAGCGCAATGAAATCAGGCGCCAGCCCTTGGATTCCGGGGTGATGGTCAGGTCCAGCTGTTCAGTCGCCATGTTCGCGGTGCCGTCGATGTAGACGACGGCGTTCTCGGTATCGAACACAAACAAGCGGGTACTCGCCAGGCCGGACTGGATGCCAAAGTCGGCGGCCGCACAATTGATCTTCACTTCCTTGTCGCCAAAGATCTTGCCAACCACATAGTTGCCGACGTTCAGACCCGCCAGCTCCATCAACTCGCGACTGATGGCGCCATCGTTGATGAGCATTTTCAGATTGCCATTGGCGCTGCCCAGCAGTTTGGCCACCGAATTGCCGCGCCCACTGATATCAGCATCGCCATTGAGTTCGCCGAAACTGGTTTTCATCGGCTCAAAGCCAGGGAACAACTGTTTGAGCTTGAAGCCTCGCGCAGTGAGCCTGGCCTGGCCTTCCAGTGGATCGGTGTGGCCGTTCAGGCGAATTTGCGCATCCAGTTTGCCGCCCGCCACACCGAAGCGCAGCGGTTCAAGACTGAGCACGCCATCGGTAAGCACCAGGTGCGTGTAGAGGTCGTTGAACGGCAGTTCTTCGTTGTGGACGATGCGTTTGCCGGTGAACTCGACATCTGCATCCATGTCGCGCCAGCGATCGGTCTTGAACTCTTCGACCGGCAGCACTTTATCCGCCGGTTGTTTACTGTCACCGCCACGGGCCTTTTGTTTAGCGTTGGAGTCGGCACCGATCAACGGGGCCAGGTCAGCAAACAACAGTTGATTGGACAGCAGCGAGCCACTGAGTTTTGGCCGTGGCTGGCTGGCCATGTAAGTCAGGTTGCCGTGGATGTCGCTTTCGCCAATCTTGCCGTTGAACTCTTCATAGCGGAACACTGCGCCACCCGCCTCGTGCAACCTGGCGATCAGATGGCCGTCGGTGGCATAAGGCGGCGTGTCCGGCAGGGTGACGCCGGTCAGCGGATAGAGATTGCCCAGACTGGTACCGGCCAGTTTCAGGCGCAAATCGAGGGCGCCCAGGTTCATCGGATCGGTGAGGGTGCCAGCCAGTTCGACATGGGTGTCGGCGATCTGCACTTGGGCCTGAAGCGGAAATGGCCTGGCCGCATCCTGCAAGGCCAGCAGGCCGCCGATCTTGCCCTCGCCCGCGAGTTTCTGGCCGTGGTACTGGCCTTTGACCTTCAGAGCGAACGCATAGTCCTGGGCCGCCGCGCCCTGTTCCAGCGTAGCTTTCGCGGCTTTGTCGCCCACGATATCGCTGAACGGGATCGGTTTGCCCAGCGGATCGATCAGCAGATCGAGCTGAGTCTTCAGGTTCTGGTCGTCGAGGGTGACGTGGCCCTTGTCGAAGCCGATCGCACCGATATCCACCACCCAGCTGGAAGGCTCGGCGTTCGGGTCTTTGGGGTCGAATTTGAACGCCCAGTTGGCGCGCCCGTCTGCCAGGCGCTGCAGTTCGGCATTCGGTTCGGTGAGATCGATACGCGGGATCACCACCCGCTGCGCCAGCAAGGCCAAGGGTGAAATACGCAGTTCGACGCGCTTGAGGGTGACCATCTGCGGTTGCTTCGACCAGTCCGGGTTGCCCAGGCTGAGGTCCTCGGCCACCACGTGGGGCCACGGCACCCAGGCGCGCCAGCCGCTTTCATCGGGCTCTGGCTGCCAGACCACCGACAGATTGCCGTTGATGGCGAAAGCGCGGTGCAGTTCTTCGGAAACTTTGGCGTTGAGCGGCGGTTTGATCCGGTTCCAGTCGAAGAACACGATGATCAGCACCAGCACCACCAGCAAGGTAAGGAAACTGGAAAGGGTCCACACAAGCATTTTACGGGTGCGCGTCATTGCACAGGGCTCCTGATACGACTGGGCGCCCGACTGCGACGCACAGGTGAAACGGCGAGCCGGAAGCGGCCCGTCATAAAGTCTACGACTGATAAAAACCCGGCAGGTTTAATCGAAAGACCGATTTCGCCGAATTCGCCCAGTCCAATACTGACCGACCAGTCTCCCGGCGTTACCGGCCCCGCACTTTTGCACGTCACAGATGGGTCGAAAATACCCACAACGGTGCAAAACTGATCGCCGGAAACGCCCGTTCTAGAGCCTCTGCAGCAAACAATCAATTCCGTTGATTATTACCATTGCGTTTATGAACTTTCATATCGACTTATCGAGAGTAGCATTGCTCTCGTACCCACTTATTCGCCCTCCCAGGGAGCAAAATAATCATGAAACGCCAATTACTGTTTAGCCTTACCCTCTCGATGCTGGCCAGCACCGCATTTGCCCTGCCTGCCGCTGACCAGGCGACTCCACAAGTGAAAGACAGCCGCTCGGTGTTCAGCCAGACCGTCGCCGAAGGCGGTAATGATCGCCTGAAAGAAAAAGGCCTGATCACTCAGGATGGCTCGGACCGCACTCCACAAGGTCAAACCCTGGCTGCCGATGGTACCGACCGTACTCCACAAGGCCAGACCCTCGCTGCCGATGGTACCGACCGTACTCCACAAGGCCAGAC
>NZ_AKJM01000130.1 GCF_000282335.1 Pseudomonas sp. GM48
CAGGCAGGCCGCGTCAGCTGGAATCACGACTGCTATGCAGCCGAACGCAGCCTCGCGGGCTCGGCAGCTGCTACAGATCGCATTACCGCTTAACTGACTGGCATTAGGCCTTTGAGGAGCCGTTTTTCTTACCAGAAGTTTTCCACTGCCACCTGGCCGGGTCGCCGACTGAGGCTCAAGTGCATGTCACGCTGCTTAAGCAGCTTGCGCGTGTCATCGATCATCTGCGGATTGCCGCACAGCATGACCCGTGAATGTTCGGGCGTCAGCGCAACACCCGCTTCGCGCTCCAATTCGCCGGTTTCAATCAGCGTGGTGATCCGCCCGTTCAATGCACCAGGATGCTGTTCACGAGTGACTGTGGCGATGAATTGCAGTTTGTGTGCGTACTCCGCCAGATACTCACGCTGGGTCAGCCCCGCGATCAGCTCCTGATAAGCCAGTTCCCGGGCTTCGCGAACACTGTAGACCAGGATGATCCGCTCGAATCTCTCCCAGACTTCGAAGTCCTGGAGTATCGACAGGAACGGCGCCACGCCCGTGCCTGTGGATAACAACCACAGATCGCGCCCATCGGCAAAACGGTCCAGTGTCAGGTAGCCGAAGGCCTGGCGGTCGACCAGCAATGAATCGCCAACACCCAGCCGGCTGAGCTCGCTGGTGAACTCACCGCCCGGTACGACAATGGAAAAGAACTCGAGGAACTCGTCAAAGGGCGAGGACACCATGGAATAGGCGCGCCATACCGTGCTGCCGTCAGCCTTGGTGACGCCCAATCGGGCAAACTGCCCCGATCGAAAACGAAACCCTGCATCCCGGGTAGCACGCAGGGTAAACAGGTTCGGGGTCAGCGGATGAACCTCAAACAAGCTCTGGCGCGTAAATTTTTCTTCACTGACGGACATGGCAGGCTCCAATCAAAAGATACCTCCAGTGTCCTGCAAAGAAAGCAGCGTAAACACCGACAATTTGTAGTGTTATTAATGATCGATGACTAAATGCGACACACAGCCGCAAGTATAAAATGACATATGGCATTTTATAACTGATCTAGTACCTAAGAACCTGGAACACACTTTTCCAACAGTCAAAAGAACAAAACTGTCGAAGCATTATCGTGGGAACTGTCCTACACTCCGTGACGTGCCGGATTTTGGATCCAATACGTACCCGGAACACACAAATGGAGATCATTGTATGGAAATCTGGAAGGAGTCACAGCTCAAACAATTGTCACACACGCAAGAGATCAATACTGCCTATCGAATCGCACTCAACTTTGCTAGAAACCTTGGGTATAAATTTTGTGGCTTTTCAATTACCTCGAACTCAGTCGGGGCCGAAGCCAGTACGGTAAACCTGAACAATTTTCCCCATGAGTGGAATTTCCAATATAAAAAAAACAACGCCACGCAAATAGATCCAATAGTGGCGCACTGCAATCACTCAATGTTGCCGATTCTCTGGAGTGAAGAGCTTTTTTTCAGGACGCCATGGCTATGGCAGTTGCTGCAGCAACAAGGCTTGCAGCATGGCTGGTCCCATGCGATCCACGATGAGAAAACCGGTCTGAACAGTATTTTCAGTCTGGCCAGAAGCCACTGCCCGATTTCAGCCTATGAGCTGTACGAGAACCTTGGATTCGCGGTGTTCATCAGTCGCCATCTGCACGCTCTGGCGATCGGGATGCAACCGAAAAGACCGGCTCGCCCTCAGACTCCTTCCTTGTCACGGCGGGAACTCGAAGTATTGAAACTGTCGGCCGATGGCAAGACGGCCTACGAAATTTCCAGGATCCTCAATCTGAGTGAGCGCACCGTCAACTTTCATGTGCACAGGGCTATCGAGAAGTTCGGCGTCAACAACAAGATTGCGGCAGTCATCGCCGCAACCCGGTCCGGGGCCATCTGAAAGCGCCCGATTCCGGGAAAACCTGCGGGTAATCCAGTCAAAAAAAACGTACCATTTGTGGTCCCTCCTGAGTGATCGCGTGCAGACTTGCACGACGCAGTACACTCGGACGGCTCCGCCCGCTCCAACGCCTTCGGGCAGCGGGACATCCGTTGATTACCCAGAGCCCCGCCCCATGCCTTTGCTCGAAACACCCTTCGCCAGCCTCGACCTGATCCGCCAGCCCGAACAACAGAATGAACCGCTGCAAGCTTTCGACGCGGCCGATGAATACCTGCTCAATCATTTGGCCGAACAGCAGCCGGCGTCGGACATCCGGGTACTGGTGCTCAATGACAGTTTCGGTGCGTTGGCGGCCAGCTTGGCGGGCAAGGTGCAGGTGGTCAGCAGCGGTGACTCGTTCCTGGCCTTCCAGGGCCTGGAAAAGAACCTGATGCGCAACGGCCTGGCGTTTGATGCGGTGCCGAGCGTCCCCGCCAGCGAAGCCCCTGTCGGGCCGTTCGACCGGGTGCTCATTCGTGTTCCGAAGACCCTGGCGCTGCTGGAAGAACAACTGATCCGCCTGCAAGGCCAATTGGCTCCCGGCGCCCAAGTGGTTGCCGCGGCCATGATCAAGCATCTGCCCCGGGCGGCGGGGGATTTGCTGGAGCGTTACATCGGACCGGTGCAAGCCTCGCTGGCGGTGAAGAAGGCCCGGTTGTTGATTGCAATCGCTGAAACCAAAGTGACCGTTACCTCCCCCTACCCGACCCGCTATCAACTCGACGAACCGGCCATCGAACTGATCAACCACGCGAACGTGTTCTGTCGCGAAGGCCTCGACATCGGCACCCGGGCGTTTTTGCCACACCTGCCGAAAAACCTCGGCTCGGCGCGGGTCGCCGATCTTGGTTGCGGCAACGGCGTTCTGGCAATCGCCAGCGCCCTGCAAAACCCCGACGCTCACTACACGCTGGTGGACGAGTCGTTCATGGCCGTGCAATCGGCCGCCGAAAACTGGCGCGCTGCGTTGGCCGGGCGGGAAGTGACCGTGCGTGCCGGCGATGGCCTGGCCGGCCAGGAACCGCAATCGCTTGACGTCGTGCTGTGCAATCCACCGTTTCACCAGCAACAAGTCGTGGGCGACTTCCTGGCCTGGCGGATGTTCCAGCAAGCGCGCGAAGCGCTGGTCGTGGGCGGCGCGCTGTACATCGTCGGCAATCGTCACCTGGGTTATCACAGCAAGCTGGCGCGGTTGTTCCGTGGCGTCGAGCAAGTGGCGGCCAATCCGAAATTCGTGATCCTCAAGGCGCGCAAGTAACAGGCAAAAAAAACCCTCCGGTCGGAGGGTTGTAAAACCGTGCCTTGAGGCCACGGGAGGGATGTCAGTGCGTGGTCAGGCCCGCCGCGTTCATGAACAGGCGCATCAGGCTGGCGACGATGAACAAGGCGCCCACGCTGCCGACCCAGATCAGGGCCAGCCAGCCGAGCCGCTGCCACAGCGGCTTTTTTTCAGCTTCTTCAATGTCGTGCAGGGAATGTTTGGCGGCCATAACGTCAATCCTCTTCAAGATTGATGGCGTCGCAACCGACGCCATCGTCGGAGCGCCGCCCGGATCAAGCTCGCTCCTACAGGTTTTCTATAAGGCTAGTGGTAACCGTCTTCGTGGGTGACCTTGCCGCGGAACACGTAGTAACTCCAGAAGGTGTAGCCCAGGATGAACGGGATGATGAACAGCGTGCCCACCAGCATGAAGCCCTGGCTTTGCGGTGGAGCGGCGGCATCCCAGATCGAGATCGACGGCGGGATGATGTTCGGCCACAGGCTGATGCCCAACCCGCTGTAACCCAGGAAGATCAGCACCAGCGTCAGCAGGAACGGTGTGTAATGCGCGTTGCGGGCCACGGCGCGGATCAGGCCATACATCGTGACCAGCACCAGAATCGGCACCGGCATGAACCAGAAGAGGTTCGGCATGGTGAACCAGCGTGCGGCGATTTCTGCGTGGGCCAACGGGGTCCAGATGCTGACGATGCCAATCACCGCCAGCAGCACGAAGGCCAGTGGCCGTGCCAGGTCATGCATCTGTTCCTGCAACTTGCCTTCGGTCTTCATGATCAGCCAGGTGCATCCGAGCAACGCATAGGCCACCACCAGCGCCGCACCACAGAACATCGTGAACGGTGTCAGCCAGTCCAGTGAGCCACCGGCGAACTGCCGGTTGACCACCGGCAAGCCATCGATGAACGCGCCGAGCGCAACGCCCTGAAAGAAGGTCGCAGTGAGCGAGCCACCGATGAACGCCTTGTCCCACAGGTGGCGCTTGTCATCCCTGGCCTTGAAGCGGAACTCGAAGGCCACACCGCGGAAGATCAGCCCGATCAACATCAGGATCAGCGGCAGGTACAACGCCGAGAGCACCACCGAATAGGCCAGCGGAAACGCGCCGAACAACGCCGCGCCCCCCAGTACCAGCCAGGTCTCGTTGCCGTCCCAGACCGGGGCGACGGTGTTCATCATCACATCGCGATCGGTCTTACCCGGAATGAACGGGAAGAGAATGCCGATGCCCAGGTCGAAACCGTCCATGACCACGTACATCATGATGCCGAAGATGATGATCACGGCCCAGATCAGCGGAAGATCAATACCCATGATTCAAATCTCCTTGGTCAGGCTGTGGCCGGCATCGGCGTGATCGTCGTCGGCGGCGGACAGCGGACGGGCCGGTGTGCGTTTCTGGCCGGGGCCACCGTCGTTGGTTTCCTTGCCTTCGTCGGTCTTCGGCCCCTTGCGCACCAGGCGCATCATGTAGCCAAGACCGGCGCCAAACAGCGCGAAATAGACCACGACAAACAGGATCAGGGTGATGCTCATCTGCATGAAGCTATGGTTGGACGACGCATCCGCCGTACGCATCAAGCCGTAGACCACCCACGGCTGACGGCCGATTTCCGTGGTGAACCAGCCGGCGAGGATCGCGATCAGGCCGGACGGCCCCATCCACAACGCCAGGTACAGGAACGGCCGCGAGGTGTAGAGGGTGTCGCGCTTGCGCAGCCACAGGCTCCACAAACCGGTGAAAATCATCAGGAAGCCCAGGCCGACCATGATCCGGAACGACCAGAACACAATGGTTGAGTTTGGCCGGTCTTCAGGCGGGAACTCCTTGAGCGCCGGTACCTGTTTGTCCAGGGAGTGCGTGAGGATCAGGCTGCCGAGGTACGGGATTTCGACGGCGAATTTGGTTTTTTCCTCCTTCATGTCCGGCCAGCCGAACAGGATCAGTGGAGTTGCCTCATTGCCCTTGTTTTCCCAGTGCCCCTCGATTGCGGCGATCTTTGCCGGCTGATGCTCAAGCGTATTCAGGCCGTGGAAATCACCGATGACCGCCTGGATCGGCGCGACGATCAGGGCCATCCACATGGCCATCGACAACATTTTGCGAATCGCCGGGTTGTCCTTGCCGCGCAGCAAATGCCAGGCCGCCGAGGAGCCGACGAAGAACGCCGTCGCCACGAATGCCGCGGTGGCCATGTGCATCAGGCGGTATGGGAACGACGGGTTGAAGATCACCGCCAGCCAGTCGGTGGGGATGACCTGACCATTGACGATTTCGAAACCCTGCGGGGTCTGCATCCAACTGTTGGAGGCCAGGATCCAGAAGGTCGAGATCAGTGTGCCGATGGCAACCATGACCGTGGCAAAGAAGTGCAGCTTGCGCCCGACCTTGTTCCAGCCAAACAGCATGACGCCGAGGAATCCGGCTTCGAGGAAGAATGCCGTGAGCACTTCATAGGTCAGCAACGGCCCCGTCACGGAACCGGCGAAGTCCGAGAAGCGACTCCAGTTGGTGCCGAACTGATAGGCCATCACCAGGCCGGAAACCACGCCCATGCCGAAGTTGACGGCAAAGATCTTCGACCAGAAATGGTAGAGGTCACGGTAAGTGTCGTTATGGGTTTTCAGCCACAGGCCTTCGAGTACCGCCAGGTAACTCGCCAGGCCGATGGTGATGGCCGGAAACAGGATGTGGAACGAGATGGTGAACGCGAACTGAATTCGGGCGAGATCAAGTGCCTCTAAACCGAACATAAGTCTTCCTCTGTCAGGTAGTACGGCTGCTGGCTGGAAGCCTGCACCCACGGCCCCCACGGAAATGGAGTGTGGCGAATCTCTGTTTGTTCTTTTTTTGCACGCATCACAACGCAGGGAGTCTGGCCTTGCGGCCGCCGGATCAATTCCTTTTGTGGGTTTTGATCTGGATCAATCAACGTTGAAAGAGTAGTCCCAATTTCGGGGATGAACCGCGTGGTCTATTGCCGCGTGACAAGTTGCCTCATGGCTTTTGTCATCGACTGCAACACATTCCCTGTGGGAGCGGGCTTGCTCGCGAAGGGGGCATCAGCTTCAACATCAATGTTGACTGACACTCAGCCTTCGCGAGCAAGTCGAATCGTCGCACCGCCGCTCCCACAGGAAAATCGGTATCTAGCTAACTAAATTTTTTGTCATGGCAACTTCCTGTTACAGGTTGGTGATAACCTCGCTTTTCCCCTCCCCCCAGATTTTCCCGCAGATGCCCAGCCAAGAGCCCTTGCTGTTACGTCACCATCGCCCTTTTCTTGCGTTCTGGCTGGCCCGGGTATTTACCGCCAGCGGCTTCCAGATGCTTACCGTGGCCATCGGCTGGAACCTGTATCAATTAACCGGCAACGTGCTCGACCTGGGTCTGGTTGGCCTGGTCGAGTTCGCCCCACGCGTGCTGTTCATGCTGCACACCGGGCACGTCGCCGACCGCTATGACCGGCGCAAGGTTGCGGCGATTTGCCAGTCCTTGCAGGCACTGATCGCCCTGTCGCTGGCCATCGGCAGCGCGACCGACCATGTCACCCGGGAGATGATCTTTATTCTCGCCTTCCTGCTCGGTGCCGCTCGCTCCTTTGAAATGCCGACCACCCAGGCCCTGCTGCCAAGCATCGTGCCCAGCGCGCTGTTTCCCCGCGCGGTGGCCGCCGCCCAATCGGCCCAGCAATCGGCCACCATCGTCGCCCCGGCCCTCGGCGGTTTGCTCTACGCCTTCGGCAGCGTCTGGGTGTATGGCCCGACGGTGCTTTTGTACGTCATCGCCTGTTCGCTGATGCTCAACCTGCCGGCCCGGCAAACGCCACTGAACAAGGGCAAGGCCACTCTGGATTCACTGCTGGCGGGCATCCGCTTCATTCGCAGTCGTCCGGACATTCTCGGGGCGATCTCCCTCGATCTGTTCGCGGTGCTCTTGGGGGGCGCCACGGCGCTGCTGCCGGTGTTCGCCAAGGACATCCTCCTGACCGGCCCGTGGGGGCTCGGCCTGTTGCGCTCGGCACCGGCGGTGGGCGCGCTGTTGATGTCGCTGTTCCTGGCGCGTTTTGCCGTGGAGCGCAACGTCGGGCGGGTGATGTTCACCGCCGTGGGCATCTTCGGCGTGGCAACCATCGCCTTCGGCCTGTCGACCTCGTTCTGGTTCTCCCTGGCGGTGCTGGTGGTACTGGGCGCGGCAGACATGATCAGCATGGTCATTCGCGCGTCTTTCGTACAACTGGAAACCCCGGATGAAATGCGCGGCCGGGTCAGCGCCGTGAACGGCCTGTTCATTGGTGCTTCGAACCAGTTGGGTGAATTCGAATCGGGTCTGACCGCCCACTGGTTCGGCACCGTGCCAGCCGTGGTCATGGGCGGGATCGGCACGCTGGTGGTGACCGGGGTGTGGGTCAAACTGTTCCCGACACTGGCCAGCCGCGATCGCATGCACGTGGCTAAAGATGAAGAGAAGGAAGAGGCGAAAGCCTGAAACAACTCTCAGGCACAAATTGGCTGACAAGGTGCAATACATAGTTAACGCATAAAGTGTAATGTATCGCCTTACACTCCCCCCATGATCAAATCCTTTCAGCACAAGGGCCTTCGGGGCTTCTATGAAACAGGTTCGACTCGTGGGATTCGTGCAGATCATGCGAAGCGTCTGTCGCGGATGTTGCAGTTTATGGACCGCGCGACTGCACCTGGCGACCTCGACCTTCCGGGATGGCGCTTACACCCGCTCAAGGGTGAGTTGTTCAATTACTGGTCACTGAGCGTTTCAGGGAACTGGCGCATTGTTTTTCGTTTCATCGGTTCCGATATCGAACTGGTCGACTATCTGGACTACCACTGACAGGAGGCAGGACATGCCCTTGCACAACCCGCCCCACCCTGGTGAAACACTATTGTTGGATGTGTTACCTGGGTTAGGTATCAGCGTCGCGGAGTTGGCCCGCCATTTGGGTTTTGCTCGCCCGCATCTTTCCCGGGTCCTGCATGGCCATGCGCCGATCAGCCCGGACCTGGCAGTGCGACTGGAAAGGGCTGGAATCGGTAAAGCGCGGATGTGGCTTGGGGTCCAGACCGACTACGATCTCTGGCAAGCGGAACAGCGTGAACAGCCGAATATCAAACCTATCGCCACGCACGCCTGAGTCTTCTAAACCAACAACTCCCCCGCCACTGCCATACGTGTGGCTTTTCCGCAGAGTTGCTCCACCAGCGCCAGGGCAAATGCCAATGCGCCAGCCGAGCCCTGGGCGGTGATGCAGTTGCCATCGACCACTACCGGTTGATCGACGAAGTTACAGCCCAGCAGTTGATGGCTGGCCGATGGCAGACAGGTCATGCGCCGTTGACGCAAAACGCCAAAGGCCTGAAGCGCCACGGCAGGCGCTTCGGCGATGCCGGCGAACAGGCGACCGGCTGCCGCCTGATCCTTGATCAATTGTTGCAGAGGTTGATGTGCTGCCAAATGCTGCGAGCCCACGGCACCACCCGGCAGGGCAATCAGGTCGAACGGTTGCGCCAGCAAATCCACCAGCATCGCATCGCTGGTCAGGCGAGTGCCGCGGGCGCAGGTGAGCATGCGCCGCCCTTCGATGCTGGCCACCACCACTTCTATTTTGGCGCGGCGCAACACGTCGATCAGGGTCACGGTTTGCAGGTCGTCGGTGCCCTCGGCGAGGGCAATCAAGGCTCGAAAAGTCATCAGGTACTGTCCGCAGAGTGATCTTTAAAGCGTAGTCAGCTTTCCTGCCCCTTGTTCGAGGCTTGCGGTTACTTGATGTAAAGTTGCGTCGACATCGTGTTGCCGGGTGCGTTGATCGAGGTATTGCTGAAGGTCAGAGTGCCTTCCTGCTTGCCCGCCAGATCGAGGGCATACAAATAGCCGACGGTTTTTTCCCCGGGGGTGCAGCTGGTCAGGTTGCCGTTCTTGAACGCGCAAACCGGCGTCCGTGTGCCGTTCACCTCGAAACCGTCGAGGGCGACATGGGCTTCACGCCCGTAACCCACTTCCAGCACGTACACCATAATGTTCGGACCATTGTGATCGCAGCGCGTCCGGGTTTGCCCTTCGTCGATGTTCTCGACACCACAGGACGGCGACGCGACTTTGAGTACTTTCAATTGTGTCAGTGGCGCAGCCGAGGCCGCCACGGCCGCTTGAGCCCCGAGAAACAACGCCATCCATACGGCGAAGGCGGCAACCAGACGCTTTTTCATGCAGGACCCATCCCCCAAAAAACCAGCGCGCAGTATGGCGCACTTGGCTTTGTCGCAAAACATCGACGACGATCACCGCCATAAGCAGCCATATTCCCAAGCTACTGGTATGATGCGCGGCTTTTTCCGGCCCACAGTAATTTCCAGGCGCGTTCTGCTGCCTGTGCTTTGCTGTTGAGGTCGATACATTCACGGCGCCCGGCGCGCCACGGGGAGCAGACATGCTGGAAAGGCTGTTTCAACTCAAGGCACACAACACCAACGTGCGGACCGAGATTCTGGCGGGCCTCACGACCTTTTTGGCCATGGCCTACATTCTGTTCGTCAACCCGAGCATCCTCGGCGAGACCGGCATGGACAAGGGCGCGGTGTTCGTCGCCACCTGCCTGGCAGCCGCCATCGGCTCCACGACCATGGGCCTGATCGCCAACTACCCGATCGCCCTCGCGCCAGGCATGGGCCTGAACGCCTTCTTCACCTACACCGTGGTCCTGCACATGGGCCATACCTGGCAAGTGGCACTGGGCGCGGTGTTCATCTCGGCCGTGTGCTTCTTCCTGCTGTCGATCTTCCGCATCCGTGAATGGATCATCAACAGCATCCCGTTGCCACTGCGTTCGGCCATTGCTGCCGGTATCGGCCTGTTCCTGGCGCTGATCGCCCTGCATAACGCCGGTATTGTGGTCAGCAACCCGGCGACCATGGTCGGCCTCGGTGACCTGAAACAACCGGCTCCGATCCTCGCCACCCTCGGTTTTGCCCTGATCGTCGCACTTGAAGCACTCGCCGTGCGCGGCGCGGTGCTGATCGGCATTCTGGTGGTGACCATCGTTTCGATCGTGATGGGCTTCACCCCGTTCGGCGGCGTAATGTCGATGCCACCGTCGCTGGCCCCGACCTTCCTGCAACTGGACATCAAAGGCGCGCTGGATATCGGTCTGGTCAGCGTGATCTTCGCCTTCCTGTTCGTCGACCTGTTCGATAACTCCGGCACGCTGATCGGCGTCGCCAAGCGCGCGGGCCTGATGCGCAAAGATGGTCACATGCCGAAAATGGGCCGTGCCCTGATCGCCGACAGCACCGCGGCCATGGCCGGTTCGCTGCTGGGTACCTCGACCACCACCAGCTACATCGAATCCGCCGCCGGTGTGAGTGCCGGTGGCCGCACCGGCCTGACCGCCATCGTGGTGGCGATCCTGTTCCTGCTGGCGCTGTTCTTCTCGCCACTGGCCGCCAGCGTTCCAGCCTTCGCTACTGCACCGGCCTTGCTGTTCGTCGCCGTGCTGATGACATCCGGCCTGGCCGAAATAGACTGGGACGACATCACCGTCGCCGCGCCGGTGGTGATCACCGCGCTGGCGATGCCGTTCACTTATTCCATCGCCAATGGCATCGCCTTCGGTTTCATTTCCTGGACCGCCATCAAGCTGATGTCCGGTCGTGGCCGTGAGCTGAACCCGGCGCTGGTGATCCTGTCGATTCTGTTCGTGATCAAGCTGGGTTGGTTCAACGCATGACTTTCGATTCCCAGGCCTACGCCGTTCAGCTCGAAGACAAGGTCCAGCGCTTGCGTGACCTGCTGGCCCCGTTCGATGCACCGGAGCCAGCCGTTTTCGACTCGCCGCTGCAAAACTTCCGCCTGCGCGCCGAGTTCCGCCTGTGGCGCGAAGCCGGCGAGCGTCATTACGCGATGTTTTCCCAGGAAGACAAGCGCACGCCAATCCTGATCGAAGAGTTCCCGATTGCCAGCCTGCGCATCAACCAGTTGATGCCGCAGCTCAAGGCTGCATGGCAAGCCAGTGCCGCCCTGAGCCACAAGCTGTTTCAGGTCGAGTTCCTGACCACCCTGGCCGGCGATGCGATGATTACCCTGTGTTATCACCGCCCGCTGGACGAGCATTGGCACGCCGCGGCTTCGAAACTGGCGGCCGACCTGAATGTCAGCGTCATTGGCCGCTCCAAGGGCAAGCGCGAAGTCATCGGCCACGATTACGTAGTCGAGCAACTGGACGTCGGCGGCCGCACCTTCAGCTACCGCCAGCCGGAAGGCGCGTTCACCCAGCCTAACGGCACGGTGAACCAGAAGATGCTCAACTGGGCGTACGATGCGCTCGGGGATCGCTCCGATGATTTGCTGGAGTTGTATTGCGGTAACGGCAACTTCACCCTGCCGCTCGCCACCCGCGTGCGCAAAGTGCTGGCCACTGAAATCAGCAAGACCTCAGTCAATGCAGCATTGAGCAACCTGAGCGAAAACGCTGTGGATAACGTCACTCTCGTGCGCTTGTCCGCCGAAGAGTTGACTGAAGCCCTGAATGAAGTGCGTCCATTCCGTCGCCTGCACGGCATCGACCTCAAGAGCTACGAGTTCGGCAGTGTGTTCGTCGATCCGCCTCGCGCCGGCATGGACCCGGACACCTGCGAGCTGACCCGGCGCTTCGATAACATCCTGTACATCTCCTGCAATCCGGAGACCCTGGCAGCCAACATCGCCCAACTGCACGACACCCACCGCATCAGCCGGTGTGCGATGTTCGACCAGTTCCCGTGGACCCATCACATGGAATCCGGGGTGCTGTTGACCCGGCGTTGATGGCGAGTGCCAGGCACAAAATAGCCGTCTTCACGACGGCTTTTTTGTGGGCACTTACAAGACAACATCGACCTTGCGCGGGCGCCCGCCTTTTCTGCCGTTGGCCCGTGCGGCTTCAGACTTTGCGGCGCTACTCTGGCGACCATTGCGCGAAGCGACGACCGAGGCCGCCATGGTCATCAACGGCTTGCTCGCAGAAATCATCCCGGCGATAGATACATGCAGGTCCTTGCCGTCATGGCACAGTGCAGTACCCGCATAGCCGACGGTCAGGCTGGCGTAGTCCTCCAGCTCAAAAGCATCGAACTCCGGATAGTTGGCCACGGGCAACAAAACGCCGCTGCCGTCTTCGAAGCTGACTGCCAGACAGGGGGCCAGGTAGGTAACCGCTGTCGCTTGCAGGCTGTTTTTTCTACGTAATTCGCCACGTTCAATGGCTCTGCCCAGGCTACTTTCCGTTACGGGGTTATCGGCCTGAACCTTGGCTTTTATCGTTCTCATAACTCGATCTCCACACTTTCCTGTGCACCTATCAGGGACAGCAACGTCTTGTTCAATTCAGGTTCGTAGCAAGCCGATCCAATCATATTGGTGGTACTGACAACCCTTTTCACCACAACGACTTCGTTGCTTTGCCAGTCCCACAATTGATTATCAAGACAAGCCGTTTGTAATTTTCGCCACCAGATGCCACGGGCGCGCCGTAAATGGGCAGGTTGCTTGAGCGATTGGCGCAACCCCTCAAGCACCGCCAACGGTGGTCGATGCGAAAGCGGAACAACATCCCAAAGCTCGACACCGTTGTGCCAGAAGCTGAACCTGAATCTCGCGCTCCACGTACCCGCTTTCACATGCGCATGAGGCGGGCAATGCTCGTCCCGCAACATGATCACTACCGACAGTCCTTTGTAACTGCATACCTTCATGCTAACCCATCCGTTAGGTTTATGAATCCGAAGATCCGGCATTCCCTGGAAAATCCGACCGTTGGCATTGGCAGTCGAATCCTTTCTTCCGTCCACAGGCTAGCGTCCGGGCGCTTCCCGGGCCTGCGGAACACCGTGCGAATTGGTAAGAAATCCTTTCATTACGACGCTGGCACCTGATAAATACTGATCCAGTTTCTTCATTTGATCCCCGGTGTCATCAATCATGCAGCGACAATTCGACGATCTTCAGTTGGGTAGCATCGAGCTGTTTTGTCTCGCAGCCGAGGCTGGCAGCTTTACCGCCGCTGCGCTGGTGGCGGGTGTAACACCTGCCGCGGTGAGCCGCTCGGTGTCGCGCATGGAAGAACGCCTGGGCGTGCGCCTGTTCGCGCGCACCACGCGCAGTGTGAAGTTGACCGACAGCGGTCGCCGTTATCACGAAGAATGTCGCCAGGCCCTTGCGCAACTGGTCGAGGCCCAGCGCGAGGTCATGGGCCAGCAGCAAGTGCCGTCCGGCACCTTGCGCATCAGTATTCCGACCACTTACGCACATCATCGAATCCTGCCGCTGCTGCCCGAGTTCCGCGCGCGATATCCGGCGGTAAAGGTCGAGTCGCACATCAGCAATCGCAACATCGATTTCGTCGGCGAAGGCTACGACATGGCGATTCGTGTGCGAGCCATCCCGGATTCCGGCCTGATCGCCCGACAGTTGGAAGATGCCGCCCTGGTGATGATCGCCAGCCCCGACTACCTGAAGCGGGCCGGCATTCCACAAACCCTCGACGACCTCGAAAACCACGAATGCATTCAGTACGAACTGCCCAGCAGCGGCCGGCGTATTGCCTGGTTGTTCAACGAAGAAGGCGTACCACGGGAGATTCTGGCCGAGGGCAGTCTCAGTTGTTCCGACGATGTACTGGGCGGTGTGACCCTGGCCAAACACGGGGCAGGGTTGTTTCAGACCTATCGTTTTATCGTTGAAAAGGAACTGGCCGACGGTTCGCTGGTGGAAGTGCTCAAGCCCTATGGTGGGCGCTCGCGGCCGTTTACCTTGCTGTACCCGCAAAGTCGTCATGTGCCGCTGCGATTGAGGGCGTTTATCGATTTCCTCGTGGAGCACCTGCCGCGCTGACCTGCGAAAGTGTCCGATCACCGCCCACAAACAGCCAGGGTGCCTTCTCTTCAATTGACCGAATTAACCAGTTGGTACAATTTATCTCCACCGGCTGAAACCCTCGGCCGACTCCAAAAATAATAAGTGGAGAGATTCCGATGTCCCCTATCGTTCTGGTGCTTAACGGCCCGAACCTGAACCTGCTCGGCACCCGTGAACCGGCGACTTACGGCCACGAAACCCTGGCAGACATTTCGGCCCTGTGCGGACGTGCCGCCGAAGAGTTCGGCCTGGCAGTGGAGTTTCGCCAGACCAACCATGAAGGCGAATTGCTCGACTGGATTCACGCCGCCCGCGGTCGCTGCGCCGGGATCGTCATCAATCCTGCCGCGTGGACCCACACCTCCGTTGCGATCCGCGATGCCCTGGTCGCCAGTGAACTGCCGGTGATCGAAGTCCACCTGTCCAACGTCCACGCTCGCGAATCCTTCCGCCACCATTCCTTCGTTTCAGGCATTGCCACCGCCGTACTGGCCGGTTTCGGCAGCCATGGCTATCGCCTGGCGCTGGAGCATTTCAGTCAACGTTTGAAGGGGTGATCGCCGTGACTCAGAACCACGTGATACTGGCCGGGCTGATCGGCGCCGGCATCCAGGCTTCCCGCACTCCGGCGCTGCACGAGCACGAAGGCGATGCCCAGGGGCTGCGCTACCTCTATCGCCTGATTGATCTTGATCAATTGAAACTCGATAGCAACGCCCTGCCCGACCTGTTGATGGCTGCCGAGCGGATGAACTACACCGGACTGAACATCACCTTTCCATGCAAGCAGGTGATCATCCCGCTGCTCGACGAACTCTCGCCGGAAGCCCAGGGCATCGGAGCGGTCAACACGGTGGTGCTCAAGGATGGCAGACGCATCGGTCACAACACCGATTGCCTGGGCTTTGCCGAGGGTTTTCGCCGGGGTTTGCAAGGCGTTGCCGTTGAACGTGTCGTACAAATGGGCGCCGGCGGCGCAGGTGCGGCGGTGGCCCACGCGTTGTTGAGCGAAGGCGTACAACAGCTGAGCATTTTTGACGTGGACATCCGTCGCGCCCAGGATTTGGCTGACAATCTCAATCAGCATTTCGACAGCGCTCGAGCGGTGGCCGGGTATGACCTGCCCAGCGCCATGGCCCAGGCTGACGGTTTGGTGAACACCACGCCGATGGGCATGAAAAAGCTGCCAGGCACGCCGGTGCCGGTCGAGCTGCTGCGGGCCGAATTGTGGGTGGCGGAAATCGTCTACTTCCCGCTGGAAACCGAATTGCTGCGAAACGCCCGCGCACTGGGTTGCCGGACACTGGACGGTGGCAACATGGCGGTGTTTCAGGCGGTGAAGGCGTTCGAATTGTTCAGCGGCGTGGTGCCGGATGCCCAACGGATGCTTGAGCATTTCCAGAGCATGAACGGCTGAATGAATGAAGTGAGGGGGCAATCCCCTCACCCCGTATCAGGCCTGCAGGTAGCGCAGCACCGACTCGCAAATCATCTCGCGATGACGCTGTTTGATGCGTTCGTCCGGTAGGTCGATCTGAAAAATCTCACCAATCGTGTGGCGGTTCGAGACGCGATAGAAGCAGAACGAACTGATCAACAGATGCACATCCAGCGGATCAAGACCGGCACGAAACAGCCCTTGCTCGACACCGCGACGCAGAATCTCGCCCAGTGAATCGAGGATGGTGTTGTTCATCGCCTTGATCGTATCGGAGCGCTTCACGTACTCGGCGTTGTGAATGTTCTCGATACTGACGATGCGCACGAAATCGACGTTGCGGTCATGGTGATCGAAAGTGAATTCCACCAGACGCCGGATCGCTTCCACCGGCGCCAGTTCGACCAGGTGCAGGCGGTTTTCCGTGCTGCGAATGTCGCCGTAAAGTTTTTCCAGAACCTCGACGTAAAGTTGCTCCTTACTGCCGAAGTAGTAATAGATCATGCGCTTGGAGGTATGGATGCGCTCGGCGATGGCATCGACACGAGCCCCGGAAAGCCCCTGCTGGACGAATTCGACAATCGCTTCCTGCAGGATGTTTTCGCGGGTCTTTTCCGGGTTGTTCTTGCGACTCTTGCGCGGCTCGACACCCGATTCGACGGAGGCTGCGGGGAGTTCTGAGTTTATTGTCATTGCGGGCTCACGGCCATCACTGCACAGGCTGGCGATTATGGGCTGCGCGACACGGTGAAGGAAGCCGCGCAGCCCACGTTTAATCCCGCGTTTACGAATTTCCTACAACTTCGCCTGACGCAGTGCGCCGCTACGGGATTTGGCCATGGCCGCCAGGCGCACCGCGACGTTGGCCGCACCGTAGCCGGCATAACCGTTTTTACGCTGGATGATCTCAAAGAAGAATCGCCCCTCGAACGGCTCGGTGTACACATGAAACAGCTCACCGCCCTGGGTGTCGCGGTCGTACAACACGTTGTAATAGGCCAGTTCGCTGAGGAACTCGTCGTCGAAATCGAACCGTGCCGCCAGGTCATCGTAGTAGTTGAGCGGGATATCCAACAGCGGCACGCCCGCCTCTTTTGCACGGCTGACCTGGGCAAAGATGTCATCACAATCAAAGGCGATGTGATGCACACCGGAGCCGCGATAACTCGACAGCGCGTGTGAGATCGCGGTGTTACGGTTCTCGGAAATGTTCAGTGGCAAGCGGATAGAACTGTCGCGGCTGCGCAACGCACGGCTCTTGACCAGACCATAGGGATCGGGCAGCACGACTTCATCGTCCGCTTCGAAATCCAGCAGGCTTTTATAGAACAGCACCCAGCTGTCGAGGCTGTCGGCCGGCAACGCCATGGCCATGTGGTCGATGCGCTTGAGACCGCCGCCGGCCGCCGCCGGGTACAGATTGAAGTCAGTGCCATAAACATCGGCGTGCTGGTCCACCAGATAGATCAGGCTGCCATCCGGCGCACGCACCGCCGCCAGTTCCAGTTCATTGGGGCCGACCAGTCCGCGATAGGGCTGACCCTTGTAGGCCACGGCCCGGGCCAGTGCGCTGGCGCTGTCCTTGACCCGCACGGCAGTGGCGCACAACGAAGGGCCGTGGGCCTCGAAAAAGCTGTGGCCGAAGGAGTACGGTTCGGAGTTGAGGATCAGGTTGATATCGCCCTGGCGCATCAGGCTGACGCTCTTGGAGCGATGCTGCCCGGCCTTGACGAAACCCAACCGCTCCAGCCAATGGGAGAGCTTGGCGCCGAGGCTTTCGTCCACGGCAAACTCCAGAAACTCAATGCCGTTGTACTCGCTGGCCTTGGGCGTTTCGAACAGAATCCCGGGGTTGGCCGCAGGCTTGTCTTGCTGCGCCAGACGCTCGCGGGTTTTCTCTTCCAGGTACAACAACGAGCGCAAACCGTCGGCAGCGTTGGCCCGTGACGGTGCGGCGCGGAAACCATCATTGAAGATTTCCAGCGACAATGGCCCGGTGTACCCGCTCTTGATGATCGGCGCGAGGAACCCCGGCAGATCGAATTCACCCTGGCCCGGGAAGCAGCGAAAATGCCGGCTCCACTCCAGCACATCCATGGCCAGGATCGGCGCGTCAGCCATTTGCACAAAGAAGATCTTGTCGCCGGGAATCTCGGCGATAGCACCTGGGTCGCCCTTGAGCGACAAGGTGTGAAAGCTGTCCAGCAACACGCCAAGGCTTGGGTGATCGGCCTGACGCACGATGTTCCACACCTGTTGATACGTGTTCACATGCCGGCCCCAGGCCAGCGCTTCGTAACCGATGCGCAGACCACGAGCCCCGGCGTGCTCAGCCAGCAACCGCAAGTCGTCGACCAGAATCCGCTCATCACCGATGGACTCGGCCGAGGCGTTGCTGCACACCAGCACCAGGTCTGTGCCCAACTCCTGCATCAGGTCGAACTTGCGTTCAGCTCGCTCCAGGTTGCGTGACAATCGATCGCGGCGACAGCCTTCGAAATCGCGGAACGGTTGAAACAGGGTGATGGCGATCCCGAGATCGGCGCACATCTGTTTAATTTCCCGCGGGCTGCCATCGTAGTAGAGAAGGTCGTTCTCGAAAATCTCGACGCCGTCGAATCCGGCGGCGGCAATGGCTTCGAGTTTTTCCGGCAGGGTGCCGCTCAAGGACACGGTGGCAATGGAACGCTGCATATTTCGGCTCCCGATGGAGGCTTCGGCTACAGGGAATTTGCGCCGCTTTTAAAAGAGTGAGCGGATTATTGAGCCGGGTTTTCCATTGGGCAATTTAAAGTGTACTACCCGGTTAGTTTTGTGTTCGATTATCGAACACAATGGTGGTTGGCGAATTGACGATTTTTTGTCCACTGCCCAACATCGACACCACATTAAGTCCGGACACGCAGCACCGGCCGCGATGTCCAAAACACCAAATAACAAATTCAAAAAAACGGGTGGTACACATGATTCCTTCCCAAAGCTCACGCATGGCTCCGGCCATGAACGCCACTGCCGGTGGCATCGGCAACAAGATTCGCGGCGCCATGGCAGTCGGCAAAACCCGTTGGGGCATGCTGGCACTGGTGTTTTTCGCCACCACCCTGAACTACATCGACCGCGCCGCCCTGGGTGTGATGCAGCCCATCCTGGCCAAGGAAATGAGCTGGACGGCGATGGACTACGCCAACATCAACTTCTGGTTCCAGGTCGGTTACGCCATCGGCTTCGTGCTGCAGGGCCGCTTGATCGACCGGGTCGGCGTCAAGCGTGTGTTCTTCTGCGCCGTACTGCTCTGGAGCCTGGCGACCGGCGCCCACGGCCTGGCCACTTCAGCGGTCGGCTTCATGGTTTGCCGCTTCATCCTCGGCCTGACCGAAGCTGCCAACTACCCGGCTTGCGTGAAAACCACGCGGCTGTGGTTCCCGGCCGGCGAGCGTGCCGTAGCCACCGGCATTTTCAACGCCGGCACCAACGTCGGCGCGATGTTCACGCCGATGCTGCTGCCACTGATCCTGCACGTCTGGGGCTGGCAGGCCGCGTTCCTGTGCATGTCGGCGCTGGGTGGGATCTGGCTGCTGTTCTGGGGCCTGAAGTACTTCAACCCGGAAGACCACCCGAGCGTCAAACAGTCGGAACTGGACTACATCCAGAATGAAGTCGAACCGGAACAATCCCGCGTGCCGTTCTCAAAAATCCTGCGCATGCGAGGCACCTGGGCCTTCGCCCTCGCCTACTCGATGACCGCGCCGGTGTTCTGGTTCTACCTGTACTGGCTGCCGCCGTTCCTCAATCAGCAATACAACCTGGGCATCAACGTGACCCAGATGGGTATTCCGCTGATCATCATTTACCTCACTGCCGACTTCGGTAGCGTGGGCGGCGGCATCCTCTCCTCGTTCCTGATCGGCCGCGGGGTCAACCCGATCAAGGCGCGGCTGATGTCGATGCTGCTGTTCGCCTGCTGCATCATCGGCGTGATCATGGCCGCCGGCTCCAGCAACCTGTGGGTCGCAGTGTTCGCCATCTCCCTGGCCATCGGCGCGCACCAGGCCTGGACCGCGAACATCTGGAGCCTGGTGATGGACTACACGCCCAAACACATGATGAGCACGGTATTCGGCTTCGGCGGCATGTGCGCAGCGATTGGCGGGATGTTCATGACCCAGTTGGTCGGCCACATCCTGACCGTCACCAACAACAATTACACCGTGCTGTTCACCCTGATTCCGGCGATGTACTTCATCGCGCTGACCTGGATGTACTTCATGGCACCGCGCAAGATTCCGACCGTCACCGAATAATACGCCCTACCACGTCAGGCCTGATTTCAGGCCTGACACCTAATGCCAGTCAAACCGCAACACCCTTTGTAGCAGCTGCCGAGCCTGCGAGGCGGCGTTCGGCTGCGAAGCAGTCG
>NZ_AKJM01000131.1 GCF_000282335.1 Pseudomonas sp. GM48
GGCCGGTCCCCCAGCCGATATCGGCGGTGCACCAGAAGACTTCGCCGTCGCGGTAGTCCAGCACGTACTTGAAGGTCATCGCTGCTTGCAGCAGGTAGCCGCCGGTGGTGTGCAGCACGCCCTTGGGTTTGCCGGTGCTGCCGGAGGTGTAGAGGATGAACAGCGGGGCTTCGGCATCCATCGGCTCGGGCGGGCAATCGGCGCTGGCATCGCGAAGGGCCTGCTGATACTGGATGTCCCGCCCTTCGACCCGGTTCACTTGTCCTTTACTGCGCTCTACCACCAGCACGGTGCTCACGTCCGGGCAGCTTTGCAGCGCCTTGTCGACGTTCTGCTTGAGTGGCACGACCTTGCCGCCACGCACGCCCTCGTCCGCGGTAATCACGGTGCGGCAGTCGGCGTCGAGAATACGGTCACGCAACGAGTCCGGGGAGAAGCCGCCGAACACCACCGAGTGCACCGCGCCAATGCGGGTACAGGCAAGCATGGCGTAGGCCGCCTCGGGAATCATTGGCATGTAGATGCACACGCGGTCGCCTTTTTTCACGCCACGGCTTTTCAGCACGTTGGCAAGGCGGCAGACATTTTCATGCAATTTTTTGTAGGTAATGGCGGTGGAGTCGGCAGGGTCGTCGCCTTCCCAGATGATGGCGACCTGATCGCCGCGCTTTTCCAGGTGCCGGTCGATGCAGTTGTAGCTGACGTTCAATTGCGCACCGGCAAACCAGCTGGCTTCACCGGTTTTCAGGTTGTAGCGCTGGACGGTTTCCCAGGGCGCGCTCCAGTCGAGAAAACGCGTGGCCTGTTCGGCCCAGAAGGTGCTGGGGTGTTCGACGGATTGGCGGTACAGGCGCTGATAGTCGTCTTGACTCAATTGTGCAGCCCGGCGGACGGCATCGGCTTTGGGGAACGTGCTGATATCGAACATGACGGTTCCTTATGCTTGTTTTGCGACAAGGATAAAGATGCGCCGAGAGGTCAATGGGTTCAAGTCGGATGCAAAACAACTGTGGGAGCGGGCTTGCTCGCGAAGAGGTCGGTACATTCAACTTTCTGGTTGACTGAACCACCGTCTTCGCGAGCAAGCCCGCTCCCACATTGGATATTCATTGCCCACAGAGTTTGTGCTCAACACACACTTTGTGGGCTGGCTTCAAATCAACCGCGGTGACGACCACGGAAGTAATTGATCAGCCCTTGGGTCGAGGCGTCCTCGGCCGGAGTTTCTTCGCTGCCGACCAGGCGGTTGTAGACGCCTTTGCCCAGCTCTTTGCCCAGCTCCACGCCCCACTGGTCGAAGGCATTGATGCCCCAGATCACGCTTTGCACAAAGACTTTGTGTTCATACATCGCCACCAGTGCGCCGAGGCGACGCGGGCTGATGCGCTCGACCACCAGGGTGTTGCTCGGACGGTTGCCCGGGATCACCTTGTGCGGCGCGAGTTTCTGCACGTCGGCCTCACTCATGCCTTTGTCACGCAGCTCGGTTTCGGCCTCGGCAAGGGTCTTGCCGAGCATCAGTGCCTGGCTCTGCGACAGGCAGTTGGCGTACAGCCACTGGTGGTGGTCGGACACCGGGTTGAAGCTGACGATCGGCACGATGAAGTCGGCCGGGATCAGTTGGGTGCCCTGGTGCAGCAACTGGTGATAGGCGTGCTGACCGTTGCAGCCGACGCCGCCCCAGATCACCGGCCCGGTGTCGGTGGACACTGGCTTGCCGTCCTGGCGCACGCTCTTGCCGTTGGATTCCATATCCAGCTGTTGCAGGTGCTTGGTGATGTTACGCAGGTAGTGATCGTACGGCAGGATCGCGTGGCTTTGCGCGCCCCAGAAGTTGCCGTACCACACGCCGAGCAAGGCCAGCAGCACCGGCATGTTCTGTTCGAACGGTGCGCTCTGGAAGTGCTGGTCCATGGTGTAGGCACCGGACAGCAACTCCTTGAAGTTGGACATGCCGATGGCCAGGGCAATCGGCAAACCGATGGCCGACCACAGCGAGTAGCGCCCGCCAACCCAGTCCCACATCGGGAAGATGTTCTCTTCGCGGATGCCAAACGCTACCGCAGCGGCGTTGTTGCTCGATACCGCGATGAAGTGGCGATACAGCTCTGCTTCCGAACCACCCTGGGCCAAGTACCAGGCACGGGCGGCTTGGGCGTTCTTCAGCGTTTCGAGGGTGTTGAACGATTTCGACGAGACGATGAACAGCGTGGTCTCGGCGCGCAGCTTCATGGTCAGTTCGTGGAACTCGCTGCCGTCGATGTTCGCCAGGTAATGGCAACGCACGCCTTTCTGGGCGTAGGACAGCAAGGCTTCGGATACCAGCTCCGGGCCGAGGAAGGAGCCGCCGATGCCGATGTTGACCACGTCGGTGATCGGCTTCTCGGTGTAACCGCGCCACAAACCGTCGTGGATACGGCCGACGAGATCGGTGATCTGGTTCAGTACCTTGTGCACTTCCGGCATCACGTTGACGCCGTTGACCGACAGCTTGTCGCCAACCGGGCGGCGCAGGGCGGTGTGCAAGGCTGGACGGCCTTCGGAAGAGTTGACGATTTCGCCGTCGAACAGCGACTTGATCGCGCCCTTGAGGTCGACTTCGTTGGCCAGGCCCACCAGCAGATTGCGGGTCTCGGCGTTGATCAGGTTTTTCGAGTAATCGAGAAACAGGCCGCAACTGCTGAGGGTGAATTGGGTAAAACGCTGCGGATCGGCATTGAAGGCTTCGCGCATGCTGAAATCCTGCATGGCTTGGCGGTGTTCATTCAACGCTTGCCAGGCGGGCAGAGCGGTCACGTCATGGGGAGTGCGGTAATACGCCATCGCTGCGGGTTTCCTTTTTACTTGAACGGCCTTTAGAACACTAAAAATCCCGGGGCGCTATGGATGGGCGTTCCGGTCAACTGCGTCGACACGATTTCATGGCGCAGGGCGAATACAGTAAACCCCGCGCAATGATCTGTCTTGACTTTGTCTGACCTGCTTTCTGTACTTTTTTAACATCGAAATCAGGAACGGTCCGACAAACGGAAGAGACAGGACTCGGATCAGGCGACCTGGACCGGAATGGCATTGCTGGTGTGGCTCAGTTCATTGCCCGGCGCCATGTAGAGCATGCGCGGCTTGAAGTTGAGCAGCTCGGCTTCACTGTAATGGGCGTAAGCGCAGATGATCACGCGATCGCCAACCTTGGCCTTGTGCGCGGCGGCACCGTTGACCGAGATTATGCGTGAACCTTCTTCACCCCGGATGGCGTAGGTGGTGAAGCGCTCGCCGTTGTCGACGTTGTAGATCTGGATCTGTTCGTACTCACGGATGCCGGACAGGTCCAGCCATTCACCGTCGATGGCACAGGAGCCTTCGTAATCGAGTACAGCGTGGGTGACTTCGGCGCGATGCAGCTTGGCTTTGAGCATGATGGCGTGCATGAGTGTTTCCCAGGTCGGAATCGAACGGCGGGCAGTTTGCCCGAAGGCTTAAGAGGCAGCAATAAGGTGTGGAAACTGCCGCAGATCTAATGTGGGAGCGGGCTTGCTCGCGAAAGCGGTAGGTCAGTCAACATCTATGCTGAATGACAAACCACTTTCGCGAGCAAGCCCGCTCCCACATTTGTTTTGTGGTGTTCAGGCTGGGGCGTCGAGGTTCAGGTGCAGGTTGTCGATCAACCGCGTCGTACCGAGGAACGCCGCCACCAGAATCACCAGGTCGCGATCCTGCGCCGTCGCCGGGCGCAGGGTCCGTGCATGGCGGATTTCCAGATAATCAGGACGCAGGCCAGCCGTTTCGAGCTGTTTGATCTGCGTGTCGATCAGCGCCGGGTAATCGCGTTCGCCCTGCTTGATCGCCTCACCGATCGCATTCAGCGTGCGGTAGACCACCGGTGCCACAGCACGTTGCTCTTCGCTGAGGAAACCGTTGCGCGACGACAGCGCCAGGCCATCGGTTGCGCGAACAGTGGGCTCGCCGATGATCTGGATCGGCATGTTCAGGTCATGTACCAGCGCGCGAATCACCGCCAGTTGCTGAAAGTCTTTCTCGCCGAAAATCGCCAGGTCCGGCTGGACCATGTTGAACAGCTTGCTGACCACCGTCGCCACGCCTTCGAAATGCCCCGGACGGCTGGCGCCGCACAGACCTTCGGACAATTGCGGGACACTGACGCGGGTCTGGCCGGCCATGCCATCGGGATACATCTCCTCGACGGTTGGCGCGAACAACAAATGACAACCGGCCTGGAGCAGTTTCTCCTGGTCGGCGGCGAGGGTGCGCGGGTACTTGTCGAGGTCTTCGCCAGCACCGAATTGCAGCGGATTGACGAAAACGCTCGCGACCACGAAGTCCGCCCGTTGGGAAGCTTTGGTCACCAGTGCAACGTGGCCGCTGTGCAGGTTGCCCATGGTCGGCACAAAGGCAATGCGCTTGCCTTCGCTACGGGCACGGGCCACGGCGGCCCGCAGTTCGCGTACGGTTTTTACGGTGTTCATGCAGAGAATCCGTGTTCGATCCCAGGGAAAGTCGCCGCCTTGACTTCAGTCACGTAGGCATTCAATGCAGCTTCAATGCTGGTCTGGCCAGCCATGAAGTTTTTCACGAATTTTGGCGTGCGGCCAGTAATGGACAGCCCCAGCATGTCGTGCAGAACCAGCACCTGGCCATCGGTGCGATTGCCGGCGCCAATGCCAATCACCGGAATCTTCACCGCCTGGGTGATTTCTTCTGCCAGTTCACTGGGGACGCATTCGAGCAGCAGCATTGCCGCGCCAGCCTGCTCCAGGGAAATCGCGTCGGCACGCATCTGCCGCGCCTGGTTTTCATTGCGACCCTGGACCTTGTAGCCACCAAGGATGTTCACCGATTGCGGCGTCAGGCCCATGTGCGCGCATACAGGGATGCCACGCTCGGCCAGCAGGCGGATCGAATCGGCCAGCCACAACGCCCCTTCAACCTTGACCATGTGCGCGCCGGCCTGCATCAACAGGGCGCTGTTGGTCATGGCTTGCTCGGTGGTGGCGTAGGCCATGAAAGGCAGGTCGGCGAGGATCAGGGCATCGCTGTTACCGCGTTTGACGGCGGCCACGTGATAAGCCATTTCTGCAGTGGTGACAGGCAAGGTGCTGTCGTGGCCCTGCAAAACCATGCCGAGGGAGTCGCCCACCAGCAGCACTTCGACACCGGCCTGATTGCAGGCGTGGGCGAAGGTCGCGTCGTAGCAGGTCAGCATGGTGATCTTTTCACCTTTTTGCTTCAGACCTTGCAGGGTGGTCAGGGTGATGGCTGGCATGAAAAGTTCCTCATTCAGGCGCTGTGGAAACTACTGCGAGTAACGCGCGTGATTCTTCGTTAAATACAGGCGCACGTTCTTTTGTCGTGCTTTTAAGGCCTGGATTGCGCCCTTAAACGCCGTGTTGGCGGCAGCGGGACGCCTATAGTCGTGAGGAGAACGAGGGAAGTCAATTGCGTGTGTTACCGCATTGTTACGGGTGGGGTGTTACCGGGGTAACTGATGCGATTCAGCAGCAGATCTTGTGCTCGACACAAACCCAATGTGGGAGCGGGCTTGCTCGCGAAGGCGGTGTTTCAGCCAACATTGATTCTGGATGACACACCGCCTTCGCGAGCAAGCCCGCTCCCACAGGGGATTTCGGTCAATTTTGGGGCAGGCGTTCCAGGCCGACGAACGGGCATGCCTTGAGCAGTTCGGCCAAGGTCCGGCCATCGGCCAGTCGCAGGTCCGCAGGCGCCAGTTCCGCCAGCGGATACAACACGAAGGCCCGTTCCTGCATGTGGTAATGGGGAACCTTGAGGCGCGGTTCGTCGATCAGGCGGTCACCGAATAGCAAGATGTCGAGATCCAGCGTGCGCGGTCCCCAGCGCTCAAGGCGCTCGCGACCCTGGCCGTTTTCGATGGCCTGCAAGGCATCGAGCAAGTCCAGCGCTGCCAGCGTGCTGTCGAGAGCGGCCACCGCATTGGTGTAGCGCGGTTGGCCAGGTAGCAGCGAGTCACTTTGATAAAACGCGGACACCCCGACCAGCTCCGATTGCGGCAACTGCGCCAGCGCCTCGACGGCACTGCGCAATTGTTCGGCGGGGTCAGCCAGATTGCTGCCCATGCCGATGTAGATGCGTTCCATGGATTACTCGCCCGTGGTGCTCGAAGCGCCGGCGGCGCGTTTGCGCTTGGAACCACCGCTGCGGCGACGCTTGCGCGGCGCGCCGGTGCCTTCGTCCTTGCCGCTGAGGTCGCGAATCATGTCACGGCGCTCACTGTCGTTGGCGTCCTGATAGTCCGTCCACCATTCGCCCAGGCCATCGGTCTGCTCGCCAGCGCTTTCGCGCAGCAGCAGGAAGTCGTAGCCGGCGCGGAAACGCGGATTGTCCAGCAACAGATCGGCACGCTTGCCGCTGCGGCGCGGCAGGCGCTCCTGCATGTCCCAGATCTCGCGGATCGGCATGGTGAAGCGTTTCGGAATCGCAATCCGCTGGCACTGTTCGGCGATCAGTTCGTGCGCCGCTTCCTGCATCGCCGGAATCGGCGGCATGCCACGCTCCTGCAGGCGCAAGACGCGGGCCGGCAGGGCGGGCCAGAGCAGGGCTGCAAACAGGAACGCCGGGGTGACCGGTTTGTTCTGCTTGATCCGCAGGTCGGTATTGATCAGGGCTTCGCTGATCAGGGTGTGGGTGTACGTCGGGTTGTATTCCAGTGCTTCGGCGCTGGCCGGGAACAGTGGATCGAACAACTGCAAGTCGACCAGCATTTCAAACGTATCCGCGGCATGGCCGGAGAGGAACAGCTTGAGCACTTCTTCGAACAGGCGAGCCGACGGGATCTCGCGCAGCATTGGCGCCAGGTCGCGGATCGGCAGGGCACTGTGTTTTTCGATACCGAAGTTCAGCTTGGCAGCGAAACGCACGGCCCGCAGCATGCGTACCGGGTCTTCCTGGTAGCGTTGCTTCGGATCGCCGATCAGGCGGATCAGGTGATTGCGGATGTCGTGTACGCCGTTGGCGTAGTCGAGGATGCGTTCGCTGACCGGATCGTAATACAAGGCATTGATGGTGAAGTCGCGACGTTGCGCGTCTTCCTCCAGGGTGCCATAGACGTTATCGCGCAAGATGCGCCCGCTTTCGTTGCGGGAAGACTGGTTGCTGTCTTCCTCATCTTCGTTTTGCGGGTGATTGGCGCGGAAGGTCGCGACTTCGATGATTTCGCGGCCGAAGTGGATGTGCACCAGTTTGAATCGGCGCCCGATGATTCGCGCGTTACGGAATTCGGCCCGCACCTGCTCGGGTGTGGCGCTGGTGGCAACGTCGAAATCTTTCGGTGTGATGCCCAGCAGCATGTCGCGCACGCAACCGCCAACCAGGTAAGCCTGATAACCGGCGCTCTGCAGGCGTTCAACGATATTCACCGCGTAACGGCTGAATTGCGCCTTTTGCAGCGAATGTTGGCCGCTGTTGAGCACTTCAGGCGTGCTGCGAATGTGTTGCGTAGGACGCTTGGGAGAACGGAATGACTGGAACAGCTTCTTCAGCATGGGATGCACTGTTTGAAGGAATATTCGGCCATAACAGAAGAATGACCGCATGATGGGCGGGGATTCTAGCATTTAGTCGGGGGATGGTGTAGGAAGCTGCGCAAGCGCTTGAAGGATGTCTCTTAACGACATAAATGGCTGCCTGTAGCAGCTGTCGAGCAGCGCGAGGCGGCGATCGGCGGCGAAGCCGTCGTGAAACCTGAGTTTGCGGTGTGTCAGAAGGAACCGGCTGCCTGTATTTACGACGGCTTCGCCGCCGAACGCAGCCTCGCAGGCTCGGCA
>NZ_AKJM01000132.1 GCF_000282335.1 Pseudomonas sp. GM48
AGGGGCGAGACCTTTGGTTCCTTTGGGGCGTTTGCCAAAGGGACTCGCCGTAAGGGCGAAACCGCCAGCCGCCGTTACCGCAGAAACGGATATGTACTCAATCAACATAGAACCTGGTCGGCCCATAGGCCGCCAAGGTCAAACACCCCCAACAACCCCTTCCTCATGCATCTGCCGCAACAACCCCAAACCACCCTCGAAAAACACCGAAGAACCAACCTGCCCCGCCTCCACCGCCAACCCCTGCAACTGCGCAAGCCCGGTCAACTCCGGGAACTCGCCAATCCGCTGCAACAACCGCCACGCCAACGGACTCAACTCGGAAAACTTCACACTCCAGTCCTCGGCACGACGCACCAGCAACAACGTAGGCTGAGCCGGTAAAACGTCAGGCTGATAATCCGGTCCCACCCGTTGCACCGGCCAGGCATAAGCCAACGGCCAGGCCAGTGGCGACACTTGCAGCGGCCGATCCAGCAACGACCCGGCATCGCCCGTGACCAAAGGCTCGGCCTCGGACTGTTGCAGCGCCATCTCCACCCACTCGTAATGCGCCAGCTCCACCATGAACGGCGGCCACGGCCCATCAGTCAATGCCTGAGGTCCAGTCGCGAGAAACTCGACAAACTCCTGAGCAATCTCACCAAATTTCGGTGTACGGGCGCGGTAGTCCCGCAGAAAGATCCGCACCAGTGAACGCCAGCGTTCATCGCCCAGAATCCTCACCAACACCGGAAAGGTGCCACTGAGCAGTGAACACAGATTGGCAAACACCAGGTCGCGGTAAACCTGTGCCCGCACCGAGTCCATTTCGGTGGGCGGCGCATGGTGTTCAGGGTCACGCAGGTACCGGCCCATGGTGGTTTGTTGATGCAAAAGAGTCGACTTAGCCACGGTTCACGCCCTCCTGCTGCAGGCGGCGAATGGTCTGCAATTCCGCCACCAATTCAGCGAATGCCGGAAAGTTGAAATCCCGCTCCAGCAAGGTCGGTTGTGCACCGAACCGGGCATAAGCCTGGGCCAGCAACGACCACACCGCCGGTTTGACCGAGGCGCCATGGGTGTCGATTTTCAAGGTATCGGACTCGTCGAAATGCCCGGCGATGTGCATGGCTACCACCCGCCCCGAATCGATGCCAGCGAGAAACGCCTGCGGATCGAAGCCGTGGTTGATCGAATTGACATACACGTTGTTGACGTCCAGCAACAGGTCGCAATCGGCCTCACGCAGCACGGCATTGGTGAATGTCACCTCGTCCATGTCTTGTTGGGGCGCGGCGTAATAGGAAACGTTTTCCACCGCCAGCCGCCGGCCGAGGATGTCCTGGGCCTGACGGATCCGCGCGGCGACGTGGTGCACCGCTTCTTCGGTGAAGGGCAACGGCAACAGGTCGTACAGGTGACCGTCATCACTGCAGTAACTCAGGTGCTCGCTGTACAGCGGCACGTTGTAGTGATCGAGGAAACTGCGAACCTCTTGCAGAAAATCGACGTCCAGCGGCGACGGCCCGCCCAGGGACAGGGACAAACCGTGACAGGACAACGGATAGCGTTCAGCCAGGGCCCGCAATGCTGCGCCGTGGGCACCGCCGATACCGATCCAGTTTTCCGGCGCGACTTCCAGAAAGTCGAAATCGCCTGCCGGCGCGACCTGGAGGTCTTTCATTAAACCGCGGCGCAGGCCAAGGCCGACGCTGGCCTTGGCTTCGGGGGGAATGGAGGTCTGCATGGTGTCGATCTCACAAGATGTTCAAGGACGCGAGCCGGTGCCCGCCATGAGACACAGTTAATCGAAGGGGTGTATCGGGACTGTGTTCGGCTGGGGCCGGAATATGAGGTCACTGTGTCAAAAAGGGGTCTGGATACAGTGGGATACACACGATCCTTGCGGGCACTGCCGTTACCTGTGGGAGCGGGCTTGCTCGCGAAAGCGGCGGGTCAGTCAACCTCTCTTTTGAATGTGCCGGCCTCTTCGCGAGCAAGCCCGCTCCCACAAGGTCCCGTGTCGGTCAGGAAGATGTAGCTTTCGTCGCTCAACGCGGCGCTATATGGCCTGCGAACTAAACTAAATGCACGCAGGACCCGCTTGGTGCCCTGCACATTCCCACGACCACCGCCCAGCGGCGAACAACTCCCAAAACAATGCCTCTGGACCGTGATCCTGCTGAAGGAGCACACGTGATGGACGAGGCCAGACTTAACGATTTCATGGGCAAACTGGTGAATGACATGGGCGGCGCAGCGATGGTCGCCAACGTCATCCTCGGCGAAGAGCTCGGCCTATACCGGGCGATGGCCGACAGCCAGCCCATCACCCCCGAAACCCTTGCCGAGAAAACCGGCTGCAACACCCGCCTGCTGCGCGAATGGCTCAGCGCCCACGCTGCCTCCGGCTACATGGAACACCGCGACGGCCAGTTCCGCCTGCCCGAAGAGCAAGCCCTGGCCTTGGCCATCGAAGACTCACCGGTCTATATCGCCGGGGGTATCGGTGTGGTCGCGTCGTTTTTCCACGACAAGGACAAGCTGGTCAACGCCATGCGCGGCAACGGCGCCCTGCCCTGGGGCGAGCACCATCCGTGCATGTTCAGTGGTACCGAACGTTTCTTTCGCCCAGGCTACAAAGCCCACTTGGTCAGCGAATGGTTGCCGGCCCTCGACGGCGTGGTGGCCAAACTGGAAGACGGGGCCAAAGTGGCGGACATCGGCTGCGGGCATGGCGCCTCGACAGTGATCATGGCCCAGGCGTTTCCGGATTCGCGCTTCGTCGGCTTCGACTATCACGCGCCTTCCGTTACCGTCGCCACACAACGGGCCGAAGAAGGCGGTGTGTCCGGCCGGGCCAGGTTCTTCCAGGGCACGGCAAAAAGCTACCCCGGCAGCGACTACGACCTGATCTGCTACTTCGACTGCCTGCACGACATGGGTGACCCGGTGGGCGCGGCCAAACATGCTTATGAATCGTTGAAAGACGACGGCACCGTGCTGCTGGTCGAGCCCTACGCCAACGACTTGCTCGACGACAACGTCAACCCGGTAGGACGCCTGTTCTACGCGGCGTCGACCTTTATCTGCACGCCCAACTCGCTGTCCCAGGAAGTCGGCCTCGGGCTGGGTGCCCAGGCCGGTGAAGCGCGGTTGCGCAAAGTGTTCACCGACGCGGGTTTCACACGCTTTCGCCGGGCGACGGAAACGCCGTTCAACCTGATTCTGGAGGCGCGCAAATAAACACCGCCGCCCTCTCTGTAGGAGCGAGCCTGCTCGCGAGAAGCGCGGTCACGCCGCGGGGTGTCAGGCTTACAGTGTTATCGTTGACGACCATCGCGAGCAAGCTCGCTCCTACAGGTTTCCCAGCATGCTCGACAGCATGATCCGTGACCAACTCGACCGCCTCCATCAACACATGGCGGACCAGCCGTTTGCAGTGCTGACCGGTGCCGGCATCAGTACACCTTCGGGTATCCCCGATTATCGCGACAACCAGGGCGTGCGGCGGGGCCGGCAGCCAATGATGTATCAGGAGTTTCTCTCGGCCCCGGAGTCCCGGCGACGCTATTGGGCGCGGGCGATGCTCGGCTGGCCACGGGTGCGCCTGGCGCAGCCGAATGTGGCCCACGACACCCTGGCCAGTCTGCAGGGCACGCAACAGATCAGCGGGTTGATCACCCAGAACGTCGACACCCTGCACGACCAGGCCGGCAGCTATGACGTGATCGAACTCCACGGCAGTTTGCACCGGGTGTTGTGCCTCGATTGCGGCCGGCTCTGCGAGCGCGATTCGATCCAGCGCTTGATGGAAGCCCGGAACCCGTACCTGGCCGGCGTGGACGCGGTACAGGCGCCGGACGGCGACACCTTGCTCGACCCGGCCTTCGAAGCACGCTTCCAGGTCCCGCACTGCCCGCATTGCGCCGGGGAACGGATGAAGCCGGATGTGGTGTTTTTTGGTGAAAACGTCGCGCAGGCCACAGCGGCCAAGGCGATGGCGGCCGTTGACCAGGCTGCCGGGTTGTTGGTGATCGGGTCTTCGCTGATGGCCTATTCGGCGTTTCGCTTGTGCCGGGCGGTGGTGGATCAGGGCAAGCCGTTGATCGCGATCAACCTGGGCAAGACCCGGGCGGATGACATTCTGGATCTGAAGATTGAGGGGGCGTGCGAGCAGTTATTGCCCTTATTGGCAGAACGCCTCACTTCCTGATCAACACAAAACTCTGTGGGAGCGGGCTTGCTCGCGAAGAGGGCGGCACATCCAACATCTTTTTTGCCTGACCCACCGCTTTCGCGAGCAAGCCCGCTCCCACAGGTATTGTGATCAATTCATGGAGAAACGCTGCCCAAGGTTTTCCTCCTTCAACACATCAAACAAGGCCTGCGCCGCCGCCGACAGTTCGCCCCCAGGCAAGGTCAACACCCCGAGCGCCCGCTCCACCACCGGATCGCGCAAGGTAATGCAACGCGCTCCCAGTTCACGCATCTGCCCCGCGCACAAGGCCGGCACCGCGCTCACACCCAGGCCACTGGCGACCATGCGCCCGACCGTCGCCAGTTGATGGCTTTCAAACTCCACCGACAGCTTCATGCCGCGGGCCTGCAAATGCTCTTCCAGCATCACCCGCACGGTGGAAGGTCGCTGCAAGGTAATGAACGGCTCCTTGAGCAGCGTCTGCCAGTCGATGTCATCCCGCCCGGCCAGCGCCGAATCCAAGGGCACCACCGCGACGAAACGGTCGATGTACAGCGGCGTGAATTGCAGCGGCGAACTCTGGGTCGGCTCGAACGCCACCCCCAATTCAACCTGGCGGTCACGGACCATTTCCAGCACTTGCTCGTTGATCACGTCGTTAACCGTCACGTTGACGTTCGGATAGCGGGCGCGGAATGTCTTGAGGATCGGCGGCAGCAGGTTGCCGGCGAACGAGGGCATCGCCGCCAGGGTCACGCGACCGCGCTGCAGGGCGAAGCGCTGACGCAGTTCATCTTCGGCATTGTCCCAGTCGGCGATCAACCGGCGCGCCAGCGGTACCAGGGTTTCGCCTTCGGCGGTGAGCGCCACGTTGCGCGTATTGCGGGTGAACAAGCGCCCGCCCAGGCCCTCCTCCAGCGCCTTGATGGTCAGGCTCAGGGCCGATTGCGACAGGTGCAGGCGCTCGCAGGCCACGGCAAAGCTCAGGCTCTGGGCAACGGCCAGAAAGGCACGGATCTGCTTTATGGTCATGGTCGCTTCGCTTCCAGTTGTAAGCTACAAACTTGGAGCTGCAAGAAAGCAGCGGTTTGTTGAGTTTTATCTATTAATCAACATTAAAAATCAACTTAACAAATGAATTAACCAGCGCGACACTCAACTCCATTCGGCTAGCCAGCCGCCCACAAAGAATAAAAGAGGTGCATATGGCAGGTTTCGACAAGCGCGTGAGTTCCTACGAGGAAGCTCTGGCAGGTCTTGAAGACGGCATGACCGTGATCGCCGGCGGCTTCGGCCTGTGCGGGATCCCGGAAAACCTGATCGCCGAGATCAAGCGCAAAGGCACTCGCAACCTCACCGTGGTTTCCAACAACTGCGGCGTTGACGGTTTTGGCCTTGGCGTACTGCTGACCGACCGCCAGATCAGCAAAGTGGTGGCGTCCTACGTCGGCGAAAACAAGCTGTTCGAAGAGCAACTGCTCAAAGGCGAAATCGAAGTCATCCTGACCCCGCAAGGCACTCTCGCCGAGAAAATGCGCGCTGGCGGCGCTGGCATTCCAGCCTTCTTCACCGCCACCGGCGTTGGCACTCCAGTTGCCGAAAGCAAGGAAGTGCGCGAATTCCATGGCCGCAAGTACCTGATGGAAGAGTCCATCACCGGCGACTTCGCCATCGTCAAAGGCTGGAAAGCTGACCATTTCGGTAACGTGATCTATCGCCACACCGCCCAGAACTTCAACCCGCTGGCCGCCACTGCCGGCAAGATCACCGTGGTCGAAGTCGAGGAAATCGTCGAACCCGGCGAGCTGGACCCGGCACAGATCCATACCCCTGGCATCTACGTCGACCGGATCATCTGCGGCACGTTCGAGAAGCGCATCGAACAGCGCACCGTGCGTAAGTGATCCCCTGCCCCCGGACCGAATGAAGGAATAACAAAAATGGCACTTTCCCGCGAACAAATGGCTCAACGCGTCGCCCGCGAAATGCAGGACGGCTTCTACGTGAACCTGGGCATCGGCATTCCGACCCTGGTCGCCAACTACATCCCCGAAGGCATGGAAGTCATGCTGCAGTCGGAAAACGGCCTGCTCGGCATGGGTCCGTTTCCTACTGAAGAAACCATCGATGCCGACATGATCAACGCCGGCAAACAAACCGTGACCGCACGTATCGGTGCTTCGATTTTTTCCTCGGCCGAGTCCTTCGCGATGATCCGCGGTGGTCATGTCGACCTGACCGTGCTGGGTGCGTTTGAAGTAGACGTGCAAGGCAACATCGCCTCGTGGATGATCCCCGGCAAGCTGGTCAAGGGCATGGGCGGCGCGATGGACCTGGTCGCCGGTGCAGACAACATCATCGTCATCATGACCCACGCGTCCAAGGACGGTGAGTCCAAGCTCTTGTCCCAATGCAGCCTGCCGCTGACCGGCGCCGGGTGCATCAAGCGCGTGCTGACCGACCTCGCCTACCTGGAAATCGAAAATGGCGCATTTGTCCTCAAGGAACGCGCACCTGGCGTCAGTGTTGAGGAAATCGTCGCCAAAACCGCTGGTAAACTGATCGTGCCGGACCACGTGCCGGAAATGCAGTTCGCTGCCCAGTGAGGAATCATTCCATGCAAGAAGTCGTCATTGTTGCCGCCACGCGCACCGCGATCGGCAGTTTCCAGGGTTCGCTGGCCAATGTGTCCGCGGTTGACCTGGGCGCTGCGGTGATCCGCCAGTTGCTGGCGCAAACCGGCCTGAACCCGGCCGAAGTCGATGAAGTGATCATGGGCCAGGTGTTGACCGCCGGCGCCGGGCAAAACCCTGCGCGCCAGGCCGCGATCAAGGCCGGCCTGCCCTTCGCTGTACCGGCCATGACCCTGAACAAGGTCTGCGGTTCCGGTCTCAAGGCCCTGCACCTGGGCGCCCAGGCGATCCGCTGCGGCGATGCCGAGGTGATCATCGCCGGCGGCCAGGAAAACATGAGCCTGGCCAACTACGTAATGCCCGGCGCGCGCACCGGCCTGCGCATGGGCCACGCGCAGATCGTCGACACCATGATCAGCGATGGCCTGTGGGATGCGTTTAACGACTACCACATGGGCATCACCGCCGAGAACCTGGCCGAGAAGTACAACCTGACTCGCGAGCAGCAGGATGCCTTCGCTGCGGCCTCGCAGCAGAAAGCCGTGGCCGCCATCGAAGCCGGGCGCTTCGTCGATGAAATCACCCCGATCCTGATCCCGCAGCGCAAGGGCGATCCGCTGTCCTTCGCCACCGACGAGCAGCCACGGGCCGGCACCACCGCCGAATCCCTGGGCAAACTCAAAGCGGCCTTCAAGAAGGACGGTTCGGTGACCGCCGGCAACGCGTCGTCGCTGAACGACGGTGCCGCCGCCGTGATCCTGATGAGCGCCGAAAAAGCCAAGGCCCTGGGCCTGCCGGTACTGGCGAAAATCGCGGCGTACGCCAACGCAGGCGTTGACCCGGCGATCATGGGCATCGGCCCGGTGTCGGCCACCCGTCGTTGCCTGGACAAGGCTGGCTGGAACATCGATCAACTGGACCTGATCGAAGCCAACGAAGCCTTTGCCGCGCAATCGCTGGCGGTGGCCAAGGACCTGGAATGGGACTTGAACAAGGTCAACGTCAACGGCGGCGCCATCGCCCTGGGCCACCCGATCGGTGCCTCGGGTTGCCGCGTGCTGGTAACCCTGCTGCATGAAATGCTCAAGCGTGATGCCAAAAAAGGCCTCGCCACCCTGTGCATCGGTGGCGGTCAGGGCGTGGCACTGGCGCTCGAACGGGCTTAAAGCGTTCAACAGTCGGCGCGGGGACCCACGAAGATCCGTCGCCGTCTGGACAAACACCCGGTGCGATGCAAGTCGTACCGGGTTCTTTTTTGCCTGCGTTTTTTTCAGTTAGACCGCGTTATCGTTCTTCGCGAGCAAGCCCGCTCCCACATTTGACCGAGTTGTCCAGACGAGCGCGGTCCACTGTGGGAGCGGGCTTGCTCGCGAAGGGGCCCGACGACTCACCCCAAAAACTGCAGAGTCAACCCACTGTCCGCCCCACTGATCACCACAAAGCAAAGTCTACGGAGCCATGCCCAGCAACTGCTGGCGCAATTCGGGGTTGCTGGTACGCGGATCGAGCCAGATAGCAAAAAATGCCTGGGCGAATTGCAGGTCCTTCACTTCACGCAATAACTGCTGGCCAAGAAAAAACCGCGCGCCCTGCCCCGGCAGATACACCCCGGTCAACCGCGTGCCGGCCTGCACATCGACGAACGACTGTTGCATCTGCGTCTGCCAGGACGCCAGTTGCTCGGCACTGACCGAGGTGCCAGAGAGTCGCTTGATCTCCCTGACGCTGGCGTTCACCAGATCTTCACAGGAAATGCTGCGCTGGTAGATCAGCTCCAGGGCGAACGGCTGATCGCCCGCCAAGGGCCGCGACATACTCCAGAGCCGCGCGCTGTAGACATCGAAGCCGTACTTGCGAAACTCCCCACTGCCGATGACTTGCGCACCGGGCAGCGAATCCTGCCAATTGGCCAGGGCCTGGCAGCTCAGCAAAACAAGCAGCCACAGACCATGGCGCAGCGGTAATCGTTGGCGGTTCATGCGGGTTGGCCTCATCACGGGATGCCCAGAAAAACGTATGCACAAGAGGCCCTTTCGGACATTTTCCTACGGGCCGTATTTTTGTATACAAAATCCGCATACAGATAAAGCAATCTACCCGACGCAATGTTACCGTTGCTACCTCACACAGATCGGAGACATGCGCGTGTTAATCCTCAAATTGCTGGTGATTCCAGGCTTCCTGCTGCTGATTTCCCTGGCTGGCAAACGCTGGGGGCCGAGCGTGGCCGGTTGGTTGTCGGGATTGCCGGTGGTGGTCGGACCGATCCTGTTGTTCCTCGCACTTGAACAAGGCCAGGCGTTCGCTGCGCAATCGGCCACCGCGGCACTGTCGGCCATGTTCGCGATGATTGCGTTTTGCGTGACCTACGCCCAGGTCGCACAACGGGCCGGATGGCCAGTGGCGTTGATGATCTCGCTGTCGGTCTGGGCGGTGGTGGCGGTTGTCCTGTCGCTGATCCCGGCATCCCTGGTGTTTTCGGTGTGCGCCGCCGCGACCGCGCTGCTCGCCGCACCGTACCTGTTCCCCGCCGTGCAACCGGTGCTCAGTGGCCCGGCGCCGAAATCCGACAAACTCTTGTTGCGCATGGTGGCCGGTGCATTGCTCACATTGGTCGTGACACTGCTGGCCAGCACTGTCGGCGACCGCTGGAGCGGCCTGCTGGCGGTATTTCCGGTATTGGGCAGCGTGATGGCGGTGTTCTCCCAGCAAACCCGTGGCCCGGCCTTTACGGCTGCGTTGCTGCGCGCCACCGCCACCGGCATGTACTCGTTCGCCGCATTCTGTCTGGTGTTGGCGCTGGCACTGCCGACGATGGGAATGAACGCCTTTGTGCTGGGCATCGCGGTGTCGGTGGCCATGCTGGGGGTGACCAAACGCCTGCTGGCGCGGCCGGTTGGCCCGACGACAGGCGCCGAAGACACCGTCAAAACACCGAAACACGTTCGATAATTTCGCACGAATAGAACAACAACCTCGCACGTCAATCGAACGGGTTTGCTTCAACATCAGCCTCAGTTCCACCCCCTACCCGACTGAGGCCTACACCATGAAATTGTTTTTCCACCCTTCGCCGAACCCGATGAAAGTTGCCCTGCTGCTCGAAGAGCTGCAAACGCCTTACGAATTGATCGGCGTCGACACCTTCAAGGGCGAGCAACACCAGCCAGCCTTTCTGGCAATCAACCCGAACGCCAAGGTACCCGCGCTGGTGGATGGCGATGCCACCGTGTTCGACTCACAGGCGATCCTGCTGCACCTGGCACAGAAACATCAGCGTTTCCTGCCGACGTCCGCTGCCGGCCAGGCCGAAATGCTGTCGTGGCTGATGTTCATCGGCACCGGCCTATCGCCGTTCTCCGGTCAGGCGGTGCACTTTCTGCACCACGCACCGGAAGATCTGCCTTACGCGAAAAACCGCTATTTCAAGGAAGTCGAACGCCACTATCGCATCCTCGACGAGCGCCTGGCCAAGCATCAGTACCTGGCAGGCGACACCTACAGCATCGCCGACATGGCTCTGTGGGGCTGGGCCAACTACGCGCCCTACATCCTCGGCGAGAGCGGTCTGGCGGCCTACCCGAACGTCAAGCGCCTGTACGATGAAATCAGCGCCCGCCCGGCCGCCCGGCGTGCCCACGGCCTGAAAGAGAAACTGGTGCTCAAGGCCGAATTCGACGAAGAAACCCGTCGCAACCTGTTCCCGCAAAACCAGGCGTAATCCGCCGGTTCTAGCCTTCGAGGGTGATGAAATGAGTGATCAATGTGGCGAGGGAGCTTGCTCCCGCTCGGCTGCGCAGCAGTCGCCAACCCATTCGATGAGGTACGTCTGAAAGAATGCAGGGGGCCGCTTCGCGGCCCAGCGGGAGCAAGCTCCCTCGCCACAGGTAAGCCACCTCATCGCAGATCGCTGCTTTGCCTGAGTGACCGCTCGTTAGAGCACGCTGGAATGCACCACAACCTCCATGGGATGATCGCGCCCCACCGCGCGCCCGTCCCTGGAGATTTCGATGTCATTGTTGAGTAAAAAAGCCCTTGTCCTGCTGCTGGCAGCCGCTACCGGCCTTGGGGCTTTGAATGCGCAGGCCGCCAAGGCCACTTCCAGCGATGCGCCAGCACAGAAGGTCTCGATGCTCGGTGGCAAGTTCACCTTCAACCTGCCCAAGGGTTTCAGCGCCAACCCGCTGCCCGCCAGCCCGGACGGTGCCAGCGGCACCCTGTACAGCAATGCGACCACCAGGACCGTGGTGATCGCCGCGGAAAACACCCTGCCCAATGGTATCAGCGTCAAGGACAACGACGGCGGGTTCCTCGATGGCACCGTGGCTGACTTCGATGCGGCGCAACACAAATCCCTGCCCGACTACAACAAACTGAGCGAGAAAAGCCTGACCCATAAAACCGGTCTGGGCCTGCGCCAAGTCGATGGCACCGCCACTCAGGGCGGTGGCATGACCCTCACCACCACGCTGATGGCGGCATCCGGCACCCGCATGGCGGTGATTCAGGTGATCTCCCGTCCCGGCGACATGGCGGCCCACGAAACCCTGATCAAACAGATCGTCAGCGGAAAATAAGACTCAGGGGTTGAGACGCTGCAGCCAGGCACTCAAATCCTCTATCTCGTCGGCGCTGATGTTGTGACCGACACCGGGGTAACCGTGGAACTCGGGTTCGAGTGACACGCTCTGCAACAGGCTGTTGGCTTCGGTACCATCGCTGTAGGGAAGGCGTTTGTCCTGCTCGCCATGACCGATGAAAATCGCCAGCGACTGACGTTTTTCATCTGGTTGGAGCTCGGACTTGAGCACCGACAGAATCCGCCCGCTCAACGCAGCGATCCCACCGAGCGCCTCGGGATGCCGCAGGCCTGTTTCGTAGGACATGATCGCGCCCTGGCTGAACCCCACCAGGAATACCTTCTCGGGCTCGGTGTGATACTTCTTCGTGGCCTGTGCGACGAAATCCAGCAGCAACTGGCCGCTGGACGTCAGATCATCGGTCTCGCCGTTGTAGGCCCCTTCGCCCTTCTTGCGGAACCACTGGTAACCGCCCTCCTGCATCACTATCGGCGCTCGTACCGACAGGTAGGTGTAGGCCGCGGGCAAGTCATCCTTGATGCCGAACAGGTCCTGCTCGTTACTGCCGTAACCGTGGAGGAAAATCACCAGGGGTTGATGGTTCGAATCGGCGCTGGCCTGCTCCAGGTACTTGAGCGGCAGGTCGGTTTGCAGCGGGGATTGGGCGTGGACGGCAGTGGATGCCAACAGCGTGAGCAGAGCGAGAATCTTCAACATGGGTCTTCCTTCACGGAATGCAGGATTCGCGCAAGAGCCTAACACTGCTCAGTAGGCAGGAACATCTCGGGCGTGGCTGATGCCGTCTTCGCGAGCAAGCCCGCTCCCACATTTGGAATGCACTTCCTGTGGGAGCGGGCTTGCTCGCGAAGAGGCCCGAACAGGCAACAAAAATCTCCGGTCAATCGTTGATCAACTTGCCCGCCCGAATCGGCTCGCGCCCGGCGACTTTCGCTTGCCAGGTGCCCGGCTGGGTGTAGCGCCCACGATCGATGGCGAACAGCACGCCACTGGTGCCGGCCTGCACGGTAGTGACCTTGTCGTTCAACGGGTCGACCACTTCGAACAGCGCATCGCCCTTCTCCACCCACTCCCCGGCCTCACGCAGGAAACTGACCACACCGTGATGCGGGGCGAACAAGTATTGGGTGCCTTCGAACGGCATACCTTCACAGCATTCGGCCGGTGCCGCCGGCCAGGTGCCGGAGATGAAACCTTGCTCGGCGAGAAACCCGAGGATTGCCTCGCAATTGGCTTGCGCCTGATCAACCTGGGTATCGCCCATGCTGCCCAACTCCAGCGTGGTCGCCAGGTTGGCCGGTGGAATCGCCGCCGCCGGGAACGCCCTGGCCAGACGCAACCATGGCGCAGAGCAGGATTCATCAAACGAGCTGCCGCCGGAGTCTTCACACAACAACGCCACGCCGGCCTTCAAACGCGCCGCCAGGGATTGCCATTGCGGCCAGTGCTGCGGCAAGGCGTAAATGTGGATGGCCGCGTCGAAATCGCAATGCAGATCGAGGGTGATGTCGGCGTCGCAGGCATGGCGCAACAACAGGCGGTGCATGGCTTCCAGCTGCGATGGTGCTGCCGGCAAGTCGTCGAGCACCTGGCCCATGGTCTGGCGAATCAGCGCGATGTTGGCCTGGGCATCGCTGCCAAGGCGATCACCGATCAACGCGCCCACAGGTGCACTGAGCTCGACGAACGAGCGGTTGAAGTTCTTGCCGCTGCCGAGTTCGAAACGCCCCATGTGGCTGCCTTGCAAGTGCTGGTCGAGGCCAATGGGATTGGCCACCGGCACCAGTTCGATCACACCCTTCAATTGCCCCTGCTGTTCAAGTTCGGACAGGCGCTTCTTCAACTCCCAGGCCGTGCGCATGCCCGGCAATTCGTCGGCGTGCAGGCTGGCCTGGATGTACACCTTGCGCGTGCCCGCACCATAGCGAAACACGCTGAGGGTGCGCTCGGTGCCCAGGTGGCTCCAGGGCAGTGGATGGTCGATGCGTTGCATGTGGGCGACTCCTGATGTCTGTACGGCGAGATCACCTGTGGGAGCGGGCTTGCTCGCGAAGGCGTCGTGTCAGGCAACATGGATGTTGAATGTACCGACGCCTTCGCGAGCAAGCCCGCTCCCACAGGTATCTCAGTGCTGAAAATGATTGCATAAAAAAAATGGCAACCGCTTCAACGGTTGCCACTTTTTTAAACGGCTCGCTTACTCGCCGTAAACGTCAAACTTGAAGTACTTGTCCTGCACTTGCTTGTACTTGCCGTTGGCGCGGATTTCGGTAATCGCGGTGTTGAACTTGTCGGCCAGTTCCTTATCACCCTTGCGCACGGCAATGCCTGCGCCGCCACCGAAGTATTTCGGATCGTTGTACTCAGGACCGACGAAGGCAAAACCTTTACCGGCGTCGGTTTTCAGGAAACCGTCGTCCAGGTTGACCGAGTCGGCCAGCAGCGCATCGATGCGGCCCGACACCATGTCGAGGTTGGCTTCCTGCTGGGAGCCGTAGCGCACCAGCTCGATACCGGCAGGCACCAGCACTTCCGTGGCGAAGCGGTCGTGGGTACTGGCGCGCAGCACACCGACTTTCTTGCCTTTGAGTTCGGTCAGTGGATCCTTGATGCTGGAACCTTCCTTCATCACGAAGCGTGCCGGGGTGTGGTAGTACTTGATGGTGAAATCGACGTTCTTCTTGCGGTCATCGGTGATGGTCATGGACGACAGGATGGCGTCGATTTTCTTGACCTTCAGCGCAGGAATCAGGCCGTCGAACTCTTGCTCGACCCAGGTGCACTTGACTTTCATCTGCTCGCACAGAGCGTCGCCGATGTCCACGTCGAAACCGGTGAGTTTGCCGTCAGGGGTTTTCATCGAGAATGGCGGGTAGCCAGCTTCGATACCGATGCGGATCGGCTTGGCGTCTTCGGCCACGGCGGTCAGGGACAACATCGACAGTGCCAGGGCACCGAACATCACTAGCTTCTTCATTTATTACTCCTGTGTGCGGAGGCTTTTATTGGCAGCTTCGATTGGCAGCGTTCGGTCATCGCTTCGTGAGCGGGAACCGAAGTGGCCGGCAGTCTAGAGTGGCTACAGGAGGGCAAATTACGCTGAGGCGACAAATATTTATAGAAAAGTGGCGGCGGGATGCAGGGGTTGAGGTGCACGCGCCATGACGGAGCAATGTCTGTCAGACAAGCCGCGCTTTCAGACCAGACCTACAGGTTTCCCGGCGTCATCCGACGGAATGAACCGACTGGCGATACCGGATGTTTTACGGCACATTGAGCGCCCTTGCGTCCCATCGAGAGTAGCGTGATGCCCACGTTGAACCTGATCCAGCACCACCCCGCCGAAGGTCCGGGCGCCATCGCCTTCTGGGCCGAATCCCGTGGGCTGACGCTGAACGTGTTTCGCGCCGACCTGGGCCAATTGCCGCCCGTCAGCGCCGATCCCGTGATCCTGTTGGGCGGGCCTTATGAATCCAATGCCGGTCCGGCCTGGCTGGAAGCCGAGCGGCAATGGCTCAAAGGCAGTCTCGATCATGACGCGGCCGTGTTCGCCATATGCCTGGGGGCCCAGTTGCTGGCGCTGAGTCTCGGAGGGAATGTACGGCGGATGGACCAGACCGAAACCGGATGGACCAGCGTGACCTTTATCGACGGGCAAACGCTGAAGGTGCTGGAGTGGCACGAGGACGCCATCGACCTGCCGCCTGCCGCACAGCTGTTGGCCAGCAACGAACACTGTGTGCAGCAGATGTACCGGGCAGGGCCGGCGCGGCTGGGGTTGCAGTTTCATCCGGAGTGGAACGCCGAGTCGGTGGCCATGCTCAATGCGCATTTTGGCGATGAATCGCCGTTGCCCCGGGGTCCGCAGGACGGTGCGGCCTACGCCGACGTATTTGCGTGGTTGCAGGCAACACTGGATGAGTGGTGGGCGGCCTCCAAGCCACGCTGAGGTGTTTTGCAACCATCCTTTGTGGCGAGGGAGCTTGCTCCCGCTGGGTCGCGAAGCGGCCCCAAAACTGCGCCTGCTTCGCAGCCGAGCGGGAGCAAGCTCCCTCGCCACAGGAATCAATGGGGTTTGAAGATCAGCATTCGCAACCGATTACTTCACTGACAGGCCGCGGCACCACGGCACTCAACTCAAACCCTTCATCCAGCCATCCGGTCACGCCGCCAATCATCTCCTTGACCGGGTAACCCAGGGCCGCCAGCTTCACTGCTGCCTTGTTGGCGCCGTTGCAGTGAGGCCCGGCGCAATAGACCACGAACAGGCTGTCTTTCGGATACCCCGCCAAACCTTCGGCTGTCAGCAAACGCCTGGGAATGTTGATCGCTCCCGGCACATGCCCGCGCTCGAACGCCAGCGGGCCACGAACATCCACCAGAATGAAATCGACTTCACCCCCCTGCTGGCTGGCGTGGACGTCGGAACAATCGGTCTCGAACGTCAGACGGTTGCTGAAATGCATTAGGGCGATGGCCGATGGGGCGGCAGGAATTTCGCGAACCAGACTGGTCATGGGCTGTACTCCAAAGAGGCGGTGGGTGTGGGAAGACTTTATCCGCCAGATACTTGCGGCTACAGTGGCGCACAAGACACTCACCGGGAATTTTCCGCCAAATGCACCCTACCCCAGGAATGGTCGCGATTCTGGCCTACGACGGCCTCTGCACATTCGAGTTCGGCATTGCCGTGGAGATCTTCGGCCTGCCACGACCTGAATTCGATTTTCCGTGGTACGAGCACCGTATCGTCGCAGTCGATCAAGGGCCGATGCGTGCCATGGGCGGCATCCAGGTCCTGGCCGATGGCGGCATGGAATTGCTCGCCGATGCCCGCACCATCATCATCCCCGGCTGGCGCGACCGTAGCGCCACGGTGCCCGTGGAGCTGATCGCCGCCCTGCGCCAGGCCCATGCGCGGGGTGCGCGGTTGCTGTCGATCTGCTCCGGTGTTTTCGTCCTCGCTGCCACCGGGTTGCTCGACGGGCACGGTGCGACCACGCACTGGCGCTATACCTCGGAACTGGCTGAGCGGTTTCCCGACATTCTGGTGGACCCGGACGTGCTGTATGTCGACTCCGGCCAATTGATCACCTCCGCCGGCAGCGCGGCAGGCATCGATGCCTGCCTGCATCTGGTGGCGCGGGATTTCGGTACGCAGGTGGCCAATTGCGTGGCCCGGCGCCTGGTCATGTCGCCACAACGCAGCGGTGGCCAGGCGCAATTCATTCCGACGCCGGTCAGTCCTACACCGCGCAGCGATCTTTCCCGCGTCATGCAGTGGGCACGTGAGCGTTTGCACGAGCCACTGGAAGTGCGCGACCTGGCCAGCGAAGCCGCGATGAGCGAACGCACGTTCCTGCGTCGCTTCACCGAAGCCAGCGGCCAATCACCGAAAACCTGGTTGCAGCATGAGCGTCTGGGCCGCGCCCGCGAGCTGCTGGAAAGCAGCGACCAGAACACCGAGCAGATTGCCGAACGTTGTGGTTATCGCTCGGTGGAAAGCTTCCGGGTAGCCTTTCGAACGGTGGTCGGCGTACCGCCTTCGGTGTATCGGGAGCGGTTTGGGCGTGGGGGCAGTGCTGTGTTTTGAGGTGTTCTCAAGGCCCTCTTCGCGAGCAAGCCCGCTCCCACAGGTTTTGTGTTGTTCACACCAACCCTGTGGGAGCGGGCTTGCTCGCGAAGGGGCCAGACCGGGCTAGCCAACTTTCAAGGCTTGCGCAATAAATAGGTATCCATGATCCAGCCATTAGCCAGCCGCGCCGCCTTGCGCACCCGTTCAATTTCATCCGCCACATCCTTGAGTTTGCCGCTGATCAGGATTTCGTCCGGCGTCCCCAAATAGGCCCCCCAGTAAATGTCGGTTTCCTGATCGACCACCTGATGGTAAGCATCCTGGGCATCGAGCATCACCACCAGGCTGTCGGCATCGCTCACCTGCCCCGCCGCCAGGCGCCGGCCTGTGGTGATTTCTACGGAGCGGCCAATCTGGTTGAGCGGCACCTTGTGCTGTGCTGCCAACGCCTGGACGCTGGTAATGCCGGGGATCACCTCGAACTCGAACGCACAGGCACCTGAGGCCTGGATCGCCTGAAGAATACGAATGGTGCTGTCGTACAGCGCCGGGTCGCCCCACACCAGAAAACCGCCACACTGACCGTCAGCCATTTCCTCGTTGATCAGCCGCTCGAAGGTCTGCTGTTTGGCCAGGTTCAAGACATCAACGCTGGTCTTGTAGTCCACCTCACCGCGCTCGCGCTCCGGGCTGTGGGCTTCGACAAAACGGTAATCGTGATCGGTGATGTAGCGTTCGCAGATTTCGCGCCGCAAATCGGTGAGTTTGTTTTTGCTTTCGCCCTTGTCCATGAGAAAAAAAACATCGACCTGATTCAGCGCCTTCACCGCTTGCATCGTGATGTAGTCGGGATTGCCGGCACCAATACCGATGACCAGGAGTTTTTTCATCACAGCAGATCCTCGGGATCAGTGCCCGGCAAGCGCAGCCGCCAGCGGCCATGGAACCTCAGCTCGACAGCCGCCAAGGGTTCGACGTCGATCAGGCTGGACGCCCCACCCTGCAATACGTGCGTCAGCGCGGCGCGGATGACAAAGGGATGGGTAATGGCAACGATGTGCCCCGGTGTCGATTGCAACGAGGTCAGCCACACGCTCATCCGCTCCTCCAGTTGCAGCACCGACTCGCCACCGTGGGGTGCCGAAGCCGGGTCTACCAACCAATACTGGAGGTTCTCAGCTTCAGCCTTTTGAAGTTCACCGATGCGAACACCGCCCCAACGCCCGAAGTCGCAGTCCCTCAACGCGTCGACAATCTCCGGCGAGCTGCCGAACAGTTCAGCGGTTTGCCGGGTGCGCAACTCCGGGCCGCAGACAAGGCGTGGAGCACCCTTGAACTGATTGCAACGGGAGAGCCTGAGCGCTTGCCAATCCATCTCCAGAGGTTCGTCCAAAGGAAAACGCGCCAATTTTTGTGCGACGGTTCGAGCGTGGCAAATCAGGGTTAAACGGGTTGCCTGCACCAGGAGTCACTCTATGGATGGAAAGGAACGATGGTTCAATTGTGCCGCAAGTAAGCAGACCCGGGGGGGTAATGCCCGCCAGTTAAGCAATTTCAGCCGCGACCCCCTTTGTAGCAGCTGCCGAGCCCGCGAGGCTG
>NZ_AKJM01000133.1 GCF_000282335.1 Pseudomonas sp. GM48
GGCGTCCATGCCAATGGCGAACCCGGCGATGACCGCGGCGTCCATGCCAATGGCGAACCCGGCGATGACCGTGGCATCCATGCCCAACCCGGTGATGACAAAAGGACCTGATTCCCACTGAAATCCATACAACACAAAACCCTGTGGGAGCGGGCTTGCTCGCGAAGGCGGTGGGTCATCGAACACTGATGTCGACTGACCCACCGCCTTCGCGAGCAAGCCCGCTCCCACAATAGATTGTGTGGACAATCTCCTTACAACCCACCCTCAGACTGATCCAGCTCCTCGCGCAAGAACCCGACCAGCGCCTGCACCGGCCGCGAACTTTGACGATGCTGTGGATACACCGCCGATAACGTCAGCGGTCCGGGGCAAAAATCCTCCAGCACTGCCACCAGTCGTCCATCCTTCAACGCCGAACCGACAATGAACGTCGGCAAATACGTGATCCCCAGGCCGGCGATCGCCGCGTCCTTGAGCAATTCACCGTTGTTGACCCGCATCCGCCCGCTGACATTGACGCTCAATGGCTTGCCCTGCCCCGCAAAACGCCATTGCACCTGGCGACCATGACCGTACGGCAGGCAGTCGTGACCGTGCAAATCTTCAGGCTTGCGCGGTATGCCGCGTTCGGCCAGGTACGCGGGGCTTGCGCAGTACACCCGTTCAATGGAGGCAATGCGGCGGGCGATCAGGGTCGAGTCTTCCAGTGTGCCAATGCGCAAAGCCAGGTCGTAACCTTCACCGAGCAAATCCACGGGACGATCGCTCAAATCCATCTCCACCGTCACCTCGCGATAGCGCTGCAAAAACACCGGCAACAGGCACCCCAGATGCGCCAGTGCGAACGACAGCGGCGCACTCACACGAATGGTCCCGCGTGGCTCGGTGGTCTGGCCGGCGATGCCCTGCTCCACTTGTTCGACTTCGCTGAGCAGGCGCAGGGCTGACTCGTAATAACTCTGCCCCAGGGGCGTGACATCCAGGCGCCGGGTCGAGCGATTGAGCAAACGCACGCCGAGGCGTTCTTCAAGTTGCATCAAACGACGACTGACAAACTGCTTGGACAGGCCCAATTGATCGGCGGCAGCGGTGAAGCTGCCGGAGTCCATGACCTGGCAAAAAATACGCATATCTTCGAAGGGGTTCATTGTCACTTCCCGGTTGACAGTCAAACACTTTATAGACGCTTTTTCCCTTCCAGGCACCCCATTAATCTGTGCTCACGGTGTTGCTGAAGCCTGAATCCCAGAGCCGGCAGCGACCTCATCCCAAGACACTCAATTCAATCGGTTAAAAAGGATTTACCCATGAACCTCGTTCAGAAAACCCTGACCGCGTCCCTCCTCGCCCTCGCCGTCGGCAACGCTTTTGCCGCAGGCAGCCCGGGTGTCGAACACAACACCCAGGCCTTTCTCGAGGCCCTCGCCGCCGGCGGTGGCAAACCGCTTGAACAACTGAGCCCGAAAGATGCCCGTGCGGTGCTGACCGGCGCCCAGACGTCGGTGAAGGTTGACCTGTCCGGCGTCGACGTCAGCGACAAAGCGATCAAGGTCGACGGGCAGACCATTCACCTCAAAGTGGTGCGTCCAGCCAAGGTCAAAGGTGAGTTGCCGGTGTTCATGTTCTTCCACGGTGGCGGTTGGGTGCTGGGCGATTTCCCGACCCACCAGCGCCTGATTCGTGACCTGGTGGTGGGTTCCGGCGCGGTCGCGGTGTACGTCGACTACACGCCCTCGCCGGAAGCGCATTACCCGACCGCGATCAACCAGGCATATGCCGCTACTCGCTGGGTGGCCGAACACGGCCAGGAGATCGGCGTCGACGGCAAGCGCCTGGCCGTGGCCGGCAACAGCGTCGGCGGCAACATGGCGGCGGTCGTGGCCTTGATGGCCAAGGAACAAAAAACCCCGGCCCTGCGTTTTCAACTGCTGATGTGGCCAGTGACCAACGCACAGTTTGATAACGCTTCGTACCAGCAATTTGCCGAAGGCCACTTCCTGACGCAAAACATGATGAAGTGGTTCTGGGACAACTACACCACCGACGCCGGCGAGCGTGCGCAAATTCATGCCTCGCCGCTCAACGCCAGCACCGAACAGCTCAAAGGCTTGCCGGCCGCATTGGTGCAGACCGCCGAGTTCGACGTGCTGCGCGACGAAGGCGAAGGTTATGCCCGCCACCTCGATGCGGCAGGCGTGCCGGTGACCTCGGTACGCTACAACGGCATGATCCACGACTTCGGCCTGCTCAATCCGCTGAGCCAGATTCCGGAAGTGAAAGCAGCGGTGCGTCAGGCTGCGCTGGAGCTCAAGACGCATTTGAACTGAGTCCCTACCCTTCACCGCACACTGGTTGTGTGGTGAAGGGCTTTTCTGTGGGAGCGGGTTTGCTCGCGAAAGGGGTGGGTCAGGCAACACTAATGTCACTGATACTCCGTCTTCGCGAGCAAGCCCGCTCCCACAGAAAAGCGCTCTCCACCTGCGCGACCTCATTTCTACCGGAGCATCCTTATGTCTTTTGTCTATGCTCATTTGCTGTCCCTGAGCACCCTGCTGCTGGCCATCGACGCCCTGCTCTGGCACCTCGCGCCATTCAAGCATCGGGTGAGCCGGGTCGGTGTGCGTCTGGTGCTGTTTCTGCTGTTCAGCACAGTGATCATCAACGCCGGCGTCAGCCCCTTGCAGGCACCGCTGTTGGCCGATGATCAGGTGGTGCAACTGGGGGCTACGGCGCTGGGGATTCTGTGGTGGCTGTATGCTGCGCGGGTGCTTACCGAAGTGATCGGCCTGGCCCTGATGCGGCGCATCGGCCATAGCGGCCGGTTGTTGCAGGATGTCATCGGCGCATTGGTGTTTCTGGTTGCCGTCGTGGCCGCCGCCGGCTACGTGCTGGAACTGCCGGTAAAAGGTTTGCTGGCGACCTCCGGCGTCGTCGCCATCGTGGTGGGTCTGGCATTGCAGAGCACCTTGAGCGACGTGTTCTCCGGCATCGTGCTCAACACCACCAAGCCGTACCAGGTCGATGACTGGGTTTCCATCGACGGTGCTGAAGGTAAAGTGCTGGATATCGACTGGCGCGCCACGCATCTGCTGACCAGCACCGGCAGCACCGCTGTGGTGCCGAACTCGGTAGCGGCCAAGGCAAAGATCGTCAACCTCAGCCGCCCGACCAATATGCACGGCGTGTCGATCAGCATTCAGGTGCCCAATCACATTCGCCCGCGTCGGGTACTCGATGCCCTGGACCGTACCCTTCAGGGCAGTAGCAGTCTGCTGCTCGATCCTGCGCCGAAAGCCGTGCTCAAGGAGGCCGGCGAAACCATGTCCGAATACGTGGCCAGCGGCTTCATCGCCGAATTGGGCAAAAAGGGTGAAGTGCGTAATCAACTGTTCGACCTGGCTCATCGGCACCTCGAAGCGGCAGGCATTTCCCGGCAACCCGATGGCGTGATCGAGCCGTCGACCCGCGCACGGGCCTTGCTCGATGAAGTGAAAATCTTCCGTTCCCTGAGCGCCGAGGAACGGGATCGCCTGGCCCAGAACATGGTGGCGCAGCAATACGCGGCCGGTGAGGTGGTGGTGGATCTGGATGAGGTACCGGACAGCCTGTTCGTTATCGCCACCGGCGTGGTCAGCGCCACCGTCCCCGACGGCAGCACGCAGATCGAAGCCGGGCGCATGGGGCCGAGTGAAGTCATGGGCGAACAAAGCATCCTCGCCGATACGCCGTCCCAGGCACGGTTCACCGCCATGACCTCAAGCATCATCTACCGTCTCGACAAATCCCTGACCCGCAACTGCATGGCGCAACGACGGGAAGTCGACCGGGCGTTGAACAAGCTGCAAGCGGTGCGCCAGCAGAACAGCCGGATGGCGTTGATGGCCAAACCGGTGGCGGTCAAGAGAGGAGGTTTTTTGAGTTGGTTGCAGAACCGCTGATCAACAGTTCACACAAAACCCTGTGGGAGCGGGCTTGCTCGCGAAAGCGGTGGTTCAGTCAACATCAATGCTGACTGTCATGACGCCTTCGCGAGCAAGCCCGCTCCCACAGGACAGGTCTTACTTGGCCGTGAATTTCATGTAGCTGTTGATCAGGTTGCGATAGTTCGGCAAGCGTTCCGACAGCAGGTTGGCCAGGCCTTCCATGTCATTGCGCCAGTCGCCTTGCAGCTCGCAGGCCACGGCGAACCAGTTCAGCAGGTGTGCACCGGCGGCCGACATGCGCGCCCAGGCCGCTTGTTGCACAGTGGTGTTGAAAGTGCCGGAAGCGTCGGTCACCACAAACACTTCAAAGCCTTCAGCAATGGCCGACAGGGTCGGGAACGCCACGCACACGTCGGTCACCACACCGGCGATGATCAGTTGCTTGCGACCGGTGGCCTTGATCGCCTTGACGAAGTCTTCGTTGTCCCAGGCGTTGATCTGGCCCGGGCGGGCAATGAACGGCGCGTCCGGGAACTGCGCCTTGAGCTCCGGCACGATCGGACCGTTCGGACCGCTGTCGAAACTGGTGGTGAGGATGGTCGGCAGTTTGAAGAACTTGGCGATGTCGCCCAGCGCCAGCACGTTGTTCTTGAACTCGTTGGGCGAGAAATCCTGCACCAGCGAGATCAGACCGGTCTGGTGGTCGACCAGCAATACCACGGCGTCATCTTTGTTCAGGCGTTTGTATGGAACGTTGCTCATTGGAAGCTCCTTGATGGATGGTTATTGCATACTGCGCCGCCCTGTTGGGGCGGCGCTTTTTTGAATTCGTCAGAAGGCAAAACACGAACAGCCAAAGGCACCCCAGAAACCGGCGAAATCACTGACCGGCGCGTTCGACAGTCGCGCCCGTTCATGGCTGTGGGAATGCACCGCGCACGGCCCGCTACAATGGTGAACCTGGGCCTGCATCGGCGACGTCGGGCGCCAGTGGCCCGGTACCTTCACCACCGGCGACCAGTCCGGCAGCACCGGCACGCTGGCCGGCCCGAGCTTCTCGAAGTCACCGGCGCCGTACACCACCTTGCCGCCGACCACGGTCAACACCGATTCGATCCACTTGATCGCCTCTTCATCGACACTGAAAAAGTCCGCACTGAGGGCCGCGACGTCGGCCAATTGCCCGACCTTGATCTGGCCCTTTTTGCCCTGCTCCGACGAGAACCAGGCGCTGCCGTGGGTGAACAGTTCCAGCGCCGTCAGGCGCGACAGGCCTTCGGCGTGCAACTCCATGCCGCCGACAGTGCGACCGCTGACCATCCAGTACAGCGAAGTCCATGGGTTGTAACTCGACACCCGTGTGGCGTCGGTACCGGCACCGACCGGTACGCCCTCAGCCAGCATGCGCTTGATCGGTGGCGTAGCTTCAGCCGCTTTCGCGCCGTAACGCTCGACGAAGTACTCGCCCTGGAACGCCATGCGATCCTGAATCGCAATGCCGCCACCCAGCGCCCTCACCCGCTCGATGTTCTGCGGGGTGATGGTTTCGGCATGGTCGAAAAACCAAGGCAAGCCGTTGAACGGAATGTCGCGATTGACCTTCTCGAACACGTCGAGCATGCGGCTGATGGACTCGTTGTAAGTGGCGTGCAAACGGAACGGCCAGCGTTGCTCGACCAGATGGCGCACCACTGGTTCCAGTTCGGCTTCCATGGTTTGCGGCAGGTCCGGGCGCGGTTCGAGGAAGTCTTCGAAGTCCGCCGCCGAGAACACCAACATTTCCCCGGCGCCGTTGTGCCGCAAGTAGTCGTCACCCTGGTGCAGCTTCACGCTGCCGGTCCAGTTCTTGAAGTCGGTCAACTCTTCCTTGGGCTTTTGGGTGAACAGGTTGTAGGCGATACGCACCGTCAGTTGCTCGTCCTTCGCCAACTGTTCGATCACCTGGTAATCGTCCGGATAATTCTGGAAACCACCGCCGGCATCGATAGCGCTGGTCAGGCCCAGGCGATTGAGTTCGCGCATGAACTGACGGGTCGAGTTGACCTGATACTCCAGCGGCAGCTTCGGCCCCTTGGCCAGGGTCGAGTACAGAATCATCGCGTTCGGCCGCGCCACCAGCATGCCAGTCGGCTCGCCATTGGCGTCGCGCACAATCTCGCCACCCGGTGGGTTCGGCGTGTCGCGGGTGTAACCGGCTACGCGCAACGCAGCGCGGTTGAGCAAGGCGCGGTCGTACAGGTGCAGGACAAACACCGGCGTGTCCGGTGCCGCCTGGTTGAGCTCCGCCAGGGTCGGCATGCGCTTTTCGGCGAACTGGAATTCGTTCCAGCCACCGACCACCCGCACCCACTGCGGCGTCGGCGTGCGGTCGGCCTGCTCCTTGAGCATGCGCATGGCATCGGCCAGGGACGGTACACCTTCCCAGCGCAGTTCCAGGTTGTAGTTCAAGCCGCCGCGGATCAGGTGCAAGTGCGAGTCGTTGAGCCCGGGAATCACGCAGCGGCCCTTGAGGTCGATCACTTGGGTGTTCGAGCCACGCAGGGCCATGGCCTCGGCATCGCTGCCCACTGCGACAAAGCGACCGTCGCTGATCGCCACAGCGCTAGCGAGTGGTTTTTCGCGGTCAACGGTATGAAATTGACCATTGAACAAAATCAGATCGGCGTTCATCACGGTTCCTCGTGCAAAGTGGCGGGAGACAGCCAGGGCGCGAACAGACGCGTCGCCATGGGCATAAAGATGTAAACCACCGAGAGCACGATGGTCAGGGTGATCAGGAACGTGGCCACCACGTAGTTGGAGAGCAAGGCGTTGAGCCGTAGCAGCGGCCCCCAGAGCAGCGGCACCAGCAAGGTGTGCGGCAGGATCACCAGCAACGTCACCACGGCCTGCTTCCAGCGCGGCGGTGGCGTACCGGCCTCGGCCTGGGGCGAGAACCAGAACTCGTTGATCGGATTGACTTCGGTCTGGTCGCCATCGGCCAGCATCGGCGCGGCTTCGTCGACCAGCTCCTGGCGCTGCGGCGAATCGAGCCAGCGCTGCATCGCCTCAGTCGAGCAAAAGCGCAGCACGCAGGTGTAGGTGTCGAGGCCGGCGTTCTTGCCGCGCACCACATCCACGCCCAAATGCCCGACGCTCTGCGCGGCCACCTTGACGATGTGGCGCAGCCAGGCTTCATAAGGCACTTCAAAACCGGCCTTGACCCGGTGCTTGACGATCAAGGTCACCACCTCATCAGGCCCGGGACTTGCCGGTTCACGGCGATTGAGATCAGACATAACGCAAAGCTCCGGCGAAACGAACATTGAGCGCCAGCCGTCCCGGCCCGGCGATGAAAATGCTGGTGAACACAATCAGCAACAGCCAGCCGAACTGGCCTTCGAAGAGGGTCCACTCCGGATGCACGATCAACATCGACACCCATAGCAAAAACAGAATAGGCAAACATGCCAGACGCACCAGCAACCCGACGACGATCAGCAGCGGGCACACCACCTCGGCGAAAATCGCCAACAGCAGCGTCAGGTTCGCCCCCAGGTGGAAAGGGTCTTCGATGTTTTGCAACTCGGCACTGTAGTGAAGCAGCTTGGGCAAACCGTGCACCCACAACAGAAACAACCCGCCGCTGACCCGCAGGAACAGCAGCCCCCAGTCTTGCGCCCGATCATCGCGTCGCGAAGCGTCCATGGCCCACCCGCACAAATGAAAAACCACCGACGCCCATGCGCCGGGACTGGATTCGATAATGATGGGACGGGGGAAGGAAAAATTGAATGTACGTGCTCTGTTTACGGGAAGACCGAGATCGAACAAACGACATAGAACCCTGTGGGAGCGGGCTTGCTCGCGAAAGCGGTGGGTCAGTCAACATCAATGCTGACTGTCATGACGCCTTCGCGAGCAAGCCCGCTCCCACACTGGATAGTGATTGCCTATTGGTTTCTGCTCTACCAGACAAAACCGCTCAATCGCTATTCCTGTGGGTCGAGATTATCCAGCGCCCGATTCACCGCCAGCTCACCCAACATGATGATCTGCGCAATCCCCAGCAACGCGTTGCGATGAGGGCTTTCCAGAAATCCCGCAAGGTCACTGGTCATGATGCTGGCCGAGGCCAGAGATTCGCACGCGTGGGCCAATAGCGTTTCGGTGTTGATGTCGGGGGCGATGACAAACATCGTGCTGGGATTGCGCGGTGGTGCCGGGTCTTTTGGGGGGTTGAGGTAGTGATCCCGTGCGCGGTCCGCGGCTTCGTGAAGCTTTTTGGAACTGGGGGATTCGTAGGTGGAAACGTCGTCGGCTGGCGGGGGATTCGGGGTTGGTTTGAACATGGCGGAGCTCCTTTATACCTGGTGAAACCACCAGAACCCGTCGCTAAACAAGTAAGGGTGGCAGCTGTACGCAGGTTAGCGAACCGGGAGGTATAAGACCCGGCAGACCCGAAGGTCTCCCGCGCACAGCCACCATGTCGAAAATTGCAAACATACGAATTTTTGCAATAGAGACTGGAGCCTTGTTGCGCTTATACCTGGTCGGGTCGCTAAACCCGATCGCTGAATTTGCAGCGACAGGGAAACGATAAAGACCGGATACAAGACTCACAAGCCGGCGGATTCTGGCGTAGTTGTAGGCAACGACGCAAGACGGTGTGGCTTTCAGGAAACAAGGCTGACGACTTTTAAACAGGGCTGCCGGAACACTGCACATTCCCTGTGGGAGCGAGCTTGCTCGCGATGACGGCATTACATCCAGCATGGGTGTTGACTGGCCCACTGCTATCGCGAGCAGGCCGCTCCCACAGGGGATTGGGGGTGTTTGCAAATGCCGGGGTCACCACAAAAACTGTGGGAGCTGGCTTGCCTGCGAAGGGGCCGGCACATCCAACATCAATGTTGCCTGACACGCCGCCTTCGCGGGCAAGCCCGCTCCCACAGGTTGATTTGCATGTATCTGCGAGAGATTGGTCGGCTTTCAGGCCGCCTTCGCGAGCAGGCTCACTCCTACAATTGGACCGAGTACATCCGTCAGATTCAGGTCGGCTGTCAGGTCGCCTTCGCGAGCAAGCCCGCTCCCACAGAAGAGCAAAGGCAGATCGGCGTACACCCACGCTTTTCACCACTCATCAGGCCGAGCGTTAGCTCGCCTGCAGCTCTTGATCCTGATCCACCCGCCCCCTCGGCAGGCTGAGTGGAGGCGTTCATCCGGGGG
>NZ_AKJM01000134.1 GCF_000282335.1 Pseudomonas sp. GM48
GCCGAACGCAGCCTCGCGGGCTCGGCAGCTGCTACAGATCGCGTTACCGCTTAACTGATTGGCATCAGGTGCGCGGGCACCTTCTTTTTTGCCTTCAGACACGAGCTTTCGCACGTTAGCCGGCATGAGCTCTAAATGCCCCGAGTCCCCGATCAGTTTTGCTCAAAGTGGTCCTTCAGGTACTCAGCCGCCTCATCCGACGCTTGCTTGAGATGCGTTGTCATCAACAAAACGGCCGCCTCCACATCTTTTGCCCGGTATGCCGCGAGGATCGCACGATGCTCGTCCTGGCTATCAATCCCCGCCGAGCGCAGCTGCATGTAGATATGCGTGTATCGCTGCGCGATGGTGTGCGCTCGGATGATCATATTTTCCAGGTGTTTCATTTGCGCAGGTGCATAAAGCGCCGTATGCAGCGTGAGGTTCCACTGACTGCTCAGGAGAGGATCATGAACCTTCTCGAACTCATCGATGATGCGCTCGACAGCATCAAGTTGCTCGGGTGTCGAGAGCGGTACCGAATGGCGGACGGCCAACGGCTCTAGAACCGCCCGTAATTCAAAGCACTCGTTCATTTCATGCAGGGAGGGCTGCGTCACCATGAAGCCACGGTTTGGCAGGAACTGCACCAGTCCCTGACCTTCAAGCTCACGTAACGCTTCGCGAACCGGCACCTTGCTGGTGTTGAGTTCTGTTGCGATCAGGTCCTGACGCAAAGGTTCGCTACCGGAAAGCGCGCCGGTGACGATGGCTTCCCTGATAACGGCCGCAACAAATTGCGGTGCGGACACACGTGCCAGCGGAATCAGACCTGCAATGTATTTCAGTGGTGATTGGTTAGACATATGACACTAAGTGGCCAGGAGCGATTTAAAGGCGTGTCTGGGTTTGGCAGATACGAGTAACAACATCGTTGTGCACGACGGTATACGATTATACGAAAACGAACAAGGACGGCATCCGCAGCCTGGTCCCCCCTCAAGCAGCAGTCCAACCCCTCTCCCCATTCATCTGAAATAAGAGCCTGATTCATCGCTTTGTTGTTGTCGTTGGCGAATCAATAATCGTATACTTTCTACAGTAGGAAGAGACTAATGCACCCTGGTTAGCCGTTTGCGATCAGGTCCTCGTCCCTCTTGCGCCATCTGCAACCACATCAGGACAACCACCGTGATCAACATAAAAAATGTTTCCAAGTGGTACGGTAACTTTCAGGTACTGAGCGACTGCTCTACCGCCATTCAAAAGAGTGAAGTCGTCGTGGTGTGCGGCCCTTCCGGCTCTGGCAAATCAACGCTGATCAAGACGGTAAATGCACTGGAGCCTTTCCAGAAAGGCGAAATTGTCGTCGACGGTATCAGCCTCTCGGACCCGAAAACCAACCTGCCCAAGCTACGCAGCCGGGTCGGCATGGTGTTTCAACACTTCGAGCTGTTTCCGCACCTGTCCGTGACGCAAAACCTGACGCTCGCCCAGATGAAGGTGCTGGGCCGTGGCCAGGACGAGGCGCTCAAGCGTGGACTGAAAATGCTCGATCGTGTTGGCCTGAGCGCCCACAAGGACAAGTTCCCGGGGCAGCTCTCAGGCGGTCAGCAGCAGCGTGTGGCAATTGCTCGTGCATTATCCATGGACCCGATCGTGATGCTGTTTGACGAACCTACCTCGGCCCTGGACCCGGAAATGGTCGGCGAGGTTTTGGACGTGATGATAAAACTGGCAAACGAGGGCATGACCATGATGTGTGTCACCCACGAAATGGGCTTCGCCAGGAAGGTCAGTGACCGTGTGATTTTCATGGACGCAGGGAAAATCATTGAAGACTGTAAAAAAGAAGAGTTCTTTGGCACCCCCGAAGCACGCTCCCCGCGTGCCAAGGACTTTCTCTCGAAGATCCTGCAACATTGATCACGCGGAGTCGCCAGGGGGCTCACCAACGCAACTCAAAGGCATTTTTCGCGCCCGGCTGGATGCGGCTGCCCAAGCGTGCGCACTCGCGAGAAAGGGTGTCGTGCAGCCATTGACGGTCATCCCCTTCAGCGCGACAGATGCGAAAGCGACACAGCCGGGTGGGTATCAGGTCCAGCGACTGCAGGTGCCCGCCCGGGTCCAGCGAGGCAAAATATAGAAGCCCCAGGTCGCCGCGAAAGGCTGAGTAGCCCTCGATGCCTTCGTAATCGTTCAGAAGATCACCGCAGCCATAGAGAATCAGGTGTTCGCGGTACACCTCGATGCCTTTGACATGGTGCGAGGAATGCCCGTGCACCACGTCAACTCCGGCCTCGTCGATCAAGGCATGGGCGAACCGGAGCTGCTCGCGCGGGATATCGAACCCCCAGTTGCCGCCCCAGTGAATGGAGGCGACCACCAGATCCCGCGGTTTTTTGCCCACGAGAATCCGTTTGGCCACATTGCGCAGGCTTTGCATCGACAGATCCTCCAGCCGCGCGACGCCCGCGCCCTTATCCGTGGCGGCCCAGTCCGACGCAATGCCGCTGTCGGGTGCGCCGAGGCCAAACACCAGCAAGCGCCGCCCGCCAGGCTGCAGCAACACGGCGGGCGCTTCGGCAGATTGCCGGTTGTGCCCGGCGCCGGCGCTGCACATACCATTGCTCGCCAGGGTCTCCAGCGTATCGGCCAGGCCGGCAGCCCCCCAGTCCAGCACATGGTTGTTGGCCAGCACGCAGCAGTCGATGCCGGCTGCGCTGATGGCCGGGAAGTTCTCCGGGCTCATGCGGTAATTGATGCCCTTTGGCTCCGGTCGTCCGCGGCGGGACACCGCAGTTTCCAGATTGATGATGCGTGCGTGTGGCTGGCGAAGTTCGAACTCATCCAGCGCAGCGCCCCAGACATAGGTGAAATCGACCGGGCGGGGAATCGAACCATTGACTCGTTCTGCCAGCCGGACGTAATCGCCAGCATTCTTGACGTAAGTTTCGTAAAGCCGCGGATCGCCAGGATGCGGCAGTACCGCGTCAATGCCGCGGGCAGTCATGACGTCGCCGCAGAGAAACAGCTTAAGCGTATCGGTAACAGCTGCCATGGCACCCTCCCGAATATAAGCCGGGGGATGTTTCCATCCCCCGGCTTATTATTACGCTGAAATAGGCAGAACGACTTCTAAGCCTCTACTCAGTTGTTCTTCATATGCAACTGATAAAGCTCATTGGCAATGGCGATATCCTCCAGCCCCAGTCCGATTGAGCGGAAGAAGGTATGGCGCTCGGGATCGGGAAGTCGGGCGGCCCCCGTCATCAGTTCGGGCAAATCCCCGTAAATACTCTCGGGCAGCCAGCCATGCTGGTCTTTTGCCAAGCGCATTTCCCCTGCACTGTCGGGCGTTGTAGCCCGGTAATCGCAATAGACGCTCATGTTCAGCAGGGATTCAGGAGGTACTTCGTGCGCCAGTGGGGCATTGGTACAAATGGACGTGATCAGCGCAGGCTTTTTCAGCACTGCAGGGTCAAGCACCGTATGACCGGCCGAGGTGCACAGCAGGATGACATCTGCATCATCAACGGCACTGGCCAGCTCGGTATGAATGCTGACGCGCGGATCGAGGTCCCGGAGTGCCTGCTGCTCGGACACTGGCAGAGCGTCAATGTTGGGTGCGTACAACCTGATATCCCCCCACTCGCGCAATGCCGAAACATGCCGGACATGCGCTTGACCCAGCCGCCCTACTCCCACTACGGCCAGTTTGCTGACCTGCGAGGGCGCAAGTAAATCGACGGCGAGCGCTGTCGTGCCCGCTGTTCGCTCAGCTGTCAATTGCCCCGAATCACAGAGCAAGCGTGGTTGTCCGTCATCCATCGACATCATCAACGTCCAGGCCGTCACCAGGGCCCCTTCCGGACGCGGGATATAGGGTGAGAGCTTTGCACCAAAGACCCGCTCCTCGGCAAGCGTTCCAAGGTAGCTGATAAAGTTGCCTTGCCCGTTGGGAAACGGATTGCGCAGTTGTGGAGGTTGCACAGCCTTTTCCTGTCCCAACGCCAGGAACATACGACGCATTGCGGACAACACATCAATCCGACCGATCAGTTTGGCCACTTGAGTTGAATCAAGTACGGCAATGTCATTATTCATCGAATACATTCCTTCATCGAGCATCTGACAGAAAACCTTAAACGTCGAAACAACTCAGTTCGAGTTCATGGGGAAGATTATTAAAACAACCAGTTAATTAGATTGTAGCGACCAAGAGAACTGTTAGTTCTTACAAAATACAACCCGCCACTTCCGTTTTCTAATGATGGGCGACGACATCGATTTCAATATCAAACGGAAATGGCCAGGGCTTGACTGCAACGAATGACCGGACAGGTGGGTTTTCAGGGAAGTACTCGCGATACACGGCGTTCACCTCATCCATCATCGATGGATCGGTCACGAAGATCGTGGTTTTCACGACGTTATCGAGGCAGGACCCTGCCGATTCAAGAACAACTTTCATCACCTGCAATACAGCGTGAGTCTGTTCAGCAATCGTGCCTCGAACAATATTCCCGGTCAGCGGATCGAGTGGCGGCAGGCCACAGGTATAAAGCATCGAACCCGAGCGAATCAGCAAAGAGGTCGGTGTATTCAAACGCCTGAGCGCGTCAGATAAAAACGGTACTTCGATTATTTCTTTCATGGAGGCATCCATTATTGATACAGGCGGGCCCTACGCTCACGTTCAATCGACGCGACGTAGTGTTGGATATACATGCAGATAACGAAGTAGATGACACCGACAAACAGATAGAGCTCCTTGTAGAACCCTTGCCAGTTTTCGTCATAAAGGCTTGATCTTGCCGATCCAAGCAAATCGAAAAGTCCGATGATCATCAACAGCGAACTGTTCTTGACGAACGCGATGGCGATGTTGGCAATCGGTTGCAGCGAATGGGCGATGACTTGCGGCAAGATCACGTAGGCATGACTGCCCCAATAGCCGAACCCCAAACTTGCCGACGCTTGGCGCTGACCGACTGGAAGTGCTTGCAGGGCACCGCGCAAGGCTTCGGAAAAGTAAGCGGCGGTGAACAGCGAGAGACCGATACCTGCCCGAAAAAGCTTGTCGAAAATAAGCTCGTCCGGAAGTATCAATGGAATGATGGCAAAGGTCATGAAGACAATGGTGATCGCCGGAACACTGCGAATCAGATCCACATAAAGCCGGCAGGGAACAGAGACAAGCGGCATCTGCGACCGACAACCCAACGCCAGCAGCACACCCAAAGGGAACGCGCAAACAAGGCCGGCAATGCTGATCAGCAGGGTGATCGGCAGTCCACCCCAACGCGCACGATCCACTGACTCAAGACCGAACAGTCCGCCACTCATCAATAGATAACCAATCAACGCGGCCAGTACCCACAGAACAATGGCTGTTGTGTGATGACGAACCCGAAACAAACACCAGAGCGCAACCGCCGCGATCAATGCAACGAAGGTGATCGGACGCCAAAGCGACTCGGGAGGATAGGCCCCGAAGAGGATGAGATTGAGTTTGGTGCCGATGAACGCCCAGCAAGCGCCTCCGTTCTGGTGGCATAGCGCGGCATCGCCGCTGAAGGTTGCATCAAGCAACAACCATTTGAAGATACCTGGGCCAACCAAGACGACGCCCCAAAGAAACAGTGCGCCGAGCACAATCCGGCTTGGCATGCCTGAGCCCAGGCCTTTCAGGCGCTGGATTAGCGTCAAGGGGGCGGGAATCGACACTTGGACACCATTATTCAGATCACCAGACATAATGTTTCTCCCAAAGACCGATTACCCGCGTCGTAATAATGTTTACCGTGACGTAAACCAGCATGAAAATGCTGATCAATTCGATGGCCTGCCCCGTTTGATTCATGGCGGTATTTCCCGCCGAGACCAGTTCCGGGTATCCCACGGCAACACCGAGCGAACTGTTTTTCATCAGGTTCAGTAGTTCACTGACTACCGCCGGCATCGCGATCCGGAACGCTTGTGGCATCACGATGTAACGCAGCACGCCAAAGTGCGTCAGGCCTAGCGCATAACCTGCTGCAATCTGTCCCTGGGCAATGGACTGCACCGCCCCACGGATCGCTTCGGCTATATAAGTGCCCGTGTACACCGAGAGCCCGATGAACATACTCATGAACTCGGGAGAAAAATGCCCGCCGCCGCCGATTGAAAACTTGCTTGCCGTGGGCCACTCAAATGTCATTTGCCCGGACCACAGGGCATAGGCCGTGGACACAAAAGCAATCAGGCTCAGGAGTATCAGTAAGGCACCCGGATTTTTCAGTGCGCTGCCACCGGTCCTCACGCTTCTCAAGAGAAACGCCACGAGGGTGCAAAAGATCGCGACAATCGCCGTCAATGCAAAGGGGGTCGGCCACGGGAAATTGATCCCGCGATTGCTGATGAATAGGCCCGGTACCGGTTCCAGAGCCTCCCGGACTACCGGTAAACCGTAAGTAAAAACAGCGAACCAGAAGAACAACTGCAGCAGCAGCGGCGTATTGCGGATCGTCGAGACATACACTTTGGCAATTCGTCTGGCCAGGCCGAATTTGGATAACTGAGCCAGCGCCGCCAATACCCCGATCAGCACGGAGAACACAATGGCGCAGAGCGCCACTTTCAACGTGTTTGAAAACCCCGCGAGCAAGGCGTACGCATATGACTTGTCACCGCTGAAAGCAATCATGCTTTCACTGAGGTCGAAGCCGGCGCGAGTCCACAGAAAGCTGAACCCGGTATTGATCCCTTTCTGTGTAAGGCGCTCGTTGATCACGTGCCCGAAATACCAAACCGCAATCACGACAGCCGTGAGTACTACAAGCTGGACCAATACCGTGACTGCCCGGTGTTGGTGTTTAACTGCGCCATCTCTTGCCGACATGACCTTCACCTCTCGTTTCTGATTCGCCATCTATGCGGCGTTTGAGCCATTCACATCACGGATCAGAAAAGCGGGGCGTACAGCAGACCACCGTCCGACCACAGCGAATTCTGGCCACGCTTCATCTGCAAGGGCGTGTTTGCACCCACGTTGCGCTCGAAGATTTCTTTGTAGTTGCCTACCGCGGAGATGACATTGATCACCCAGTCATCCTTGAGACCCAACCCTGCCCCTACACCAGGCGTTACACCCAGAAGGCGCCGGATGTCCTCGTTGTTACTGGTGAGCATTTGTTTAACGTTTTCTTTGGTGATACCCAGTTCTTCTGCAGTAAAGGTTGCGAAGACTGTCCACTTGACGAGGTCTGCAAAGTGCTTGTCATCGCCCCGGACGACCGGACCCATTGGCGATTTCGAGATCACATCAGGAAGGATGGCGTAGTTTTCAGGGTTGCCCGAGTTGAGCCGGATAACCGCCAATTGCGACACATCGCTGGTGATTACATCGCAGCGGCTTGCGAAAAAGGCCGAGAAAAACTCAGTCCCGCTTTCGATCACCACAGGTTTGAAGGTGATCTTCAACTTATCGAAGAAATTGCGAACTACATACTCGCTGGTTGTGCCCTGCTGAATGCAGACCGTAGCGCCATCGAGTTCTGCCGCTTTGGTGACGCCCAGTTTCTTGTTGATCAGAAAGCCTTGGCCGTCGAAGAAATCCACCACCGGAAATTGCAGCCCCATCGTGGTATCGCGCGTCAGGGTCCAGGTGCTGTTCCGGGAGAGGACATCCACTTCACCATTCTGCAGCGCCGTGAAACGTGCCTGATCGGACAGCGGGACGAACTTGACTTTCGGCTTCTCGAATATCGCCGCCGCAAATGCTTTGCAGAAATCCGCATCGAACCCCTGCCAATCACCCGCACTGTTGGGCGCACCAAAGCCGACCAGGCCAGGGTGCACACCACAGACAAGCACTCCCCGCTCTCGAATTTTCGACAAGGTATCGGCCTGTACCGGTGCAGAAACTGCCAATGAAAGCCCTAGGGCTGCTGCGGTAGATGCGAAAAGAACTCTTAGACGTGTCATCAGCTTCTCCACTCGGTAGAAAGTATACGATTTCAAGCTATATGACTTTAAGAGCGGCTGTCAAGCCACAAGAATGGTGACGTCAGTAATTTATTTTGAGTTTAGATCGGGTGCGATGCGAGGTGACTGATCACCGGTGTGGGTCGCAATGCGCAGACCCCAATCACCGATGATGCCAATCAAACAGTCAGTCTTACTTGCCGGGTTCTTGATCGACGGATTGCTCTGCAACTGCAATGGCATGCTGGAAACTTTCAAGAAATACGGTTTCTGCATGGGTCATTTTTTGCTCGCGGTTCCACAGCAAGTGAATGTCCACATCGGAGACACCGTCCCTGGGCGGCAGGCGCCAGAGCATGCCGTTGTACAGGTCAACATCGAGCAGGTGCTCCGGCAAACAGCCGATACCAAATCCTGCGATCACCAACCTGCGGATTTCTTCAAAGTTTGATGACGAAGCGACGATCTTGCCGGTGAAGCCCTGTTGGTCACGAAACACGGTAAGCGGCGAAAGATTGCCGCCAATCTGGTCGCTCGTGAAGCTGACAAAATTTTCCCCTTGCAGCTCAGCCAGATCGAGGCCCCGTACGCCAAAAAAGCGATGCCGTTTTCCGCAAAAGAAGGCATATCGCTGACGTATCAGACAACGTTGCTCAAGCTTGGGTTGAGCGATACGACATAAACCGACACCAACGGTGGCGGTCTTCTGCATCAGCGAACTGAGAATGTCGGAGCTGCGCAGAACCTCTATTTCCAACTCCACACGCGGATGATTGAGATGAAAATTCGCGAGAAAATCATCATAGACCGTCGATTGCACCCGACTGATCGAGAGCAGACGCACCTTACCCACCACATCATCCTGGGGGCCTTCGATGGCCGAGCCGATGCGCGACACGTTGCCATACATCTCTTCGGCAATTCGCAGTATTTCTTCTCCTGCCTCAGTGAGATCGAAGCGTGGTCCCTTGCGCGAAATCAAGGCGCACTCCAACTGCTCTTCCAGCCGCTTGAGCGATTGGCTAACGGCCGATTGGGTGATGAACAACCGCGCCGCAGCACGGCTGATGCTCCCTTCCTGGCCAATCGCCAGATACGTGCGCAATAAATTCCAATCCAGACGATCGTTGAGGAAACGCCGCCCTCCCCATCTAGCCTGCATCAGCTCTTCATTTGAGTTTTTGCTGCTCATCTTGATGTCCATTATTAGCGTGGCTTAATCAGCGCTTAAGAATTAGCAAATTGCTTAATTATAGAGGCTACGAGATAAAGCACGAAGGCGCCAGAGCTACGCGTCATCCAGGGCATTTCGGTGGGTGATGAATGGGGCGGCACCCTCTTGGCCAGCCACCGTTACCGCAAACCAATTTGCGCATTAACAAGGAACTCATATGTACACACCCGACAACTTCGACCCCACCGAGTGGAAGGCACGCTGCGAGCTGGCCGCACTGTATCGACTGGTTGCGTACTTTCGCATGACCGACCTGATCGACACCCACATCACCCTGCGCATTCCAGGCCCTGAACACCACTTCCTGATCAACCGCTACGGCGTGATCTTCGATCGCATGAAAGCCAGCGACCTGGTGCGCATAGACCAGTACGGTCAGGTGGTGGGCGGTGCGAACGAGCGTACTCGTGTCAATGCCGCAGGCTTCGTGATTCATTCGGCGATCCACATGGCCCGCCCGGATCTCAACTGCGTGGTGCATACCCATACCGCAGCCGGTATGGCCGTCGCCGCCCAGGAGCAAGGCTTGCTGCCGATCAGCCAGCATGCGCTGAAGTTCTACGGCAAATTGGCTTATCACACCTATGAAGGCATTGCGCTGTCGCTGGCCGAGCGTGAACGACTGGTCGCCGACCTGGGGCCACACAAGGCCATGATCCTGCGTAACCATGGCCTGCTGGCAGCCGGAGGCAACGTGGCTGAAGCCTTCCACGAAATCCACTTCCTGGAGCGCGCCTGCCAGGCGCAGGTCGCGGCGCTGGCCGGTGGCAGCCAGTTGGTCTACCCCAGCGAAGAAGTCTGCCAACACACTGCAGAACAGTTCGGCCGCGACGAAGCCGAGGAGATCATGGGCCTGAGCTGGAATGCCGCCTTGACCTTGATTGAAGACCAGCGCGAGTCCTATTGCTCATGAACACGATCGTACTGCTGTCGCGCGACAGCATCCTGCTCGGCCAGCTCCAGGCGGCCTTTGCCCGTCAGGCGCCGGACATACGGGTGGTACTGGCCGATGACCCGGTCGCCAGTGAAGCACAAGTCGCCGCATGTTGGTTCCCGCCGGCCAACAGTTTGGGCGCGCTGCCCAATCTGCAACTGGTGCATTCGGTCGCCGCGGGTGTCGATCATTTGCACACTGATCCCAGCTGCCCGAATTTGACCGTGTGCCGAGTGGTCGATCCCGCGCACCGCCAAGGCATGACCGAGTACGTACGCTGGGCGGTGATTCACTATCACCGGCGTTTCGATCAGGTCTTGCAGCAACAACCTGACCAGCACTGGCAGCGCCCGATACAGATTCAGGCCAAGGACTTCAAGGTTGGTGTGATGGGCCTGGGTTCGCTGGGCGCAGCCATTGCCGAAGACCTGGCCAGTGCCGGCTACAGCGTCCGCGGCTGGGCGCGCAGTGTCAAAAACATACCCAACGTGGTCTGCCACAGCGGCGATCGGGAGTTCAGCGGCTTTCTCCAAGGCCTCGATCTATTGATCAACCTGCTGCCGTTGACCCCGGCTACCCAGGGCATTCTCTGCACTGAAACCTTCGAGGCCCTGGCGCCTGGTGCGGTGATCGTCAACTGCGGTCGCGGTCAGCACGTACGCATTGACGATCTACAACAGGCATTGAGCAGCGGTCAGCTGCGCGGCGCTGTGCTCGACGTCTTCGAGCATGAACCCCTACCGGTCGATGATCGCCTGTGGTGTATGCCCGGGGTAATCGTTACGCCACACATGGCCTCGGCGGCGTCCCACGACTGCATTGCCAGCCAGATCGCCGAAAACGCGCGCCGGCTGGCGCGAGGCGAACCCCTGAACAACCTGGTCGATACGTCCCTGGGCTATTAAGACACGCGACAAGAGGTGAATGATGAAAGTATCCAAGGTCAACGGTGAGCGCCTGTGGAGCAGCCTGATGGACATGGCCAAAGTTGGTGCCACCGAGCGCGGTGGCAACTGTCGCCTGGCCCTTTCCAGGGAAGACCTGGCCGGTCGCGAGTTGTTCATGGGCTGGTGCCGTGAGGCCGGCCTGAGTATCGCGTTCGACGCCATTGGCAACCTTTTCGCCCGCCGCGAAGGCCAGGACAACAGCCTGCCGCCAATCGTCATGGGCAGCCACTTGGACACCCAGCCAAAAGGTGGCCGCTTCGATGGTATCTACGGCGTGCTGAGCGGACTGGAAGTGGTGCGTTGCCTGAATGAACAAGGCATCGAAACCCGCCGGCCCATCGAAATTGCCGTGTGGACCAACGAGGAAGGTGCGCGCTTTACTCCGGCCATGTTCGGCTCGGCGGTGTTCACTGGCATTCTGCCGTTGCAAACGGCATTGGATGCCCGTGATGCCAATGGCATCAGCGTCGCTGAGGCCCTGACCGATATAGGCCAGAGTGGTGAACTGCCCCTGCAGCGAGCCTTCGATTCTTACTTCGAAGCCCATATCGAACAAGGCCCAATCCTGGAAGACAACGGCCTGCCGGTGGGTGTCGTCACCGGTGGCCAGGCGATCTGCTGGCTGGATGTACAGGTTGGCGGTGTCAGTGCCCACGCCGGCACCACACCCATGCCGTTGCGCAAGGATGCCCTGTTCGGCGTCGCGGAAATGGCCAGCGTGCTGGAATCCATCGCCAGAGACTTCGCGCCCAAGGGGCTGGTCACAGTGGGCCAGCTGGAGATAGCCAAGTCATCGCGCAATACCATCCCTGGCCGGATCAACTTTACTGTCGACCTGCGCCACCACGAAGACCAGCAGATTGCCGCAATGGAGCAAGCCGTATACGAGCGTTTGCAAATCGTGGCTGACAAGCGCGGTTTGAGTCTGGCGATCAGTCGTCACTGGCTCAGCCCCGCGACACCCTTCGATGCCGATTGCGTGGCTGCCGTGCGTTCGGCAGTCCAGTTGCTGGGTTACCCCCATCAAGACATCGTCAGCGGTGCCGGGCATGACGCCATCCACCTCGCCAGGCATTGCCCGACCACGATGGTTTTCATTCCCTGTGTCGGTGGCCTGAGCCACAACGAAGCCGAAGACGCCTTGCCTGACGATGTCCGCATGGGCTGCGACGTATTGCTCAATGCGGTACTGCAGCGAGCTCGGCATCTGAGCGACTGATTATGTAAGCAACACCGAACCTCTGAGGTCGCGTCATCCACACGACCTCGGAGGCAGGACCCGCTTGTGCCTGAAAAACAATAAAACCGATCTCGAGCTACAGCATCACCGTTACTCACACTGCCAACCAATAAATCAATCCACTGAGCCCGACGCTCAACTTGGAGAAAAAAGGCATGAACAGCTCCGCGTGCATCCAGACCGCTACCCTGACGGTCGAACCCAGCGTCAACATGAAAAAAGTCGCCGTCGCCAGCGTCATTGGCACCACGGTGGAATGGTACGACCTGTTTGTTTTCGCCACGGCTTCGGCACTGGTGTTCAACAAGATCTTCTTTCCGGCGTTCGATGCCTTGATCGGCACCCTTCTGGCGTTCGGCACCTTTGCTTCGGCTTATGGTGCGCGCATCGTCGGAGCTGCCTTGTTCGGCCACTATGGCGACAAGCTTGGGCGCAAATCGATGCTGCTGATTTCGCTATTGACCATGGGCGCGGCAACCTTTGCCATCGGTCTGTTACCGGATTACGCCAGCATTGGCATCTGGGCACCGATCCTGCTGTTGACCCTGCGGATCATTCAAGGCCTGGCCCTGGGCGGTGAATGGGGTGGTGCGGTGTTGATGGCCGTCGAGCATGCCCCCGCCAACCAGCGTGGCTTGTATGGCTCATGGGTACAGATCGGCGTACCGGCCGGTACCATGATTGCCAACCTGGCCTTCCTCGCGATCGCCTGGCTGCTGCCCGCTGAAGACATGCTTGCCTGGGGCTGGCGCATCCCGTTCCTGGCCAGCGTGCTGCTGATTGCCGTGGGCCTGTACATCCGCCTCAACATCACCGAAACCCCTGCGTTCCACAAGGCCAAAACCTGCGAGCCGCAAATCAAGCTGCCGCTGGCCGAAGTCTTCAGCAAATACTGGAAGCAAGTCCTGCTCGGCGGCGTGGCAACCATGTCGACCGGCGCATCTTTCAACATCATTGTCGCCTTTGGCCTGACCTATGGAACCCAGACCCTGGGCTTCAGCCGCACCATCATGCTCAGCGTGGTACTGGCCTCCTGCGCGCTGTGCATCGTGCTCTTGCCAGCCTTCGGCGCACTGTCCGACCGCTTCGGCCGCAAGCCGGTGATCATCGCCGGTATCGTCGGTGAAGCGCTGGTCGCTTTCCCGATGTTCTGGCTGATGGATACTCGCGAGCTGCCACTGGTGTTTCTCGGCTATGGCCTGTTGATGACCGCGTTCGCCGCCAACTACGGGCCCATCGCAACCTTCCTCGCCGAACTGTTCGGCACCCGTGTGCGTTATTCCGGCCTATCGGTGGCTTACATGCTTTCCGGGCTGCTGGGCAGCGCGGCCACGCCTATCGTGACCACGGCCCTGCTGGCGATGACCGGCAAAGGCTCGTCAGTGGCCTGGTACCTGGTCGGCTCTGCGGTCATCTCCCTGATTGCCCTGCTGCTGCTGACCGAAACCTTCAAGCGCGACTTGAGCGCTGGGCGGGCTGAATAGCACCAAGTGACCCACAACAAAAATAAATCCACCTGCACTTGATCCTGCTGCCATTCACGCACCCTCTGGATTCGTACACCATGGAAAAAACCCTGCACCTTTTTGGCATGAGCGCCGGCGCTTGCCTTTTGACCCTGAGCCAGGTCGCTTCGGCTGATTTCATTAGCGACAGCAAGGCCACACTGGGCCTGCGTAACTTCTACTTCAACAACGACTACCGCGACCGGCCCGGCAGTGCCGGTCAGAGCAAGACCGAGGAATGGGCGCAGGGGCTCATGCTCAATTACACCTCCGGTTTCACCGACGGCACCCTCGGGTTCGGCGTCGATGCGCTGGGGCTGGTGGGGCTGACACTGGACAGCGGCCAGGGCCGCCATCGCGGCAGCTCGATGATCCCGACTGATGGTGATGGCGCTGCCGATGAATGGAGCCGTCTGGGCATGACCGCCAAAGCCCGTTTGAACAAGACCGAAATGCGTTACGGCACGCTGACGCCCAAGCTGCCGATCCTGATAGCGAACGACGGTCGCCTGTTGCCACAGACCTTTGAAGGCGGCCAGATTACCAGCAGCGATCTCGACAAGCTGACCTTGACCGCCGGCCGTCTGGAGCACGCTACCGGGCGTGGTTCCAGTGATAGCACCGGGTTGGCGGTCAGCGGTGGGCGTCAGGAGAGCAACCGGTTTCTCTTCGCCGGTGCCGACTACAAAGTCACTAAAGACCTGATCGCACAGTATTACCTGGCCAATCTCGAGGACTACTACACCCAGCACTTTTTCGGACTGCAGCATGTGCTCGCACTGGGCGAAGGCCAGTCGTTGAAGACCGACCTGCGCTACTTCGATACATCTTCCGACGGCGCCAACAGCACGGCCAGCGGGCGGGCTGACGGTTTCCGGGTCGGTGGCTATAGCCGAAACGGTGCCGGTGAAATCGACAACCGCACCTGGAGCGCCCTCTTCACCTACAGCCTTGGTGGCCACGCGTTGACCGGCGGTTACCAGAGCGTTTCCGACGGCAGCAACTTCGTCCAGCTCAACCAGGGATCCCTGGTGGACAAAGGGGCCGGTGGCGCAAGCCTGTATCTGTTCACCGACCGCATGCTCACCAGCTTCAACCGGGCCGGCGAACGCACCTGGTTCGGCCAGTACGCCTATGACTTCGCCGCCTCGGGCGTACCGGGCCTTCGCGCGTCGATGGTTTATCTCAAAGGCAGCCAGATCAAGACCACTTCTGGTAGCGATCAGCAGGAATGGGAGCGTGACCTGGCCCTGGATTACGTTATCCAGGACGGCACGTTCACAGGCCTGGGTTTCGGTTGGCGCTATGGCGTTCTGCACTCCGAAGCCGACGCCAATCAGGACCAGAACCGTCTGATCGTCAGCTACACCCTGGCATTGTTCTGATTCACCGGCCCGCCGCCCATGCCGGGTCGGCGGGCCTCTATTCTCAGCGAGGTTCATACATGAAACGTATCCAGGCAGCACCCGGCACAATCGGTCCGGTCGGTCCTTACTCCCAGGCAGTGGTCAGCGGCCATCTGGTGTTCACTGCCGGTCAAATACCCGCCACAGGCGGACTGGACCAGCAACCCGAAGGCTTCGAAGAGCAAGTGCGCCAGACCTTGCGCAACCTGGAAGCCATCCTGATCGCGGCAGGCTCGGACTTCGATCACGTGATCAAGGTTAACGGCTATCTCACCGATCCTGCTCAACTGGAGCCCTTCAACCGGGTCTATACCGAGGTGCTCGGCCATGCGCCGCCGGCACGCACCACAGTCTGCGTGGCACTCTGGGGGGTGGCACTGGAAATAGATTGCGTGGCCGAACTCATTGACTGCGCGCCGCAGAGGTAAGCCATGAACGCCTCTACTCAATTGCTTGAAAAGCTCCATCAGGTCAGCTTCGCCACCCTCGGGCATCTGCTCGAAGACGGCTTTGTCAGCACCGAGATTCGCTCCATGCTGAGCGCCGTCAAGGTGGTAGGTCGTGCCGTGACGCTGAGCGTCATCGATGCCGATGCCATTGCCGTCAACCGCGCCTTGGCAAGCCTGCAAGACGGCGACGTGCTGGTGATTGACATGAACGGTGATCGACGTCACGCCTGCGTCGGTACGGTCACCGCCTGTGCGGCTCAAGCGCGAGGCGCCAGAGCCATCGTGGTCGATGGCCTGGTGACCGATATCCTTGAACTGCGCGAAGCCGGACTGCCCATTTTCGCCCGCGGTACCAACCTGCTGACCACCAAGCTGCACGGCAACGCCGAGAGCCGCTTGAATGTCCCGGTCCAGTGCGGCGGGGTTCAGGTGAACCCGGGTGATCTGGTGCTGGGTGACGATAACGGCTTACTGATACTCGACAGTCAGGCACTTGCCGCAGTCATCGACCAGGCACTGGCCAGTGATCGTGCAGAACCCGGTCTGCTGGATCGCCTTGAAGCCGGAGAGTCAATAGCATCCGTACTGCGTGTTCAGTGATTGGTTGCTTGTAATGTAGCCAACGATTCCGGTGCCGCGAGTCAACATGGAGTGGGCACCTGGATCGGTCAGTGAGACCTGTTTATCCAGCGATTTGTTTCTCCGGCTGCTAGTTCTGTGTAACGCAGAAGCAGTGTACGACGGCTAAGGAGCGACGCGTATCTTCACGAACACCACGTTGGCACCAACAAAATCGACTAAACCCGCTGAACGATTTAGCCAATCTGTTGCGTCGACCGGTTCAATCCACAACCATAAGCAGTCACTCAGCGACATTCAATAATGTGTGTGCTTTCCCGGGTGTTTAAGACCATATGCACTGGTAAATTAAGACTGCACGGTCATCGTCTCAATGCTCTTTGACTTTCTTGATGCGAAGCACAATCAACGCGAGAATACCGATCGCGAGCGGCGCCATTACCAGCATGGCCTCTCGCGGGGTCACCTCAACGCCAAGCAGGTGAACCCCTGAGTAACCCAGCTTGAGCAAGCTGAGCAGGTAGTAGGTAATGGCAATAATCGACAGCCCCTCCACTGCGCGCTGGATCTTGATCTGGGCATCGGCGCGAGCATTCAGGCTTTTCAGGATTTCCGAGTTCTGTTCCTCCATTTCGACCTGAACCCGTGCTTGTAACAGATCGCCCAGATTGGCCACGCTTTCGGCCAGGTGCTCCAGGCGCTGTTCGGTGGCGGTGCAGTACCTGACGGTAGGTTTGAAGCGGCGCTCGATAAATACGCCCAGGCGTTGGCAATCACCTACGTGACTTTCCCGCAGCTCCCCCAAACGTTCGAACACCAATTGCGCATAGGCTTGCGTGGCACTGAAGCGGTGCCGGGTTTTCGCAGCGCTGCTCACCACTTGAGCAGAAAGGTTGGAAATATCCGCAAGCAGGGGTTTCGCATTACTGCCGTCCGGGTCGGCGTTCCGTTCGGAAAGGGTGACCAGGGTCTTGTCGAAAACATCGAGCTGCGCGCTCAAGTCTTTGGCCATGGTCAAGGATAACGAGGCCATCATCCTGTAGGTCTCGATTTCCAGCAGGCGGCGTATCATCCGGCCCTGGCGGTAGGCATTCAGGCGCCGGTTGACGAACAACATGTGGTTGTTGCCCTCCTCGCTCAGGCGAAAATCACTCCAGACCATGGCATCGCCACCCCCCACGCACGAACCGCTCGGATCCTTGAAGCCGTACCGGGACAGATCCAGGCCGGTTTCACCACGCACTACAATCTGCACCGAGTTGATCAGGGCCGGCAAATGCACTTCGACCTTTGACGCCAGCACCTCGGGCAGCGTTGTCCAGGACAAGTCATCAGAGGATGAAGTGACCACCAGTGTCAGGGTGAAAAACTCGGCATGGCGCTCCCATTTCAGTGCATGGCCATCGAGTCGGGTAATACCTTGGGCGGCATTCAGGTCGAGGGTGCCAGGGCAGCATTGTTCAAGGAATGCATTGCACGCCTGATCGCTGCCGAGGAAGGCCAGATGAAACACATGGGCCGGCTCATCGAAATACAGTGACGGGCGCGCGTGTAGTTCGTTGTGCAGGCTTAGTCGTAACGGGTGCATGTTGTATGGCCATGTTGGAGTTGTTTTTGCCGCTTGCGATGAATGCCCACCCGAGCCAGATGCCGAAGCTTTCAGGGCATTATCGACTGCTGTTGTGGGTAGGACAGTTTGTCGAACTCACAAGTCACTGCCAGGCCATGAACGTTGGCAAGGTACGGCGCCGTCCGTGGGGAACCCGGTCTGGAGTCGAAAGAGCGAGACGCGAATGAGTAATCGAGTTTCCTTCAGTAGTAGAGAAGCACTGCCGTCCCTGGCAAGCACCTCTCATACCGATTCCGTTGCCGGCGCTGTCACTCACAAGCTCCGGTTCAGCTATGCCGATGACTACTGCTCGGGATAGTAGCGCCGGGCTTGTTCGACCGAGATGTATTGGTTTTTTACATCATCCTGGATAGCCTCCAGGCTCCGCGCTTTTGCCTGCCCCCAACCACCGCCGTTGGCAGTGACCAGACGCAGCAAATCGCCTTTTTCAAGCCCCACACGATTGGCTCGACTGAAGCGCTCGGTTGGCCCCTGTGCGCGAATGACCTTGAGCATCAACGTCGCGAACACGCTCCAAGGCCTCGACAGCTCCGCAAGCTAAAGACCATCATCACCACCTGACAAGGGTGGGGATGATGTACGTCTCGTTGAGGTTACTTTCGAGGAGACAGGTGGATACCTGCGATCATGCAGCGAACAGAGCCTCCGGCCATTTCAATGGTCGGAACGTCCAACGGCACTAACCTGGCCGACCGCTCGATACGTTGACGCTGCTCTGCCGTGAGGCTGTTGAAGGCTCTGCGCGAGAGGGCCAGGATTCGACCGTCTCGACCAGAGAGCTCGATTGCGTTGCCGGCAAACTCGTTGATCTGTTGGTTGGTCAGATCGATGACATCTCGACCTGACTCCATCAAACGCATACGAACCTCTTCAGCACGAGCCTTTTTCGTGAATGTGCCGAAACCCACCAGGGCGAATTCAGTCGCGACACACATCAAGACGTTGGTGTGATAGATCGGCACCCCTTTCTCGTCCGCCGTGTCGAACACCATGGGCTCGAAGTTGAAGTGGGTGCTGAACCGCTCCAGGGCAATCGGATCAGCTCGGTTCGAGCGAGCCGTGTACGCCACCCTGGACATGTGATCGAACACCATGGCTCCGGTGCCCTCAAGGAACAGCTCATCCTGTTCAAGGCCCGAGTAGTCGATCACGTCCTGAACCCGGTACTCCTGCTTGAGCATCTCGATGACATCGGCGCGCCTCTCCCGACGGCGGTTCGGTGAGTACATCGAGTAGATCGCGATGTGACCACCTGGGTGGGTCGAGAACCAGTTGTTCGGGAAGACGGAGTCCGGGGTGTTTTTCTCACCGAAGTCATCAAAGAGATGAACCCGCACACCCTCAGCTTCCAGCCGCTCTGCGGCCTGAGTGACCTCATCACGCGCAACCTCAGAAAGGGCATGCGCAGCGATATCAGAATTTGAGCTCTGGAAGGAGTTATCTGCAGCCGTTTCCGGGTTAGGGGTGAAGGCGTGTGGCCTGACCATCACTACTGCAGCGGGCGCTTGAATCGAACGCGTTGGAAATGCCATCAAGAAATACCGATATAGGGGACTGATTTTAGAGTTATGCAACGCGTCGAATGCGTTTTTTGGCGGCGCGGCCACGGGTGTGGCTGAACAGGTCTTTCGGGTCGTCCTCTACCCACGGAACGAGATCAATCTTCGTACCCATCCCACGTTTTTCAGCCTGTTGAAGCACGTAACGCAGAACCGAATAGTCTTCGAGAGCGAAGCCCACGGAGTCAAACACCGTGACCTGCTCTACGCTCTGGCGGCCTTCCTGATCACCCGTGAGAACACGCCATAGGTCGACGACGGGCGAGTCAGCTTCAAGCTGCTGGATATCGCCTTCAATACGGGTCTGCGGCTCGTACTCCACAAAGACCCTGGACTTGCGAAGGACGTCGGCATGGAGCTCGGTTTTACCCGGGCAGTCACCGCCAACGGCGTTCAGGTGCATCCCCGGCTCGAGCATCTCGGGCGTGATGATGGTCGCGTAGGCCTTATCTGCGGTGACGGTGGTGATGATGTCCGCACCTCGTACCGCCTCGGCAACACTCTGCGCACGGGTGATTTTGAGCTCGGGGTACTCCTGGAGATTCCTGATCAGCTTCGCCGTCGCGAGAGGATCGGTGTCGTATGCAACGATCTCCTGGATGCCGAGGTGCTTGTGGAAGGCCAGTGCCTGGAACTCACTTTGAGCACCGTTGCCGATCAACGCCATCTTTCGAGCGTCTGGACGGGCAAGTGCTTTGGCGGCCATCAGCGAGGTAGCGGCGGTACGCAAAGCCGTCGCAATCGTCAGCTCAGAAAGCAGCACGGGGTAGCCCGTGTTGACATCAGCCAGCACCCCGAATGCCATCACGGTATGAAGGTCTTTGAAGGTGTTGGAGGGATGGCCGTTTACATACTTGAACGCATATTGGCTGTGATCCGCCACGGGCATTAACTCAATCACCCCGACATCTGAATGGCTTGCCACGCGGGCAGACTTGTCGAACTCCGGCCAGCGCTTGAAGTCTTCGCGAATAACCTCGGAAAGCTCACCCAAGAACTGAACTACGCCAATGTCATGAACCAGGTCAGACATCGTGGGGACGTCGATGAAATGCGTCATTGCTAAGCACCTAAATAAGTGCGCCCGCCTTGAAGTAGTGCTTAGCGGGCGCCAAGTAAGAGTTCTTGCCACCTCCAAAATTCTGATGAAAGGCTGATACAAAATGAAGCGTACAGGTTGCCAGATTTCGCAGTTTTCTAGACACTTTGCTCACTGAAAATAGCAATCTGGATAGCGTGCGCATCATGGACAACATTGATCGGGAGCTCATCGCTCTACTGCGGGACAATGCCCGCACCCCTGTTATGACGTTGGCCAAGAAGCTGAGGGTCGCTCGGGCCACTGTGCAGAATCGCCTCACCAAGCTCGAAGAGAGCGGCGTCATCATGGGCTACACGATCCGCCTTCAGTCCGATGCGATAGAGCGAGGGGTCAGGGCAATCACCAGTATTGCTATCAGTGGCCATCATGCCGCCGAGGTCAAACACGCACTACGGGGGCATCCCAACGTAGTCGCCATCCATACCACCAACGGCCGATGGGACCTGATGGCAGAGCTTCGGGCCGAAACACTTGAGGCCTTTGACAAGGCGCTCAACACCATTCGCTCCATTCAGTACATCGACAACACTGAAACCAGCATCCTGCTGTCGACCTTCAAGATGTAGTCCGAATTGGGCCACTCGTACCTTGTTTTGCGCGACTTATCAAAATGCAACACAGGCTATGCAAAGTGATAAGCCAGGCCTTCGCGCATAACATTTTGTAGCGTTCCGGTTGACAACTATGGCTGGCAAAATGGGCACTTCTAGGCGACCGGGGCAGGATCCAACAACGGTAACAAGCACACCGCGTCTCTAGAGTTCAATCACCTGACAGTTTGGTCAGGCCCTTGCGCTGGAATTTGCTTTTCTCGTCTGCGTATTAACCAAACCCTCCGTTTTATGAGGTGCAACATTACTTATGCCCACATAAATCACCTTCCATAAGGAAGGAGGTAGAGGTTTTCTCAAAAAAAATAAGAGGTCAGTTATGCATCAAACCTGCAACTCGCAAGACGCGACTCACGGCGACGGACGAACACTTAAAAGGCGGCTGGAAAATCGTCATATTCAGCTGATTGCCATCAGCGGCGCCATCGGCACGGGTCTCTTCATGGGGTCAGGGAAGATGATTGCGCTCTCCGGATCCTCAATCATCCTGGTCTACGCGATCATTGGGTTCTTCGTCTTTTGCATCATGCGGGCGATGGGAGAAATGCTCCTCGCCGACCTTGAAATGGGCTCGTTCGCAGAGCTTGTCCACCATTACCTCGGGCCACGCGCAGGATTCATACTGGCCTGGTCGTACTGGCTCAGTTGGGTGGTAGTCGCCGTCGGTGACGTTGTGGTAGTCGCAGGGTTTCTTCAATACTGGTATCCAAACCTACCCACATGGATTCCAGCCTTCAGCACCATGTTCCTGCTCCTGGTACTCAACATGCTGGCCGTGAAGGCTTTCGGTGAGGTGGAGTTCTGGTTCGGCCTGATCAAAATCATCGCCATCGTCGCCCTGGTCGTCACCGGGCTGGTGATGGTGGCCACGTCCTACACGTCCCCTGCCGGGGTAACCGCGTCCTTTAGCCACCTGGTAGCGCCCGGCGTCGTGATGCCGCATGGCATCTTGGGTTTCCTTGCTGGTTTCCAGATCGCCATCTTCTCGTTCGTTGGCACAGAGCTTCTCGGCACCGCCGCAGCTGAAGCCCACAATCCGGAGAAAACGCTGCCCAAGGCGATCAACACCATCCCTCTGCGCATCCTGCTGTTCTACGTCACTGCGCTTGCATGCATCATCAGCGTGATCTCCTGGGCCAACGTGCCCGCAAACCGCAGCCCCTTCGTCGAGCTGTTCCTGCTGGGCGGCCTGCCGGCTGCCGCTGGGATGATCAACTTCGTAGTGATGACGTCGGCGGCCTCCTCGGCCAACAGCGGCGTGTACTCGGGCTCCCGCATGCTCTACGGCCTGTCTCACAACAAGCAGGCACCGCAGGCCTTCGGACGCCTATCGGGCTCCGGCACACCGGCCCGCGCACTGGTGTTCTCGGGCCTTTGCATGGCGATTGCGCTGACGCTGCTATTCGCCATCCCGGACATCATGGTGATCTTCACCCTGGTTTCGACGATTTCGGCTGTCATGGTTATCGTCACCTGGTCGTTGATTCTGCTGTCGTACTTCGCCTACCGCCGCAGCAACCCCGAAGCCCACGTGCGCTCAACCTTCAAGCTCCCTGGTGGCAAGTTCACGGCAGGGATTTCCCTGGCGTTCCTGATGTTCGTCCTGTGCCTTCTTGCACTGGAACCGGATACCCGCACCGCCCTGTACGTGATGCCCACCTGGTACATCGGCTTGCTGCTTGCCTATCGCTACAATGCGAAAGCGACTGCGTACCCGGTAGCCACCACAGCCTCTTGAGATATTGAGAAAGAAAGATGCGAGTGAGCTCATCGACGTCAGGCATCAAGCTCGACCCTTCAACCAGAAAGAGGATCAAGCAGGCCGCTGCAACTCTGGATCGAACACCGCATTGGTTCATGAAGAAGGCAGTGCTGTATTGGCTACACCGGGTCGAGGACGGCTCAAGCGCATCAGACCTGCTGAACGAGGTGGACATCGACGCTGATAACAGCCACCTCAGTCGACAGAAACTGTTGAACGTTGACCAGCCAATGAAAAAGACCGTGGAATAGGCACCTCGTAAATGACCAGCGACGACCAGGATCAGCAAGCCCCAAGTCAATCTTGCGGACCGACCATCAAGGATTAAGACAATTTGCTCAATGGAGATGGGGGTTAGGTTTCTTGAACGAGTCATTTAACCCTCCAATCTCTATGCGAGTCACATTTAGCTCCACAGTGCCTTGCCCTGCCTCACTGGACTCCCTCAGTGACCACACATTCGTTTGGATGCCGGAACTGAACGGCCGGATTGGGTTAGCTGCCGTTCACAGCGCACAGCTGAGTGAAGCGGTGATTGGCCTTCTCGCATATGAATCGTTCCTACGCGGTAGCATATGAACGGTAAGCGTTCGGCCAAGTCACCTTCTTGATATCACCGTTGGGGCTCCAATCGACCATCAGTGATATCCACGGCCTCGTCGGAGAACTCTCAGGTTAGCTTCTCAATCAATTTTTCAACAATCTCTCGGTCGGCTTTCTCGCGCCAATCGGGGTCTTCCATATCGAATTTAAAACGGACGCCAATGATGTCCGCGGGGATTCCCACAAACTTGGTGTCGTCTACCTTCAGGGATTGGACATTGATGCCGCAGGTTTTCGGGATCTTGGCTTACGCTTGGGCGCGGGAGCCTGACGTAGCTGCGTCAGTTGCTGCTCCAGCGTTTCGGAACGAGCCTGCTGTGCTGCAGCACGTTGCTGGGTCTGACTGAGCTCGTTTTGAGTCGACTCCAACCGCCGTTGCAACTGCTCGACATGCCGCCCGGCCTCCTTGAATTGGGCCGTCACGGCTTTGCCCTCCTCCCGGGCGCGGTCGACCTCGCGGTGCGCACGATCCTCCACGCCGCGGACGTAGCTCTCCTGCACCACGCGTTCCTGCTCGGCCTTGAGCCGCAGCGCCTGCAGCTCCTGCTGTAACGTCTGGTGCTGCCGCTGGGCTTCACGGCGCTCGAGCAGCAAATCTTCACGCTGCTGCAGCAGATCCTCGATCTGCGTCTGGCGCTGAGTCAGCAATAGCTCCAGGTCGGCCAGGCGCAACTCGACCGCCTGGCGCCCGGTCACCGCCTCCGCTGCCTGCTGGCGAAACTGCGCCGCATCCTGACGCGCCTGGTCTTCGACAGCCGCCACCCGCTCGCGTTCGGCATCCAGCACCAGACGCTGCTTATCCATAGTCTGTTCGACTACGCCTTGCGCCAGATGGATGGCTTGCTGCCACACCGCGACAAAGGCTTGCGACACCTCGGGCGGCAAGGCCGGCAGACGGGTCTCGCCGCTCAGCCGCTCAGCCAGCTGCCCCCACCATTGATCGAGCAGGCCACCGACCCGCGCCGGGCTGCCGCGGCCCAACTCCAGACGCACCCGCTCGACCGTCGGCCGCTCGCCGCGGGCCAGCACCGCATCCGCTGCAGCGAACACCGCGTTTTCCGGCACCCCTACTGCCATGCCTCACCTCCGAGTATATTAGGTCTGATAATTGAATGTTATCCGATCTTATTTTTCGAATATTGGAATTATCATACGTTGAACGTATTAAATATTACAGTCCAGTTGCCCTTGGTCGACGAAACCCCGCTGGATCCGCATGCCTTGGCGCTCAACGCGCAGGAAGCCGCGGCGGCCTTTATCGCCGCCGGTACGGCGGCCAATACGGTGCGCAGTTATCGCAGCGCCCTCGCCTATTGGTCGGCGTGGCTGCAGTTGCGTTACGGCCAGGTACTCGGGAATACCCCGCTGCCGCCGGCGGTAGCGATTCAGTTCGTCCTGGACCACTTGGCCCGGCCGTTGGAAAACGGCGGATGGGCGCACTTGCTGCCGCCGTCAATCGACGCCGCGCTGGTCACCGCCCGAGTTAAGGCTAAGGTGGGACCGCTGGCGTTTAATACGGTCAGCCACCGTCTTTCGGTGTTGGGTAAATGGCATCGGATCAAGGAGTGGGACAGTCCGACCGAGGCGTCGGCGCTGAAGACCCTGCTGCGCGAGGCGCGCAAGGCGCAGTCGCGTCAGGGCGTCAACGTGCGCAAGAAGAGCGCGATCGTGCTGGAACCGTTGCAGGCGCTGCTCGCCACCTGCGACGACGGCGTGCGCGGTGTTCGCGACCGCGCCCTGTTGCTGTTGGCCTGGAGTGGCGGCGGCCGGCGGCGTTCGGAGGTGGTGGGCCTGCAGGTGAGCGATGTGCGCCAGCTGGATGCCGACACCTGGCTGTATGCCCTGGGCGCGACCAAGACCGAGACCGGCGGCGTGCGCCGTGAAAAACCCCTGCGCGGCCCCGCAGCCCACGCCCTCACCGCCTGGCTGGCGGTGGCTCCCGCCGATACCGGCCCACTGTTTCGTCGACTGTACAAGGGTGGCAAGGTCGGGACTATAGCGCTGTCGGCCGATCAGGTCGCACGCATCGTGCAGCGCCGGGCGAAACTGGCCGGACTGGAGGGGGATTGGGCGGCGCATAGTTTGCGCTCGGGGTTTGTCACCGAGGCCGGACGCCAGGGCGTGCCACTCGGCGAAGTGATGGCGATGACCGAACACCGCAGCGTCAGCACCGTCATGGGCTACTTTCAGGCCGGTTCGTTGCTGGGCAGCCGCGCCAGTGAGCTGCTAGAGCCTGCAACGCAGTTGGGCGCTCCGCCGAAGGATCATCGAACCGATCTCGCCGTGCATCCCGCCGAGCGGGATAGCAAGGAACACGTCGCAACAGACCCCGCGCGCGAAGTTTGAGTGTTGTCGTCCCCCCATGCCCTGGATGCTCTGCGAATTGCCGCAGAAAGGCATTGCCAGACTGGAGGCTGGTTGTCGGCGTGCGCACTTCCCAGGCACGTTTCGGCCATGTCGCAACAACACCTATCCAGCCACCAGACTTGCAGACACGCGGGTGAAGGCGACCAAATCAAAGATTCGCCTTTCCTCCCAGACACGTGAGCGATGACACCTGGTCCGGCGTTGCCAGGCATCTCGGCTAGAAATAAAACATCGCGGTCGCCCTCAGGGAGCCGTAGAACAGGGTGGGGGTAGTTGTCGGGGTGCTGAGCTCGGCACAGGTACCGAAATTACGGATAACGAGCGCTTGCGCGTTCTGGACAGGCCCCATAAGCCGGCGCAAGGACGCACGGTCAGCGGGAAGGTCAAACAGACACCGATAGCGCCCTTGCAGCCGCTCCCCAAGGAGGCGGTCCAACATGGTCTGGTTTCTGCCTACCTCCAATACCGCAAAAAAATGCTGAAGATCAACATGAGCGACAAACCGCGACGCCGAACGACTCCAGAACCATAAGCGGGCGACAAGCTGGTAGAACACACTCTGAAAAAACACTCTCGCCACCTTGGGCGCCATATTGAGTTTGGCCAACTCCAGTGAGGCCCGTTCGGATAGGCGCGGCACCGCTTGATCACTCATCAGGTATTCAAATTTTTGCCGAAACAGAGACAATGCCGCGTTATACACACAGACGCTGCGCGGCGAATTACCCAAATCAGGTAGCGAAAGAACGCCACGACATGGGCAGTCGCGATGCGCATTAAGCAGGCGCCCCTGATGAAAGCCGACAAACCGCCGGTAGTCTTCATCTGGAAAATTGCACGCCGGACGCGGACCGCCCAGTTCGAATTCCTTCAGCCATATTTTTGTAGTGTGGTCAGGAAGTGCCTCCTGCATGACGCCCCCGGCGGCAAGGGCATGCGCACGGTCATCGCTTACCACTGCAAAATGGAGCACGTCCAATACCCCCAGCCGGTGCAGCCGGGCAGTATTGGTGAGAAAATCGCGGCAAGCAAAAATGAAGGGGCTGGCGCCACGAAAACGACAGGCGGCAAAGATTGCTGCCCGGCTCGGCACCCAGTAGCCGCAGTCCTGGCAGCTATAGCCGACCGAACTCCCGAACGGCGTGGGTGTGAATTTCCGAACGTCCAGGCAACGTTCACAGAGCGGTTTCAGCGGTTGCTGGTGCCAAGGACAGCAGACAACAAAGCGCAGTGAAAAGAACGCCGCGACGAATCCTGCTTCTGCCAGACATTGTGCGCAGTACTTGGCTGTGCCGTTCGTATGCTTCGGAAAATAAGCGGCGGCGCGTTTGGCGGAATTGGTCAGCGACACAAAAAACCGAGAGTCATGGTAAATCGCGCCTAAAGCCTTCTCGATATGAGCGTCCTTGCCTTTTTTCGAGACTCGCTGCGCCTTCTTCAGGGGAAAGGTGTCCAGTACCACTCTACCGTTGACGCCATTTACCACGGCCGCCTTGTGCAGGCTGGCAACGGCATGCTCAAACGGCCAGGGAAAATAATCCGGGAAAAATAGACCGTTTTTATAGTACATCGCAAAATGTCCGCACACCGGAGCGGCGCACCGCCTCGTTGACCAGCTTTTCATCGGTTTCGAACAGGGCGCTGTCATGTGGCGCAATGAGCAGCAACAGGTCGACGATCGCTTCGCGCACATGTTGCATGGGGAGATTGTTGACATACTTCCCTGTCACACTTTCAGCGAATGCCTTCCAAAATAAGCCGGCCAGCGGGGCCAGCCTGAAACCGGCGGCAAATGCCTCGGGCACGAAGAAGGCTGTATAACTGGTGCCCGACCCGACAGGGTATTCGGAGTTATCGTCGCATCCCGCTAGAATCGTCGTCAGTTCCTCAACGTTGCGACAGCCTCGGAACGGGATGATTTCCGAGAAGAAACGCCCCACTATCGCATGGTGCGATACCAACTGAAGCCCCGTGAGCCGCTCATAGATCTCCGATTGCGCGAAACCAATCACCGTCAGAGTAATACCTTCCACCTGGAGGTAATTGTGCAGGTCGGCCAATACGTGGTAGTCGTTTGGACGCCAATGTTGAATTTCATCGACAACCAGTACACATTGCGGTGCAGGCTGACCGGTCACATGCCCTTCGATATAAGCCAGTAGGTGCTGGAGGTAATCTACTCCACGTGATGTAGGCTTGGTGTTCTCCGATAGACACAGCTCAGTCAACACGGACTGCCGCTTGCCGGGTTCGCGGTAACGGGCGATGTGTAGCATTACGTGCACGTTCGGCAACTGGACCTTCAACTGGTCGGCGACGAATTCTGCACAACGGGATTTACCGACCCGCGGCTTGCCTTCGAACAGCACGGCTGATCGTCTGGCGCTCACCCGATCGAGGCTTAATCGAAGTACACGGACCATCTGGTGCGTGATGATCTGCGCCCTGTCGGTGACTAGGGGATGTGCGGAGGAGCTCATCGCTCGCCTCGGTTCAGCACGCGGCCGGGGGTGGGCAGTTCACCGTAATCGGCATCCGCCTGGATAAAATAGTCCGGTCGCACTGGCCGGTTTTTTTGGGGGCGCGGATTATCTGCCTCCGGGGTGGCAGCTTCCCGGGTGATGGACAACGCCACGCCAGCTTGCCCGTGCTGGGTGAAATAATCACTGAGCTGCTGAACTGGGCTTTTATCTGCATCGATTTGCAGCTCCCCTGAGCAAATCAAGCTGTTTACCCTGCGCCGTACGGAGGGTGTATGCTTGAATTCGCCCCAAAATCCCTGCGCTAGGAGAAAACCGAGACAGCCGCCAGTTGCCAGGTACGCTTTGACTGCCCGGTAATCGCGATTGTCAATTTCGATCAATAACTCCATGCCGACGAAGCCAAAATCACCGGCCAGAACCTCGTTGGTGTAGTGCACCCGGTCTAGTTGGATGTAAGGACGACGTCCATTGTCGCAACTGCCACGCACCGTGGCCTTGCGTGTGGTCATGTCTGCTTGCAATCGCTCTACCTGATCAGCCCCGTACCTTGGTATGAGCATGCCCTGGCGGAAGAACTGCTCCAGGTAACCCAGCGGGGAAAAGTGTCCCAGCCCTTCGCTGGGCCGGGCATTGTAGTTGGCCAGCATCACGTCCATCGCATCCTCCATGAGCGTGAGGTCTATTTCGTAGTCCACCGCCTTTTGTTCGGCGTCCTTGGCTCGGCCGGCATAAGGATGACTTCCTGTCGATGACACCAACAGGTGAACGTTCCGTGCCACCTCAAGAAAGGAGCGCTCGATCTCCGCCCGCGTTTCAAAATGCCCCACCGGGCCTATGCACACCTGGAAACCGAAGTCGCAGCGTGCCACGGTAGTGATTTTTTTGGCGAGGTTGGACAGGTGGCTGTCGGCAAACAACACCCCGAAGCTGATGCCCTGGCAGTCTTCGATGACGCCCGAGGGCAGCCCTGCACCCGGCTTGTACCGATATTCTTCATTGGCCAACACCCTCGGGCGCCAGTGCCCAAGGCAAGCCTGGGCAATGACTTCGCGCACATCGGACGCTGAGACTTCACTTCTCAGTACCAGCTTGTAGGCCAGGACGGCGTTGGCGAAGGCATCGATCATCGATAGTAACCAGATCCGATCGACCACGACCCACTGATAGACTCCCGGAGCTTCTTCTACTCTCAGTGCAAATATGGCGTCGATGTAATGGCCATCAAGTTGAGCGCAATCGAACGGCCGCTTCGCCTGGATGTAGCGCTTATGGCCTGTCCCGGTCGCAAGGTGAGCTACGGCAGCCTCGTCTCCGTGAGCGTGGATGTACTGGACGGCGAACCGTGCCCGTAGTGCTTTCAAGTACTTCCGTATCGACGTACGACCTTTGTGCTTAGTGTTGAACGGCCAGGACGGGGACACAATTCCGGCCTTCTCCAGGGTTTGATAAAATTTCGATACCAAGATACTCATGCCCCCTCGGGCATCACTCCATACCGCACCCGGGGTACGGAGAATGTCGATCATGGCAGCTTCAATTTCGCTGTGCTCAGATAAGAGCATGTTGAGCACTCCGGTCAGGCCCCCTTGCTGCTCGGTTCGTTTCGGACCAATGGGCTTGCGTCGCGTATAGGAAACAACCCGCGCTTGCGCCAGCAAGGCCTGCTCACCGAAGTAATGCCCCTCCTCATCCATAGAGCAGAAGCGCTGCACATTTCGGTTGACCTCATTGGCCGGCATTCCGGTTCGCAGCTTGATCTCCTTCATTGAAGCGCCGTCGATATACATTGACACGGCGAGCCGTTTGCTGGCGAAGTCCGGCCATTCTGCCTGTGACACTGATGCTGGCTCGACACGCGGCCAATCACCGTTCCTGAATGCCTGCGGAACCGCGACACGTTTCATAATGCCCCCTTCAATGACCAGGCCGTCTGTCTCGTGGGGGTGGTGCCCTCGATTTCCAGTGCCACAACCCCTTCGATCATGAGGCGTACCATCGCGCTAATCAGGTGTGTGGGAGCCAGCTCGGGATAGGTTTGCAGCAAACCACCAAGCGTCCCGGCCTTCACTTGATTCACGTAATCGAGAGTAGTCATCTGCACGTGATCAACGATGGGTTGATTGCGCGCAACTGCAATGAAGTGCATCAGGCGAAGACGTGGTACTAGCTCATACTGGCGGGGGATGCGCGTAGACTCATCGAATAAGCGATATATAGCGCCGTTGTTCGCGCATATTTCTCGCTGCATCATGATCTGTTCGCTGGAATTTACTTCATCAACATGTCCTGCTTTGACCTCATGCCACTCCTGCACGCCGTCGGCGTTTCTCACTACTACATCTGGCCGGGTCCGACGCCCCCCTCGCTGTTCGCCATACAGTTCACTTGCCGCAGGGATCCAAAAATCAACAACATGGGCATCAAACTCAAGGTTCAAGAGCCAGTGAGCGAGTTCCTGGTTGCTTTCCAGAATGAGGTCAGAACGGATCTTATGGCTGTAGACCAACCACAAGTAGCTTCGAGTCGATCGCCTGCTACGGAGCCGCGCGAGAAATGCATTTTCCGGTGTTTTATTAGGCATAGCCATCCCCAAGACCGATGAGAGTCGTAGGGTGTCAAGCCTTTCCCTCGCGTGAATTCCCTTTAATTGGGGTGGCAGCACCGAGCACTGAGTATAGACGACGGTATAAAGGGCTATGAAAAAAAACAAAAACTCAGCGTCTATGCGCTCCGGTATAGGCACACACTAAACTTGACAAAGAGCAATGCAACGTTCAGAACAACGGGGCATTATGAACAGGCAAAAATGTGAGCCACACGATGGTTTCGCCGTCGACCTAAAAACTCAGTACGGCAGGACCTTGCTACATTACATTCAGTCGCAAAGTCGGGATTTGCCGGCGCTTGCCTACGAAGTCTGTGTTTATCTGGCAGACTGCTATGTCTGTGATGGCGGGGTACGGATAGATCACGCGCTCGCAGCACTCGGTCGCTGGCATCAGGACAATGATTTTCCCGATCCTACTACGTGCCCGTCAGTGATCGCTCTGGCAGGCCAAATCAGGCGTGGATTGCGTCCACGAGTTTCACTTCAACTGCCCCCCTCTATAGCTGATGTAATGTACCTTGCCGATGCGCATGAACGACGTTTCTGCCGCGAGACGCCGCCCAACGCAGAATGCGACGAAGTGGGGAGATCAATTCGTTACTCCGGACTGGTTGCCCGCCGTAACAGAGCAATTTTGCTTATTGGTTTCTGGTTCGGGCTGACCACCCTACAGGTTTGTAAACTTAGGTGGAACGAGGTAACGATGGCTGACGGTTTTCTCAAAATCACCATTGACCGTACCGAAGCGAACGGAGGCGGAACGAAATACTCCTTTCAGCTAGGTCGCCTTCCTTTACTCTGTCCTTTGGCGGCACTCGAGGTCTGGTTGGCTTATGCAGGCAGTTCCAACAACTATGTCTTCCCCTGCAGCACACGAAAAGCGCTGCCGGGCCCGGTCAGTTCTCGAGCCGTGCAAGATAGCTTCAATAAAATAATGAAAAACATTGGAGCGGCATTCAGTATGAGATCGCTTCGCTACAGTCTTTACTTCTTCCTTGTGGACAATGGATGGTCTCGCCAGAAAATATTGAAATATGTGCCATTTTATTACAAAAACGCATCCAAGGTTCGTATAGGTAGAACCACGCGAGACATCGCCACAGGTGGAGCCCACCACAAAATCTGCGCCGATGACATGGCGGAGATAAACTCCATAATCGAAAAAAACTTTACCAGGCCGTTTAGTATCTTTTGACATTAAAATGCATCAGAGCATCGCTTCCGAATTCAATCATTTATAAATCTTTAGTTGCGGGCAAAAAAGGCAATCTGTGCAGGCATGAATTGCCACGAACAAACATATTGAAAAAGTGCAAGCAGGCGATGAAAAACCATTGAACTTTATTATTTTTTTATAAAGACAAGATCAATTATTTAGTTCTGAGAACTGTGGAATCTTCAGTATTTCTGCAAATTCTTACGCTTTTGAAATATCCACCCCGATGCTCACCCGCGTCCCGCAATAAATTTGTATCGACCTCGCAGTTGGATTGCTGCCGCACCTGTAAGTTTCGGTGACGCGAATCATATGGCCGGAATGTTTCGCCAATCATTAAGAAATGGAGGCGAAAATAGAAGCCCCGAAGACGCGAACCTTCGGGGCTTTGTATTTCTGCTTCACGGTCACCGATATTGGGTTACCGCGAATACCGCCTCGCAGCCCGCGAGGTCTACCAGGTATTGCAGGATGTCGCGCTCGACACGCAATCCATGACACAAAACAGCCGTCAATCATTGAACGTGATCTACCACGGCCTACCGAGTGTACTAAGCACTACAAATCGTTATCGAAACGAAACGAGGCACCATAAGCCGACGTTGGTAAATGGCTCGAACCGTCGGCCCGTAACCGCGAACGGAAAGTACCGCTTTGCGGTTGGGTGCGGTATAGCCCACGTTTTTGCAATTCAGGGATCACCAGTTCGACGAAATCCTCAAGACTGCCCGGGCTGATCAGCGGATTAATCATGTAGCCGCTGGTGCCGGATATTCGTGCATGTTCCTCAATGCGTTCAGCCACCTGTTGCGGCGTTCCCACCAGAATCAGATCGCTGCCTCGGGTGACATTGGCGAAACGCTGTTTGACGTCACCGGCCGTCAAGGGCTTGCCACTGCCATCGGGATGCATCACATAGGAGGTCATGCCCTCGGTGTGAGTCGACAGTGCCTCACTGTCCGCATAGCGTCCGATATCAATACCGGTGTCGCCCGCGTAGCTGACCAGTTGTGCCTGCAAGTGATAGTTGCTTTGCAGTTCGTCAAATTTACGCTGAGCTTCAATTTCTGTTTTCGCAGTGACGATACGTAATACCGTCAGCGACTTCACATCCTCACGCTGACGGCCACGTGCTTGGGCCTTGGCCCAGATTTCCTCTAGCCCCAGACGAATCTCCTGCGGGTTGGACTTGGCGATGAAGATCAGTTCGGCGTGCTTGGCCGCAAAATCACGACCGCGCCCCGACCAGCCAGCCTGAATCAACAAAGGCGTTCGTTGTGGCGATGGGGAGGTCAAGTGCGGCCCGGCCACCCGGTAATGCTCACCCGCATGATTGATCGGTCGCACACGCTCGCCCCGAGCGTAGAGCTGGCGCGTCTTGTCCGCGACCACAGCGTCGTCGGCCCAACTGCCCTCCCAGAGCTTGTAGACCACATCAAGAAACTCTTCGGCGCGCTCATAACGATCATCGTGCTTGATCATCTGCTCCAAGCCGAAGTTGCGGGCGGCGCTGGACAGGTATGAAGTGACGATGTTCCAGCCGACCCGGCCGTTGGTGAGGTGATCCAGCGTACTGAAGCGTCGGGCATGGATAAAAGGATGTTCGTAGCTGGTGGTCACGGTGACGCCAAAGGCCAGGTTTTGCGTCACGGCCGCCAATGCCGGGATGATCATCAGCGGGTCATTGGCCGGCGCTTCCACGGCCCATTTCATCGCCGCATCAGCGTTGCCGCCAAACACGTCGTAGAAACCCAGGACATCACCAAAAAACAGCATGTCGAGGTGCGCCTGGTCGGCAATGCGCGCCAGGTTCGACCAATAGCCCAGCGAGTTGATGGCCAGGCGTTCGTCAGCCGGGTGCGTCCAGAGGCTTGGCGCACCGCCGCAGCCAACACTGGCTTGCTCATAGAGCGCAAACAAAAGAGGTTTTGGATCGGACATGGTGGTTCCCGTCATTAAAGTCATTAATCGCGGCGGATCACCGCTGATTCTTGAATCCTTTGCCGTAGTGGCGCTCAAGGCGGTGCTGGATCAATTCAAGCCCGATGGATAGCAACCAATAGATAACGGCTGCGGTGGTTAGCATTTCGATGTAGCGATAAGAAGACCGCCCGTAAGACTGCGCCAGGAACATCACCTCCCACACGCCCATCACCGAAATCAGTGACGAGTCTTTGAGCATTGAAATGAACTGACTGGTCGTTGGTGGAATGATCGTGCGCATGGCCTGCGGTAAAACGATGTACAGAAACGTCGCCGTCGGCCTGAGGCCCAGCGCCATCGCCGCTTCGCGCTGCCCAGGTGCCACAGCCAGGATGCCGGCGCGAAAAATCTCGCTCAGGTAGGCACCATAATTAAGCGAAAGAGCAATGATCCCGGCGCTGATTGCACCTGGCACGACGCCCAACTGCGGCAAGCCCAAATAGATCAGCAGGATCTGGATCAGCAGCGGTGTACCGCGAAAAAAAGATGCATAGAAACTGGCAATGCCGAACGCCACTGCGCTGCGTGACAGACGCGCTAGCGCCGTCACAAAGCCAAGGAGCAATGAAAGCCAGATCGAACAGAAGCATAGAAATAACGTCAGCGCGGCACCTTGCAGGAAACCGTTTGGCCCCAGATGCAGACCGACCAGATTTGGCCATTTCTCCAGAATGATCGAGAACTTCAGATCAAAGCTCATGAAGAACATGACGCACAATCCAAACAACGCCGCCCACGTCAGATACAGGCGAGTGCGAAATCCAAATAATTGACTAAAGCGGCGCGTCTCGATTCCGGGTGCGACAGTCGCCTTGGCTGGGTGTGGGTTGAGGGCTGTCATTGGCTGATGTCGGCACCGATCCACTTCTGCGAAATCTTGCTCAACGTGCCGTCAGTCTTGAGTTGAGTAATGACCTCGGTGACTTTGGTATTCCATTGCGGATCGCCCTTCTCTACCGCCACTACGTTTGGTTCGGCATACAGCGAGTCGCCGGCAATTTTGAAGCGAGGATCCTGGGCAATGCGCTCGCGGGCGGTGATGAGGTTGGTGACCATGGCATCCAGACGAACGCCTGTGCCCAGTGCCAGATCCTGGAATGCCACTGTTTCATTATCGTAGGGAGCCACCTGGACATTTTCGAAGGGATAGCTCAATGGCTTGTCCTCGGCGCCCTCGATTACCAGATCCTTGTTCAAATAGGCTTCGTAAGTGGACGCGCTGATCACACCGACTTTTTTGCCGGACAAGTCTTTGCCCGACGTGATGCCTTTGTCCTTGGCATTCACCACGATGACCGCTGGCGACTGGTAATACTCGACCGGAAAATCAAACACCTCTGCTCGGGCCTTGCTCGGGGTCATCGAGCAGACGCAGATGTCATAGCGTCCACTCCAGCGGCCAGCGGCAATCACATCCCAGGACGGTGTTTCCAATTTCAGTTTAACGCCCAGGCGTTGTGCAACAGCCTTGGCCACATCCACATCAAAGCCATCCAGCTGGTTCTGCTCATTGAGAAAAGAGAACGGCGGATAGTTCTCCATCAAGACGCCGGTCAACTCGCCTTTTTTCTCCACGCGATCCAGGGTGGTACCTGCGAAAGCCGTTGAGCAGGAAGCCAATAACGCCAAGCCAAAGGTGAAAAAATCCTTACTTTTCAAGACAATCGCTCCAATCAGATGAAAAAGCCTGATTAGATTAAAACGCAATATAAAATTACATTGTACTGTTTTTATGGAATAACAAACTCCTTTGGAGCTATATCAAAACAATGGCGAAAACTGACCAAACGCTATGACGCAGAACACAGGCGACACCCCAAACAGGTGCATGGCAGCGCTTTTGGTCTTGGCCCCTACATTCGCATTGCCTATGCCCTAGATGACGCTTCATTGCGCCAGGCTTGCGAGGCTATCTGTTTCATCCTGGCTCAACCGTTCAGTTCGTGCGAGGTGGATATTTCATCAAATCTGGAAGTCTTTTTTAGAGTTTCCTTAAACAATTTCTCGGCGCCGGCAACCATCGTCAGGTATGTATTATCAGCTCCAGTAAACCTTCCACATCAGCTAGCGCTGGAGCGTGGGCTCCGGCATGGCGACAAGATATGGATGCGCAAGCCGCTGAAAATCGTAGGCGCGCTCTCAAGTCTGCGATCCCCAGCAACTCCGCAGCCAACCAACCAGCCATACAAGCGTCTCCTGCTCCAACCGTGTCTTCCACTTTCACGGCAATAGCTGGCTGCTCGAGTTGGATGTCCGGGGTGTGGAGAACCATCCCGTGTTCCCCTCGGGTAAAAAGGATCTGTGCCTGAGGATTAAGAGCGCGAAGTTCATCCATTGCCTGGTGCTCGGTCAGCCCTGGATAAATTTGCCGAAGATCTTCGTCGGAAAGCTTAATCATGTCAGCAAGAGCAGTCATCGTAGGGAAGGTCTGCTCCCGATAATGGCTATCCATTAAATTGCGCCAGTTCGGATCATAGCTAATCCGCTTACCGGCTTCTTTGGCCTGCTGAGCAATTTTAACCAGCCTGTCTGAGAGTGGCTGTCTAGCCAAACTGATGCAGCTGAAATGACACAGCTCTGCTTGGTTGATCCATCCTTCTGGCATCAGATCCGGATCAAAAAACAGATCGGCATCTCCAGCAAAAAAGTATCTTGGCGGATGGCTCGATGGAACGATGGCGACCAAAGGATCTCGGTCTACCCGCTGGATAAACCTCATATCCAATGCTGCCGCTTCCGACTGCGAAACGATCTCGTCACCCAGTGAATCCATGCTCACCGACCCAGCAAAAGCGCTGCTGACACCCAAGCGACTTAGCGCTCGTGCAACGTTCCAGGGAGCACCACCCGGGTAGCCCATCCACTGTCCAGGAGTGCCTTGGACAAGATCGGTCAGGGCTTCGCCAAACACTACTGCACGAGGCAATACCATCGTCATTTCCTCAATTTTTTGTCGTAGGGAACTGCTGGCTGATCAGATTCAACCGGTAATCACTTACTCAATGCGCTTTGATGAAAGGCAGGGTTTGTTGAAGTTCTCATAGCCAACCTCAAAGCAGATGTTGGCCGCACGCGTTCAAATATTAAAACCAGGTTTCCATTTGTATACCGTATTGCCATACACCTCCGGCTTTGAAGTCCGTCATGCCAAAGGAGTCTGTGGTACTGAATCTGTCCAGATCCGAAGACCAGTTCATGAAGCTTGCGAACACTCGCAATTCGGGACGTGTAAGAAGATCTCCAACCTCAGGTTTGAATGTCGGGGCGACAGTGAATTTCCAAAAGTTACCGTCGACCGCATTACGTTGTAGATAGTCCTTCGGGTCGAGGTTCATGGTTTGCCAGCTTATTTCGTAGGCCATCTCGAAATTGCTGTTGATTTTATTGGCCAAGCGCACATTCAGGGTCAGCCAGCGGTAGTCGTCACCCTTGACGTATCTATCCTTGCTCTGTTCGGCCAGCAAGCTGGGGCCGATACGCCAGTCGGGCGCAAGGGGTGTCTCACCGTAAAGTGCCAGACGCAGAGCGCGGGCATCGTCTATGAGTTCGCCATCTGAGCCGATGTTCTTGACCTCTGCCCCCAGACCTTGCCCATAGAGCAGCGCCGTTTTGAAGAAGCCTTCCCTGCCGAAAAAGTTTTTCTGGTGATTGGCCAGCATGCTGTGCAAGCCGGAATCCGCAGGCGTCAAACCCGCTGCATTGGTGCGGGTAGCGAAATCGTTTTTCTTTGCGCCGATGGCATTGAACATCCACTGCCACTGACCATCCTCGAAGAACTGGTTGGAGGTCAGGATGTAGCTTTCCACATCGGCATTAATACCGCCTTGACTGAAATCCCCGTAGTTACGCCCGATCAAAGAGTAGTTCGAACGCCAATTCTTGTTCATCTGCATATCGTAGATTCCACCCCCGGTGCCGGCCAGATAGACAACGTCCGAGTCCAGCCAGTGGATATCGAAATTATCTCTATCGAATCGCTTGCCTGCCCACAGGGTGGCGTTCTCGAACACTGAATTGCCCTCGAACGCAGCGAGATGGTCAAGCGCTGTGAATACCTGGCGCACGTTCAGTTTGCTTTCGTCGGCCGTCCAGTCATTGGAGCTTTCCACACCGTCGGCGATGGAGACCGTGAATTTGGAACGGGTGCCGTTTTGCGCATAGATTTCTTTCGACAGGTCTATACGCATGTAGGTGTCGTCTTCGTTACCGAGTCGCCCGACTGCACCACCGACTGAACCGGCAGGAGTTGCATAAGGGCCGCCACGACCACCACCCAGCTCATCGTTAATCAGCAATCCGGAGCGGGCGTAGCCGTTGAAGCTGAACCCATCAGTGAGGTGTCCGGTACTGGCCTCTTTCTCCAGGCTTTGCTGACGGGCCTCGAGTTTTGCCAGTCGGGTATCCAAAGCGGGCGCTGAAATTACTGCCGCAGTAGATGCGGCGGGCTGCAAGGGAGGAGTGGCAAGTTTGATCTGCTGCAATTCCCTGGCGAGTGCCTGGGTTTGCTGTTCGGCTGCGGCCGCACGCTTTTCCGCTGCGCTGGCACGGGCTTCAAACGCGGCCATGCGTTCTTCCAGAGTCGCGGCCTGAGAGGTTACCGCCGAGGTGCCGAGCACGCTTGCGAGTAGCCAGCTTGATGCTTTCTGCATGTGAATTCCCTGTTTTGTTTTTATTTTTCCGTTCCCGCGAGCGGCCTTTTTTCGTCAATTGTGAATTGTCAAAATTGACGAAAAAAAGGATGCCTCATCGCAAATACGCTGCTACATTTGGCGATGTTAACGTTAACTTTTCTAAAAACAAAAATAAAGAGGCTTTATGAAACAGCTAAAATCTCTCCTTCCAGCCGCACTACTCACCCTCTGTGCCGGATTTCCATGCCTCTCGAGCGCAGCCGATTTAACGATCTCGTGTGGTGCGGTGGGTGCGGAGTTGCAGCTCTGCAAGGAGGCTGTCGAGGCGTGGTCGAAACAGACCGGCAACAACGTCGAGGTGGTTTCCACCCCTAACTCGGCGACCGAGAGGTTGTCGTTCTATCAACAGATCCTCAGTGCGCAATCCAGCGACATCGACATCATTCAAATCGATATGGTGTGGCCAGGGATGCTGGCCAAACACTTGATGGATCTACGCGAGGTGCTTCCTGCCAACGCGACCCAAGGCTACTTCCAGGCACAGGTGGATAACGCCACGGTGAACGGACGGCTGGTGACGATGCCGTGGTTCACCGACTCGGGCCTGCTGTATTACCGCAAGGACTTGCTCGAGAAGTACAACCAGCAGGTTCCCCAGACCTGGGAGGAGATGACTGCTACCGCCAGGAATATTCAACAGGCTGAGCGCAATGCCGGGAACCCCAATGCGTGGGGTTACATCTTTCAGGGGCGCGCCTACGAGGGTCTGACGTGTAATGCGCTGGAATGGATCAGCAGCCAACCGGAAGGCGCAATGGTCAACCCACGAGGCGACATCGTGGTCAACAGTCAAGCCTCAAGAACGGCTTTGACCCTGGCGAAAAGCTGGGTGGGTGACATCTCCCCGCGTGGCGTACTCAACTACACCGAGGAAGAAGGTCGTGGCGTATTCCAGTCGGGAAATGCGCTGTTCATGCGTAACTGGCCTTATGTCTGGGCCTTGGTACAAAGCCAGGACAGTGCCGTAAAAGACAAGGTCGGGGTCGCTCCCCTGCCCCGTGGCGGCAAGACCGGTACCCATGCCTCCACCCTCGGTGGGTGGGGGCTGGCGGTGTCGCGATACAGCGCCCATCCAAAACTTGCCGCAGAACTGGTGAGCTACCTGACCAGTGCCCAACAGCAAAAACATCGTGCTCTGGCTGCCGCCTATAACCCGGTGATCGAGTCGCTGTATCAGGATCCCGAACTGCTCGCGGCAATGCCTTATTACGCTCAGTTGCACAGCATTCTCAACGATGGGGTGATGCGCCCCGCCGCAATAACCGCCGATCGCTATCCACGAGTCTCCAATGCGTTCTTCGATCGAGTGCATGGCGTGCTGGCGGGCGAGTTGCCTGTCGATCAGGCGCTGGCCGAACTGGAAAGCGAACTCACGCGCATCAAACGCCGGAACTGGTAAGCCACAAGGAAGGAAATCACCATGTCTGTCTCTTCTACCCATGCCCCCTGTGACGAGCTTCTGCTCACCAGGGAAACGCCCGTACAACGTCGCCGGGTACGCGCCGCCTGGCTGTTTCTGACGCCGATGTTGCTGTGTCTGGCCCTGGTGGCGGCCTGGCCGCTGCTGCGCACATTCTGGTTCAGCCTGACCGACGCCAGCCTGTCGGATACCAGTGGCGGATCCTTCGTCGGCTTGAGCAATTATCTGTTCCACAACGGCTCCAGCTGGTCGGGCATCCTGGTCGATCCGCAATGGTGGAACGCGGTGCGCAACACCTTGCATTTCACCGTGGTGTCAGTGGGCCTGGAAGTCGTATTGGGGCTGCTGGTGGCGTTGCTGCTGAACATCAAGTTCACCGGCCGCTCACTGGTGCGCGCGTTGATTCTGATTCCCTGGGCGATTCCCACCATTGTCTCGGCGAAGATCTGGTCATGGATGCTTAACGACCAGTTCGGCATCATCAATCACCTGATGCTGAGCCTCGGCCTGATTGACGCGCCCCTGGCCTGGACGGCCGATGCAGACCTGTCGATGTGGGCGGTGATCATCGTCGATGTCTGGAAGACCGTCCCGTTTGTCACGCTGCTGATGCTGGCGGCCTTGCAGATGTTGCCGAGTGATTGCTACGAAGCCGCCAGGGTCGATGGCATTCATCCGCTGAAGGTGTTCTGGCGTGTCACGCTTCCCCTGCTGATGCCCGCATTGCTGGTGGCGGCGATCTTCCGCATCCTCGATTCCCTGCGGGTATTCGACGTCATCTATGTGCTGACCTCGAACTCTTCGAGCACCATGAGTATGTCGGTCTATGCCCGTCAGCACCTGGTGGAGTTCCAGGACGTTGGCTATGGCAGCGCCGCCTCGACGCTGCTGTTTCTGGTGGTTGCGGTCATCGCCATGCTTTATCTCTACCTCGGACGCCGTCAACTGGAGGTCCGCTCATGAGCCCGCGCCTGTTGAAAAAAGCGCTGTTGCGCCTCGGGTTCTGGTGTCTGATCGGGGTGTTGCTGCTGTATGCGGTCTTCCCTTTCTACTACGCCATCGTGACGTCGCTGAAGCCATCCAGCGCCTTGTTCGAGGTGAGCTACTGGATCGATAACCCCGACTTTTCCAATTACGCGGCGGTACTCCATCAAGCCTCATTCCTGCGGGCTATCGGTAATTCGCTGGTGGTTGCGCTGTGTGTGGTAACGCTGGCGCTGTTCCTCAGTGTGACCGCCGCCTATGCCTTGGGCAGGGTGAAGTTCCGTGGGCGTGGCACGGTCTTGATGATGGTTCTTGGCGTGTCGATGTTTCCCCAAGTCGCTGTACTGTCGGGGCTGTTCGAAGTGATCCGCGCCCTGGGTCTGTACAACACGTCCTTGGCGTTGATCTTGAGCTACACGATTTTCACCCTGCCCTTCACCGTCTGGGTGCTGACCACGTTTATGGGCCAACTGCCCCATGAACTGGAAGAAGCAGCAATCATGGATGGCGCGTCCCCATGGGTCACGCTGACCCGCGTGCTGTTGCCGCTGCTCTGGCCCGCACTGGTCACCACCGGTTTGTTGGCCTTCATCGCCGCATGGAACGAGTTCCTGTTTGCCCTGACCTTCACCCTCACTGACACCCAACGCACGGTGCCGGTCGCCATCGCCTTGATTTCCGGCGGCAGCCCCCATGAGTTGCCTTGGGGGTTGTTGATGGCTGCATCGGTGCTGGTCACCGTCCCACTGGTGATTCTGGTGCTGATCTTCCAGCGCCGAATCGTTTCCGGCCTCACTGCCGGCGCGTTAAAGGGTTGATGCCCAACAAAGACAAGGAACAGCATCGTGATCAAATTGAAACTGGACAACGTGAACAAACAATTGGGCGGCGCGCGGATTCTTCGCGACGTCAGCCTGCAGATCGCTGCGGGTGAGTTCGTGGTGTTCGTTGGCCCTTCGGGCTGCGGCAAGTCGACTCTGCTGCGACTGATCGCCGGACTGGACTCGATCTGCGGCGGCGACCTGTTGATCGACGGGCGTCGGGTCAACGACCTGGAGCCGCGCGAGCGTGGCGTCGGCATGGTGTTTCAGTCTTATGCGCTGTACCCGCACATGAGCGTCTACGACAACATCAGCTTTGGTCTCAAACTGGCCAAGACGGAAAAGACCAGCCTGCGTGAGCGCGTGCTGAAAACGGCGCAAATCCTTCAGTTGGACAAACTGCTGCAACGCAAACCAAAGGAACTGTCTGGAGGGCAGCGTCAGCGTGTGGCAATGGGCAGAGCCATGGCGCGTGAGCCGGACATTTTGCTGTTCGATGAGCCGCTCTCCAATCTGGATGCATCCTTGCGGGTGCAGATGCGCAACGAAATCGCCCGGCTGCATGATCGACTGGGCTCGACCATGATCTACGTCACTCACGATCAAGTGGAAGCGATGACCCTGGCCGACAAAATTGTCGTGCTCAATGGCGGTCGCGTAGAGCAGGTTGGCTCACCGCGCGAACTCTATGAGCGCCCGGCGAGCCGCTTTGTCGCCGGTTTTCTCGGTTCGCCCAGAATGAACTTTCTGGCGGCACGCCTGCATGCCCCGGGTGAAACCAGCCTGGTCGATACTCCCGTTCTGGGTATGACCTCCCTGCCCTTCGACAGCTCGAACCTGGCGGCGGACGCCCCACTGAGCCTGGGGATTCGCCCGGAACACGTGTCTCTCAAAGCGGCGCAGGGAACTGCCGGCGTCGTCGTGACCGGGGTCGAATACCTGGGCAGTGAAACCTATGTGCACCTCGATACAGGTCAGGACGAGCCACTGATCTGTCGCTGTGAGGTCAACGCCGGATGGCGGGTGGGCGATCGGGTCGAGCTGCAACTGGAGTTCGACAATCTGCACCTGTTCGACGCCGAGGGCACGGTCTTGAGGCGCCACCCAAAAGCCATTGAAACCCTTCCGGATGGCGTCTCTCTGCGTTCGGCACGAGCAGGTGCCCTATGACTGTGTATTTGAATCCTATGAACGACCCAATGTCTTCCGCCCTTGACCTTGCGCAGCATGCGCTGAGTGATGGTCTGACTCGCGTCATCCACGATTATCGACCTGGTTATCATATTGCCCCCCCGGCAGGCTGGATGAACGATCCTAACGGGGTAGTGTACTTTCGTGGCGAATATCACGTGTTCTATCAACATTACCCCTTCGAAGCGAAATGGGGCCCGATGTATTGGGGGCACGCCAAGAGTGCCGATCTGGTTCATTGGCAGCACCTACCCATTGCGCTAGCACCCGGCGATGACTTCGATCGTGACGGTTGTTTTTCCGGTAGCGCGGTGGTGTGTGGAGATACCTTGGCACTGATCTACACCGGACACACCTGGCTGGGGGAAGTGGGTGATGAACGCTTGATCCGTCAAGTCCAGTGCCTGGCCACCAGCACTGACGGCATTCGGTTCGTCAAGCATGGCGCCGTCATCGAGAACGCGCCGCAAGACACGATCATGCACTTTCGTGACCCCAAGGTATGGCAGGAGGATGACTATTGGTACCTGATTGCCGGCGCGCGTCTGGGTGATAAACCGCTACTGCCGCTATACCGTTCCACGGATCTGCACGCCTGGGAGTTCCTCGATTATGTGTCCAGCGGCAGCGAGGGCGATGGCTATATGTGGGAGTGCCCGGATCTGTTTCGACTGAACGGATGCGATGTGCTGTTGTACTCCCCCCAAGGAATGCCATCCCAAGGTTACGAACGGCTCAACAAGTACCAGACTGGTTATCGAGTGGGCCGACTCGACAGCGAATGGCACTTCACCGGCGGGCCTTTTATCGAGCTGGATAACGGCCACGATTTCTATGCCGCGCAAACGCTACTGGCCGCCGACGGTCGGCGCCTTGTGTGGGCGTGGCTCGACATGTGGGAAAGCCCGATGCCGAGCCAGGCCCATCACTGGTGCGGCATGCTCGGATTGCCACGCGAACTTGAACTGCATGCAGATCGTCTTTGCGTGTATCCGGCACGGGAGCTCACCGCACTGCGCAAGGCGCCATTGCCGGGCACGTCCTGGTGGGATGGTTCGGGAGCCCGATGGGTGCGGGAAGTGAATGGCGACAGGCTCGAAATCCATGTGCATCTGGATTTGCTCGGCTGCACCGACGGCCACCTGGGAATCGCGTTGCGCTGCAGCGATGATGGTCATGAGGAAACCCTGCTCTACTACGATGCATCACTGCAGCGTCTGGTGCTTGACCGCAACCGTTCGGGTGCACAAGTCACCGGTCAACGCAGCGTGGCGATAGACCCGACACAAGAGCGACTGGAACTGCGAGTGTTCCTCGATCGCTCGTCCATCGAGGTGTTCGACGAAAACGGGCGCTTCAGCCTCAGCAGTCGCCTCTACCCCCAGCCTGGCAGTCTGGGCGTGAAGCTCATTGCGAGCGGGAGTGGCGGGCGTGTCGCCATTCCCAGGGCATGGCCTCTCGGCTCTGGATGGCTGTGAGCGGCGGATGGCTATGAGCAGCGTCATACGAGTCGCGAGAAGCGCAGGTCATGTGTCATGATTCTGCGTCAACCTGACCGGTCTCACCTCGCATGACTTCAGTGAAAGACGTTGCACAGCTGGCCGGCGTGTCCCTGATGACGGTTTCTCGAGCGCTCAATAATCCGGAAAAACTGAGCCCCGAAACCCTTCAGCGGGTGCGTCGCGCCATTGATGAACTGCAGTTCGTACCGAGCCTGTCGGCGCGCAAGATGCGCGGCGACAACCTCCAGTCGCGAACCATCGGAGTGTTCGCGCTGGACACCGCGACCACACCGTTCGCGGTCGAGTTGCTGCTGTCCATCGAACAGACCGCGCAGCAAGCCGGCTGGAATGTCTTTATCCTCAACCTGTTGAGCAACCCGCCCACCGACCAGAACATTGACCTGATGTTGTCGCACCGTCCCGACGGGTTGATCTTCAGCGCCATGGGGTTTCGCCACGTGAACATTCCCGAGCGCTTGAAGAGCAAACCCCTGGTACTCGCTAATTGCCTGGCAGATGACAGTCGCTTGGTGAGTTATGTGCCAGACGACGAAACGGGGCAGTATCGAGCGGTACATCATGCCTTGAGCCAGGGCTATCGGCGCCCTCTGTGCATCAATCTGCCAAAACAGAGTCTGGCCTGGGGCCTGCGGCAAAAAGGCCTGCAGCGTGCCTGTCAGGCATTCGGACTGGCGCCTGACGCGCTCCTGCAATACAACCTTTCCGATCATGATGCCTATGGTGAAACCGCAGGTATCCTCGACCGGCATATCATTGATGGTCGTCCCCAGTTCGACATTCTGATCTGTGGCAACGACCGCATTGCGTTTTGTGCCTATCAGCTGTTGTTGGGCCGAGGTCTGAAAATCCCCGACGATGTCGCCGTGCTCGGCTACGACAATATGATCGGTATCGCTGAGCTGTTCATCCCGCCGTTGACGACGGTGCAACTGCCGTACTACGAGATCGGTCGTAAGGCTGCCCAGCACCTGATCGAGACCATTGAGGTATCGGGAACCCAGCCAGTTAATTGTCCATTGGTGGTCAGGGCATCACTATAAGAATTAGTTAATGTGGTGATAGCACACCCTTAAGTGGTGGACGCGGGTCACGCGAGCTTGATGGCTCCGCCCTGAATATCGTCCCTCGCCATTCGTAAATCATTGGCGTCTTGGTTGAGTCGATGAATGAGGTTGAGCAATCGTTGGCGCAATACCTCATCTTGAAGCTGCTCGGCAGCACGCATCACCTCAAGCGCCGCTGCCTCATTGTTGCTGGCAACGGCGTCGAGCAGTTTGCGCATACTTCTTGATGGCCGATTCATCTCCAACCCTCCCAGGTTTCAGTGACGCGAATCATATGGCCGGAATGTTTCGTCAGTGTTTCAGCTGCACGAACTGGTTTTGAGCCACCGGCGCCGGTTGATTTGACGCTAGTTAGAGTGGCGCCCATGAGGGGGCGATTACGCTTGTAGCGCCGATCCGAGATGAAGCTAAAGCGCTACTGTCAAGCCGGGCCTTTCCGGCTTGCGGCGTCTCGATCATGTAGTTAGCACCCGTAAGGAATGCTGCCCCGTCAGCTACACTGATTCGACGCATTGCCGCACCGAGACTTCGACCATGGCGACCAAAACCGCAATCGTATTCGCTGGCGGCGGCAGTTTGGGTGCGGTGCAGGTGGGCATGTTGCGGGCCCTGGTCGAGGCCAATGTTCGATGCGATATGGTGGTTGGCGCTTCAGTGGGTGCCATCAACGGCGCCTATTTCGCCGCAAGGCCCGATGTCGAAGGCGTTGAGGCACTCGCCGGTTTCTGGCGTGGCCTGCGTAAAACGGACATTTTTCCCCTGTCCTGGCTTGATACCTGTAGGGGACTGATCAAACGGCGTGGCTTTCTGTTGCAGCCGGCGGCCTTGAACCGTTTGCTGGGTCAGGCACTGCCCATTCATCGCATTGAGGATGCGGCGCTGCCTCTGTACATCGTCACCACCGACCTGCTCAGCGGTGTCGAGACGGTTCTGTCCAGTGGCGAACTCGAGCAGGCGTTACTGGCCAGCGCTGCCATCCCGCTGGTGTTCCCCTGCGTACAAATCGCCGATCAGTTCCTGGTTGACGGCGGCGTGGCAAGCAATACACCTATCTCGACTGCCGTAGCCTTGGGAGCCACCAACGTCGTGGTAATCCCCACCGGGGTGAGTTGCGCCCTGACACAGCCACCCCGAGGCCTGGTCGCCTTAGCCCTGCACACCGTCAACCTGATGAGCATGCGCCAGTTGGTGAGTGACATCGAACACTTCCGCACTCTCACCAGCCTGCACATCGTCCCGCCCTTGTGCCCTGTGGATGTCTCGGTGTTCAACTTTGACCAGACCGAGTCTTTGCTGCAGCGCGCCTATGAGCAGACTCTCCGGTGGCTGGAACGTGGGGGGCTCGAACGCACCAAGGTACCGGGTGCCCTGACCATCCATTCACATGCCCATGAGCATTGAGTGATGGCTCAATGCGTGCTGCGCTTAAGCGCCAGGGGCACTCAACTGTACCTCCATCAGGAACACCTAAAGCGTAGCCGGGCCCAGTTGGCCCGAAGTAGCGACACATGGTTGCTTCTAGCATTAGCGCCCTCTCCTGCTCGACCTCTATCGCCTCAGTCCAAGCCCACAGCGGCAGGAAAAGCGACGATGTCATTCTGCACTCAGCCGGGTCGTGAAATGCCGTGATGACGCAGTTTGCGATAGAGCGTATTTCGGCTGATTCCCAGGCGGGCGGCAACATGGGCGATATGCCAGTGTTCCGCCTCAATCAACGTCAGCAGCGTCTGCCGTTCGGATACGCCCAGCGGATTTTCGGCCAGCGCGGCTGTCGCTGGCGCTGCCGGCAACAACTCCGCCAAGTCGTCCAGGGTGACACGCCCCTCCAACGCCAACGCAACCAGTGTGCGCAGACACGTACGCAGCTGCCGCACATTGCCTGGCCAAGGCTGCGTCAGCAGGCGCTCTCTGACGCCCGCCTCCAGCCGAACCCTGGCCCCTGCTGCTTCCTCGCGCAGCAATAGGTCGAGCAAACGGCCCTTGTCTGAACGCTCGCGCAACGGCGGGAGCTGCACGGCGAACCCGGCAATGCGATAAAACAGATCTTCGCGAAAACGCCCTTCGGCCACACAGGCATGCAGATCCTGGTGGCTGGCACTGATAAGGCGTACGTCGAGCGGACGTGCCGTCGCGCCGCCTAGCGGCACCACTTGACGCTCCTCCAGCACACGCAACAGGCGAGTCTGTAACGCCAGTGGCATATCGGCGATCTCATCGAGAAATAGAATGCCGCCATGGGCCTGCTCCAGCTTACCGATCATCCCGTCCTTGCGTGCGCCAGTGAAGCTGCCGCCGCGATAGCCGAACAGCTCGCTCTCGATCAGCGTTTCTGGAATGGCCGCGCAATTGATCGCCACAAACGGCTGGCTCGCTCTGGAGCTGGCACGATGCAGCGCCGCAGCAAAAGCTTCTTTGCCGGTACCGGTTTCGCCCTGTAAGAACACCGGAACGTCACGCTCCAAAACACGCAATGCGCGAGCAAAACCGCGTTGCAGGCGCGGGTCTTCCAGGCACACATGCACGTCGTTGATTTTGGGGATTGCAGGAGTGACTGAAGGCACCTGGCGTAAGGGTTCTCGCACCTGTCCGTAGAGCAGGCGTCCATCCACCAGCCGCATTGGCCAACAGACACTCGGCTGAGAGCTGGCCTGACTCATCACCTGATCGATAGGTGTTTCCATCAGCATCGTCAGAGATTGCCCAACCACCTGCTCACGGCTGAGGCCCAGCAGATCCAGCGCAGCGTCATTGACTGAACTGATACGGGCACTCTCATCGAAACTGAGCAGACCTTCACCCAGCAGCCCGACGAAGCCTGCCTCAGGGTGGAAGCGCAGCAAGTATCGCTGCGGATCATGCCCCAAGAAAAAACTGCTCTCGATCAACTTGGCTGACAGGTTGGTTAACGCCATGGCCTTGAACTGTTGCTGAAGACTTTGTTCCTCCCGCACCGATGAGAGGTTGAGCACGGCAAGCAACTCGCCGCTGGCATCAAATATCGGGCTGGCTGAACACGTCAAGCCGACGTGCTTACCCCGGAAATGTTCATCACGACGGATGGTGACGTGCTGTCGCTCGACCAAGCAGGTGCCGACCCCGTTGGTACCCTCGCAGTCTTCGCTCCATACCGAACCGAGCCATAGTCCGGAGCGCTGGAACTCGGCGCCCTCGGATTCGTTGAAAACACTGTCAATCGCCACGCCACGAGCATCGGTGAGTAGCACCACATGGCCGTCACGCCCGAGTTGTTGGTGCAAACTGCTCATCTGCCAGTGCGCCACGGAGATGATGTGTTCCAGTGGCGCGCGGTGATCCTGTAAGCGTGGATGCTCAACGACATTAGGCGCGCGGCGGCTGGCGGGATCGAGCTGATGCTGATCCAGGCAACGGCGCCAAGACCGTGTGATAGCCAGGTCAGTCGTGAGGCCATGGCTGGCTGGAGTGCCCTGCACGGCTTGGAGCACTTGTTGGGCATGGGCGTTGATCAAGGCCGGCTTCATTGTTCTTGTTCTCCGTTACGGTCAGGACACGGGGCTGTTCGAAGCTTATATGAAAAGATCGCAACGAGCGCTTTTCGCACCGAGTGACACACTGTCATCCGCCATTCCCGAAATCGTGACATAGATCCGAGTCAAAGCCTGAGCACTACTGCGGCAGCCGCTCTGCAACGGGGCTTTCATGAAGATGGCCCGGAGCTTGCTCCAGGGCAAGTTGTTACTAAAACAACAAGATCGGGAGAGGCTCCATGAACATCGCTATCGAAACACCTCTGCAAACACCAACTGCTCAACTCGCGGCCTGGGTCGAGAACCTCGGCGAGCGTCTCGCCCAACGTGAATTGGACGGCGCGCTGGAATTGTTTGCCGAAGAGTGTCACTGGCGTGACCTGCTACTTTTCAGCTGGAACCTGGTGACCCTGGAAGGCAAGCCTGCCATCCGGGACATGCTCGAAACACGCCTCGATCAGACTCGTCCTGGGCGATGGAAACTGGAAGGTGAGGCGACGCTCAATAACGGTGTGCTCGAAGGTTGGATCAGCCTGGAGACCGATGCGGCGCGAGGTAAAGGCTACGTGCGTCTAAAGGAGGGCCTGTGCTGGACGCTGCTGACGGCCATGCGTGAGCTCAAAGGTTTTGAAGAACCCAGTGGCCGCCGTCGTCCGATGGGTGCCAGTCATGGTCACGCCCACGCCGACAAACGCAACTGGCTGGAGCGCCGTCGTGATGAAGAAGCTTCGCTGGGCATCAACACACAACCTTACTGCCTGATCGTGGGCGGCGGCCAGGGTGGGCTGGGGCTTGCTGCGCGGCTCAAGCGAATGGGCGTGCCAACGCTGATCGTCGACAAAGCCGAGCGTCCTGGCGATCAGTGGCGCGGTCGCTACAAGTCGCTGTGCCTGCACGACCCTGTCTGGTACGACCATATGCCATACCTGCCCTTCCCCGATCACTGGCCAGTTTTCACCCCAAAAGACCAGATTGGCGACTGGCTGGAGATGTACAGCAAAGTCATGGAGCTCAATTATTGGCCGCGTACAGAATGCGTGAGCGCCAGTTTTGACGAGCAAAGTGGCACCTGGAAGGTTGAAGTGCAGCGCGATGGCGAGCGTGTGACTTTACAGCCTACCCAGTTGATCCTCGCCACCGGCATGTCTGGCGTACCCAATGTTCCTGGTTATCCGGGTGCCGAGGTTTTCAATGGCCAGCAGCATCATTCCAGCTGCCATCCCGGCGGAGACGCCTGGCGCGGCAAGCGCGCGGTGGTCATCGGTGCGAACAATTCGGCTCACGATATCTGCGCCGACCTGGTGGAGAACGGCGCCGAGGTGACCATGGTGCAACGCTCGAGCACCCACATCGTGCGTTCCGATAGCCTAATGGATCTCGTCTTCGGCGGGCTCTACTCCGAAGACGCCCTGGAGTCGGGTTTGACCACTGATAAGGCGGACATGCTGTTCGCCTCGATCCCCTACAAGGTGATGCCAAGCTTTCATCAACCCATCTTTGACGCGATCAAGGAGCGTGACAAGGACTTCTACGAGCGCCTGGCCAAGGCCGGCTTCATGCTCGATTTCGGTGACGACGAGTCTGGCCTGTTCATGAAGTATGTACGCCGTGGTTCTGGTTACTACATCGACGTCGGCGCCTCCGAACTGATCGCTAATGGCACGATCAAGCTCAAGAGCGCGCCTGGCCTGGGTGTCGAACGCATCGAAGCAGATGCCGTCGTACTCAACGATGGCTGCCGACTACCGGCAGATCTGATCGTCTACGCCACGGGCTATGGCTCAATGAATGGTTGGGCGGCGAAGCTGATTTCCCAGGAAGTCGCTGACAAGGTCGGCCGCTGCTGGGGCTTGGGTTCCGGAACCACGAATGATCCTGGCCCCTACGAGGGCGAACTGCGCAACATGTGGAAGCCAACACAGCAGGAAAACCTCTGGTTCCACGGTGGCAACCTGCATCAGTCACGGCATTATTCGCTGTATCTGGCGCTGCAGTTAAAAGCGCGCTTCGAAGGCATCGACACATCCGTCTATGGCCTTGCCGAGAGTCACCACACTGGCTGAGTCAAATGGCGCCCAGCCGTGGCTGGGCGCTGCACAACCTATGGAGTGGCCACCTCAATTTAGATATCGGTGAACAGCAGACTCCTCACTTAACTCCTTTGACTGCCCGGGCTGATCAGCAGATTGATCATGCAAAGCCTTAAATCCGCGCTGCAAATCTTCGATCAACGCCGCGACATCTTCCAGGCCGATATGCAACCGCAACACAGGATTCATTGTGCGATCAGCCGCACTGTTACGGTCTTGGGTATCGGCCAAGGTGATCAGACTTTCAAAACCACCCCAAGAAGCCCCCAACCCGAATAGCTGCAGTGCATCAATAAAGCGCTCGACATACGCGTCGTCCGCCTCGCTCAATTCAAAGGACAGCAAGCCGTTGCTGCCGGTGAAATCTCGCTGCCACAAGGCGTGGCCAGGATGATCGGTTAAGGCCGGATGGAACACCCGTTTCACCTGCGGTTGCGCTTGCAACCAAAGCGCGACTTCCAATGCCTGGCGCTCATGCACCTCCAGGCGTGGCGCCAATGTTCGGGCGCCTCGCAACACCAGATAAGCGTCGTCGGGGCTGACGGTCGCGCCAAAGGCATCGCTCATATTCATCATGGGCTGCCAGGCTGCTTCACAGGTGCAGACACTGCCCATGACCACATCACTGTGGCCGCTCAGGTACTTGGTCAGCGCCATGATCGAGATGTCCGCACCAAGTGTCAGCGGTCGGTACAGGTAACCAGAGCCCCAAGTATTATCGACGGCCAGCAAAATCCCTCGCGGTTTGCACAAGGCAGCGATGGCCGGCAAGTCGCACAGTTCATACAACAAAGAGCCTGGCACTTCGGTGTAGACCATTTTGGTGTTGGCTTGCAATTGAGCCTCCAGGTCACGGCCGTCCGGGGCGAAATAATTGACCTGAATACCGAATGGCTGAAGAAACTCCCGTGCCAGACGCCGCACAGGTGCGTATACCGCGTCGGTGATCAGCACATGATCGCCGGGGCGCAGGTAAGCGAGAAACGTCTGCGCGACCGCTGCCAACCCGGTACCGAACAAGCGAGTGCGATAACCTCCCTCCAGCTCGGTGACCAGGTCTTCGAGGGCAAACGCCGTTGGATTTCCGCGTGCTCCATAACTCAGCACACGCTCGCTATCACGGCGAGCTCGGGCGTCACGCATTTGCGCCAGGTTGTCGAACAGCACGGTGCTTAAGCGAGTGACCGGCACATTGACTGCGCGGCCGCCGACACCCTGAGCCCGCGCCGAATGCACCAGGCGCGTACGCACCTGCGAATCCGAACGAGCGGGAGGTTGTAATGGCTTGAAACTGGCGATTTCGTCGTCGCTCATCTGCGCCAGCAAACCGATTTCCCAAGCCAGATATTGACGCGCCGCGTCTTTGTTGCCGGAGTGGCGGTCATGGGTAAAAAACAGAAAATCGATGCATCGATCATTGGATGGCGTGTCCGGGCTTTCCTGAACGGCGAAACCCGCTGCACGCCAGGCCTCGAGCCCACCGTCAAGCAACTGCACCTGCGCACGCTGGGCGTGAGGTAATTCCTGTGCGGCGAGCGCAGCCAGTTGCGGATCATCGGCCAGTAACACCAGCGGTCGCTGTTCATCCACGACGTGTGACGCCAGCAACGAGCGGATCGACCAGCTCGCGCCGAGAATGTGCCCCTTGCGATAGGTTATGCTCGGACGAAGGTCGATCAGCGCGACGGCGTTATCTTTCAACGCATCAGAGAGTGCCCGTGCAGTGATCGTTGACAACTTTTCATGAGCGAGAACTTTACCCGCGGGTAACGCCAGGCCACTGCTCACACCACCTTCCAGCACATACGCCTCATACCCCAATTGGCGCAGCCAACTCGCGACAATCGGCGCCCGCACGCCATCGCTGTCGATCAGCACCAGCCGCGCCTGACGCACGCCGATATACAGATCAGTCGATTGAACTAACTGACCGCCTGGCGTGTGTTGAGCGCCGGGTAAACTGCCGGCGGCAAACTCTTCGGCGGTGCGCACGTCGCACAAAAACAGACTGCGCCCGGCGTCTGTGGCCCACTGCTCGACCTTTGCAGCCGTTACCGTTTTCACACCGGCCCGTTCCGCCAGTTGCGCGGCCGCCAGACGTTGCGCCGCTAGTGGTGCAACGGACACCGCATCGGCATAACGACGGCCGCTGCCATGCTCCAGTTGAAAGTCTTCCAGGTACCAGCCCTGGGTTCCGTTTTCCAACGCGTAGATCGGGTTCTTCAAGCCCAGGTTGATCAGCGTCTGCGCACCGATAATGCTACGGGTTCGCCCGGCGCAGTTGACCACGACCGGTGTTTTTTCGTCCGGCACTAGGTCATGGATGCGATACCCGAGCTCGCCGTTCGGGCAGCACACAGAACCTGGAATGGTCATCTTGCGGTATTCATCGAACGGTCGGCCATCGAGCACCACTAAAGGCTCGCCCCGGGTTTGCCATTCGGCCAATTGTTGCGCGGTGACATGCGGTGTATGACTGGCCTCTTCCACCAACTCGCCAAAAGCCTTGGACGGGACATGCACGCCGGCGAACAGTTGATAACCGGCGGCCTGCCAACCATCCGCACCGCCCTCCAGAACGTGCACGTTGCCATACCCCAACGCATGCAGGCGCCGGGCAGAACGCGAAGCGACATCACCGCCGTTCTGGTCATAGATCACCAGCCGCACTTGGGGATTCGGTGCAAGACGCAGCACCTCCAGTTCCAGTCGGCTGTAGGGCAGGTTGATCCCGAAAAACAGATGGGCTTCGCCATACTGACCATGCTCGCGCACATCAAACAGGGCAATTTCCTGCCCATCAAACAGCCACTGCTGCAATTGCCCTGGGGTTACGGTCTGGCTCATAGGAGTCCCGCTGGAAAGAAAATTATTGAAGCGCCAGAGAGCGCTCACTGGCCGCCAGTTCGCGGCCCTTCGCGTACGCACGCTGAATGGCTGGACGCGCCTTGAGGCGTTCGCGCCAGGCACTAAAGATCGATCATGCGTAAGCCTTGATCGACGGTGCCATTTGCGAGGCGTTGTAGTTGAGAATGCGCCCGTCAGCCTCTACGCCATAGCGCCCATTGAGAGACTCCAGCGGCAGACCGTAGAGGTGAAAATGCAAGGTCGCGTGCTTGCCTTCGACGCGAATACCGTGCAGGTCTTCACCCAAGAACGAGATTGATCTGCCTGGTTGCACGATCACTTCCTTTTCAAGGTGCAAGGTGGTGAAACCAGGCTCGCGACCTTCGTCATCACGGCGGTAAACGTAGTTGATCTCCTGGCCTTCGACGGCACTGATAATCGCCCAGGTTTCGTGGTTGTGCGGGATCGTACTTTTGCCCGGCAACAGTGAGTTCAGGTACAGCGTCGGTGTGTCTCCGTCGTCATTCAGACGGTAACGAAAGGCAGAACTGCCCTGCCCCGGCACCGGCGCGGGAAACTCGTCGAAATTGAATAGATCACGGCGTTCGGCCAAGGCTTCGAGCAGGGAAACAATTTCCACCAGTGCGGCGCGGTCAACGCCGTTTTGGTTAATGACGCGGATTTTCTTCAGGAAATCTTCGATAACGACGGCACGGTTTTCGGTACTCATGAACAGGTTCCTCGGTTTTAGACGGACAGGCTGTAGCGACCCAGGTTGGTCAGCAGATAAGGGTCGTTGGCGACAACAGGACGGCGCCCCGGATCACCCAATGCATGGCGCAGGAACTCCCGGGTGCGCTCGCTGGCCGGGCGTTGAAAAATCTGTGCGGCGCTGCCGTGCTCAACGATCACGCCGTTTTCGGTGAAGTAGACGATGTCGCTGATCTCTTCGGCGAAACGCATCTCGTGGGTGACCAACACGCAAGTCATGCCCTCTTCGGTCAACTCGCGGATTACCGTCAGCACCTCGCCGACGGTTTCCGGGTCAAGGGCCGAGGTCACTTCATCGAACAGAATCAGTTCCGGGCGCATCGCCAGCGCCCGGGCAATCGCCACGCGCTGTTGCTGACCGCCGGACAGCTGTCCCGGATAGGCATCGGCCTTGTGCTCCATACGCACTTTGGCCAACAAGGCACGCGCCTCTTTTTCGGCCTCGGCCCGGCTGCGTCCCAGCACCTTGCGCGGTGCAATGACCAGGTTCTCCAATACCGACAGGTGCGGAAACAGGTTGTACTGCTGAAAGACAAACCCCACGCGCTTGCGCAACTCGATGCGCTGGGCTTCCTGCGCCAATGTGTGAACTTCGGTCGTGCCGACACGGATGCTGCCGCGCTGGGGCTGCAACAGCCCGGTGATGCAGCGCAGGATGGTCGACTTGCCAGAGCCCGACGGGCCGATGATCGACACCGCCTGCCCCCGATGCACGTCGAGGTCGATGCCGTTGAGCACCGGGTTACTGGCGAACGACAGGTGCAGATCGCGCAGGCTCACCAGCGGCTCGACGACGGTTTCAATAGAATGCATAACGTCGCTCCAGGCGTTGGGTAAGACGGGAAATCGGGTAGCAGTAAGCGAAGAACAGCACCAGCAGGCTCAGGTAAATCACCACGGTGAAACCGGTGATGTTCACGGTGTTGCTGGCGATCTGGGCGGTATCGATTACGTCGTGCACACCGACCAGCGAGGCCAGTGCGGTGCCCATGGTGATCACCGCATACAGGTTCATCCATGGTGGCAACATGCGCTTGAAGCACTGCGGCAGGATGATCGAGCTAAAGATCTGACCCCGAGTAAAAGCCAGCGAGCGTGCCGCCTCCCACTGCGTACTCGGGATCGACGCAATGGCGCCACGAAAGATCTCCGCAACGTTGGCACTCGCCGGCAAGGCCAGGCCGATCGTCACCTTGACCCAATCCGGAAACGACAAGTAAGCGCTGCCGATTTGGATCTCGAAGGGGAATACATAGGTAGTGAAATAGATCAGTACCAGCCATGGTGCATTGCGGAAAATTTGCACCCAAATCCGTGCCGGCAAGCGCAGCAGACGCAGCGGCGACAGCGCCAGCGCACCCACCAACAACCCCAGCAACGAACCCAGGGCGATGGCTACCAGACTGATCAGAATATTCTGACCAAAGCCTGCGGCCAGGGCCGGAGACCATTGCAGCAACGCCTTTAACACCGGACTTTGCGGGTCGAACCACACCAACCAGAGCACGATGCAGACCAACAGCAGAAGTTTGCCGACATGCCGACGCGGCCAGGCCACCGGTACGGTGACGGACGATTCAATGGCCATAGCCAGGCATCCTCAGGTGCGCTTCAAGGTAGCGCCCCACACAATTGACGATAAAGCTCAGCAGACCGAAAAAGCTCAGGATCAGGATCATTAGTTCCAGAACGTTATCGCTCTGCGTCCAGATCATGATCGACGCGTAGGTGATGTCGCCGACGGCAATCGCCGAAGCGACGGCAGTCATCTTTACCAGGTCGATCAGGTTGTTGATCAGCGACGGCAAAGCGAAGCGCAGGGCCAGTGGCAACTGCACGCTCCACAACAACTGGCGATTGCTGAATGCCAGCGAACTGGCCGCCTCCAGCGTCACTGCCGGCACGGCCTCTATGCCGGCGCGCAAGGCCTCGGCATGGAAAGCGCCCTTGTGCAACGAGATCACGATCACCACCCAGGCAAATGGTGTCAGTGGGTTCGCCGCACCAATGGCTTGAGTGAGTAACATGTTCAATACGAGGAACGCGCAATACAGCTGCACCAGTGTCGGCGTGTTGCGAGTGACTTCGACGAATACCCGCGCTGGTTTTGCCAGCCACGGATTGCCCGACGTCAGCATCGCCGCCAGGCCGATCCCCGCGAGCAAACTGCCGACGATGGTAAACAGGCACAACCACACCGTAGTCAACGCGCCCTGCACCAGGGAACCGCGCTGATAAGCATCCAGCAGAAAGTTGTAGTTCAGGCCGATTCCGGCGGCCCAGTGGACGAAAAGCTCCAGCCAATGACTCATGCTTCTCCCCGCAATTGCGTGCAGGCCCGGGCAATGCGACGCCCGGCTTCGCCGACGCTGTCGGTCGCGGTGGCGATGGACAGACGAAACCACGGCGACAGACCATAAGCACTGCCCGCTACCCCGGCCACGCCCTCCTCCAACAAATACGCCACCACATCGGCGTCGCTATCAAGGCGGATGCCGTCCGGACGATATCGCCCCAGCAAACCGGCGCAGCGGACAAATACGAAGAAACCGCCCTGAGGCTCAAGCACGTCAAGACCGTCGACGTTGCGCAAGGTACTCACCAGCAAATTCCGACGCTGCTGATAGGCCGCGACCTGCTCAGGCAAAAATTCCAGTCCGCCATCGAAGGCTGCCAGCGCAGCGGCCTGGCCCACCGAGGACGCTCCGGAAGTGGATTGCGACTGCACGACGGCCATGGCGTCGGTCAGCACTCGTGGGCCGGCACCGAAACCGATGCGCCAGCCGGTCATGGCATACGTTTTGGACACGCCGCCCACCAACAGGCACCGCGCTTGCAAATCCGGCGCAACATTGAGCAAGCTCTGCGCCGGCTGTCCGTCAAAGCGGATGTGTTCATAGAGTTCATCCAGCAGAATCAGCACCTGTGGGTGACGGCGCAGCACCTCGGCGATCGCTTGCAACTCGACTGCGCTATACACCGCTCCACTGGGGTTGCCGGGGCCGTTGAGGATCAGCCAGCGTGTGCGTTCGCCGATGTGTAGCTCAAGCTGTTCTGCCGTGAGCTTGCAACCTTGGGCGAGTCCGCATTCGATAAACACCGGTTCACCACCGTTGAACCGAACACTGTCCGGGAACGATGGCCAATACGGCGTGGGCACCAGCACTTCATCGCCATCGTCAAGGGTCGCGGCAAATGCGTTGAAGATGATCTGTTTAGCACCGTTGGCAATCACAATCGAAGGCAGCGAATAGTCCAGGTGGTTTTCGCGCTGGAGTTTGCGCTGCACGGCAACCCGCAAGGCTTTTACACCCGGCGTCGGCGTGTACCTGGTGGCCCCGCCGGCGATGGCGGCATATGCGGCATGCTTGATGTGTTCCGGGGTGTCGAAATCCGGTTCGCCGGTGGTCAGGTCGAGAATGTCGCGACCGGCCTCGCGCAACTCGGTGGCACGGGACTTAGCGGCGGCGTTGGCCGACAGCGAGACGCGCTGCACGCGCTGGGACAAACGCAGTGTCATGACCGAGCCTCCTGCAATACTTTGCCCGGATTGAGCAGATTGAGCGGATCCAGGGCCTGCTTGATGCGGCGCATCAGATCGAGCTCCACCGCACTTTTGTAGCGCCCGAGCATGTCCGGTTTGCGCTGGCCGATACCGTGCTCGGCACTGATCGAACCACCGTGGGCATGGGCGCTGTCATGTACCAGTTGGCTCAACGCCGTGTAATGGGCCATGTGCGCTTCGATCGTCGAATCTTGGGGATGTGCGACGTTGTAATGCAGGTTGCCATCGCCCAGATGGCCGAAGGTGTAATGACGAACACCAGGGAAATGCGCCTGCAACAGCGCATCCGTGTGCGCGACAAAATCCACGATCCGGGAAATCGGCACAGAGATGTCGTGTTTCATGTTGCGGCCGGCACGCTTCTGCGCCTCGCTCATGTTTTCCCGCAGCAACCACAGCGCTTCGCTTTGCGCCAGGCTTTCGGCGATCAATGCATTGGCGAGCAAGCCCTGTTCGAACGCTTCGCCGAGCACCGCTTCAAAGGCTTCGCGGGCGTGATTTTCACTGTGGTTGTCCGATAGTTCCAACAGGGCGAACCAGGGCTGGCTCTCGCCGAGAAACGGTTGTGGCCCCTCGGGAAATTGCTCGCGTAACAGCGCCAGACAATCGGCACTGAGCAGTTCAAATGCGGTGAGGCTTGCGCCAAAACCGGCACGGGCATGGGACAGCAATTGCACCGCTTGCGACAGCGAGTCAAAGGCCAGCAACGCGGTGGCTTGCGCCTTGGGCAAAGGGAACAATTTGAGGGTCGCAGCGGTAATAATCCCGAGGGTGCCTTCGCTGCCGATGTACAGGTCTCGCAAGTCGTAGCCGGTGTTGTCCTTGCGCAAACCGCGTAGGCCGTTCCAGATTTCGCCTTCGGCGGTCACCACTTCCAGCCCCAGTGTCAGCTCGCGGGTATTGCCGTAGCGCAATACGGCAGTTCCACCAGCGTTGGTACCTAGATTGCCGCCAATGGTGCAGCTGCCTTCGGCGCCCAGGCTCAGGGGAAACAGACGACCAGCCTCACGGGCGACGTCCTGAACGTTTTGCAGAATGCAGCCGGCTTCGACGGTCAGCGTGTCGTTGTCAGTGTCTACCGCTCGTACGCGGTTCAGGCGATCAAGCAAGAGCAAAACGGCACGCCCACTGGCGTCAGGCGTTGCGCCGCCCATCAGGCCGGTGTTGCCACCCTGCACGACTATCGGCGTGTCGCAGGCGACACAGGCACGCACCACTGCCGCGACTTCCTCGACGTTCGCCGGATGCACGGCGGCAAACACCTGCCCCACGTAACGCCCTTGCTTGTCGGTGAGGTAAGGTGCGGCCTCCTCACTGCTCTGCACGTGGCTGGCGCCGAGCAGTTGTTGCAGGGCCACAAACAATGGTCGACTCATGGCTGCACCGCCAGCGGCGCGGTGTTGCGATATTGCTCGTGCAAGTCACGCAAGGCCTTGGACGGCGCCATCCCCGTGCGTTCGCCGAGCTCGATCAGCCAGCCACTGCGGTGCCAGTCACGCACGATGGCATCCAGTTTCGCCAGGGTATCGTGCTCGCCTTTGCGCAACCAGATCACCGAGTTGGACGGGATCAAATCACCTGGCAGCGGGATTTCATAACCTGCCCACTCGGCATCGCTTAACAACGCATGCATGGTCGGACTGACATGCACCGCCGCCACGCAACCATCGCCGCGCAGCGACAACAACGACTCGGACTGACTGCGGAATGCCTTGATCTGTGCGCCGTAGGTTTCCTGCAACGGCTTTATGAAGTTGCTGCCCTGGGACACGCACACCGGCTTGCCCTTGAGGTCGGCCCACTGGATGATGCCCGAGCCTTTGCGAATCAGCGCCGCGCCGCCCACCTCTTCATAAGGCGTGGGCACGAAATCGAGGATCTCACTGCGCTCTTCAGTGAACTGCATGTTGGCGATCAGGATGTCGACCTTGCCCTGCTGCAGAAACTGCACACGGTTCGGCGCCAGTACCGAGACGGTGTTGACCTCCACGCCTAGCGCCTTGGCCACGCCTTTGGCTAATTCAACGTTGTAGCCCAAATGCTCACCGGTCTTCGGGTCGATGGAGCCGAACGGCGGGCCGCTGAGAATCACGCCGACACTGATGGCATGGCGCTGCTCAATCTTGTCCAGCGTGGCATCTGCACGGGCCAGGCTTGCGCCCAATGCAAGAGCGCCGGCCAGGCACAGTGATGTCAGCTTTTTAGCGGAGAAATGACGGTTCATGCGCAACTACCTTGAATAGCCGCCGTGATGCAGCGGCATATTGAATACGATGAGGTGAATCAGGCGCCGTTGGCCTGAAACTGCTTTTGCAGCTCGACCAGCGCAGGTGACGCCGGGGTGATGTGATTGCGGGTCTGGGCTTCGATCAACCAGCCGCTGCGGTGCAGTTCCTTAACGATCGGGTCAAGTTTGGCCTGGGTGTCGCTTTCACCACGACGCGTCCAGATCACCGACGGTGCCGGGTTGAGCTCCGGACTTATGGCGCGATAGCCTTGCCATTCGGTGTTGTCGGCGACTAATGGATTGATCAGTGTGGCGTCATGTACCGCCGCAACGCAGTTGTCACCACGCAGTGCCAACAAGGATTCGGACGAACTTTTGAACGCCTTCAACTCAACGCCCAACTCTGTGAGCGGCTTGATGTAGCTGCTGCCCTGAGAGGTGCAGACCGGCTGTCCTTTCAGGTCTTCCCAACGAGTGATCTTGCTGTCCTTGAGCACCGCGGCGGTGCCGCCAACCCGGTAAAACGGTGTCGGTACAAAACCGAGGATCTCGCCGCGTTCTGTCGTCCATTCCATATTGGCGATTAGCAAATCGACTTTGCCCTGCTGCAGGAACTGGGCGCGGTTGGCCGGCAACACCGGAACCAGTTGCACTTCAGCACCCAACTGCCGCCCCAGCTCCTGAGCGAGTTCAACGTTCAGACCACGTGGCTTCTGTGTGGCAGGATCGATCCCGCCAAAGGGGCCACCCGACAGCAGTACACCGACCACCAACACATGACGCTGCTCGATCTTGTCCAGCGTCGCATCGGCCTGGGCAGCGGTGCTGGCGGCCAGCGAGATCAAGGCGCCCAACATCACAGGCAATAATCGTTTTACAGGCGTGCGCTCGAACAACATGGATTTCCCCTCCTGGATGATCGGCGTAACCCCGATCTGATGAGTGGGCATCCTGCGTACAGCGTGGAGGTAACGGAAATACAAATATCTAATATCGTTATAACTCTGGTGCTGTCATTTTTTAGATAAATGCTTATAAGCCCGTATTTATTAGCTTCTCCGAGCTTCTAGAAAAATCAATTTCTCCGAACACATAAAAATATGTAATGTTTATGTTCGCGCCCTTGATATGAAAAGCAGCCGCCATGTCGACCCTCGATCTCGAACTACTACGTACCTTCATTGCCGTAGTCGATCACCACAGCTTTGCAGAGGCAGGCGTGCAACTGGCCCGCACACAATCGTCGGTCACTCAGCACATGCAACGATTGGAGCAACAGGTGGGCGTGAGCCTGTTCGAGAAACGCGGGCGGCAAAAGCAGCTCACGGAAGCCGGGCAGCAGTTGTTACGCCATGCCCGACAAATGCTGTCGCTCAACGATGACGCGCTGAACTCATTACGCGAAAGCAGCATGAGCGGCGTGCTGCGCATCGGGTCACCCCATGACATCGCCGACACCATCCTGCCGCCTATGCTTAGTCACATCGCGCGCTCGGCGCCGCGTTTGCGTCTGGAGATCGATGTCGGTCGCAGTCCATTTCTGATGGACGACCTGCACCGGGGCAAGGTCGACATGGTGATCTCCACTCGTGAAGATCCCAATCTGGAAGGTTTTGCCTTGCGCACCTCGCCGGTATGGTGGATTTGCTCTGCGCAATACCTTCACAACCCCGGCGAGCCCTTGCCGTTGATCCTGGTGGATGAACCCAGCATCTATCGGCGATATGCACTTGAGGCTCTTGAACGCGCCAACATTCCTTGGCGCCAGGCTTATCTGGCGTCGAACCTTATTGGTATTAAGGCGGCGACCCGTGCAGGTCTTGGCGTCACTGCCAGAAGCATGGAAATGTTAGGCCCGGATATGCGGGTGCTGGGTGAGAGCGATGGTTTACCCCGCCTCCCGGATGTCACCTACCACCTTTGGATTCGGCCCAATACTCTTAATCCTTTGGTGCGTCGGGCCTATGAATTGATTCGCAGCAGCCGAGGGCATTGAATGCCGATGAGTCGCTCCCCCCTCCGGAGCAGATAAAATCCTGCCGCATTTTAAATACGCTACCTATCCGATTGGTTTACACCATCTGTCCTCCGTGCACACGGGGCTACGCTGACCACCTTCAGGGAGGAATCACAATGTCGAATGCAGACCTGCTCCCTTCCCTGCTATTTAAAATCAATCAAAACCAACTCGCCCTTGAGGCTGCCATCATGGAGTTTACGAATTGGGTCGAGCAACGCGGATAAGGTGACGTCGCCACCTTTTGGGCAAAGACTGAGCAGGTGTACCTCTACTTTGCTGTACTTGAACCCTGGTCGGAACACTTGGTCATCAACGATGACTATCGTCAACCTATAAAGGATCTGCCCATGCCCCTAACCCTTGTAGCGCAGAGCGTTGGCTACAAGGGCGAAGGCTGGCAAGGACTGCCTCCGGCTTGGGTAGTAAAGGTGATATCCCGGAAAAGTCGGCGACCAGTCCTCAAGAACACGGATTAACCGGCCATCCTCGACATAGGTCTGGACAAGATCCTCCGGCGCATAAGCCAGCCCGTATCCTTCCAGAGCGGCGGCCATTGTCTGGGGTGAGGTGTTAAAGATCATCTGCCCAGACACCTGAACATGCAGTGCCTTACCCGCCTTGGAAAACTCCCAGGCATACAGGCCACCATGAGTGGGCAACCGCAGGTTCGCGCAGTTATGGGTGGTCAGATCCTGGGGAACTTGTGGCTTTTCACGATGGGCAAAGTAACTCGGCGCGCCCACGACAGCCATGCGAAAGTCAGGGGAAATTCTGACTGCGATCATGTCTTTTGCCACCTGATCGCCTATCCGCACCCCCGCGTCATAACGTTCAGCGACGATATCGATCAGCCCGTAGCCGATATTGATCTCCAGGGTGAGGTCGGGATATTCCGGCAGCAACCTGGAGAGTTTCGGCCAGAGAATAGTGGATGCGGCATGGTCGTGGGACGTTATCCGAATAGTCCCTGATGGTTTGTCGCGCAACTCTCCCAACGCGGCGACTTCGGCTTCTATTCCCTCGTAGTAAGGCACAAGGCTGGCGAGCAAACGCTCGCCGGCTTCGGTCGGCGACGCCCCGCGTGTGGTGCGGGTCAACAAGCGGATTCCGAGACGCTCTTCAAGACTACGGATGCTATGGCTGATAGCGGATTGGGACACACCCAGATGGGCCGCGGCCCTGGTGAAACTGCGCTCGCGCGCAACGGTGATGAACACCGCAAGGCTGTTGAAATCACTCTGCGCCATGATGAATTTATCTCATACCGGTTATCGCAGTATGCCACTTCTTGAATGGATCAGATCTTTTTAAAGTAGCTGCATCCCCAATAACCAAACAGTTTGTGGGTTGGTTTCCAATACCCTCAAAGGAGATGGATGATGCAAAAGCGCAAAATCGGCAGCAACGGCCTCGAAGTTTCAGCCATTGGCCTGGGCTGCATGGGCCTGACATTCGGCTATGGCCCCGCCACTGACAAAGCGGACGCAATCAAACTCATCAGGGCGGCCTTTGAGCGTGGTGTCACCCTCTTCGATTCGGCAGAAGCCTATGGGCAAGTCAACGAAGAAATGGTGGGCGAAGCCGTTCAACCATTTCGCGAGCAGATCGTCATCGCGACAAAATTCGGTTTTAAGGACGGCAATCCCGCCGCTGGGCTGGACAGTCGACCTGAGCGCATCCGTCAGGTGGCGGAAGAATCACTCAAGCGTCTGAGGACCGACTGCATTGACCTGTTTTACCAGCATCGCGTCGATCCCAATGTCCCTATGGAAGATGTTGCCGGGGCCGTGCGCGACCTCATCACCGAGGGCAAGGTCAAATACTTTGGCATGTGTGAAGCTGGCGTAGACGCTATCCGTCGTGCCCATGCAGTGCAGCCGCTGTCGGCACTTCAAAGTGAGTATTCGATGTTCACCCGTGAGCCTGAACTGGAAATAATCCCAACTCTCGAAGCGCTCGGGATTGGATTCATTCCCTTCAGCCCGTTGGGCAAAGGGTTCCTGACCGGGAAAATAGATGCCGGTACGACGTTCTCTAGCGGTGATGTACGGAATAATCTGCCTCGATTTGCTGATGGTGCCCGCGAGGCCAACCACCATCTCGTCGCCCTGATCGGTGAAATCGCCCAGCGCAAGCAAGCAACCCCGGCCCAGATTGCATTGGCCTGGCTGCTGGCACAAAAGCCGTGGATTGCGCCTATCCCCGGTACAACCAAGCTGCATCGCCTTAAAGAGAACGTAGGCGGAGCAACCGTGCAATTGACCGCAGAAGACCTTCGTGAACTCGGTGAGGTTCTGGCCAAGGTGCCTGTACAAGGTGAGCGTTACAACGCGCAGATGATGAAAACCATCAACCGTTAAGCGTTCTTCAGCGCCTGACGGTGTTTCTTCAGGGGCACCGTCACGCGCTCGTTTCCCACTATTCACCTGCACGAGCGATCAATCACTATGAAGTCAGACGAAGCGAACTTCGCCGTACCGGCATTTGCACGCTACACCCAGGACGTGCTTCTGGAAGAGATATGGCAGCGTCCGCAATTGCTGCCCCGGGATCGCAGCATCGTGACCGTTGCCGCCTTGATTGCGCGGCATCAGCCAGCCGAAATGGCTGGCCAATTCGATTTGGCGTTGAACAATGGTGTTACGCCCACCGAACTGAGTGAAGTCATCACTCATTTGGCATTCTATTCAGGCTGGGGCAATGCCACATTGGCGGCATCCATCGCCAAAGACGTATTTGAGGCCCGCGATATCGCGCCAACCGCGTTGGTGGATGTACAGGACAACATGCTCCCAGTCGACGAAGGCTTTGAACAGATGCGCGTGGCAGCGGTAGAACAGATGATCGGGCCTGCATTCGACGCGCTCGCAGGCTATACAACTTCGGTACTGTTCCATGACCTGTGGCTGCGCCCGGCACTGACTCCCCGTGATCGCAGCCTGGTCACGGTCGCAGCCCTGGTTGCAGTGGGGCAAGCCGCTCAAATCCCTTTTCATGTGAACAAAGCCATGGAGAACGGCCTGACCCAAATTCAGGCCGCTGAAATCATTACGCATCTAGCCTTCTACGCCGGCTGGCCGAACGCAATGTCGGCGGCAGCCATCGCCAAAGGAATATTCGAAAAGCGCGCCGAGTAAATCGCTTGGAAATCTGGCGCTGTACGTCTAATGACCGGCCGTGAATCGGTCATTTCGCGCCCGCCAAGGGTTCCTTTACATCCAGGGTAAGAACATGCAAAGCACCAAATCCGAAGAGCGGCACATCATCTGCGAGCTTCGCTGCGATGATTGCAACACCGAGCGAGTCAAAACGTTGATCCTGCGATTTGTCGAACCGGCAAGAGCGGAACCCGGTTGCCTGTATTACGACCTCTATCAGAGTTTAGAGGCACCCAATACGTTTTACATTATCGATGGCTGGACAAACCAGCAGGCTGTCGAAGACCACGCTGGCAACCAACATGTCGCCAGCGTTATGGATGAACTACGTCCATTGCTCACTTTCGGCCCCGTCATTACGCTCAATGCACGGGTAAGCGACTGAGGTCAATCGACTGATCAACAATCAGGGGCCTGCTACACAGCCTTATGAGGGTTATTCACCCATTCATATTTTCAATACTCGGTCACTGAATTTCTCTCGACGAATTACTGAATTGAACTCACAAGGCCGCGCGTTTTTGAAGGACTAATCATCAAGCACCTCTCACCGTAGAGTGGAATCACACCATTGCAGGAAAATGAAAATGACAGATGTAACTGTAGTAATCGGTGCTGGTTCAATTGGCCAAGCCATCGCTCGGCGCGTGAGCGCTGGCAAACATGTATTGCTTGCCGATCTGCGGCAAGAAACTGCTGATGCAGCCGCGAAAGTTTTGAGCGATGCAGGTTTTGAAGTCACCACGTCCAAGGTTGATATCTCGTCCCGCGAGTCTGTCCAGGCACTCGTCACCCTTGCTGCAAGCATTGGTGACATTACCGGAGTCATCCACGCAGCAGGTATTTCTCCATCTCAGGCTGCACCTGCCACCATTCTCCTGGTCGACCTGTATGGCACCGCTTTAGTGCTGGAGCTGTTTGGAGATGTAATCGCAAAAGGTGGTTCGGCAATCGTCATCGCCTCGCAGTCAGGTCACCGCTTGCCGGCGCTCACCGCCGAACAGAACAAAGCCTTGGCGTTAACCCCGACTGAAGAACTTCTTGCTTTACCGATGCTACAGCCCGAGCTAGTAACCGATCCCCTGAACGCCTATCAGATATCCAAACGTGGCAACTCTCTGCGTGTGGCTGCGCAAGCCGTTCGATGGGGAAAGCGTGGGGCGCGTGTTAACACGATCAGCCCTGGCATTATCTTCACTCCTTTGGCCCGGGATGAACTCAATGGCCCGCGTGGGGATGGGTACCGCCGCATGATCGAATCGTCCGCAGCCAAGCGCGGCGGTACGCCCGATGAAGTGGGTGCGGTAGCTGCTCTGCTTATGGGCCCTGAAGGGACGTTCATCACCGGCAGCGACATCCTTATGGACGGCGGCGTTACCGCTCAATACTTGTATGGCGATGACCAGTAGCGCCACAGGCCAGCAGGAGTGGTTTCATTCTTGCTGGCGTGCCCACTCGCGCACCGCTTCCGCGAACATCCGCAAGGCCATAGGCGGGTGCCGATTAGCTGGGTAGTAGAGACATGCGCCGGAATAGTAAGGGCCCCAGTCAGGCAGCAGATGGACCAGGCGCCCGGCCTGCAAATGTTCCTCGGCCTGATGCTCAGGTACCCACGCAATACCAATGCCCGCCAAAGCAGACTCTATCATCAGGTTGATGTTATCCATGGTCATGGGCCCGTCGACATCGATGCTGGCTGATCTGCCCAGATGATCGAGATCCCAACGAAACAGCGCGCCGCTGGCAAAGCGAAACCGGATGCATCGATGAGCCTTGAGGTCGTGTGGTGCCTTGGGCGCCGGATGCCGACTCAGGTACTCGGGCGAAGCCACTGCAGCAAATCGCACATCGGGGCCGAAGCGCACCGCGATCATGTCGCGTGGAACATCGTCAAACAGCCGAATGCCCGCATCGAACCCATCGGCGACGATATCGACCAAGCGGCTTTCAGCCACACACTCGATATGGATCTGCGGATTGTCCTGGAGAAATTGGGGCATGACGTGGCGGATCAAAAGTTTGAATGACGATTCGGATGCACTCAGTCGTATCAGGCCTGAGGGGGTACTGCGCTCTGACGTGACGTCGTTGACCGCACATTCGAGCTCGCCCAGCAGTGGCTGCACTCGCAAGAAAAGTTGCTCCCCCGCCTCGGTCAAGGCGACTGAGCGGGTTGTCCGATTGAACAAGCGAAGTTCAAGGCGCGACTCTAACCCGCGCATTGAATGGCTCAGTGCCGAGGCCGAAACACCCAGCATCCTGGCAGCGCCGCTGAAACTGCGTTGTTCAGCGATGGCTACAAATGCGGTCAATTCAGGAAGGCCAGCACGGATCATTAGTGAATCCCCCTCAATTCCCCATGAAGCAGAGTGCCAATTGTTGAATTCGGCACAGAGCACGCAAGTCGAGCTCGCTAGCGCGACAAGGACGATTATCACTCGATAGTGCAGCAGGTCATCGGCATTGAGCCAGGACAAAGTTCAGCTCGTAACCCCTGCCAGTCGACCAGATGCTTTTACTGAGAAATACGCGATAACCATTGAACGCATCTTCGAAGGGCTTGCCCTGAGCTACTCGCTTGGCCATGTCAGCGGGCGCCTCCCCCACCAGATTGGTGACCATCTGAGTGCAGACATCCGCCAGGACTTTGGTGTCCTTCGCTGCGTGGCCGGTTTGATTGACGTTGAGGTTGATGACCTGATCGATGAAATCAAACTTTTGACATAGCCGCTCGCACCTTGCAGTCGCTCCAAACCCCACGCATCAGCTCCTTCAACATCAATGCCTCAGCCCAGCGATCCGTGATGTCACGCCCGTCAGCCCCTGTTACCGCATAAGGTGGCGGGCCGAGTTCACAGGTGAAGGACAGGCTGGCGGGTGTGTTCGGGCGGGCCAGCCAATCCTCGATCCCGTAGCGCCACCAGCCCAGGAATCGGTCCAGCCAGGGTCGATGCTGGGCGAAACTCAAGGGCACCTGAACCTGTTCGCCGTTGGCGACCCGGCCGTGAAAGCCCCAACTGTGGCGCAGGATGGTAAGGATCTGTTCGTCGTCTTCAGCGGTAGCCGACTCAGGCAATTCCCGGCCCACGACGTAGTGGGACAAGTCAGCCAACAGTTTGAGGTCAGGCATTTGCGCGAGAATGTCGAGGGTGAACAGCAGGTCGCTAGTGAGGCGATAACGGTGGGTTTCCAGCAGGATCGGAAAGTCCACCTGCTCGGCCAGACGCTGCCAGCCTTCGATCAGTTCGATGGCTTGCGCCAGCGTGCGCGGCCGGACGTCGGCTTGCAACGTGAGGTGGTGGCAGCCGTAGCGAGAGACGACATCGAGCGCGGCCGCCAGATCATCCACGGTCCGGGGGAACAGTTGACCTTCGATTTGCAGGCCTTGCGCATTGGCGGCGGCGCTCAGGCGTGCAGCCTGTGGTGCGACCCAGAAATGGTCGGTGATCCCGTCGAAACCGGCGGCGGCGATTTTCTCCAGTTGCGCTTCAATGGAAAGGTCGCATTGGCCACGGTGATCTTGCATGGCCCACAAGGACTGAAACACCAGGAATTCGCGCATGTCAGCTCCTCAACAATTGTTTGAGCGATATATCGGCATCGGCTAAAGCGACCACCGAGAGAGGGTTATGGTGGGTGATCAGGCGTTCGCACAACTTGATGTCCCTGGCGACGCTATTGCCCTGGCCCCAGCCGCATGCCCCTAGCAGACGTAGTTCGGCATCGAGGTAAAACAACAGGAAACCACCACCCGGGGTTGTCCGGCTCACCGTCGGTTCGGTGTTGGCGATGACGCCCACGGTTTGCAGCCCCCAGTCGTACTGATCGGACCAAAAGCCGGGAATGACGTCGAAGGGCTGCTCGCCCCCCAGCAGGTTCAGAGCGGCGTGACGGCCTTGGGTTTCGGCGTTGCGCCAGGTTTCCTGACGCTGGAAACCCCCTTGCGGGTGCAGACGAAACTCACAGACGTCGCCTGCTGCGAAGATGTCCGGCGCACTGGTGCGCAGTTGCGCATCGACGCGAATGCCCTGACCAACTTCCAACCCGGCGGCCACGGCCAACTCGGTGTTGGGTTGCATACCGATGCCCACCACGATCAGATCGCAGGGCAACAACTGGCCGTCGACCAGTTGCACCGCTTCAGCGTGGGTGGAGCCCTGCACCGTTTCAATCGCCACGTTCAGCCGGACGTCCACGCCCTGACGGCGATGCAATTCCAGCAGGACACTGGACAATCGCTCCGGCAGGACGCGACCTGCCAGGCGCGGCCCGGCTTCGAGCAAGGTCACCGTGCAACCCAGGGCACGGGCCGTCGCGGCGACTTCAAGGCCGATAAAGCCACCGCCAATGATCACCAATCGGGCGTCTGGCCGCAGCGAATCGCGTAGTGCGACCGCCTCATCATGGGTTCTCAGATAAAGTACGTTGGGCAGATGCTCGGGCACCGAGGGCAACAGTCGCGCCCTGCCCCCGGTCGCGAGCAACAGACGGGCGTAATGCAACCAACTGCCGTCGGCCAACTGCAATCGATGCTGCTGCGGATCGAGGTTTTTCACCGGGTTGCCGGCCAGGTGCTCGATGTCCAGTGCAGCGAGTTGAGCGCTATCGCACAAACTGCAACCCGTCAGTTCAACCGTGCCCTGTAACAGCCCTTTGGACAGCGGCGGACGTTCGTAGGGCGGGTGGGATTCGTCGCCGATCAGGATCAGGCGACCGCGATAACCTTCAGCCCGAAGCGACAGGGCCGCGCGGCCACCGGCATGGCCGGCGCCTACGATAACCAGTGGAGCATTGGCAGGATTCATGGCACAGACTCCGAGCAGCTAAACCGAAATGGCGAGCAAGACACGCCCCGCCTCGACCCGCACCGGATAGGTCTTGAGGTTGACGCATACCGGCGCGCCCAGGGCTTTGCCGGAGCGGTAGTCGAAGCGTCCGTTGTGCTTGGGGCACTCGATGACATGCTCCATCACCAGGCCATCGGCGAGGTGGATGGACTCGTGGGTGCACAGGCCCGCGGTGGCGAAGAACTCGTCGTCTGCAGAGCGGTAGACGGCATAGGTGTGCGGGCCATGGTCGAAACGAATGACGTCCTCTTCATTTATTTCGCCCACGGCACAGACATCGATCCATTGGTCGGTCATGGCGTTTTCTCTTGTAGTGGTACAGCCAGGAAGGTGTCAGGCCGGCGTTACTTCAGCTTCTGCCTGGACGGTTGCGGCAGGTTCTGCGCACGGTGGTAAAGGCCGACGGATGTGATAGTTCGGGTCTTTGCGCTGCTTCCAGATCGTCGGGATGATTTCCCGGAAGGCCTCGTACAGGCTGGTGTAAGGCGGCGGGCAGTCGTGGCGGATTTCTTCGTGAAGCTGCGCCAGCGCATGAAAAGGCACCATCGGATACATGTGGTGTTCCAGGTGATAGTTCATGTTGAGGTACATGAAACGCAGTACCGGGTTCATGTAAATCGTGCGGCAGTTGCTACGGTGATCGAGTACATCTTCGGCCAGACCGACATGCTGCGTAAGGCCGAACAGGTAGGAGAGCCAGCCGCCATAGAGAGTCGGAAGGCCGATGAACATCAGCGGCAACCAGCTCTGCAAATACAGTGCAGCGCCCAGGACAAGCCCATAAATTGCCAGCCAGACGCGTGCGTCCCTTTTCACCTTGGGCCACTCGGATTCGGGGATGAACGTCTGCTCTTCTTCATCCATCCGCCCGACTGCATGCCGGCAGACTGACCCCATCGTCTTCAACGCGTAAGGCATCCTGAAAAAGCTCAGCACCATATTGATCAGGCTCGGCGGACGCGGCTCGACGATCTCAGGGTCGCGACCGACGATGATGGTGTCGGTGTGGTGCCGTGCGTGGCTCCAGCGCCAGACCTGGGGTTCGAACATGAACATGAAGCTCGACAGCTGGTAGACCGCATCATTCATCCAGCGGGTTTTGAACGCCGTCCCGTGACCTGCTTCGTGCCAACGGGCATTGGACGCCGTGCCGTACAGCAAGCCATAGACGAAGAAGAATGGAACACAGGCCCATGAGCCCCAGAACCAATAACCGCCGAACCCGGTCACGACCATCGCCAGCAACCAGATCGCGGTATCGCGCAAAGCCGGGCCGTCGCGGCGCTGCATTAATTCCTTCAGGCGTTTACGGGGAATGGGTGATTGATACCAGTTGGCCGAGACCAGGCCTTTTTGCGCGGCTTTAGCGGCTTCGGGACCCGTCAACCGATAATCCCGAGGCACGGGTTTACCGGAGTTTTCAGATGCTGCGTGTTGTTCAGGCATTTTATTGTTCTCCGCAAGCTTGATGGTTTAAGGCACTTGCTTCGATGCGGGATCACATCGTTGGAGAAAAGATAGAGAGCACAAAGATTACCCTCAAGCCCTTGAATACATTCCCTATCAAGCTATCATCCAGGCCCATTGAAGCTTGATAGTTTTCTATCAAAGCGCCTGCGGGGCCTGTCATGAACAACACTAAACGCCCAACCATCGCCACGGTCGCCGAGCACGCTCGGTTGAGTGTCGCCACTGTGGACCGGGTGCTCAACGCCAGGGCTCCGGTCAGCCCGGCTACCGCCGAGCAAGTCTTCCAGGCCGCTGAAGCGGTCGGTTATTTCGCAGCCCGGCTGATCGGCCAGCGGATCCGCGAACGGCGTCCCAGCTATCGTTTCGGCATCCTGCTGCTCGGTACTGCCCAGGCGTTCTATGCCAACGTTGCCGCCGCCATCACCGAGGCGGCGCAGCGTCACGCCGGCGCCAACCTGAGCTGCCAATTCGAATACGTTTTCGATCGCACACCCGGCGCCATCATTGCCCAGATCGAACAACTGGCGGTGCAGTGCGATGGCCTGGCGGTGGTCAGCTTCGCTCACCCGCTGATCAATGCTGCCATCGAGCAGATCAGAGCAGCGGGCGTACCGGTGATCGCCCTGCTGTCCGACATCCACGAAGCGGCGGAAGAACCTTACGTCGGTCTGGATAATCATGAGGTCGGGCGCACCATGGGCTGGCTGATGGCTCACACGTGTGGCGCACGCAAAGGCAGCATCGGGGTCTTGCTCGGCGGTCACCGTTTTCTCGGCCATCAGGCTCGGGTGGAGGGGCTGCGCAGTTACCTGGCGGAACGTGCACCCGGGTTGCGGCTGCTTGAAGCGGTGATCAATCTGGACAACTGCGACATCACCGAAGAGGCGACGCTGGAACTCGTCGCGCGCCATGACGACTTGCGGGGTTTGTGCGTGGTCGGCGGGGGCGGCGACGGCATCATCAGTGCCCTGTCGCAGTTACCGAAGCGGCCGAACCTCTGCTGCATCCTGCAGGAGTCGACCGAGTTGTCGCGGCAAGCCCTGGATCAGGGCTTGATCAGCCTGGTCATCGATTCCCAACCGCGATTGCTGGCGGCAGCGCTGGTCGACTTGCTGGTTGAACTGCAGACCACGCCGGACTTCGATTCAGTCCGGCATCGGGTCCATATTCCGTTGCAGATCATGACCTCGGAAAACGCTCGAGGATGACGGTCTGAGCAGCCCCGTCACAGGCTGGGGTCCAAACGAAAAACCTCGGCACTCAGGCCGAACCGACTCATCTTGTTGTACAACCCGCCACGAGAAACATTCAGCAGTTTGGCGGCCAAGCGAATGTTGCCGCGGGTATCCTTCAGGGCCGCAATGATCGCATTCATTTCATGGGCACCAAGGTCCAGTGCAGCCCGGGGTTCGGGCAAACTTCCCGGTGACGATGGCCGCTGCCTTTGCTTGATTTCAAGCGGTAGATCACCCGGCTGGATCAGTTCGGTCACCGCCAGGTTGGTCGCCCTTTCAATGATGTTTTCCAGCTCACGAACATTACCCGGCCAGTGGTAGGCCGACAGAATTTCCAGCGCCTCTGGCGAGAGTCCTTGCACCGGTTTGCGCAGTGAGCGTGCGCACCGGCTGAGAAAATGTCGCGCCAGCAACGGCACATCGTCCCGGCGCATCCGCAGCGGCGGAACCGTCAGATTAAGAACGTTGAGCCGGTAGTAAAGATCCTCGCGGAATGCACCCTCAGCCACCGCCTGACTCAAGTTGCGGTGAGTGGCCGCGATGATGCGCACGTTCACCTGCTGCGATTTTTTCGCGCCCACGCGTGTCACCTCGCCTTCCTGCAAGACGCGCAGCAGGCTGACCTGGGCATCAAACGACATGTCACCGATTTCATCGAGGAAGATCGTTCCGCCATCGGCCAATTCGAACTTGCCGGCCGAACCGCCGCGGGCCGATCCGGTGAAGGCGCCCTCGACATGCCCGAACAATTCGCTCTGCACCAGATCTCGCGGAATGGCCCCGCAATTGACCGCCACAAACGGACCACCGCACCGGTCACTGCCGTTATGAATCGCCTGGGCGAACAACTCCTTGCCGGTGCCGCTTTCGCCCAGGATCAGTGTGGTCGAGTCACTGCGACTGGCGATCCGTCCCAAGTGCAACGCATCCTGAATGGCTCGCGAATTGCCCTGAATGGTTTCGAAGGTGTAGCTGGCCTGAGTGCCGATGATCCGCCGGGTAATTTCCCGGATGCGTCGGTTCTCCCGCAGCGAGACGATGCGCCCGCCCTGCTCCAATGAACACACGGACACCAGGCACGCCAGGTGGCTGCGATCATGCAATTCAAAGGTGCAATCCAGATCTCTTATCCCTTCATACTGCTGCCCTTCCCCGCCGCGCAGCAGAATCTCATTGGTCAGTTCGCTCCGGCCCAGACGCTGGAACGGACTACCCAGCAAATCCAGGCCCACGCGAAACAATTGCCGGGCATAGCGATTGAGCGCCTTGATGCAGCCGCGCTCATCCAGCACCACCAGTCCCTCATTCAGCACCTCGAGCACGGTTTGTTGTTCTTCCAGCAAGGCCTGCAGCGCCATCTGCCGCGAAACCGCTTCGGCTGCGGCCTGGACGGTGCCCAGAGTATGGAAATGAAACCAGCCGGGCTCTGCGGTCAGGGTCAGCATGGCCAGTGTCCGGCCCTGGGCATCCCGGATCGGCGCGGCGGCACAATGCATGCGTCGCCGACGCAGGTTGACCCCGAAGTTTTCCTCGGCCAGTACATACACCAATCGGTCTTCGGCAAGCGCCAGCCCCGTGCAGTTGGTGCCCTGCACCGACTCCAGCAGCCGGCTGCCCACCGGGGTGAGGTCCAGGCCGCAGAAATACAGCGTCGTCCCTTCGGCATCGGTCAGATTGATATGGCCTCGGGGGTTATAAGCGAGCAACCCTCGCATGACCTCCGCCGCCGCGGTGATCAGCACACGATTGGCCGCCAGTGTTGCGGCCAGGACGTCAGGGGTGACAAAACGGTATTGGCCATCATCGGGATCGAGGCCGGCACTGACACTGCGCAACCAGGAGTCCCAAATAATCTGCCTGACCCCGGCAGGTCGATCGGTGCAACCATTCAGACACGCCAGCCAGGCTTGCTCCAGCTCAGCGATGGGGCCTTCGCTTAACGATGTCGGACCGAGCGCCGTAATGTAATCGAGGTCTTGCACGCTGAAGGCCATTGGCTGTGGGATCACCATTTGCTCCTATGTTCATATTTTCGACATGTCAGTATAGACATGTCATCGGAATGAACACATATTTCAATAATCGTTTAATAACTCCTTAAATATCAATTAGATAAATATTGGCACAGCCCTTGCTCCTGGCTTTGCACCAGCGAGGGCATTCCTGCTGTCGAGTCATTGAACAACAATAAAAGGGAGTCATTTCATGAGTACATCCAAGATCATCCGCCTCGGCCTCATCGGTGCTGGCCGCATGGGCAGCTTTCACGGCCTGACGGCCGCCCGGCATATTCCCGGTGCCTGCCTGGCCGCCATCGCCGACCCGACACCTGGCCAGGCCGCTCGCCTCGCTGCGGAGTTGGGTGTACAGCGGGTCTACACCGATCCACAGCAACTGCTTGATGACCCGGAAATCGACGCCGTACTGATCGCCGCCCCGGCCCGCAGCCATGCCGAATTGGTGATCAGTGCGGCCCGCGCCGGCAAAAGCGTGTTTTGTGAAAAACCCATGGCCATCACCCTGGACGAAGCCGACCGCGCCATCGCCGCCGCTGCCGACGCACAGGTGACGCTGCAGGTCGGCTTCAACCGCCGCTTTGCCAAAAGCTTCCGCACAGCCCACCTGGATGTGGTCGCCGGCCGGATCGGTACGCCGCAATTGCTGCGCTCGCTGACTCGCGATCCGGCGCTGAACAATCCCGCCGCCTCGCCGCAGTGGGTGATTTTCCTCGAAACCCTGATCCATGACTTCGATACCCTGCGCTACCTCAATCCCGGTGCCGAAGCGGTTGAGGTTTTTGTCATGGCCGATGCGCTGATTGCACCGGACTACAAGAACAAAGGGTTTCTGGACACCGCCGTGGTCACGATCCGTTTCGACAACGGCGCCATCGCCACCGCCGAGGCGAATTTCCAGGCGGTGTATGGCTACGACGTTCGGGGCGAAGTGTTCGGCAGCGCCGGCATGCTGAGCATGGGCAGCGTCAATGACTCTGACCTGGTTCGCTACTTGGCCGATGGCATCCAGGCAGACACCCAGCGTTTGGACACCGACCTGTTGCGTGATGCCTACGTGGCCGAGCTCAACCACTTTGTTGACTGCCTGCGCAGCGGTGAAAAACCACTCGCCAGCGGTGAAGATGCCCGCGCGGCACTGGCCATTGCCCGGGCGTGTATCGAGTCCTTCCAGCAAGGTAAAGCGGTGCGCGTGCAAGGAGCCCATTCATGAGTTTCACTCCGTTCAAACTGGCGATCAGCGCCGAAATGGTCTTCCTCGACCTGCCGTTCACCGAACGGGTCAAACGCATTCACGCACTAGGCTTCAGCACCGAAATCTGGAGCTGGACGACCAAAGACATTCCCGCCCTGGTCGCCACCGGCGCTGATTTCACCTCCATGACGGGTTACATCTCGGGCAACCTGACCGATCCCGAAGACATCCAGCACCTGCTCGACAGCGCACGGGAATCGCTGGCCGTTGCCGCCCAGCTGAATTGCCCGAGCCTTAACCTGCATGGCACGGGCCTGGGCGATAAAGGTTTACCAGTAAAACCCGTGGCTCATACCACCGGACGCATGTGGTTGAACGCCTGCAAGACCCTGGAAAAAATCGCTCGCCTGGGCGAAGACGCCGGCCGGGTGTTTCTTCTGGAAAACCTCAATACCGAGGTGGACCACCCCGGCACGCCGTTCGCTCGCGCCGACGATACCCTGGCGTTGATCGAGGCTGTGGGCAGCCCACATTTGAAGATGAACCTGGACCTTTACCATGCGCAGATTGGCGAAGGGAACCTGATCGAACTGATCCAGCGCGCGGGCAGCGCCATCGGTGAAATCCAGGTCGCAGACGTCCCCGGGCGCATGGAACCGGGCACCGGCGAAATCCATTACCCGGCCATTGCCAAAGCCTTGTTCGGTATGGGATACACCGGTGTCGTCGGGCTTGAAGGCTGGGCCAGCGGCGACAGCGAAGCGGCACTCGAACGTTTCAGGCAAGCGTTCACGCTGGATTGAGGAGCCTGCGGCGCGCTTGGACGTTGGCTCTATGCGCGCCAGCAACCCTCACCCTTGATCTCGATGAATGTCGACTTATAACAACAAAAGGAAAACCATCATGCGTCGCTGCACACTACTTTTTGCCACGCTACTACTCGTCTTCAGCCAATGGGCCGCCGCTAGCTATCGCATCGGTGTCAGCATTGCCAGGGTCGACGACAACTTCATGACCTATGTGCGCAGCGGCCTGGAGGAAGCCGCCAAAAAGGACAACATCCAGATTCAGTTCGAGGACGCCCAAGGCGATGTGGTTCGCCAGATCAATCAGGTCCAGGGCTTTCTCAACCAGAAGGTCGATGCGGTCATCGTCTTGCCTGTGGACACCGCCGCCACCGCCAACATGACCCGTGCCGCCGTCGAAGCGCAGACGCCACTGGTCTACGTCAACCGTCACCCGGACGAACGCGTCCTGCCTAAAGGCGTTGTCACCGTGGCGTCGAACGACATTGAGGCCGGCCAACTGCAAATGCGCTACCTGGCTGAAAAACTGGGAGGCAAAGGCACCCTCGCGATCATCATGGGCGACCTCGCGCAAAACTCCACGCACGACCGCACCGAAGGCGTCAAACAGGTGCTCAAGGACTATCCCGGGATCAAGATTGTCGAACAACAAAGCGCCGAATGGCAGCGCAACAAAGGCATGGACCTGACCAGCAACTGGCTGCTGGCCGGCACGAGTTTTGATGCCATCGTCGCCAACAATGACGAGATGGCCATCGGCGCTGCCATGGCACTGCAGCAGGCCGGCAAAACCAAGGGCGAGATTGCGATTGTCGGCATCGACGGCCTGCCCGACGGCCTGGCAGCGATCAAGCGCGGGATGCTGGTTGCCTCAGTCTTTCAAGACCCCAAGGCCCAAGCGGCCACCGCGCTGCAAGCGGCCATTAAAATGATCAAGGGTGAGCCGGTCGAGACGGATGTCTGGGTGCCCTTCCAGCTGATCACGCCGGAGCAGGTTGCCGTCTATGAGAAACATTATAAATAGCGCCCGGCACTAACCATTGACGCCGCTGTTCCGGTCAGGAATCAGCGGCGTTTTTCGTTGAGTGAACCGCGTTGTACGAAATACCGAAAAAAGTGTCATGAAAGTCACAAGCCCTAACGCCAGTCAGTTAAGCGGTAATGCGATCTGTAGCAGCTGCCGAGCCCGCGAGGCTGCGTTCGGCTGCATAGCAGTCGTGAGTCCAGCTGATGCGGC
>NZ_AKJM01000135.1 GCF_000282335.1 Pseudomonas sp. GM48
GCTTGCCCGCGAAGGGGCCAGAAGCATCGACGCATGTTTTGGCCAAAGAAAAAGCCCGCTGAAGCTCAACACTTCAGCGGGCTTTTTCATTCAATCACCAATCACGGCGCAAACGGCATCACACGCTTGTGATGGGTCTTGTTGTACGTGTCGCAAATGATCTTGAACGCTTCCTCGCGCACCGGGTTGCCGTGCAGGAACGCGTCGATCTCGGCGTAGGTCACGCCGTGGGAGGCTTCGTCCGGTTTGCCGGGCGACAGGTCTTCCAGGTCGGCGGTCGGGACTTTCTCCACCAGCGACTCCGGTGCGCCGAAGCTGCGGGCGATGGCACGGACCTGGTTTTTCACCAGGCCGCTCAGTGGCGCCAGGTCGCAGGCGCCGTCACCGAACTTGGTGAAGAACCCCATCACCGCTTCCGCCGCGTGATCGGTGCCGATCACCAGGCCATGGGTCGCGCCGGCGATGGTGTACTGGGCGACCATGCGCATGCGCGCCTTGGTGTTGCCGAGCACGAAGTCCACCGACACTGCATGTTTGCCTTCGAAGGCTGCCACTTCATTGGCCAGGGATTTGACCGCCGGGCCGATGTTCACGGTGTGGCGTTCGTCCGGTTTGATGAAGTCCACCGAAGCCTGGGCGTCGTGCTCATCGAACTGGGTTTCGTAGGGCAGGCGTACTGCGATGAATTTGTAGGCGGCATCACCGCTGCGCTGGCGCAGTTCACGGACGGCACGTTGGGCCAGCAGGCCTGCGGTCAGGGAGTCGACACCGCCACTGATGCCCAACACCAGGGTTTTCAGCCCGGAATTGACCAGGCAGTCCTGAATAAAGGTCACCCGCCGGGCGACTTCGGCCTCAAGAGCGGCTTCGTCGGCGAATGGCGGCTGGACCTTGAGCTGTTCAGCAATCTCACGCTGTACGGCTTGCATGAATTCACTCCTTGCTTGATGTACTTGAAAGGGTGGCAGGTACTTGAAAAACGTGTCGCAGGTAAGCGACGAAATTCGGGTCTTTGCAGTGCGTCTTGCCTGGCTCGTCGGAGATCTTTGCCACCGGCTGGCCGTTGCAGGCGGTCATTTTAAGCACGATGCTCATCGGTTCGACACCCGGAATATCACAGGTCAGGTTGGTGCCGATGCCGAAGCTGACATTGATCCGACCGCGCAGCGCCCGGAATATCTCCAGGGCCTTGGGCAGGGTCAGGCTGTCGGAGAATGTCAGCGTCTTGCTCATCGGGTCGATGCCGAGTTTGTGATAGTGGGCGATGGCTTTTTCCGCCCACCGCACCGGATCGCCCGAGTCGTGGCGCAAACCGTCGAAAAGCTTGGCGAAAAACAGATCGAAATCGCCGAGGAAGGCATCCATGGTGATGCAATCGGTCAGGGCAATCCCCAGCAGGCCACGGTATTCGCGGACCCAGCAATCGAGTGCGGCGATCTGGCTGTCGATCAGCCGTGGGCCGAGTTGCTGGTGCGCCATGATCCATTCGTGGGCCATGGTGCCCAGAGGTTTCATGTCCAGTTCCCGGGACAGGTGCACATTGCTGGTGCCGACGAAGCGTCCGGGGAAATCGTGCTTGAGCACATTCACCACTTCTTCCTGTACTCGGTAGGAAAAACGACGACGGGAGCCGAAATCGGCTACCTGCAACTCGGACAATTCGTCGCTGCTGGCGTTGGCGCTCAGCCAGTCGAACTTGCGGTAGAGCTGTTCACGGGCCTGCCCCAGCACGACTTCGCGGTAGCGATAGCGATTGCGCACCTCGCTGACCAGCGCCAGCAGCGGCACTTCGAACAGGATCACATGCAGCCAGGGGCCCCGCAGGCGGATGAACAGCTCACCGTTTTCGATGCCGGTGTGGATGTAGCGCAGGTTGAAGCGAAATAAGCCGAGAAAACGCAAAAAATCCGGTTTCAGGAAGCTGATGCGTTCCAGAAAACTCAATTGATCGGCGCTCAGGCTCAGTTCGGCCAGACGCTCGATCTGGAAACGGATCTCCGCCAGGTACGGGCGTAAATCCTCGCCATTACGGCAACGAAACTCCCATTCGACTTCGACGTTGGGGTAGTTGTGCAGCACCGCCTGCATCATCGTCAGTTTGTAGAAGTCGGTGTCGAGCAGGTTCTGCACGATGCGATCGGCAAACACACTCTCGCTCATAACGGGAATCTCCAGCGTGCAGCGGTATTGAACAATGGCGCTAGTGGCGCATATCAGGGACAAGGATTACCAGCAGTTTTTTAGCCGCAGCAAATCCCCCTGTGGGAGCGGGCTTGCTCGCGAAGGCGTCAAACCATTCAATATTTATTTTGAATGTGCTGGCCTCTTCGCGAGCAAGCCCGCTCCCACAGGGATTGTGAAAAGGCTCAATGTTGTGGAGCCTCGGGGCTATCGATCTGCTCCAGCATCCACTTCACAAAATCCCGCACCTTGGGCACTTCCGCCGAATGCTCCGGGTACGCAAGGTAATAGGCGTCGGTGCTGGGCATTGCATGCTGCCAGGGAATGACCAGTTTGCCGTCGGCCAGTTCTTCTTCCACCAGAAAGCGGGGTAACAGCGCCACGCCGCAGCCAACCTGGGCGGCGCGGATGCACATATAAAAGGTTTCGAAACGCGGGCCGTGGTAGCTGTGCTCGGTGTGGTAGCCCTGGTGGTCGAACCAGTCATGCCAGGCCTGGGGGCGGGAAGCGTTTTGCAGCAGGACCAGGTCGGTCAGTTGCGTCGGGTCGGTGAACGGCGTGTCCGGCAGGCTGCCTGGGGCACACACCGGCACCAGCTCTTCGCCGAACAGCTTCAGGCATTCGGTGCCAGGCCGCGAGCCCTGGCCGAAGTAGAACGCCAGGTCGCTGCGACCTTGCAGCAGGTCGTCGGCTTCCTGCTCGCTGCACAGGTCCAGGTGGATCGACGGGTGCCGCAGGCGCCAGCCTTTCAGGCGCGGCACCAGCCAGCGTGCGCCGAAGGTAGGAGGCGTGGAAACCCGCAGGACTTCTGTTTCGCCACCGTAGGAACGCAGGTAATGGGTCGACATCTCGACCTGCGTGAGGATTTTTCGCACCTCAACCAGGTACAGATCGCCGGCCGGCGTCATCTGCAAGCGTCGACGCACTCGACGAAACAGCAAATGCTGCAACAGCTCTTCGAGTTGCGCGACCTGTTTGCTCACGGCACTTTGGGTCAGGTTCAGCTCTTCGGCGGCCCGGGTGAAGCTCAAGTGCCGGGTAACGGCTTCAAAGCACTGCAACGCAGCGATCGATGGCAAGTAGCGTTTATTCAGCATGGGCGGTCCTTGATTCTTGTTTCTTTATTGCCAGCAATGCACAGCATGAATAAACGGAATGATATCTCTCTTAAAGGTCGTTTGTTGAGTAACCTCCGGGCAGCTAAAACTACAGGTCTGATCAGTCGTGAATTTCCGGCTGCACATGTTCTGTCTTTTGCTTGAGGAGTGACCCATGGTTGCCGCATTGCTTGATCGTCTAGGTGTGAACCCGGCCCTGTACCAGAACGGCAAAGTGCCGGTGCATTCGCCAATCGATGGCAGCAAGATCGCCACTGTGAACTGGGAAGGCGCTGCTGAAGTCGAGCAGCACATCAGTCGCGCAGATCATGCGTTCGAACTGTGGCGCAAGGTTCCGGCACCGCGCCGTGGTGAACTGGTGCGGCAATTCGGTGAAGTACTGCGTGAATACAAGGCCGACCTCGGCGAACTGGTTTCCTGGGAAGCCGGCAAGATCACCCAGGAAGGCCTGGGTGAAGTTCAGGAAATGATCGACATCTGCGACTTCGCCGTCGGCCTGTCCCGTCAGCTGTACGGCTTGACCATCGCCTCCGAGCGCCCTGGCCACCACATGCGTGAAACCTGGCATCCGCTGGGCGTCGTCGGCGTGATCAGTGCGTTCAACTTCCCGGTGGCCGTCTGGGCCTGGAACACCACGCTGGCGCTGGTCTGCGGTAACCCGGTGGTGTGGAAACCGTCGGAAAAGACCCCGCTCACCGCACTGGCCTGCCAGGCGTTGTTCGATCGCGTCGTGAAAAACTTCAGCGATGCACCTGCGCACCTGTGCCAGGTGGTTATCGGCGGCCGCGATGCCGGCGAAGCCTTGGTGGACGACCCGCGCGTAGCGTTGATCAGCGCCACTGGCAGCACACGCATGGGCCGCGAAGTGGCACCGAAAGTGGCTGCGCGCTTTGCCCGCAGCATTCTCGAACTGGGTGGCAACAACGCGATGATCCTCGGCCCAAGCGCCGACCTGGACATGGCCGTTCGCGCAATCCTGTTCAGCGCCGTCGGCACTGCCGGTCAGCGCTGCACCACCCTGCGTCGCTTGATCGCGCATGAGTCGGTGAAAGAAGAAATCGTTACCCGCCTGAAAGCCGCGTACTCGAAAGTACGTATCGGCCATCCGCTGGAAGGCAACCTGGTCGGCCCGCTGATCGACAAGCAAAGCTTCGAGAACATGCAGGATTCGCTCGAGCAGGCGTTGAGCGAAGGCGGCAAAGTCTTCGGCGGCAAGCGTCAGCTGGAAGACCAGTTCCCGAACGCGTACTACGTGTCGCCAGCCATCGTCGAAATGCCGGAGCAGAGCGATGTGGTCTGCCACGAAACCTTCGCCCCGATCCTGTACGTGGTCGGCTACACCGACTTCCAGGAAGCGCTGCGCCTGAACAACGCCGTGCCACAAGGCCTGTCTTCGTGCATCTTCACCACTGACGTGCGGGAAGCCGAGCAGTTCATGTCGGCGGTGGGCAGCGACTGCGGCATCGCCAACGTCAACATCGGCCCGAGCGGCGCGGAAATCGGTGGTGCGTTCGGTGGCGAGAAAGAAACCGGCGGCGGTCGTGAGTCCGGCTCCGATGCATGGCGCGGCTACATGCGCCGCCAGACCAATACCGTGAACTACTCGCTGGAGTTGCCGTTGGCACAAGGCATTACTTTCGACTGATTCTCCCGTCGAACAGTGATCCCCTGTGGGAGCGGGCTTGCTCGCGAAAGCGGTTTATCAGTCACATTGATGCAGGATGTGCCGACGCATTCGCGAGCAAGCCCGCTCCCACACTGATTTGTGTGTTGGTTAGGTTTCTGTTGGAGTCTGGCAATGCCGTTACGCGATGAGTGTCTGTGGGAAAAACTGACGCCGCAAAGGCCGGACAATTCGGCCCTCAAGGGTGAGGTCACGGTGGATGTCTGCGTCATCGGCGCCGGGTTTACCGGTTTGTCGGCGGCGGTGCATCTGCTGGAGCAAGGCAAGACCGTTTGTGTGCTGGAGGCCCATCGTGCCGGCCATGGTGGTTCGGGGCGCAACGTCGGGCTGGTCAATGCCGGGATGTGGATTCCCCCGGACGAGATCGAAGCCGGGTTCGGCAAGGAAGTCGGCAGCCAGCTCAACCGCATGCTGGGTGCGGCGCCGTCCCTGGTGTTCAGCCTTGTGGATAAGTACAACATCGATTGCCAGTTGCGCCGCGAAGGCACGCTGCACATGGCGCACAACGCCCGTGGCGAAGCCGACTTGCGCAGTCGTGAAGAACAGTGGAAGCGCCGTGGGGCGCCGGTGGAGTTGTTGACCGGCCAGGCTTGCGAACAAGCGACGGGTACCCAAAAGATCGCCGCCGCGCTGCTCGATCGCCGCGCCGGCACGCTCAACCCGATGGCCTACACCACGGGGCTGGCCAAAGCGGCCATCGGCCTGGGGGGGCAACTGTTCGATCATTCCCCGGTAACCCGGCTCGAGCGCCAGGGCCAGCGCTGGTCAGTGCAAACCGCCCAGGGTTCGGTCATGGCCGAGAAAGTGGTGATTGCCTCCAATGCCTACACCGAAGGCGACTGGACGGAGCTGCGGCGCAATTTCTTCCCCGGTTATTACTATCAAGTGGCCTCGGTCCCGCTGACCGAAGAGGCTGCGCAGCAAATTCTCCCCGGCGGCCAGGGTTCCTGGGACACCCGCCAGGTCCTGAGCAGCATTCGTCGGGATAAAGACGGACGCCTGCTGCTGGGCAGTCTCGGCAATGGCAATCAGAAACCGGCCTGGTTTCTCAAGGCCTGGGCTGACCGGGTGCAGCAACATTATTTCCCGTACCTCAAGCCAGTGGAGTGGGAGTGCACCTGGACTGGTTGCATCGCTTTCACCCCCGATCATTTGATGCGCCTGTTCGAACCGGCGCCCGGTTTAGTGGCAGTCACTGGCTACAACGGGCGGGGCGTGACCACGGGTACGGTGGTCGGCAAAGCCTTTGCCGACTACTTGTGTAACGGAAATCCTCAATCGCTGCCGATCCCCTTTGCCCCCATGCAACCACTGGCCGGGGTGGGGTTACGCAGCTGTCTGTATGAGGCGGGATTCTCGCTGTATCACGCAGGCCAGTGCCTGCGGATCGTGATCTGAATGTTGATTTTCGTAGTGAAAAGCGGCGCTTTTTTGATCTGCAGCTAGCCTGTAGTGGTGCGGGTTGTAGCAGTCCCGCACCAGCAGTGTGCACTTCGGTGACGCACGTTGTTACAGGCTGGTTGCACGTCGTTTAAAGCCGCGGTTGCAATGATGGCGCAAGCGGGTTGCGCCTAAAAAAAATAATGGTTTTACCTTCCGCGGTCTAGACGGTTGCACGCCCAATGAAAATGGGCCCGAAACAGTCGAAATAACAAGAAAGCAGCGACTTTTTTCAGAATAAAAAACCGATGGCACGGCCCTTGCTCTGAGCATTCATTGAAGTCGCAGTGCCAATTAAAAAAACCATGGAGCACCACCTCATGTCCCAGACGTTTTACAAGAAAGGCTTTCTGGCCCTCGCAGTGGCAACTGCGTTGGGTGTTTCTGCGTTTGCTCAGGCTGACATCAAGATCGGCGTAGCGGGACCAATGACAGGCGCCAACGCGGCATTTGGCGAACAGTACATGAAGGGTGCACAAGCGGCCGCCGATGCGGTCAACGCAGCGGGCGGCGTGAACGGGGAAAAAATCGTACTGGTCAAAGGCGATGACGCCTGCGAGCCGAAACAGGCTGTGACAGTCGCCAAGGACCTGACTGAAAAGAAAGTCGTTGGTGTGGTAGGTCACTTCTGCTCCTCGTCGACCATCCCTGCCTCCGAGATCTACGACGAAGCCGGCATCATCACGATCACCCCGGGTTCCACCAACCCCAAGGTGACCGAGCGTGGCCTGAGTGCCATGTTCCGCATGTGCGGGCGTGACGACCAGCAAGGTATCGTGGCTGGCGACTATGTCGTCGACGTGCTCAAGGGCAAGAAAGTCGCCGTACTGCACGACAAGGACACCTACGGTCAGGGCCTGGCGGACGCCACCAAGGCTCAGCTGGAAAAACGCGGCGTGAAGCCGGTGCTGTACGAGGGTCTGACCCGCGGCGAGAAAGACTTCAGCGCCGTCGTCACCAAGATCCGTGCAGCCGGTGCCGACGTGGTCTACTTCGGCGGCTTGCACCCGGAAGCCGGTCCACTGGTTCGGCAGCTGCGTGAACAAGGCCTCAAAGACGTCAAGTTCATGTCCGATGACGGCATCGTGACTGACGAACTGGTGACCACCGCCGGTGGCCCGCAGAACGTTGATGGCGTACTGATGACCTTCGGCGCCGACCCACGCCTGCTGCCAGACAGCAAGACCGTGGTAGACGCTTTCCGCAAGGCCGGTACCGAACCTGAAGGCTACACCCTGTACGCCTACGCTTCGGTCCAGACCCTGGCAGCAGCCTTCAACGGCGCCAAGTCCAACAAGGGCGAAGACGCTGCCAAATGGCTGAAAGCCAATCCGGTCAAGACCGTCATGGGCGAGAAGACCTGGGACAGCAAGGGCGACCTGAAAGTCTCCGACTACGTGGTTTACCAGTGGGACAAGGACGGCAAATACCACCAGCTGGAAAAACAGAAGTAAGGGCTGACGCGATCGGCTGAACCCCATAGCTCCCTTGTGGGAGCGGGCTTGCTCGCGAATGCGCCAGATCAGTCGACATCAATGTTGGCTGATACACCGCTTTCGCTGGCAAGCCAGCTCCCACAGGGGGCGGTGGTGGCCAGCCTGATCGTGGCTGACATTGCTCCGACGTATATCTGTATTTTCCTTAGAAGAACCGCACAGCCACATGTGCAGGTTCTCATTGCGTGAGATTGCGTTATGGATGGTATTTTCCTGCAGCAACTGGTCAACGGCCTGACCCTCGGGTCGGTCTATGGCCTGATCGCCATCGGCTACACAATGGTCTATGGCATCATCGGCATGATCAACTTCGCCCACGGCGAGGTTTACATGATTTCCGCTTACCTCGCGGCAATCAGTCTGGCTCTGCTGGCATACTTCGGTATTGAATCCTTCCCCCTGTTGATGCTCGGCACACTGATCTTCACCATCGTCGTCACGGCGGTGTATGGCTGGGTCATCGAGCGTGTTGCCTACAAACCCCTGCGTAACTCCACCCGACTGGCACCGCTGATCAGCGCCATCGGGATTTCGCTGATCCTGCAAAACTATGCACAGATCGCCCAGGGTGCCCGCCAACAAGGCGTTCCGACACTGCTGACCGGTGCATGGCGAGTAGAGGTCGGGTCCGGCTTCGTCCAGCTCACTTACACCAAGATCTTCATTCTGGTCGCAGCGTTTGTCGGGATGGGCCTGCTGACCTATGTCATCAAGTACACCAAGCTCGGCCGCATGTGCCGCGCGACCCAGCAAGACCGCAAGATGGCCTCGATCCTGGGGATCAACACCGACCGCATCATTTCCTACGTGTTTATCATTGGTGCAGCGATGGCGGCCCTGGCCGGCGTGCTGATCACCATGAACTACGGCACGTTCGACTTCTACGCAGGCTTCGTCATCGGCATCAAGGCGTTCACCGCCGCGGTGCTCGGCGGGATTGGCTCGCTGCCTGGTGCCATGCTCGGCGGGATCATCCTCGGCATCTCCGAGTCGCTGTTCTCAGGTCTGGTCAACTCGGACTACAAAGACGTCTTCAGCTTCTCGCTGCTGGTTCTCGTTCTGGTCTTTCGGCCCCAGGGCCTGCTCGGCCGTCCTCTTGTGTCGAAGGTGTAAGCGATGTCTTCAACCACTCATAAAATCGATCTTAAAAAAAGCCTGGTTGACGCGGTTCTTGCCGGCCTCGTGGCCCTGATTGTGTTCGGCCCGATCGTCGGTATCGTCCTCGATGGCTATGGCTTCAACCTGGAAGCGACCCGGGTGGCCTGGATTGTCGCTATTGTCATGGCCGGCCGTTTTGCCTTGAGCCTGTTCCTGCAAACCCCAAAGGGCCTGAGAATTCTCGAGGGCTTTGAAACCACCGGCTCCGGGGTTCATGTACTGGCGCCTGATTACAAATCCCGGTTGCGCTGGATCATCCCGCTGATGATTGTCATCGCCGTGGTGTTCCCGTTTTTCTCAAACTCCTACCTGCTGGGCGTGGTCATCCTCGGGCTGATCTACGTATTGCTGGGGCTGGGATTGAACATTGTGGTCGGCCTGGCCGGCCTGCTCGACCTGGGTTACGTGGCGTTCTACGCCATCGGCGCCTACGGCCTGGCGCTCGGTTATCAGTACCTGGGGCTGGGTTTCTGGACGGTATTGCCACTGGCGGCGATCACGGCCGGCCTGGCCGGTTGCATCCTCGGCTTCCCGGTGCTGCGCCTGCACGGTGACTACCTGGCGATCGTGACCCTGGGCTTCGGTGAAATCATTCGGTTGATCCTCAATAACTGGCTGTCCCTGACCGGCGGCCCGAATGGCATGGCAGCGCCGTTGCCAACCTTCTTCGGCATCGAGTTCGGAAAAAGGGCGAAAGAGGGCGGGGTGCCGTTCCATGAATTCTTCGGCATCGCCTACAACCCTGACGTGAAGTACTACTTCATCTACGCCGTGTTGTTCATGGTGGTCCTGGCCGTGCTGCACATCAAGCATCGCCTGACCCGCATGCCGGTCGGCCGCGCCTGGGAAGCGCTGCGTGAAGACGAAATCGCCTGCCGCTCCATGGGACTGAACCACGTGCTGGTCAAGCTCTCGGCATTCACCATTGGTGCGTCGACTGCCGGGCTGGCCGGGGTGTTCTTCGCCACTTACCAGGGCTTCGTCAATCCGACGTCGTTCACTTTCTTTGAGTCGGCGCTGATCCTTGCCATCGTGGTACTCGGCGGCATGGGCTCGACCATAGGCGTCGTCATCGCGGCTTTCGTGCTGACCGTGGCTCCGGAACTGCTGCGTGGCTTCGCCGAATACCGCGTGCTGCTGTTCGGCATCCTGATGGTGTTGATGATGATCTGGCGACCGCGTGGCCTGATTCGGATCAGCCGTACCGGTGTGACCCCGCGTAAAGGAGTAGCGCCATGAGCGAAGTCGTACTCAGTGTCGAAAAGCTGATGATGCACTTCGGCGGCATCAAGGCGTTGAACGATGTCAGCCTGAAAGTCCACCGCAATTCGATCTTCGCCCTGATCGGCCCCAACGGCGCCGGCAAGACCACAGTGTTCAACTGCCTGACCGGGTTCTACAAGGCCTCCGGCGGCAAGATCGAACTCAATGTGCGTGGTCAAAAGACCAACGTCATCAAGTTGCTGGGCGAATCGTTCAAACCAACCGATTTCGTTTCGCCGAAATCGTTCGCCAGTCGGCTGTTCTACAAGGCGTTCGGCGGCACCCACCTGGTGAACCGTGCCGGGCTGGCGCGTACGTTCCAGAACATTCGCCTGTTCAAGGAGATGTCGGTGCTGGAAAACCTGCTGGTGGCCCAACACATGTGGGTCAACCGCAGCATGCTGGCCGGCATCCTCAACACCAAAGGCTACCGCAAGGCCGAAAGCGATGCGCTGGATCACGCATTCTACTGGCTGGAAGTGGTGGATCTGGTGGACTGCGCCAACCGTCTGGCCGGTGAGCTGTCCTACGGCCAGCAACGCCGCCTGGAAATCGCCCGGGCCATGTGCACCCGTCCGCAGATCATCTGCCTCGACGAACCGGCCGCCGGCCTCAACCCTCAGGAAACCGAAGCGCTGAGCGCGATGATCCGGCTGCTGCGCGACGAGCACGATCTGACCGTGGTGCTGATCGAACACGACATGGGCATGGTAATGAGCATTTCCGATCACATCGTGGTGCTGGACCACGGCATCGTCATCGCCGAGGGCGGCCCCGATGCGATTCGTAACGATCCGAAAGTGATTGCGGCCTACCTGGGCGCCGATGAAGAGGAAGTGGTGCTATGAGCAAACCCATCCTCGAACTCAAGGAACTGGATGTGTTTTACGGGCCGATCCAGGCCCTGAAGAAAGTCTCGCTGCACATCAAGGAAGGGGAAACCGTCAGCCTGATCGGCTCCAACGGTGCCGGCAAATCGACCCTGCTGATGTCGATCTTCGGCCAGCCACGGGCAGCCGACGGGCAAATCCTCTATCAGGGCGTGGACATTACCCACAAGTCGTCCCACTACATCGCCTCCAATGGCATCGCACAATCGCCGGAAGGGCGGCGGGTGTTCCCCGATATGACTGTCGAGGAGAACCTGCTGATGGGCACCATCCCTATTGGTGACAAGTACGCCAAGGAAGACATGCAACGCATGTTCGAGCTGTTCCCGCGGCTCGAAGAGCGGCGCACCCAGCGGGCGATGACCATGTCTGGCGGCGAGCAGCAAATGCTCGCCATCGCCCGGGCATTGATGAGCCGGCCAAAGTTGTTGCTGCTGGATGAGCCGAGCCTGGGCCTGGCACCGATTGTGGTGAAGCAGATCTTCGCCACACTGCGGGAGCTGGCCAAGACCGGCATGACTATCTTCCTGGTGGAACAGAACGCCAACCACGCCCTGCGTTTGTCGGACCGGGCGTACGTGATGGTCAACGGCGAAATCCGCATGACCGGCACTGGCAAGGAGTTGCTGGTCAACGAGGACGTGCGTAACGCCTACCTCGGCGGACACTGAGTTCCAGTTGTGATGCACAAGCCCCGGCGCGCAATCGCCGGGGCTTTTTTGTCTCTCCAATCCACCATCAATCCCCCTGTAGGAGCGGGCTTGCTCGCGAATGCGGTCATTCATTCAGCATTGATGTGACTGACACGCCCTCTTCGCGAGCAAGCCCGCTCCCACACTGTCCGTGGTGCTCTTTCGGGAAATTGTGGAAAACAATATTTCCAAGCTCGCAAAGCGCGACATAAAGCCGCTGCAAATAGTTGTTTTGCCACGGTTTTGACTTGTCCCCGTTTGCTGTGGAGCCGGCTGTGAATAACGTGGGAGTAGCTGGCTGCAGGCCTTTGAAACCGTGGCTTGCAGAGGTGTGGTTGTTTTTTGATCAGGTGTTTTTGCTCAACTCTCAGGCTGCTTTGTCAACCTTTTTGTTCGTGATGAAACTGCGCTGAATCAGCGTGGACAACCCTGTGGATAAGTCTGTGATTAAACTCTGGAAAGACCCGGCTGAAGGCCGTGGTTACTGGCTTGGCGCCATCGCTGGTTTGACCCGTCAGTCATGAAAATGGCCAAGGGCTACACAGCAGGTGGTTGAGGGTCAAGCAAAAAAGTTTTGAATCCCCGCGCAAAGCCTTGTGGATAGCGGCTTGCAGCTTTTTCACTTGCCCCCAAAGACTGTGGACCGGCCTGTGGATAACGTGCGCGCACATGGCTGCAGGTCCTGCTGGTCAAGGGCTTGCCGGGATTGAACGTTTTTTGAACAGTTTGAGCGGTGGTTGCCGCTGCGAACAAGGCCGGGCATGCTGCCTGCTGATTTTCTATTTCAATGGCTGGCGATCAGCCGAAGCAAGGAGAACACGATGTCCAACACCCTGTTTATTACCGGCGCGACCTCCGGTTTTGGTGAAGCCTGTGCCCGTCGTTTTGCCGAGGCTGGCTGGAAACTGGTGCTGACAGGCCGTCGTGAAGAGCGCCTCAATGCGCTGTGCGCCGAGCTGTCGAAGCAGACCGAAGTCCATGGCCTGGTGCTCGATGTGCGTGATCGCAAGGCCATGGAAGAGGCGATTGCCAATCTGCCGCCATCCTTCGCCAAACTGCGCGGGTTGATCAACAACGCCGGCCTGGCCCTGGGCGTCGATCCGGCACCCAAGTGCGACCTGGACGATTGGGACACCATGGTCGATACCAACGTCAAAGGCCTGATGTACAGCACCCGTCTGCTTTTGCCACGCCTGATCGCCCATGGTCGCGGCGCCGGTATCGTCAACCTGGGGTCCATCGCCGGTAACTATCCGTATCCGGGCAGCCACGTGTATGGCGCGACCAAGGCGTTCGTCAAACAATTCTCCCTGAACCTGCGTTGCGACCTGCAAGGCACGGGCGTGCGCGTCAGCAACATCGAGCCGGGCCTGTGCGAGAGCGAGTTCTCGCTGGTGCGTTTTGCCGGTGACCAGGAGCGTTACAACGCCACTTACGCCGGCGCCGAGGCAATCCAGCCGCAAGATATCGCCGAGACCATTTTCTGGGTCCTCAATGCGCCTGCGCACATCAACATCAACAGCCTGGAGCTGATGCCGGTGAGCCAGACCTGGGCCGGGTTTGCTATTGATCGCAGTGGTGGCAAGGCTTAATACCGAGTCATCGTTCTTCGCGAGCAAGCCCGCTCCCACACTGGATCGCGGTCTAATGTGGGAGCGGGCTTGCTCGCGAAGGGGGCGGCTCAGGCGACACAAAGCTTCAGCTAGACTCCTCCCTCAAGCAACCCGCCGTACCCGGCGGTCTAGAGGTATTTGAGGAGATCCAGTGAGTAATCGAGGCGAGCAGACGCTGCTCAAGCAATCGACCTTCCTGATGCTCGCCGTGACATTCGCCGGGATCATCACCGGTTTTGTTTCGGGCGCGCAATCCATCCTGTTCGATGGCTTCTTTTCGTTAATCGCGGCCTTCATCAAGGTCTTGATGCTGATCACCGCCCGGCTGATCGCCAAGGAAAGCAATCAGCGCTTCCAGTTCGGTTCCTGGCACCTGGAGCCCATGGTGCTGGTGATCGAAGGCAGTTTCATATTCCTGGTTGCCGTATATGCCTTTCTCAACGGCGTGTTCGGCATCATCAGTGGAGGCCGCGAGGTCGAGCTTGGTCTGGTGATCCTCTACGCAGCGGTGTTTACCGTCGTTGAACTGATTTATTTTTTCTACGTCCGCCATCACAATCGCACACTCAAATCATCGCTGATCCAGTTCGACAACATCAGTTGGCTGGTGGACGCGATGCTGTCGGCGGGACTGCTGGTGAGTTTCCTGATCGCGCTGCTGCTCAAGACTCAGGGTTACGACAAGTGGGCGGTGTATGTCGACCCGATGATCCTGATTCTGCTGGCCTTGGGCATGCTTCCTCCGGCGTTCAAAATCCTCGGACCGGCATTGCGTGATGTGTTGGGGATTGTCCCGGATCAACTGGACGACAAGGTGCGCCAGGTGATGGACGTGGCCAAGGCTGAACATGGTTTTGACGACTACATTTCCTACGTGCAGAAGCACGGTCGGGCGTGTTTTATCGAGATTCACATCGTATTGCCGAAGGATTACTGGCTCGACGGAGTAGGGCAACTGGACAGTTTGCGGGAGGAAATTTCCGCGAAGCTCGGTAAGCCGGATGCAGCGCGATGGCTGACCATCAGCTTTACCGGGGATCGCAAGTGGACTGAGTGATCCACAAGATCAGTCGAGATATTCCGCCAACCCGCGATAACAGGTCGCCAGGTGATAAGGCGTGGTCGACGGCATGTCGCGGCGGCTGACTTCACCGTGCTCATCACGGCACTCAAACCAGCCTCCTGCGTGCAGCGAACGCTGCTGCAACGCCTGCAATTGACGCAGTACATCCGCTTCGCTGTCCGGACGCAGCGTCAAGGCGCGCAGGTACTCGGCCTGGGCCCAGATACGTTGCGTGGCGTCCCGGACGCCGCCATCCGGTTCGAGGTCGAGCATGGCCCGCACTGCGCCACTTTGTTGATCGACGCCCAATTGCTCGGTGAAGGCAAACGCACGTTGCAGCGAACCATGCAGTTTCGAGCTACGCAGCAGAGTGGATGACTCGAGCAAGTAATACCACTCGAACTGATGCCCCGGTTCAAACCAGTTATCCACAGACCCCAGCGGCTTTTCCATCAACACGCCGTGCTGCGGGTCGATAAAACGCACGTGCATGGCTGTGCATAACTCAACGAGCGCGTGTTGCACATCAAGGTCTTCACGCACCGATAGCGTGGCGAGGAAAGCTTCGGCCAGGTGCATCAGCGGGTTTTGCAAAGGGCCGCTGTCCAGTGATGCCCAGTCGCGGTCGAGGATGGCTTCGTACAGGCCGTCGCCCGTGGCGAAACGCTGGGCGAGCACTTCCAGCGAGGCGTTGAGTACCGACTCCACCAGAGGCTCGCGGACCTTGTCCCGGTAATGGGCGCAGGCGAACAGGATGAAGGCGTGGGTGTAGAGGTCCTTGCGCTGATCCAGCGGCGCACCTTGTGCATCGACGCTATAGAACCAGCCACCGTGCTCGGCATCGTGGAAGTGCCGCTGCAACGAGCGGAACAAGGCGGCGGCACGCTCTTCGGCGCCCGGCACCTGACCGATCAGGCTGGCAAACAGATACAGCTGCCGCGCACAGGCCATGGCCCGGTAACGTTGCGGTGGCAGCGGTTGGTGTTCGGCGTCCAGCGCCTCATAAGGCAACGCCATGTCGGCGTTCCAGCCCGGGCCTTGCCAGAGCGGCACGATGACGTTCAGGAAGTGCTGTTGCACCGAGGCGAACAGGGCGGTCAATTCAGGCTGGGAGGCGGAGCGGGAAACAGGCGGCATTGGCTGGCGTCGTCACGGCAGGGGCGATTGCGCGACATGTTAGCAGAGAGGCCGGTCGGAGCGATGCGGTGTCTGTCAGGCCGCCTTCGCGAGCAAGCCCGCTCCCACAGGTGTACGCATTCCAATGTGGGAGCGGGCTTGCTCGCGAAGAGGCCGTGGAGGGCGCTAGAGAATCAACCCGCCAGCAACCACACCCCGGTCGCCGCCGAAGCTGCGCCCGCCAGTCGAACCAGCGGTGCTGCGGCCTGCGGCAGTATCCGCACCAGCGCATAACCCGCCGCGTGCAACACCGCCGTCGCTGCGACAAAGCCTGCGGCATAGGTCCATGGACTCGACATGTCCGGCAGTTCCAGCCCATGCGCCACGCCATGGAACAGCGCAAACAACGCCGTCGCACTCACCGCCATCACCAGCGGTGGACGCACAGCCAGCGCTACCGCCAGACCCAACGCCAACACCGACGCCGCAATTGCGCTTTCCAGTGCCGGCAGGTTCATTCCTTCAAAGCCCAGCATCCCGCCAATCAGCAGGGTCCCGACGAAGGTGCACGGCAGTGCCCAGCGTGCGGCACCTTGTTGTTGCGCGGCCCACAGGCCGACCGCGAGCATCGCCAGCAAGTGGTCGAGGCCGCCAATGGGATGGCTGATACCGGCGATCAAGCCGTTGTCGCCGTGCCCCGGATGGGCGAAGGCGAGGGCTGGCGTCAGCAGCAGGGCCAGGGCGCCGAGAATGCGTTTGAGTGTCATGGATAAGCTTCCTTGTTCAAATTGTGATCAGGCTGCGGTCAGCAAGCCCTGGCGTTCGATGAAGGCGATGATCTGTTCCAGACCCTGGCCGGTTTTCTGGTTACTGAAGACAAATGGCTTGCCGTTGCGCATGCGCTGGGTGTCGCTGTTCATCATCTCCAGCGAGGCACCCACCAGCGGTGCCAGGTCGATTTTGTTGATCACCAGCAGATCGGACTTGCAGATTCCCGGGCCGCCCTTGCGTGGCAGCTTGTCGCCGGCCGAGACGTCGATCACGTAGATCGTCAGGTCGGACAGTTCCGGGCTGAAGGTTGCAGAGAGGTTGTCGCCACCGGACTCCACAAGAATCAGGTCCAGCCCCGGAAATCGGCGATTGAGTTGGTCCACGGCTTCGAGGTTGATCGAGGCGTCTTCGCGGATGGCCGTGTGCGGGCAGCCGCCAGTCTCCACGCCAATGATGCGTTCCGGCGCCAGGGCTTCGTTGCGCACCAGGAAGTCGGCGTCTTCGCGGGTGTAGATGTCGTTGGTCACCACGGCCAGGTTGTAGCGCTCGCGCAGGGCCAGGCACAGGGCCAGGGTCAGGGCGGTTTTGCCGGAGCCGACCGGGCCGCCGATGCCGACACGCAGAGGTTGTGTGTTCATGTGATTCTCCAAAATAACAGGCCCTAGGAACGGAACAGACGGCTGTATTGACGCTCGTGGGCCATACACGCCAGGGACAGGCCGAAAGCGGCGCTGCCGTAGTGATCGGGGTCGATGTGGCTGGCGTTCTGCTGGGCCTGCTGCAACAGCGGCAACAGTTCGCTGGTCAGGCGCTGGGCGGCTTGCTGACCCAATGGCAAGGTCTTCATCAGCACCGCCAACTGGTTTTCCAGCCAGCTCCACAGCCACGCGGCCAGGGCGTCCTGCGGGCTGATCCGCCAGGCGCGGGCGGCCAAGGCCCAACCCAGGGCCAAATGTCGCTCGTTACATTGTGCGAGAAAGGCACGAGCCGGCGCGTCGAGTTCCGGCAAGCCGTTGAGCAATTGCTGCAGCGAGTAGCCCATCTGTCGGCTCTCCTGATGCAACTCGCGGGTTTCGCGACTGGCGCGGTGTTCCTCGCAACGTTGCAGCAATTCGCTCCAGTTGTCCTCACTGGCGGCGATGCAATGGGCGAGCAGCAACGGTGCTTCGAAGCGGGCCAGGTTCAGTAGCAATTGATCGCCGATCCAGCGGCGTGCGCTGTCTGGATCGTTTACGCGGCCATTATCCACAGCCATCTCCAACCCTTGGGAGTAGCTGTAGCCGCCAATCGGCAATTGCGGACTGGCCAGGCGCAACAGCGCCCAGGCCGGGTTCATGGGCGTACGCCGAACTGGTGCAGTTTCGGCGCGTAGTTGAAGTCTTCATCGCCATGGCGCGAATGATGATGGCCGCCGCCGTAGGCGCCATGTTCCGGCTGGAACGGCGCTTCGATGTTCGAGGCATCGGCCCCGAGTTGTTCGAGCATGGCCTTGAGCACGTAATCGTCGAGCAGGCGCAGCCAGCCGTCGCCGACTTGCAGGGCGACATGGCGGTTGCCCAGGTGATAGGCCGCGCGGGTCAGTTCGAAGGCATTGGCGCAGGTGACGTGCAGCAACTGTTCGGGGCGGGCACAGACACGCACGATTCGCCCGTCTTCGGCCTGCAGGCATTCGCCGTCGTGCAGCGGCGGCTGGCCGCGCTGCAAAAACAACCCGACGTCTTCGCCCTCGGCACTGAAACAGCGCAAACGGCTTTTGCTGCGGGCTTCGAACGTCAGGTGCAGTTCGGCGGCCCAAACGGGTTGAGGGTCGATTCTGCGATGAATCACCAGCATCGGAAGGCTTCCAGCAATGGACAATGCTCAGGCTAGAGCAAGGGGCTTGCCAATCGTGGGGGGGCGTAGGAAATGCCTGTCGGAACCGTAGGGAAAGTGTCGGCGGGATGAGGGTTCTGGGTGAAGTTGGTGCGTGGCATTTGGTTTGCGCACCAAGTTGAAGCGATGAGGTTCAATGTGGGAGCGGGCTTGCTCGCGAAGGCGTCGGCACACTCAACAATGAGGTGACTGACACACCGCTATCGCGAGCAAGCCCGCTCCCACAGGTTTACTCGGTACTGCCGAGCCCTTGCCAATGCTTGAGGCCGATAAAGATGAAGCGCAGTTGCTGGGTGATCTTGGCCTGGGGCGTCAGGTGCTCAGGCAAGGCCTCGGCTGGCGGATCAATGATGTCCGGCAGGGTGGCGAACACGCTTTTGACGATCAGGTCGGCCATGACGCTCAGGTCGGCGATATCCAGATGCTGCAGTTTCGGCATCAGCGACAAATCCGCCGCCAGGTCCGAACTGATGTCTTCACGCAAACGGCCGATGGCCTTGCGCACCGGCAGCGAGCCACCGTACTGCTCGCGGGCGAGAAACAGGAACTGCGAACGGTTGGCGCTGACCACGTCGAGAAAGATCCGCACCGAGGCATCGATGATGCCGCCCATCACGAATTCGTTGTGCCGCACCAGGCGAATGGTTTCGCGGAATGTCTGGCCGACTTCGCTGACCAGCACCAGGCCCAGTTCATCCATATCGGCGAAATGACGGTAGAAACCGGTCGGTACGATCCCGGCGGTTTTCGCTACTTCACGCAGGCTCAGGCTGCCGAATCCTCGGCCGCCATCCATCAAGCGCCGGGCAGCGTCCATCAGGGCGTTACGGGTTTGTTGTTTCTGTTCGGCGCGGGGCAGCATCGCAAAGGTGTTTTCTGGACAGGGACGCGGCGCACTCTAGCAAATCGGCTTTGCCGGCGTCGAACGACTGTATGGGGCATCACGCGGGGAAGTACGGCATCTATCAAGCGGGCCGCTGAAAAGTCAAAAGCCCAATCCGGGGATTGGGCTTTTTTTCAAGGCGGCCATGGGGCTTAGCTCACGGCGCTGTTGCGTTCGATTACACGGTCACCACCGCCTTCAGCGAGGGTCTGGCCTTGTGGGGTGCGATCCGAACCACCTTCAGCGAGGGTTTGGCCTTGTGGAGTACGGTCGGTACCATCGGCGGCGAGGGTTTGGCCTTGTGGAGTACGGTCGGTACCATCGGCGGCGAGGGTCTGGCCTTGTGGAG
>NZ_AKJM01000136.1 GCF_000282335.1 Pseudomonas sp. GM48
TTCGCGAGCAAGCCCGCTCCCACAGAAATTGCGTGAATCCTGTGGGAGCGGGATTGCTCGCGAAGAGGCCCGAAAGGACACCCTGAATACGAGAGGGTGACGCGCGGGGGAGTTTACAGCCCGTTGAGCCCCGCGCATCTCGCCTGTTTCAAGATGAAGATGAAGCCGATTCAGTTTGTCGGGTGAGGCGCGACAGCAGCACACGATCCAGCACCCACACCGCCACCAGCGAAGCACCCACCAACGGAAAGGCCACCGCCAGGGCAAACATGATCACCATCGCGGTTTTCCATTTCGGCAGGTCGTGGCGCAGCGGCGGCACGCCGAGTTTTCCTTGCGGGCGACGCTTCCACCAGATCACCACGCCGCTGACGGCGCTGAGCAGAATCATCAGGCAGATCAGCAACACCACGATCTGGTTGAACGCGCCGAACATCTTGCCTTCGTGCAGCATCACGCCGATTTCCGTGGCGCGGGCGACGGCGCCATATTGCTCGTAACGCACATCGGCAAGGACCTTGCCGGTGTATTGGTCGATGTGCAGCGTGGCATCATTGCGCGGGTCGTCGGCGAACACCGAGATGGTGAACACGCCGGACGCGGATTTCGGCAAAGTGATGCTGTAGCCCGGTTCGACCTTACTCTGCGTGGCGATGTTTTGTACGTCTTGCAGGCTGATAGTCGGCGCTGCCGGGCCGGCGTGCGCACCGTCGTGGGCCATGTGCTCGGCATGGTCACCGGACATCGGCATCGGCGTATTTTCCATGGCCCATGGCACGGTCTGGCGGGTCGCGGTGTTGAGGCTGCGCGCTTCGACATCGGACTTCGGCACGTCATCCCACATTGTCGCCGGAAAGACGTTCCATACCGCCGCGTACTGCTGGCCCCAGAACCCGGTCCAGGTCATACCGCTGAGCAGCATCACCAGCAGCAGGGACGCGCCCCAGAACCCGGTGACCGCGTGCAGGTCACGCCACAATACGCGCCCGCGACTGTTCAAGCGTGGCCACAGAATGCCGGCGGCCTGACCGCGCGGCCACCACAGGAAAACCCCGGAAACCACCAGCACCACACCCCAACCGGCGGCCAGTTCGATCAGCCGATCGCCGACGGTGCCGATCATCAGCTCGCCGTGAATCGCCCGCGCGATGGCTTGCAGATTGTTCTTGGCGTCTTGCTCGCCGAGGATGTCGCCGTGGTACGGGTCGACAAATACATTCAGCTCGGTGCCGCCATTGAGCACGACAAACTGGGCGCTGCGTTCGGCATTGACCGGTGGCAGGTACTGCTTGATCGTTGCTTGTGGATACGCGTCTTTCACCCGCTTGAGCAGATCGTCGGCCGGGGCGGTGTGATGACCGGCCGGGACGTTGAGCAGGCTGCTGTACATCAGCGAATCGAGCTGCGGTTTGAACAGATAAATGGTGCCGGTCAGGGCCAGCATCACCATGAAAGGCGCAACGAACAATCCGGCATAGAAATGCCAGCGCCACGCCAGGTTGTAGAAATTCACTTTGGGCTGTTTCATTACGTGTGCTCCGCTTGGCTGGATCTTTTAGTTGTTTGATTGGCGGTTGCCTTGCAACCGATCGCGAGCAAGCTCGCTCCTACAGGAGAGCGAGTCTGCTCGCGAAGCTTTTAGAAACTCATGTCCACTTTGGTCCAGAGCGTTCGCCCCGGTTCCTTGATGGCTTGCGGGTCATTGGCCGGGTAGCCGAAGCCGGCGTTGCCGGCCAGGTTCAAGTGCTCGGCGTAAGCCTTGCCGAACAGGTTGTCGACGCCGCTGCTGACCTTCCAGTTGTTGTTGATCCGATAGGCACCGTTGAGTGAGAACACGCCGAAGCCAGGCGTCTTGCCGAAATCCTTGCCGACCACGTTGCCCTTGTTCTGGTCGATGCGGTTTTGCGCGGCAACCACTCTCCACAGTGCGCCGGCGCTCCAGTTGTCTTCGCTGTAGGTCAGGCCGAAACGGGCATCCAGCGGCGGCATCTGCGGCAAGGCAGTGTCGTCGCTGCTGTTCTTGCCCCAGGCGTAGGCCAGGGTCGCGTCGGCTTTCCAGTTTTCGGTGAGGTTGTAAGCGGCGCCCAATTCGCCACCCATGATTCGCGCGTCGATGTTTTCGGCTTGCGAGGTCATGCCCATCATTCCGGGCGTATAGCTGAACAGGATGTAATCGCGCACCTGGCCGACGTAGCCCGAGGCCCAGGCTTCGAGCTTTTCGGTGTTGTACTGCAGGCCGAAATCGAGCTGGGTGGTTTTTTCCGGTTTGATCGAATCGAAGGCATTCACCGAACCGGCGGGGCCGGATTTGGGTGAAAACAGCTCCCAGTAATCCGGGAACCGCTGGGTGTGACCGAGGCCGGCATACAACGTGGTCGGGCTGTCGGCCAGGTCATGCTCGTAGCGGATGAAGCCACTCGGCAAGGTATCGGCGCGGGTGTCGTCGGCAGTCGGGTTCGGGCGGGACATCATTCCCGAGCCGATGGTCTGCCGAAAATCCTTGGCCGAGGCGCGGTCCAGGCGTGCGCCACTGATCAAGCGGTCACGGTCGGCGGCGTACCAGGTCAGTTCGCCGAACACACCGTAGTTATGGAAGTCGGCATCCTTGGTGTACGGCAGGTCCTTGTAGGTGTCGATGCCCATGGCGCTGCGTTGGCGATGCTCGTTTGTCTGCGCGTCGATGCCGCTGATCAGTTGCACATCGGCCCAGCGCCAGGTGGCCTTGACCCGGGCTCCGAGGGTCCGGCGGTCGACGTTGGAGGCCATGGGGCCGGCCATCATGCCGGTGCCGGACGGCGTGCGCAGGGTGTAGTTGTCCATCACGTGGTCGGCGTAGTTGTAGTAGACCTGGGCTTCGAGCTTTTCCAGTACGTCGCTGATGTTGGATTTCTCAAAGCGCAGGCCGAGGCTTTCGCGCAGGAACTGCGAACCGTCCATGCTGCGCCCGGCGTAGCGCGCTTCACCGTCACCCTTGCCGGCGGTCAGCTCCAGCAGGGTATCGGCATCCGGGGTCCAGCCGAGTGCGACGTCGCCGTTCCATTTGTCGTAGCGCGATGGGACGGTGTCGTTGTTGCCATCCTGGTAGTCGTCGGAATGCGCAGTGTTGCCGATGACCCGCACGTAACCCGACTGGCCGCCGGCCGCGGCGTCCACCAGTTTGTCGAAGCGCCCGTAGGAACCGGCCAGCACGCTGGCGTTGACCCGTGTGCCGAGTTCGCCGAAGTGCTCCGGCTCACGGTCGAACAGGATGGTCCCGGCCGAAGCGCCCGGCCCCCAAAGCACGGTTTGCGGGCCTTTGATCACAGTGAGTTTGTCGTAGGTTTCCGGGGAGATGTAGGAAGTGGGGGCGTCCATCCGGCCCGGGCAGGCGCCGAGCATCATGCTGCCGTTGGTGAGGATGTTCAGTCGCGAACCGAACATACCGCGCAGCACCGGGTCGCCATTGGTGCCGCCATTGCGCACCATGGCGAAGCCCGGAATAGTCTTCAGGTAGTCGGCGCCATCGCTGGCCGGCACCGGTTGGCGCGGGTCCTTGGGGTTGGTGACGATGGTCAGTGGCGAACTGGGTGCAACGGCGGTAATCACCGTCGGGCTCAGTTCTTCACTGTGACCGGCATGGTCATCGGCCAGCGCAGAAGGCGCCAGCAAAGCACCGCACAGGATCGCGGTGGCGTGCCTGAAACGAATGCAGGATTCGTTCAGGGCAAAAGAGGCTTGGGTAGTGCTCAAGCACGGGACAGCGGAAAACCTGGACATGACAACTTCCATCGAACAGTCGTAAACGACACGGCCGGCAGCCTGCGCAAACCCTGTGGGAGCGGGCTTGCTCGCGAAGAGGGAGTGTCAGCCAACACTGATGTCGCCTGGCACACCGCTTTCGCGAGCAAGCCCGCTCCCACAGGTTGCTGTGGTTGTCTTGCGGACCGTGTGAGATCGGAGGTGGGTGTTTACGCGACGGAAGGCGGGGCGCGGGTGCGGGCGCCGGGGAAGAAGGTTTGCCGGGCATGGCCCAGGCGTGGGGAGGGTATGGTGAAGGTGTTGGCGGGCGGGATGACGAAGTTGGCGAAAGACACGCCACCGGTCAGCGCCGGGCAGTTGAACAACAGGCTGCAATAGCCGCACTTTTCCCACAGCACATGCTGACCCGGGGCAGGCGGGCAATGCTCGGCGGTGGCTTGCGTGCCATGGTCGGCATGCTCCATCGCCGGCATGTCCATGCTCATGCTCATAGGCATGCTCATCGACATTGCATGCGAATCCATCGGCATCGACTGAGAAATCAGCGGACCGATAAAGATCATCAGCATGGCGAACAGGCTGATCCAGCTGCCGCGTGTCAGGCTCAATGCCTGATTGCGGGCCTCGGATGACCTGGCGCTAAGCGGGCGCATGGGCGTTTTCAGCTCGGGCGATTACGGCTGGTGCACGTGCGCTTGCATGCTTTCCGGTGCTTGCTTCTGCACCGTGACTTCAACTGTCACGTCACCGGCCTTTTCGAAATGCAGCGTCATGGGGAAGCGCTTGCCGTCACTGAGCAGGCTGCGGTCCTTGAGGCCCAGCAACATCACGTGATAGGCCATTGGCGCAAAAGTGACCTCGCCACCGGCGGGCACTTCCACGCTCGGTACGTGCTGCATTTTCATCATGTCGCCTTGCATCACGTGCTCATGCAATTGCGCTTCGCCGGCAATGGGTGTGTCGACGCTGAGCAGGCGGTCGGCGGTCTTGCCTTCATTGTTGATCACGAAATACGCCGCAACGGTGGGTGCATTGGGCGGCAACTCCTGGGACCACGGATGAGCGATTTCCAGTGTGCCGACTTTGTATTCGTGGGCATTGGCAAAGCAGGCAGGCAGCAGCAACGCGGCCAGAACGATGAGTTTGTTCAACATGGCAGTTCTCCGGAACGATTTAAACGCAGGTCAATTGCGAGAAAAATCACACCAGAGGGGAAGCGCGGGGATTGAGGCTCGGCCATTGCTGGCGCGGTGACGGGCTTTCGAGAGCGGTGGCAGGCACGCTTCGGTTGGACTCGAAGCGAGCGAAATACAGCTGTGGCGTATGCCCCGGCAACGCCACCAATGGCGCAGAACCCGAGCAGCACCAGCAATGCTGCATGTTGGAGTGATCGTCGCTTTGCGGGGCTTTCTGTTCAAGGTCCCCGATGGAAATCGCCATCATCTTGGTGCCGCTGGAGCTGCAAAAACTACCCCACAACAGTTGTTCGGCGGGTGACTTCGCCGTCTGTGCCATAGCTCCGGACATCGGCATGGCGAGCAAATTGAACAGCACTGCGAAGCAGGCTATCCAGGCAATTGCGAGCCGTTGTCGGGACATGGGACAAAATCCGTTTGGGTGGGCGATCAGGCGCGGGCTATTTAGCCTGATCAGGGCCGATAAGTAAAAAAGCGGCGTGCGGTTTGGTGTCGCAGCGCCCGAGTTAACAGGCTCAACATCCTTTGAGCAATTTCTGACTCCCCATTGTGAAAGAGTGTAGCGACTTCGATTCGAAATGCTTGGGCAAATGTTGGATCACTTTGGAGGCGTGAGCAGATGGTGTGGTTGACGTCTCTGGAAGCCAAACGAACAAAAGATCTGTTTCCCGAATCTTCTTCCTCGCTTGCCTTGTAGTTACACATATCGACAGGGGGCAGGAGAAATTCGGTGATATCGAATCGGGTGAATTTTTCTGTCATGCGAGCCTCCGAGCACTTCAATCATGGTGCCCGAAAACATAGAGGTTGAGCTCTGGGTCATCCAGTAGGTTGTTTTGGATGATGTTGTGCGTAATCTCTCGTTGATCTGTAGGCTTCAGCCTTTGTATAGCCGGTCAGGACGCCTTCGCGGGCAAGCCCGCTCCCACAGGGTTTCTTTATCTAGCCCTGGACTTGTGTTCGGTGAGGTCCACTGTGGGAGCGGGCTTGCCCGCGAAGGCGTCCTGACGTGTTCGCAAAAATCAGGTTGAAAACTGCTCTGTCATCGCTCGCAACAGGTCTGCGACCGAATCAAACTCCCGTTCCACGCTTGGCAATTCGGGGCGCTTTAAAACAATCACCGGCACCCCCCGCTCACGCGCCACTTCCAGTTTCGGCTCGGTCGCCGTGCTGCCGCTGTTTTTGCTGATCAGTACGTCGATGTTCCGCCGCTCGAACAACGCACGTTCATCCTCGATCAGGAAGGGCCCACGTGCGCCGATCACTTCGCAGCGTTCGTTGCCCGGATACACGTCCAGCGCACGCAGGGTCCAGAATTGCTCCGCGGGAATTTCATCCAGGTGTTGCAGAGGCTCGCGACCAAGGGTGAACAGCGGTCGGCGGAAGGGTTGCAGGGCCTCGATCAGTTCGGCCCAATCGCTGACTTCCCGCCAGTCATCGCCCGCCTGGGCTTGCCAGGCCGGACGCCGTAGCGCCCAGCAGGGGATGCCGCTCAATTGCGCGGCGGTCGCGGCATTCTGGCTGATTCGGGCGGCGTAGGGGTGAGTGGCGTCGAGCAGCAAGTCGATGCCTTCATCGCCAATGAATTGCGCCAGGCCTTCGGCGCCGCCGTAGCCACCGACGCGAACCTGGCATTGCAGATCCGTCGGCACCCGACCGACGCCGGCCAGGCTGTAGATATGCTGTGGCCCGAGCGTGCGGGCAATGGCCAGGGCTTCGGTCACACCGCCGAGCAACAGGATGCGCTTCATTGAAAAGCTCCTGCATGGCCAACAATCCCGCCCTGGCGATCAATGGCAAAGACTTCCACTTGAACCTGCGCTGGCACCACGCTGCGGGCAAAATCCAGGGCGTGCTGACAGACTGCATCACCCAGGGCGACCCCCGCTGCGGCGGCCATGGCCAGTGCCTGCTGGCTGGTGTTGGCCTCGCGGATGCGCTGTTGCAACGCCGCATCGGCGCCGACCTGCGCCGCCCATAACGCCAGTTGCGGCAGGTCAATGCTCGAATGACGACTGTGCAAATCCATGTGCCCGGCCGCCAGTTTGCTGATCTTGCCGAAACCACCGCACAGGCTGAGTTTATCCACCGGTACTTTGCGCAGGTGCTTGAGCACGGCGCCAACGAAGTCGCCCATTTCGATCAGGGCGATTTCCGGCAGGTTGTAGACCCGGCGCATGGTGTCTTCGCTGGCGTTGCCGGTGCAGGCGGCGATGTGCAGGTAACCGTTGGTTTTCGCCACGTCGATGCCCTGGTGGATCGAGGCAATGTAGGCCGCACAGGAAAACGGCCGGACGATGCCACTGGTGCCGAGGATCGACAAGCCGCCAAGAATGCCCAGGCGCGGATTCATGGTTTTCAGTGCCAGCGCCTCGCCGTTCTCGACATTGACCGTGACGTCGAAACCACCGCTGTAGCCGAGTTCGTCGGCCAGCCGGGCCAGGTGTTCACTGATCATTTTGCGCGGCACCGGGTTGATCGCCGGCTCGCCGACACCCAGCACCAGCCCGGGCCGGGTCACTGTGCCGACACCGCGACCGGCCTTGAAGCGAGTTCCCGGTTCGGCGCTCAGGCGCACCTGGGAGTAGAGCAGGGCGCCGTGGGTCACATCGGGATCGTCGCCAGCGTCCTTGAGGGTTCCCGCTTCGGCGCCGTCCTCGGTGAGGCGACAGAATTCCAGGCGCATCTGCACCTGCTTGCCCTTGGGCAACACGATTTCCACGGCGTCGACCGCTGTGCCATCCAGCAGCAGACGCGCCGCGGCGAGGCAGGTGGCCGTGGCGCAACTGCCGGTGGTCAGGCCACTGCGCAGGGGGGCGGGTTGTTCGGCGGTTTCGTCACGCATCGAAAGGTTTCGTCACGTCCAGCAAGGTAATCGGAAGGGCCTGGCGCCAGGTGTCGAAGTCGCCCAGCGGTTGGGCTTGCGCGATATGAATGCGGGTCAGCTCACCGCCGTGTTGCTCGCGCCAGGTCATCAGGGTCATTTCACTTTGCAGGGTGACCGCGTTGGCAATCAGCCGGCCACCGGGTTTGAGTTCGGCCCAGCAAGTATCGAGCACGCCTGCGCGGGTGACACCGCCGCCGATGAAAATCGCATCCGGCCGCTCCAGTCCGGCCAGGGCTTGCGGCGCACTGCCGCGAATCAATTGCAGGCCGGGAACGCCAAGGGCATCACGGTTGTGTTCAATCAACGCTTGTCGGCCGTCATCTGCCTCGATGGCCAGGGCGCGGCAACTTGGGTGGGCGCGCATCCATTCGATGCCGATCGAGCCGCTGCCGGCGCCGACGTCCCACAACAGTTCGCCGGGGATCGGGGCCAGGCGTGCGAGGGTGATGGCGCGCACATCGCGTTTGGTCAATTGGCCGTCGTGCTTGAAGGCGGAGTCCGGCAGTCCGGCCAGTCGGGACAGCCGCAATGTGTTCGGCTCGGCGATGCACTCGATGGCGATCAGGTTCAGGTCGGCGATCGGCGGATCCTTCCAGTCGCTGGCGATACCATCGATACGCCGCTCGACTTCACCGCCCAGGTGTTCCAGCACGGTGAGGCGGCTGGGGCCGAAGCCGCGTTCGCGCAACAGTGCAGCGATGGCGGCGGGGCTGCGGCCGTCGTTGCTCAATACCAGCAAGCGCACGCCGCTGAACAATTGCGCGTTGAGTGCGGCGACGGGACGGGCCACCACCGAAAGGGTGACCACATCCTGCAAGGGCCAACCCATTCGCGCAGCGGCCAGCGAGCAGGAAGACGGCGCAGGAAGCGTCAGCATCTCGGCCGCGGGGAGTTGCCGGGCGAGGCTGGCGCCGACGCCAAAGAACATCGGATCGCCACTGGCCAGGACGCAAACGGGTTCGCCACGCAGTGACAGCAGCGACTCAAGGCAGAAGGGACTCGGCCACGGCTGGCGTTCGCCGCGTATACACGGCGGGAGCAAATCCAGATGCCGCTGGCCACCGAAGATTTTCGCAGCGCGCAACAGCGCATGCCGGGCGTTCTTGCCCAGACCCTTGAAACCGTCTTCGCCGATGCCTACTACCGTCAGCCAGGGTGTCATGCCGTTCCTCAATCACGCGTTCAACGTTGTTGGGCGGCATGATAGCGCGGGTTCCTTGAGCTGACTGCCTTCTCTTCCCGGATGAGCCCGTTGACCGTAGGCCATTGAGGCCTGGCCAAGCATTCCGACCGGAGTCTTTTCATGCGGTGAAGCAAAGCAGGCATAATACCGCGCACTTTCGCCGTGAATTACCTCGCCACCTGAACGGGTCCGCCTTGAACGAACGTCCGCTGTCCGCTGCCTTACGCCCCTCGGCCTGCCCGGGGTTGCTGCGTATTGTGCCGGCACTGGATGGCGGCATCTGCCGGATCAAGTTGAACGGTGGTTCGATCAGCAGCGCTCAAGCCGAAGCCGTGGCGACTGCAGCCGAGCGTTACGCCAGCGGGACGATCGAGGCGACCAACCGGGCCAACCTGCAGATCCGCGGGATTGGCAACCAGCAAACGGCGTTGATCGACAGCCTGCTAGCCGCCGATCTGGGACCGCGCACGGCGGCTGGCGACGATGTGCGCAATCTGATGCTCAGCCCCGGCGCCGGGATCGATCGGCGCATGCTGTTCGACACACGCCCGCTGGCCGGGCAGATCCTTGCCACATTGCAAAACCACGAAAGTTTCCACGATCTCAGTGCCAAGTTCGCCGTGCAACTCGATGGCGGTGAAGACCTGGCGATGCTCGAACATCCCCATGACCTGTGGCTCTCGGCGTTTGAGCAAGACGGCGAGCGACGATTGGCGTTCGGTCTGGCGGGTTGCCCGACGGACCGGCCCGCCGGTTCGGTAGCACTGGATGACGGGCACGCGCTGGTGGTCGCGGTCCTTGAGTTGTTCCTTGAACTGGCGCGCCCCGAGCAGACGCGCATGCGCCATTTGCTGGCCGAATACCCGATCGAGGGCATTCTGCTCCGGCTGGAAGAGCGTGTGCCGCTGCAAGCGGTGATCGATTGGCAGCGGGTTTCGGGCGCCAGTGATTTGCACGTGGGTGCCCATCCCCAGGTCGAATCCGCTGTCGTCTATGTAGGGGGCGTGCCGCCGCTGGGACGGCTCGATCCCGCGATGCTGCGGGGTGTGGCACGACTGGCGCGCGAGTTCGGTGATTCCAGCCTGCGCTTCACACCCTGGCAAAGCCTGCTGCTGCCCAGTGTTCGCATGGAGAACGCCGTCGAAGTCATTCAGCGTTTGCGACGTTTGGGCTTGTCGTGCGACGCCGATCAGCCACTGTCCCGTTTGATCGCATGCACTGGCTCAAACGGCTGCGGCAAAGGCCTGGCCGAGACCAAGGGCGATGCCCTGCAACTGGCCGCGCTGCTGCACCGCCATGGACCGGCGCTGAACATACACCTGAGCGGTTGCCTGCGTTCCTGCGCCGCCGCGCATACGGCGCCCGTCACATTGCTGGCCGTCGCCCCCGGTCACTACGATCTCTATTTGCGCGATGCAGCGCAGCCGGGTTTCGGCGCGCTGCACGCACGCAACCTTACTATTGAAGCGGTCGCGACCCTGCTCGACGCCCGCTCACGGAGCCCCATTGATGCTTGATTACATCCGCGACGGTCAGGAGATCTATCGCAACTCCTTCGCGATCATCCGCGCCGAGGCCAACCTCGACCGAATCCCGGCCGATCTGGAAAAACTCGCGGTCCGGGTGATTCACGCCTGCGGCATGGTCGAGGCCATCGACGGTTTGCAGTTTTCCGAAGGTGCGGGCAAGGCCGGGCGTGATGCGCTGGCGGCCGGTGCGCCGATCCTGTGTGATGCGCGGATGGTCTCCGAAGGCGTCACGCGCGCACGCTTGCCAGCGAATAATCAGGTGATCTGCACCTTGCGCGATGACAGTGTTGCAGAACTGGCTCGCGAGCTGGGCAACACCCGTTCCGCCGCCGCGCTGGAACTATGGCGCCCGCACCTGGAAGGCAGTGTGGTGGTGATCGGCAATGCACCGACCGCACTGTTTTACCTGCTGGAAATGCTGGATGCCGGCGCACCGAAACCGGCACTGATCCTCGGCTTCCCGGTAGGCTTCGTCGGTGCCGCCGAATCCAAGGCAGCGCTGGCGGCGGACAGCCGTGGCGTGCCATTTGTCATCATGCAGGGGCGGCTGGGCGGTAGCGCCATGGCCGCCGCCGCCGTCAATGCCCTCGCCACGGAGATCGAATGATGCAGCAACCTGGACGTTTGATCGGCCTCGGCGTCGGTCCCGGTGATCCGGAACTGATTACCGTCAAGGCTTTGCGTTTGCTGCGCGAATCCCCGGTGGTGGCGTACTTCGTCGCCAAGGGCAAGAAGGGCAACGCCTTCGGCATCATCGAAGCGCACCTGCAGGAAGCCCAGAATTTGTTGCCGCTGGTGTACCCGGTGACCACCGAAGCCTTGCCGGCACCGTTGTCCTACGAGCAAGTGATCAGCGACTTTTACGATGATGCTGCCGACGAACTGGCCACGCATCTCGATGCGGGTCGTGATGTGGCGGTGATCTGCGAGGGCGATCCGTTCTTCTACGGCTCCTACATGTACTTGCACGACCGGCTCGCCGAGCGTTACCAGGCTGAAGTCGTGCCCGGTGTGTGCTCGATGCTCGGCGGCGCCTCGGTGCTCGGCGCACCGTTGGTGTATCGCAATCAGAGCCTGTCGGTGTTGTCCGGTGTACTGCCGCACGACGAACTCAAGCGTCGCCTGGCCGATGCCGATGCGGCGGTGATCATGAAACTTGGGCGCAATTTCCCCAAGGTTCGCCAGGTACTGGAAGAGCTCGGCCTGGCCGAGCGTGCGTTGTATGTCGAGCGGGCGACCATGGCCAATCAGAAGATCGTGCCGCTGGATCAGGTCGAGCCGATGTCCTCGCCGTACTTCTCGTTGATCATCGTTCCCGGTGAAAGGTGGCAAGGCTGATGACCCGTCCAGTTCCGGCGATTGTCATTCTTGGCAATGGCAGCCTCGCTACCGCACGCAACATTCAGCGGGTGTACCCCGCAGCCCTGATCCATGGCCTGGCCGAACGGGTCGAGGACGCGGATCGGGTTTATCGCGAATTCGGTGCGACCCTGCGCGAGCTCTATCAGCAGGGCACTCCAATCATTGCGCTGTGCGCGGCCGGGATTGTGATCCGCACGCTGGCGCCCTTGTTGCTGGAAAAGGGCGCCGAGCCACCGGTACTGGCGGTAGCCGAAGACGGTAGTGCGGTGGTGCCTCTGCTGGGAGGTCTCGGCGGGGTGAATGTGATGGCGCGGGAGATTGCCAGCGCGCTTGAAGTCTGTGCAGCGATCACCACCAGCGGTGAGTTGCGTTTTGGCACGTGCCTGCTCAACCCGCCCAGCGGCTATGCCCTTGGCGATCTGGAACTGGGCAAGCGTTTTGTTTCCGATTTGCTCGCCGGTGAAACGGTGCGCATTGAAGGTGAGGCTCCGTGGCTGGCGCAGGCGCAGTTGCCTGAAGATGCACAGGCCCGATTGGCGGTGCATGTCGGTCATGCCGAGCGCGCACCAGCCGCCAACGAGTTACTGATCTATCCGCGCAACGTGGTAGTCGCCGTCAGTGCCGGCGTGACCAACGTAGCGACGGCGGTTCGCGAGGCGTTGCATCAAGTAAAAGTCGCCACGCAATCGCTAGCCTGCCTGTTGGCTGCCGACACCGAAATGGCCAACCCGGCGCTGCGTGAAGCGGCGCTGGAACTAGGTGTGCCGTTGCGTTTTGCCAGTGCCGAGGCAGGTATCGGTGAGCGACTGCGCACCGCCATCGGCCAGCCTGTTTCTATCCTGGGTAACGACACCGTTGCCATTGCGGTAGCCGGGCAACCCGTGGACCCGTTGCAGATTGGCCGTCCACGCGGACGCCTGGCCGTGATCGGTCTTGGGCCGGGGGCCGCCGAACTGATGGTGCCGGCCGTGAAGGCGGAACTGGCCCGCGCAACCGACGTGCTGGGTTACGAAACTTACGTGCGCATGGCCGGACCGTTTCGTGCCGATCAAGTGCTGCATTGCACCGACAACCGCGAAGAGATGCAACGCGCCCGTCACGCTTTCGAATTGGCGGCCCAAGGTCGTTCGGTGGTGGTGGTTTCGTCTGGCGACCCGGGTGTTTTCGCCATGGCCGCTGCAGTGCTGGAGGCGCTTCACGAATCCAGCGACGCCCATTGGCATAATGTCGATCTTGAGATTTTGCCGGGGGTTTCCGCCTCGCTGGCGACGGCCGCCCAGGCCGGTGCGCCGTTGGGGCATGACTTCTGCGTGCTGTCGTTGTCGGACAACCTCAAGCCCTGGGCAATCATCGAGAAACGCCTGGACCTTGCCGCTCAAGCCGATCTGGCCCTGGCCTTCTACAACCCGATCTCGCGTTCTCGCCCGTGGCAACTGGGGCAGGCGCTCGATATCGTCGCCCGGCACCGCGTGCCTGAGACCCCGGTGGTGCTGGGCCGGGATATCGGGCGTCCGGGCCAGACGCTGCGGGTTACCACCCTTGGCCAGTTGACGCCTGATCAAGTCGATATGCGCACTATGGTGTTGATCGGTTCTTCGACTACCTGTGTATTCCCTCGCGCCGAAAATGGAGTTTGGGTCTATACACCGCGTTGGTATGGGAACAAGCCCGGTTCTTGAATGAGTGCGGCCTCTAATAAGAGGCCGCTATTTGACGCTTTAACTATGCCGGCTTCAATACGGGTCGTTACGGCCTGGTAACTATTGGCATAAGTTAAATTTTATATTCGGGTTGATGGTTGTTCTTGTATGTCTTAGTTTTGGTTTGCGCCGCATGGAGCGGCAGATTGTTAACCAAGGAACTTGATATGCAGAACCCGAACATTAATGACGCGGCACAATTGTCTTTTGATGTTGCCGCGCAAGATAGATACTTCAAACAGATCGAAGCACAACTCGCTGCCGTGCCTGCACGTCCACGGGCCAGGAGCCTGGCTGCAACGGTGAGCGTTTCAGCCATTCGCACCGCTCAGGAACATGATGCTTCGGTGGTAGGTCCGTCGCTTGTAGTGTTCGAGGAAAAACTTTCCGAAGACGACAAGCAAGATGCCCTGGACAGCCAGTCCTTTGCCGAAGCGGTGGTTCGCAAGCTACCCGACAACAGTACGCAAGAACAACGCTACGCCGCCTATAACGAGGCACTGACCGCAATCGGCTGGGTGACGGAAAGCTATACGCGTAAGAAGTACGATTCCAAAACGCTGACATTGACCATGAATGACGCGCTGCTGCAGATCCTTCAAACCGTTATCAGTGCCGGCTCCGGCAATGTGTTGAGCCTGGTGGCCGCCGGTTTCGAAAAACTCAAGGGCGACAAGGAAGCGTTGAAGATCGTCGATTCCGGAAGCAAGAACAGTGAGCTTGTCAGCTTCAAGGCTGTCCCTTGCGTCGTTGCGCCGGGTGGCGGCATGGCGATGGTCATGGGCGGGCTGGATGTGTACAGCAAGAACTACGACGGCAACTTCCTGTTTATCACTATCAATACTGAGGGTGTGCATCTTTTTCAAGCGGCAGGTGTGCGAAAGTTCAATAAGCGCGCTTTCGATCGCAAACGTCAGCAGGTTTACAGTTATATCGATCAGTTTGGTGATGATTTATTTAAGAAGTTGACGAGCTAATAAGCTCGTAAGGGAGTTGGTCAATGCAAATTGCTGATTGTCCAGGTTCTGGTCGGTGGGGGTTGCAATATGCCGGATCTTGCTGAAGCGATTGTAGTAGGGGGCTGTCTGCTGTCCTTTGCAGACAAGGTGCGCTTGCAGGATCAGCAAGACATACAGGACTGCCTGCTGTACGCAGAACTGGCGACAAATGATAAGTACCCTGGGCAAGTATCGAAGAAGGTCTGGTTCGATTATTACCAAGGCCGTTTGCTCAAAGCCGGCTTTACCTTGAAAACCATTGTTCCGTCCGAACCTTTCAGGGTGTCGAATGTTCGCCAGCTGCTGAACATCAGCCATACCGTGATTGGTCATTTGGGTTCGGAACGCTTGGGACAACTCGTCAAGGAAACCTACAGAGCATTGCAGCTCGACGAATTCGCCTGGGAGTTTTTCCGTGGCAATGTCATGCAGGGTGGTTTGGGTATTCTCAAGTGCGCACCTTGCGAACGCCTCGACTCGGGTGAAACGGTGGTCTGCCTTTACGGCATGCGCTACGACACCACTGTTATCGAGCAGGACTTCTTTTTCTGGAGCGAGTTTGACAAAGAAGTGGTCATCATCCCCGATGGCGGGGTGTTTGCTTTTGATCCCGAGGTGTTTGAAAACTATCGAGCGCGAGTACACGAAAAGATAGATAAGTATTCGGACAAGCTTCTCGTGCGCAAGCTAACGCTTTGAGCCGTTCGCAAAACGAAAAGGAAAAGGCCTTGTTGTGAGCAACAAGGCCTTTTTTCGGTCAAGGCACAAGGTATCCCTTCACCCCGGTGAAGATGATCTGTGCCGCGAGTGCGCACACGAACAACCCCATCAACCGGCTGACGATCTGTAACCCCTGGTCGCCAAGAATGCGCTCGATACGACCAGACAAAAACAGCACCACGCCCACGGTAAAACTGGCCAGGGCAATACTGACAATGGCCGTGAGCTTGTCGTCCCAGTGCGGCTGGCCAACGCCCATCACCAGCAGGGCACCGATGGTGCCGGGGCCGACCGTCAACGGAATGGTCAGCGGGACGATGGTCACATCCTGCTGCACATTGTCGGTCTGTACCGCCGATTTGCCTTGTGCCATCCCTAGCGCCGAGATGAACAGGACGCTGCCGGCGCCGATGCGAAAGGCGTCCACGGTAATGCCGAAGACACTGAAAATCACCCGGCCGAACAAATACAGCAGAACGCTGGAGACCAATGTGGCGAGCGCTACTTTCCAGGCCAGTCGACGCTGTTCCTTGCGCGAATAACCACGGGTCAGGCTGATGAAGCAGGACAACACGAAGAATGGGCTATAGAGCACCAGCATCTTCAGATAAACGCTGAACAACACATGGAGCATGGTGCCGGGCTCACTGGCGAGGGAAGTCGAGGGGGAGTCTATCAGGGGTTGTGAAGTCTGTCGGCTCAGGACGTTTGGGTCGCTGCGCGATTTTGCTGGTCACGCTGGGCGACCCAGTGCTCGATCAGTTCGCGCAACTGCGACAGCTCGACCGGCTTGGCCATGTGCCCGTCCATGCCGGCCTGTCGCGCACGCTCCTTGTGTTCGGTAAGGATATGGGCGGTCAACGCCACCACAGGGGTGCGAGCCCGCTGGTTGGCGACTTCCCATGCGCGCAATTGCTGGGTAGCCGAGAAACCGTCGAGGATCGGCATTTCGCAGTCCATCAGGACCAGGTCATAACGCTGGGCTTTCATCGCCTGCAAGGCTTCTTCGCCGTTGCAGGCGGTATCCGGTTGCAGGTTGAGCTTGCTCAGCATGCCGCGGATCACCTTGGTCGAGATGCTGTTGTCTTCGGCCACCAGGATGCGGAAGTCGCTGGGAACCTTGACCGGCAGGGCCGTGCCGTTTTGCACGGGCTGGGTGGCGACGAGACCTTTGTTGCGTTGGGTCAGTTCGTCGGCCAGGGTTGTCTTGAGGGTGTAGCCGGCCACCGGTTTGGCGAGGATGCGCTTGATCCCGGAGTTGCGCGCGATGATCTTGCTCGGCGCATTGCTGATGCCGGTGAGCATGATCAGCAGGATGTCATGGTTCAGGCTCGGGTCTTCCTTGATCTTGGCCGCCAGTTGCATGCCGGTCATGCCGGGCATGTTCTGGTCCAGCAGGACCACATCGAAATAATCGCGCAAATGCGCCTTGGTGCGCAGCAAAGCCAGCGCTTCCTTGCCGGAAGGTGCGGCGCTGACGTTCAGGCCCCAGGCACTGCATTGCTGCACCAACACCTTGCGACAGGTGTCGTTGTCGTCCACCACCAATACCCGCGCACCTTGCAGCGGACCGTCGAGGTCGGAGGTCGGGTGTTCGAGGCGGTCAGGGTCCAGGGGCAGGGTCAGCCACAGGGTGCTGCCCTGGCTGCTGCCACTCTTGATTCCGAATTCCCCCTGCATCAAGCGAATCAGCTGGCGGGCAATCACCAGCCCCAGGTTGCCGCCCAGGCGGGTGGCCGAAAGAAAATGCCGGCTGTGCAATTCGGCGTGCATCAGGGCGTCGCGCTCTTCGGCTTCCATGGGCTCGCCGCTGTCCTGCACGGCGATACGCAGGCGCGGTTTGGTGTTGCGCTCGTCGAGCGCCACGACGATCAGGATTTCGCCTTCATCGGTTTTCTTCAGGGCGTTTTCCAGCAGGCTCAACAGCGTCTGGCGCAGGCGTGTCGGATCACCGCTGATCACCCGTGGCACTTGCGGCTGGATGAAGCTGATCAACTCGACGTTTTGCTGCTCGGCCTTGGCGCGGAAGATGCTCAGGCAGTCTTCGATCAGCGCGTTGAGGTCGAACTGCACATCGTCCAGCTCGATCTGCCCGGACTCGAGTTTGGAAATGTCGAGAATCTCGTTGATCAGGGTCAGCAGCTCGTTGCCGGCGCTGTGGATCGTCTGCACATAGTCGCGCTGCTTGACCGAAAGCGGTGTGCCCAGCAGCAGCTCGGTCATGCCGAGGACGCCGTTCATCGGGGTGCGGATCTCATGGCTAATCTTTGCCAGGAACTCGGCCTTGGCGTTGATCTCGGCGTTGCTGGCCGCGAGGTCGCGACTGATGCTGAAACGGTCTTCGGTGATGCGGCGCTGGCGCTCGCTCAACGCAATGCTCATCAGCAGGCCGCTGATGCAGATGACCACCATCAATGTGGTGATCAGACCATGGGGTTCGATCAGGGTCAGTCCCAGCAGCGCGGGCAGGATGACCAGTGTCCCGAGGTTGAACACCACCATGGCCGCCACGAAGAGGCGGGCCGGGCGATAACCTTTTTGCCAGTGATAGGCGCTGATGAACAGCATGGTCAGGCCTGCCAGGGCGACCAGGCCGTAGGTAATGAAGTTCAGCGGCAGGGTATTGACGAACAGCAACATCAGGCCGCAGGCGGTGATGAGCAGGACCTCGCCGAGCAGCAACCGGTTCAGCGGATGCGGCCCGAGCGGGGAGAAGAAGCGATAGGCAAGCATCAGGCCGCAGGGCGCGGTCAGTAACAGTGCCAGGTAAGACCCCGGCGTTTGCAGTGCATGCCCGTCCGGCAGCCAGGGGCCGGCGAGGTTCAGCAACAACACCAGGCTGAGCATCAACAACCCTTCGCACATCGCCAACCAGAGGGCGCTGTGCGAGCGGGTGTAGGCGTAGCGGATGAGATTGTGCAGGATCAACATGGTGATGCAACCGAACAGCAGGCCATAGATCAGCGTCTGGTTCTGGTCGGCAGCTGCGAGGATCGCCGATTGCAGGGTGATATAGGGCCGTAACTGGTGGTCGGAGGCCAGTCGCAGGTAAACGTCGAGGGGATTGTCGCTTTGCGGCAGTGCCAGCATGAAGTCGCTGCTGGGTAATGGTCGCTCGGCCTGGGACTGCTCGTTGCCCGTGCTGGATTGATCGATCAGCTTGTCGCCGTCCAGCACATACATGTTGAACTGGCGCAGGTCGGGCGCGAACACCCGCAGCAATTGTTCGTGTTTGCCCGGTGCAAGCCTGAATCGCAGCCATAACGCGCCATCGGGTTCGGCCGCGGTAATGCGGTCGAGTTCGATGGGGCTGAATTGATTGGTGTAACGTGCGGAACGGATATCGCTCAGTTGCAGGTCGCCCTGTTCGTCAAGCAATACCGCCCAGCCACTGCCTTGCGCGGCCTGGGCCGGTAGCATGCAGAGCAAGGTCAACAGCGTGACGGTTAAGCTTATGGCAATCCTGAGCCAGCGCACGGCGAAATCCCTTCTTAGGTTGATGCCAGAATATAACGATGCGCGGCGCCGGAATAGCCAGGCAAGGAATTGCAATCCCTGCCTGGCGTGGTGTTTACCTTATTCCTGACTCTCGCCGCGCTCGCGGGCAATGGCGCGGTAGCCAATGTCCTTGCGATAGAAACAGCCTTCCCAGTCAATCGTAGCCGCCAGCTTGTAGGCCTGCTGCTGCGCAGCATCGACGCTGGTGCCCATGGCAGTGGCGCACAACACCCGACCACCGGCCGTCACTACCTGACCATCCTTGAGCGCGGTGCCGGCGTGGAAAACCTTGCCTTCCAGCACCGCGGCTGCATCCAGGCCCTTGATGGCTGCGCCTTTGGCGTAGTCGCCAGGGTACCCGCCAGCGGCCAGGACGATGCCGACGCTCGGACGTGGATCCCATTGCGCTTCCACTTTATCCAGCGCCTGGGCCAGGGCGGCTTCGACCAGCAGCACCAGGCTCGACTGCAGGCGCAGCATCACCGGTTGGGTTTCAGGGTCGCCGAAACGGCAGTTGAATTCGATGACTTTTGGGTTACCAGCCTTGTCGATCATCAGGCCGGCGTACAGGAAGCCAGTATAGACGTTGCCTTCCTCGGCCATGCCGCGCACGGTCGGCCAGATCACCAGGTCCATGACGCGCTTGTGCACGTCGGCGGTGACCACTGGCGCCGGGGAGTAAGCACCCATGCCGCCGGTGTTCGGGCCGCTGTCGCCGTCGCCGACGCGTTTGTGGTCCTGGCTGGTGGCCATCGGCAGCACGTTCTTGCCGTCGACCATGACGATGAAGCTGGCTTCTTCGCCATCCAGGAACTCCTCGATGACCACGCGTGAACCCGCATCACCAAAGGCATTGCCCGCGAGCATGTCGCGTACGGCATCTTCGGCTTCGGCCAGGGTCATGGCGACGATCACGCCTTTACCGGCGGCCAGGCCGTCGGCCTTGATCACGATCGGAGCGCCTTTTTCACGCAGGTAAGCGAGGGCTGGCTCGATTTCGGTGAAGTTCTGGTAGTCGGCAGTCGGGATCTTGTGGCGAGCCAGGAAGTCCTTGGTGAAGGCTTTCGAACCTTCCAGCTGCGCAGCGCCGGCAGTCGGACCGAAGCAATCCAGGCCGCGGCTGCGGAACAGATCCACAACGCCGGCAACCAGCGGCACTTCAGGGCCAACGATGGTCAGGGAAACGTTTTTCTCGGCAAAGTCTGCCAGTTGCTCAAGCGCCAGTACGTCGATGGCGACGTTCTCGCACTTGGCTTCGATGGCGGTACCGGCATTGCCCGGAGCCACGAACACCTTCTGCACGCGCGGATCCTGAGCCACTTTCCAGGCCAGGGCGTGTTCACGGCCACCGCTGCCAATGATCAAAACATTCATTTCAAAAACCTCGGATGACGCTAATTCTGTTGAGCATCGTAAAGATGCTTTACCTGTGGGAGCGGGCTTGCTCGCGAAAGCGGTGTGTCAGCCAACATCAACGTCGCTGACAGATTGCATTCGCGAGCAAGCCCGCTCCCACATTTGAATCGGTGTATCAGTGACGGAAGTGACGCATGCCGGTGAACACCATCGCGATACCAGCTTCGTCGGCAGCCGCAATCACTTCGTTGTCACGCATCGAGCCGCCTGGTTGGATCACTGCAGTCACGCCCGCCTTGGCCGCATTGTCCAGACCGTCGCGGAACGGGAAGAATGCATCGGAAGCCATCACCGAACCGGCTACCTGCAAGCCGGCATGTTCCGCCTTGATTGCAGCAATACGCGCCGAGTTCACGCGGCTCATCTGGCCGGCGCCGACACCGATGGTCTGGCGATTCTTGGCGTAGACGATGGCGTTGGATTTCACGTACTTGGCGACTTTCCAGGCGAAGATCAGGTCGTGGATTTCCTGCTCGCTCGGTGCGCGCTTGGTGACCACTTTCAGGTCGTCGGCGCCGATCATGCCGATGTCGCGGCTCTGTACCAGCAGGCCACCGTTGACGCGCTTGTAGTCCCAGGCAGCAGCGCGGTCAGCCGACCACTCGCCACAGGCCAACAGGCGTACGTTGGCTTTGGCGGCGACGATGGCGCGGGCTTCTTCGCTGACCGACGGAGCGATGATCACTTCGACGAACTGGCGTTCAACGATGGCCTTGGCGGTCTCGGCGTCCAGTTCGCGGTTGAAGGCGATGATGCCGCCGAACGCGGATTCGGTGTCGGTGGCGTAGGCCAGGTCGTAGGCCTTGCGGATGCCGCCTTCGGCATCAGGGCTGACGGCCACGCCGCACGGGTTGGCGTGCTTGACGATGACGCAGGCTGGCTTGACGAAGCTCTTCACGCATTCCAGCGCGGCATCGGTGTCGGCCACGTTGTTGTACGACAGTTCCTTGCCTTGCAGCTGGGTCGCGGTGGCGATGCCGACTTCGGCAGGCTTGGCTTCCACGTAGAACGCCGCGCTCTGGTGCGGGTTCTCGCCGTAGCGCATTTCCTGGGCCTTGATGAACTGGCTGTTGAAGGTGCGCGGGAACTCGCTGCGGCCTTCTGTGCTCAGGGTATCAGCCGCCTGGTTCACGGTGCCCATGTAGTTGGCGATCATGCCGTCGTAGGCAGCAGTGTGTTCGAAGGCCTTGAGCATCAGGTCGAAACGCTGAGCGTAGGTCAGGCCGCCGGCCTTGAGGTTTTCCAGGACGCTGGCGTAATCGCCGGCATTGACCACGATGGCCACGTCTTTGTGGTTCTTCGCTGCGGAACGGACCATGGTCGGGCCGCCGATGTCGATGTTCTCGATGGCGGTCGGCAGGTCGCAGCCAGGCTTGTTGATGGTGGCTTCGAACGGGTACAGGTTGACCGCTACCAGGTCGATCGGCTTGATGCCGTGTTCATTCATGATGGCGTCGTCGATACCGCGACGACCGAGGATCCCGCCGTGGATTTTCGGGTGCAGGGTCTTCACCCGGCCGTCCATCATTTCTGCGAAACCGGTGTAATCCGCGACTTCCACTGCGGCAACGCCATTGTCTTGCAGCAGCTTGAACGTCCCGCCGGTGGAGAGGATCTCGACGCCCAGGGCTGCAAGCTCCTTGGCGAATTCGAGGATCCCGGTCTTGTCGGAAACGCTGATCAAGGCGCGGCGGATCGGCAGGCGGGTAGTCTGGTCGGTCATTTCAATTTCCATCAAAAGCAAAGGAGTCAGCAAAAAAGGCGACCGGTTTTACGCGGGCGCCTTTCTGGTTTGATTGAATGCTTACAGCAAATCGTACTGCTTGAGTTTCTTGCGCAGCGTGCCACGGTTCAGCCCGAGCAGCTCGCTGGCCTTGGTCTGGTTGCCCTTGACGTAATTCATCACGCACTCGAGCAGGGGAGCCTCGACTTCGGAGAGCACCAGGTTGTACACATCCGTGACGGCAGCGCCCTCAAGGTGGGCGAAATAATTGTGCAGCGCCTTCTCGACACTCCCGCGAAGGGTCTGGCCTTCTTCGCTCGGTGTATTGAGGTGCTGTTTCAAATTCACGTTGTCGCTCACGGGTGTTGTTCCACTCACTAAAGTCTCGGTCATCATCGTCATGCGGCCACCCACTCTCCGTCCCCTGTCAGGCTCTTGTAACGTTCGGCGAAAAACGCCTGAACGTTGGCGCATTGTGTATCCGTACCATCCAAACGATTGAAGTGGGCGCGAAACTCCCTGGCGCCCGGCAGGGTTGCGAGATACCAGCCCACATGCTTTCGAGCAATGCGCACACCCATGACATCGCCATAGAAGGCGTGCAGGGCGGCCAGATGCTCTAGCAGAATGCGTTCCACCTCGATCAGTTCCAGCGCCGGGAGTTTCTCTCCGGTACGCAGGAAATACTCGATCTCGCGAAAAATCCATGGCCGCCCCTGGGCAGCCCGGCCAATCAACAAACCATCGGCACCGGTCGCGTCAAGCACGTACCGGGCTTTTTCCGGCGAATCGATATCGCCGTTGGCGAAGACCGGAATCGACACTGCCTGCTTGATCGCGGCAATGGTGTCGTACTCGGCTTCACCTGTGTACAGGTCGGCACGGGTGCGGCCATGCACCGCCAGCGCCGTAATGCCTGCCTGCTCGGCGATTTTCGCCACCGTCAGGCCGTTCTTGTTGTCCCGGTCCCAGCCGGTCCGGATCTTCAGGGTAACCGGCACATCGACCGCAGCCACGACGGCCTGCAGGATCTCGGTTACCAGGGCTTCATCCTTCAGCAGGGCGGACCCGGCAGCCTTGTTGCAGACCTTCTTTGCCGGACAGCCCATGTTGATATCAATAATCTGCGCGCCCATTTCAACGTTGGCGCGGGCGGCGTCCGCCAGCATCTGCGCGTCCCCACCGGCGATCTGTACCGAGCGTGGCTCGGGATCACCTTCGTGGATCATGCGCATGCGCGACTTGCGGGTGTTCCACAGGCTCATGTCGCTGGTGACCATTTCCGAGACGACCAGTCCCGCGCCCAAGCGCTTGCACAGCTGACGAAAGGGCTGGTCGGTGACACCCGCCATAGGGGCGAGAATCAAGCTGTTATGTAACGTGTATGGACCGATGCGTACCGCCGACATAGGACTTCCCTGTTGTGGGGCCGGATCATTAGAGTTCGAAAAAGGGTTGGCATGATACCCGCTCTCGATGACTGGATAAAGGCTGAATTGAACAAAATCTGAACAGTTACTCTGTTATTACCCATGGTTTGGTTTGCCAGGGGGAGTCGCAAAGCCGACGTCAATCCGCGAGCGAAGACGCGTTTCACTCCGGAGAATGAAAGCTCAGACTGTAGTTCACCGCCTTGGCGCCAGGGTCGAGAATGTCCAGGGCGATGTGGATTGGCGTTTGCGGAGGCATTTCCGCCATGCCTTCGAGATCGCCATTGAGGTACTCGCCGGGTTTGAAGCGGCGACTGGCGATCAGGTGGCCATTGAGGTCGGCAAAGCGCAGTTCCAGCAGCGGGAAAGGCTGGGAGAAGGGCGCGCGGTTATAGATGATCGCATCGACCACCAGTGCGCCATTGAACTCGGGATGGCTGCGCACTACCAGGTTACTGCTCTTGATTTTCGCAATGTCGACCTTGGAAGGCACGGTGCAGCCGATTTGCGGGCACAGTTGCTGGAACCACGGGCGATATTGATCCTGTCGCGCCAGTTCGTCGAAATGGTAGGCGATGTACTGGCCGGCGAGGGCACCAGCGGCAATCAGCACCAGCAGCAACCACAGCAGTCGCCGGCCCCAGGGCGAGCGACGTTTTTGCCAATCCAGTTGCAGCGGGTCGTCGGTCAGGTCTTGCAGCACTTCGGCACGCACGCCCGGTTCACTGCGTTCGCGTCGGCTGCGCAGCGGTTCGATCGAGGGCAGGTTGTCGTCGGATTCGTTCTCGTCGGCGGCCGACAGGCGTTCGTGGCTCAGTGGCGCATCGAGAGGGTCGTGCAGGCGCAAATGGGGTGGTTGCGGCTCGTCGTCGAGATCGACCGGCTCCAGAGACAGCGAAGGTTCGGTGCGCGAGGCTTTACTTGGTTCGACCGTCGGCTCTGGCGTTTCAAGGCTGTCGAGTGGTTCTTCGACTTGCATGCGATCGGCCGCCGACTCACTGAACAGGCTGTCGGACCACGGCTCCTCATCGTCTTGCCCGGTGCTATCGCGACGGGCGCTCAACGAGTCGTCGCGATGACGGCCGAACTCGGTGGTCGGCTGGATTTCCCGCTGTTCGAGGCGGGCGAGTTCTTCGTCGAGGTCGAGGCTGTCCAGGTCCAGCTCGGCAGCGCTCCATTGCTTCTGGCTGATGGCGCGCGGCGGCGATGGTTCGACGGGCTCCGCAGGCTCCACAGGCGGGAGCGGCGTCGCTACCGGTGGTTCCTTGCCGGCCTGCTCGAGCAACTGCTTGGCGGCATTGAACACCTGCAGGCAGGAGCCGCAACGTACCACCCCGCGCGCCACGCTCAACTGGGCATGGCTGACGCGGAAACTGGTTTGGCAATGCGGGCACTGGGTGACGAAGCTATCGGTCATGCGGCGATCCGGATTATGCAGGCGCTCATTCTAGCGCCGACGGCCAGTGATGCGCACCCAGCCATCGCGATTGGCGATCGGGTCCAGATCGAAGTCCTTGGCGTAAGCAGCGGCGACTTCATTGCCTTGTTCGGCGAGGATGCCCGACAGCGCCAGGCGACCGCCGGGCTTGACCAGGCCGGACAGCTGCGGCGCCAGGGAAACCAGCGGGCCGGCGAGGATGTTGGCCACCAGCACGTCGGCCTGCACTTGCGGCAAATCTTCTGGCAGGTACAGCGGGAACAGGTGTTCGGCGATGTTGTTGCGCCCGGCGTTGTCGCGAGAGGCTTCCAGCGCCTGCACGTCAATGTCGGTGCCCACGGCCTCCTTGGCGCCCAGCAACAGCGCGGCAATCGCCAGAATCCCCGAGCCGCAGCCGAAGTCCAGCACGTTGCAGCCTTGCAGATCCTGGCCGTCGAGCCATTCCAGGCACAGCGCGGTAGTCGGGTGGGTGCCGGTGCCGAACGCCAGGCCCGGGTCCAGCAGCAAATTCACGGCATCCGGTTCCGGCGCGGCGTGCCAGCTCGGCACGATCCACAGGCGCTGGCCGAAACGCATTGGCTGGAATCCGTCCATCCAGCTGCGTTCCCAGTCCTGGTCTTCGATCACTTCGCTGTGGTGTTCAGGCAGCGGGCTGCCGGTCAGCAGCTCCAGGTGGGCCAGTACCGGGCCGGGCTCGGTGCCACCTTCGAACAGGGCCAGCAGGTGAGTGTGGGACCACAGCGGCGTGGTGTTGAGTTCCGGCTCGAAGATCGGCTGATCTTCGGCGTCCATGAAGGTCACCGACACGGCGCCCACTTCAAGGAAAGCGTCTTCATAGGTTTCGGCTTGTTCTGGGCTGATGGCGAGACGTACTTGCAGCCAAGGCATGGCGGGCACCTTTGAAAAATATTGATTGCAGCCTAGCGGGCTGCGAGAAGCGCGCAAGTTTACGCGAGCGCGGGGCTTTTGTGGGAGTGGCTCGCTGTGATGCCGCATGTAGCAGCTGGCGAAGCCTGCGTTCGGCTGCGCAGCAGTCGTAAAACCTGAGCGCACGACCCTCCTGACACACCGCATGGACTGGATTCACGACTGCTTCGCAGCCGAACGCAGGCTTCGCCAGCTGCTACAAAGGTTGTTGCAATGCGCAGATACAACAAAGCCGCCCGAAGGCGGCTTTGTTTTGTACCAGCTAAAGCTTAGTGCTTCTCGCCAGCCAGCTTGTGCTCGAGGTAGTGAATGTTCACGCCCCCTTTGCAGAAGCCTTCATCGCGGGTCAGGTCGCGGTGCAGCGGGATGTTGGTCTTGATCCCGTCGACCACGATCTCGTCCAGCGCATTGCGCATGCGTGCCATGGCTTCGTCGCGGGTCGCGCCGTAGGTGATCAGCTTGCCGATCAACGAATCGTAGTTCGGCGGAACGGCATAGCCACTGTACAGGTGCGAATCGACGCGAACGCCGTTGCCACCTGGAGCGTGGAAGTGCTTGACCGTGCCCGGGCTCGGCATGAAGGTTTTCGGATCTTCGGCGTTGATCCGGCATTCCAGCGCGTGACCGCGGATGACCACGTCATCCTGGGTGAACGACAGCTTGTTGCCGGCGGCGATGCTGAGCATCTCCTTGACGATGTCGATGCCGGTGACCATTTCCGAAACCGGGTGCTCGACCTGGACACGAGTGTTCATCTCGATGAAGTAGAAGCGACCGTTTTCGTACAGGAACTCGAAAGTACCTGCGCCACGGTAGCCGATATCGATGCAAGCCTTGACGCAGCGTGCGAGTACTTCCTCACGTGCGTTCTCATCGATGCCCGGTGCCGGCGCTTCTTCGAGAACCTTCTGGTGACGACGTTGCAGCGAGCAATCGCGGTCGCCCAGATGGATGGCGTGGCCCTGGCCATCGGAAAGTACCTGAACTTCCACGTGACGTGGGTTGGTCAGGAATTTTTCCAGATAGACCATCGGGTTGCCGAACGCCGCGCCTGCTTCGGAGCGGGTCAGTTTTGCCGAGGAAATCAGGTCTTCTTCGTTATGCACAACGCGCATGCCGCGACCACCGCCGCCGCCAGCGGCCTTGATGATCACCGGGTAACCGACTTCGCGACCGATGCGCAGAGCGGTTTCTTCGTCTTCCGGCAACGGGCCGTCAGAGCCCGGAACGGTCGGTACGCCAGCAGCGATCATGGCGTGCTTGGCCGATACCTTGTCGCCCATCAGGCGAATGGTTTCGGCTTTCGGGCCAATGAACGCGAAGCCGGATTTCTCGACCTGTTCGGCGAAGTCGGCGTTTTCCGCAAGGAAACCGTAACCAGGGTGAATGGCGGTGGCGCCAGTCACTTCGGCCGCGGCGATGATTGCCGGAATGTGCAGGTAGGAGTGAGCGGCCGATGCCGGACCGATGCAGACGGATTCGTCTGCCAGGCCCAGGTGCATCAGTTCCTTGTCAGCCTTGGAGTAAACGGCGACGGTCTTGATGCCCATCTCTTTGCAGGCGCGCAGGATCCGCAGGGCGATCTCACCGCGGTTGGCGATCAGAACTTTTTCCAACTTCGCAGTCATCAAAGGCTCTCCGCGGTTCAAACGATGGTGAACAGCGGTTGGTCGTACTCAACCGGCTGGCCGTCTTCAACGAGGATGGATTCGATCACACCGCTGGTTTCAGCTTCGATGTGGTTCATCATCTTCATGGCTTCAACGATGCACAGGGTGTCGCCTTTCTTCACGGTCTGGCCGACTTCCACGAAGGACGGCGAGGTTGGCGAAGATTTGCGATAGAACGTACCGACCATCGGCGAACGGGCAACGGTGCCGTTCAGTGCTGGAGCGGCGGCGGCAGCAGGTGCAGCAGCGGCAGCAGCGGCAGCCGGAGCGGCGGCAGCGACAGGCGCGGGGGCCGGAGCATGCATTGGAGCCGGCGCGTAGTACTGCTGAGCCGGGGTCTTGCTATGACGGCTGATGCGTACGGACTCTTCGCCTTCCTTGATCTCGAGCTCGTCGATGCCGGACTCTTCCAGCAATTCGATCAGTTTCTTAACTTTACGGATATCCATGAATCATCAACTCCCAAGGGTCGGTCAGGGGCGGTTAACTTGTTGTTCAAGCTGTTCCAGGGCGGCCTCCAGGGCCAGTCGGTAACCGCTGGCGCCAAGGCCGCAGATCACTCCCACCGCTACGTCGGAGAAGTAAGAGTGATGGCGGAAAGGTTCGCGTTTGTGCACGTTAGACAAATGCACTTCGATGAATGGGATGCTCACCGCCAGCAGCGCGTCACGTAATGCGACACTTGTATGTGTAAAAGCTGCTGGGTTGATCAGAATGAAGTCCACGCCTTCACTGCGGGCAGCGTGGATGCGGTCGATCAATTCGTACTCGGCGTTGCTTTGCAGGTGCAGCAAATGGTGGCCGGCTTCACGGGCACGGCGTTCCAGGTCCTGGTTGATCTGCGCCAGTGTCGTAGCGCCATAGGTGCCCGGTTCGCGGGTGCCGAGCAAGTTCAGGTTGGGTCCGTGCAGAACCAGTAGGGTCGCCATCGGCTGTTCCTTTGTTATCCGTGTGCAATTGTCAGAACCCGGCGACTATGCCGCAAAGCCTTTGTGACTGTCCAGTTCTCTGCAATAGCCAGCACGATGACCGATGTTTGCGCGAAATATATGACTGCTTGATTAAATGTGGTCATTCGCCCTGGTAACGCGTTCGGCGAAGTCTTTGGCGTTGATCTCGCCGATCACCCGCACATCGGCACGTTCGGCACCGTCCTTGCCGAAAAACATCAGGGCCGGCGGACCGAACAACCGGTAACGGTCGAGCAGGGCGCGTTGCTCGGCGTTGCTGGCGGTGATGTCGAAACGGATCAGCCGGTAACCCTTGAGGCGTTCGACGACGATAGGGTCGTTTAGCACCTCATGCTCGATGACTTTGCAGCTGATGCACCAGTCGGCGTACCAGTCGAGCAACAGCGGTGTGCCAGATGATCGTGCGTCGGCGAGTGCACGATCCAGATCGGCCGGGGTGCTCACGGTTTGCCAGGCGCTGGTGCTTTGCGCAGGTCCGCTATTGTCAGCAATACGCGGCTGGCCAATCGGGTTGAGCGGGTCGGTCTGGCCGCTGAAGGCTCCGTACCAGCAGGCCAGCGCGTAAAACAGCAAGAACATGCCGAGCAATTGGCCCAGGCGCTTGCGCGGTGGTTTATAGACGAACTCCAGCGCCCCCATGAACAAGCCCACGCCGCCGGCCAGCAAACCGATCAGCAGCAAGGTGACCTGACCCGGCAGGACGCGGCTGAGCAGGCCGACGGCGAGCCCGAGCAACAACACCCCGATCGCGTTTTTCACGTAGACCAGCCACGGACCGCTTTTCGGCAGCCAGGCGGCGCCACCGGTGGCCACCAGCAACAGCGGTGCGCCCATGCCGAGACCGAGCATGAACAGTTTCAGGCCACCGCCCAGCGCATCGCCACTGGCACTGATGTACAGCAGCGCACCGGCCAATGGCGCCGAAACACAGGGTGAAACCAGCAAGCTGGAGACCACGCCCAACACCGCGGCGCCCCACAGTGACCCGCCTTTGGTGCGTCCGGCGATGTAGTCCAGGCGACTGCTGATGGCGTGCGGCAACTTGAGTTCGAATACGCCGAACATCGCCAATGCAAACACGGCGAAAAACATCGCGAACGGCACCAGCACCCAGGCCGATTGCAGCCGCGCCTGTAGATTGAGCTGGGCACCGAACAGGCCCATCAGCGCACCGAGCAGGGCAAAGCAGGCAGCCATCGGCAGCACATAGGCCAGCGACAGATTGAAACCGCGCCAGCCACCCACCTGGCCGCGCAGCACCACGCCGGACAGGATCGGCAACATGGGCAGCACGCAGGGCGTGAACGTCAGGCCCAGGCCCGCGAGAAAAAACAACGCCAGTTCGCGCCAGCTCCATGGATAAGTCGTCGCCGGGGCGCCGCTGCCGTCGATGCTCAGGCGCTCGGTTTCCGGCGGATAGCATAGGCCTTTGTCGGCGCAACCCTGATAGGTCACGGCCAGGGTGAAGGCGCGTTGATCGGTGCGCGGCAGCTCGACGTCGAGAATGCCGTGGTAGACCTCTACGTCACCGAAGTATTCATCATGCTTTTTCTGGCCGTCGGGCAGTTTTGCCGCGCCGAGGGCAACATCGGCTGGATCGGCGCGAAACTGAAAACGGTGGCGGTAGAGGTAATAACCTTCGGTGGCGACGAAGCGCAGCTTGATCGATTGCGGCGTGCTTTCTACCAGGCTCAGCTGGAAGGCTTCGCGCACCGGCAGGAAGTCGGCGCTGTTGTTGATCGAGCCCAGGGTCGAATTGGGACGATTTTCCAACAGGCCGGTGGCGCTGGCCGGCAGGGCGAACACTAAAAACAGTAGGCAGAGCAGGCGGCGCATGACGATCTCGCGTATCGGAATTGGGGGGATGATAGCGGACAGTGGGCCGGTGTGCAGGGGGGGGAGTTTTGCGGTGGGTTTTCTGACGCTTTCGCGAGCAAGCCCGCTCCCACAGGTGACCGCGTTCTTTCATGGCAAATACGGTTAAATGTGGGAGCGGGCTTGCTCGCGAATCGGTCTGTCAGACGCGAAAAGCCTGAACGGCGGTGTGCAATCGCCCACCCAGTACCAGCAGGTTCTCCCCTTGCTCACGCCCTTCGCCGATGCGCAGCAGATTATCCCCGCCCAACTGGTGAATCCGCTCACTGTGGTCACGGATCTCGCTGACAGCGCCACTTTGCTGGGCAGTGACATCGGCGATGCGCACCGCTGTGTCGGAAATGGTCTGGATTGCCCCGACGATTTTATCCAGCGCGCCATCGGCTGCCTGAGCCTGATTGGCCGTGGCTTCGGCGTGTTCGACCTGGGCGCGCATGCCTTCCACCGATTGCCGCGCAGCAGTTTGCAGCCCGGCGATCAGCGTCTGGATTTCTGCGGTGGCCCCGGCGGTACGTTGCGCCAGTGAACGCACTTCTTCCGCCACCACCGCAAAGCCTCGACCCATTTCCCCGGCGCGAGCCGCTTCAATGGCCGCGTTCAAGGCCAGCAGGTTGGTCTGGTCGGCAATCGAGCGGATCACCGTCAACACACCGCCGATGGTGGCCGACTCTTCAGCCAGGTGTTCGATCATTTGCGCATTGCCTTGCACTTCATCTACCAGCGCATGCAGGCCGGTGAGGCTCAGGCCGATGACTTTCTGCCCGTGCTCCACGGCCAGGCCGGCGTGGCGGCTGGCGTCGGCGGCCTGGCTGGCATCGCCGGCGACCTGCTGAATGGTCGCTTCCAGTTCGCTGAGGGAGTCGCGGATCAGTGCCGTGTCGCCGGCCTGGTGTTCCGCACCGTCATGTAAATCGTTGCTCAGGTCGGCCAGGGTGCGGCTGCTGCCGGCCACTTGCTCGGCATTGAGGCGAATGGTCCCCACCAGATCCACCAGATAAGCGCGCAAGCGGTTGAGCGACGCCTCAATGTCATGCAATTCGCGGTTGGTGTTGCCCAGTTGAATGTCACGGCTGAAGTCGCCTTCGGCCCAGGTCGACAGGGCCGGAGCGAGGTTGGTCAGGGTCCGGGCCAGTTTGCGCTGCAGGGTATCGATCAGCAGGGCGATCAACAGAATCAAGCCGATCATCACGCCTTGCATCAGCCGTACTTCACCCTGGATCTGCCCGTGCTGGGCGCGCACCACCGGTTCCAGCCCGGCAATGGCCTGTTGCACGTCGGCGATTTTCAAGTGAGTTGCGGTGCTGAGATCGGCGCGTCTGCGGATTTGATCGCGAGTGCGCGAAAGCTCGGCCGGGTAGCGGGTGAGCAGGCTGTTGAGCTCGCGCTTGAGGCCGACGCCGGCATCTTCGGCGACGGTTTTTTCCTTGTTCTCAAGGCCCATCATCGAGGCGAAGTCATCGGTGTTCGATTCGCTGCTGGTGGTCACGCCCAGTAAGGGCAGGGCATCGAGTTTCTCGGCCTGGGTGCGGATGTTGGCGACTTCGCGCTCGACATCGGCGGCCAGTTCACTGCGGCCGCTGCTGACCAGTTTGTCCCGCGCCAGCGACAATTTGCCCAAGTGCTGCGACGCGATGAGCAGCGGCGTCAGGTAGGTCGCATTACCGCTGGCGTACTGGCTGAGCTGATCGAGGCTGGCACTCAGTTCGCGCTCGGCCTGCAGCAGCAAGGCTTGTGGGTCGCCTGCCAGTTTGCCGGCAGCCAGCAGGTCGGTTTTGCTGAATTCTTCAAGGGTCGACAGGCTGGGACGCAACGTCTCGGCCAAGGCCGGTGGCAATTCGCCGAGCTCTTTTTGCAGGCTGTCGATGCCCTGGGCGGCACTGCTCAGGCGCAGTGCATCGCCGCTGCCAAGGTAATCCTCGATGCTGCGGGCGACTTCATTCTGAAATTGCTGCGACAGGCCCAGGTAGCGCTCCATTAATAGATACGGACGCTCAAGGGCTTTCTGCGACCACCACAACGTCGCGCCGAGGGCCACGCACACGGCCACCAGAAGGAGGGTATTGAGATTGGTCAGCAGCTTCAGGCGCATTCGGACTACCAACGGCAGAAATGGTAAGTGCCTGAAGTTATTGCGTTTCTGTTACAGGGTTATGACCGTATCGGTCGATTCCGATAAAAAGGTGGCACTTTGCTTTGATGTGCGAGCGGCCTGTACGCGATTGCGTCCGCCGCCCTTGGCACGGTACAGCGCCTCATCGGCCTGACTGGCCATCATCAGGCTGTCGGAGCTTTCGCATAACTCCACCACCCCGGCACTGAAGGTGCACCACAGATCCTGGGGTTGCGCGGGGTAGTGAATCTCGGCAAAACGCTGGCGGATTTCATCGAGCACGTTGTAGGCCGCTTCGATATCGGTGTCCGGCATGACGATGGCGAATTCCTCGCCACCGTAGCGGCCGATGAAGTCGCTTTTGCGCAGGCGTTGCTTGAGAAACAGCGCCAGGCTTTTGATCACCCGGTCGCCCATGGGGTGGCCGTGGCTGTCATTGACCCGTTTGAAATGGTCGATGTCGAGCATGGCAAAGCTCAGCGGCTTGCTTTCGCGGCGGGCGCGGAACGAGCAGTCTTCGAGCAATTGCAGGATATGCGTGTGGTTGTACAGGCCGGTGAGGCTGTCGCGGACCATCCGTGCCTTGAGATTGCGGGCCCTTGCTGCGCGGTTGCGCACGGTGGTGATCAGGTGCCGGGGCTTGATCGGTTTGGTCAGGAAGTCATCGCCGCCCTCGCTCATGGCGTCGAGCTGCTTGTCCAGGTCGTCTTCGGCCGACAGGTAAATGATCGGCACGCTGACATAGCGGTCGTTGTGACGGATCACCTTGGCCAATTCCGTACCGGTGCAGGCCGGCATGTACATGTCGAGGATGATCAGGTCCGGCTGGAAGTCCGCCAGTTCGGCCATGGCCTGGATCGGTTCGATCAATGTCCGGGTGACGATCCCGGCGCTGTTGAGCAGGCGCTCGGTGTGCAGGGCCTGGGCACGGGAGTCGTCGATGATCAGTACTTTATAAGGTTCGTACTGGGCGACGCAGGTCAGGACTTCGATCTTCTCCAGCAGGCTCGACGCTTCAAGGGTGCCGGTGAGGAACTCCTGGCCACCGGCGCGCACGGCGGCGAGGCGGGTCGGGGTGTCGGTTTCGTGCAGGCTGAAGAACAGCAGCGGCAAGCGGTGATCCAGGCCTTCCTGGGCTTCGGCGGCCAGTTTCAGGCCGACACCGGGGCCGCTGAAATCCACGTCCATGACAATCGCCGCGGGCAAGCGCTCGATCATCGATGAGCGAAACGCGTCTACGCTGTCCAGGGACTGGGCGCTGAGCCCGAAGAATTCCAGTTGTTTGGCCAGGCGCTCGGCGCGGTCGTGATCCTGCAGCACTACGTAGATGGGTTTGCGCAGCGGTGGCAGGAAGGTTTGATCGAGCTGATCGCCATGGCGCAGGCCAGTGCGCGACAGGCGTTGCATCAAGCGATTGAGGTCGGTGATCAGGCCGCTGCTCAGGCGTCCGCGATTGGCGTCGACAGCCTCCAGGGACTGACCAATGTGGTGGGCCAGTTGCGTGTGTTCCGGTTGCTCGAAACGCTCGGCGAAACGCAGCAGGCGCAGATTGGCCTCGCTCAGTTCCGAAAGGTCGGCGGTGGACCACTCACTGCGTTGCAGGCGCTGCCATATCTCAAGAATCTGACGAGCCTGATGAATTACCCGCTGGGCAAAGTGGTGCTTGAGGCGCTCGCGGCTGGGGTCTTCTGGCTCGGTCATATCCTGACTACTAGTTAGGGTGCACACTGAGGTCGACTGGTGGCTCTATGCTAGCACCACTTTTCCATTACATGAGTGCTGTACGTCAATAATCTGCAATGTGAGTTCATTCAGTTTGTGACTGATTGGTCCGGTTCTGGCCTTTAAAGTCGTGCTGTGCAGGGGCGAAGTCCTTGCATCAGGGCACTTGAGGGGCGTGGGGTGGCAATTGGCGAGTGACTGACATTTGGCAGTTCGTGATTTTTTGTCTGCGTTGATCGGCCCGGTTTTTTCTTCTCAGGGGCTCAGGGATTCCCTTAGGGGGGCAATCCAAACCATAGGGGGGATTTCGACGGCTGCGGCGTTGTCAGGTGTGCAGGAACTCTTTTCATCTGCAGCCGGTAATTTTTCCCATCGATGCAATGGCGGGTGCCGGGCCAAGGCACGTTGTTGTATGGTTGTGGTCGAACCGTGAACTCAAGAGCTTGAAAGGATATCGCCATGCTGGACTGGAAGAACCGCACAGGCAGTGCGCCTGAACGTGCCGCTGAACCGAAGTCGGAGACCCGCAGTTACCTGGGCGGTCTGTTGTTCAGCCGGGCGCTGGCCACTTTACTGGGCATCTACCTGTTGGTGGCGAGTGTCCTGGGCTGGTACTGGAGCCAGGAGCCGGCGCTGTTCCCGGTCCAGCAAACCGCCCAACTGGCCGCCGAGAAAGAAGGCAAGCAGATGGTCGTCGGTTACACCACGGTGGAAACCCTCAAGACCGTCGCCGGCACCTTGCTGACCAAACCGGGCGGCTATATTTCCAACGACCGATTCCCGCCAGGCCTGTGGATGGACAACATGCCGAGCTGGGAGTACGGCGTGTTGGTGCAGGTCCGCGACCTGAGTCGTGCGTTGCGTAAAGACTTCGCCCGTTCGCAGTCGCAGTCTGCCGAAGACGCCGACCTGGCCAAGGCCGAGCCGCGTTTCAACTTCGACAACAAGAGCTGGGTGCTGCCGTCCAGTGAATCCGAATACCAGGAAGGCATCAATTCCCTGAGCCGCTATCAGGCGCGCCTGTCCGATCCGAACCAGAAGAGCGCATTGTTCTATGCCCGCGCCGACAACCTGAACAACTGGCTGGGTGATGTCGGCACGCGTCTCGGCTCGCTGTCGCAACGACTGTCGGCCAGTGTTGGCCGGGTCAAGCTCAATACCGCGTTGAAAACCGAGGTGGTGACACCGGGTGTGGCGCCGCAGGTCGATGAGGAAATCGTCGAGACTCCATGGTTGCAGATCGACAACGTGTTCTACGAAGCCCGCGGTCAGGCCTGGGCCTTGTCGCATTTGCTGCGCGCCATCGAAGTCGACTTCGCCGATGTGCTGGCCAAGAAGAACGCCACGGTCAGCGTGCGCCAGATCATTCGTGAACTGGAAGCGTCGCAGGAGCCGGTGTGGAGCCCGATGATCCTCAACGGCAGCGGCTTCGGTGTGCTGGCCAACCACTCGCTGGTCATGGCCAACTACATTTCCCGGGCCAACGCGGCGGTGATCGATTTGCGTCAATTGCTCAATCAGGGCTGAGTCATGGTTGATAACTCTGTCGAAGGAATGCGAGAAGCCGCACACCGTGCGGCCTCCGATGCCGAACAGATCGCCTGGGTCGACGAGCAGGACAACCTGCTCGGCGCCCTGGTCCGTTCCGACTTGCGCGAGCGCGGGCTGATCGGGCGCGGCACCTACATTATGTTGTTCAATTCCGCTGGCGAGCTGTGCGTGCATCGACGCACACTGAGCAAGGCGATCTATCCCGGTTACTGGGACGTGGCGGCGGGGGGCATGGTGCTCGCCAGCGAAACCTACGCCGAATCGGCGGCCCGGGAACTGGAAGAAGAGCTGGGCGTGAGCGGTGTGGAGTTGACCGCCCACGATCACTTTTTCTTCGAGGACACTGGCAATCGCCTGTGGTGCTCGGCGTTCTCGGCGGTGTGGGACGGCCCGTTGATCCTGCAGCCGGAAGAGGTGCTCGAAGCGCGCTTTATCCCCATTGATCAGGTCATGCTGGAGATCGAGCAAAAGCCTTACTGCCCGGACTCGTTGGCGGCGTTAAAGCGCTATCTGAAGGCTCAGCAAAGCAACGTCGCAAAACAGCTATAAATTGGCGCCGATTGGCTCTTAGCAATCGGCGTTTTTGCCGTTACACTGCGCGACCTTTTTAAACTGAACCGGTATTGCTCCTACACAAGGTCGTAATTGGGTTGTACCGTTTCAGTAGCGCTGCCCCTGCCTGAGTGGGGCTTCGCGGTCGATTGCACTTCCCAAGTGCTGCGACCAGTCTTTGTCCTCCGAAGAGGATTGCCGGTGGCCAAAAAAGCCGCATCCTTCGCCGCCCTGGGCGGCCTGGTATTTTCCACCGACGCAGGTCGTCATTGCCCGGAATGCAGTAAACCGGTGGACGCCTGCATCTGCAAACAGACCGTTATCCCGGCCGGCGACGGCATCGCGCGCGTGCGTCGCGAAAGCAAGGGCCGTGGCGGCAAGACGGTGACCACCATCACCGGCGTGCCATTGGCTGAAGACGCGCTCAAGGAACTGGCCACGACGTTGAAGAAACGCTGTGGGACCGGAGGGGCGTTGAAAGACGGTGTCATCGAAATCCAGGGCGATCATGTCGAGCTACTCTTGGCAGAACTGATCAAGCTCGGTTTCAAAGCGAAGAAGTCCGGCGGCTAGCAGCCTCTGTGAAAACCACCCTCGGCTTGATCCGGTCCTGATGGCATTCAGGCCCGGCGGCGTCCACATGGTTTTCACAGAGCCTGTTCATGACCGGTTTCTAAACTCACTGCGGTCGGCGGGGTCTATTGCCTCGTTGACGAACCGTCATTTTCATTCTTTAGACTGCGCCGGCCTGAACCCAGGCGACGCACTATGACTTCTTTATAGGGGACTTCGATGTCCGTACGACGCACACGCAAAGACGATGGCAGCCAATGGACAGTTGCGGACAGCCGCAGTGTTTACGGGATTCGCCATTGGGGGGCCGGGTATTTCGCGATCAATGACGCCGGTCGCGTCGAAGTTCGTCCGAACGGTCCGAGCAGCTCGCCTATCGACCTGTTCGAGCAAGTCGACCAGCTGCGCAAAAGCGGCCTGTCCTTGCCATTGCTGGTCCGTTTTCCCGACATCCTGCAAGACCGCGTGCGTCAGCTGACCGGCGCGTTCGATTCGAACATCGAACGTCTGGAATACCAGAGCAAGTACACCGCGCTGTACCCGATCAAGGTGAACCAGCAGGAAGCGGTGATCGAAAACATCATCGCCACCCAGAACGTTTCCATCGGTCTGGAAGCCGGTTCCAAGCCTGAACTGCTGGCAGTGCTGGCGCTGGCGCCGAAGGGCGGCACCATCGTTTGCAACGGCTACAAGGATCGTGAGTTCATTCGCCTGGCGTTGATGGGCCAGAAGCTCGGCCACAACGTGTTCATCGTGATCGAGAAAGAATCCGAAGTCGGCCTGGTGATCGAAGAAGCGGCCTCGCTCAAGGTCAAGCCTCAGGTCGGCCTGCGCGTGCGCCTGTCGTCCCTGGCATCGAGCAAGTGGGCGGACACCGGCGGCGAGAAATCCAAGTTCGGCCTGTCGGCGGCGCAACTGCTGTCGGTGGTCGAGCGTTTCCGCGCGGCCGGCCTGGACCAGGGCGTTCGCCTGCTGCACTTCCATATGGGTTCGCAGATCGCCAACCTCGCTGACTACCAGCACGGCTTCAAGGAAGCGATCCGTTACTACGGCGAATTGCGTAATCTCGGCCTGCCGGTGGACCACATCGACGTCGGCGGTGGCCTGGGCGTGGATTACGACGGTACGCACTCGCGTAACGCCAGTTCGATCAACTACGACATGGACGACTACGCCGGTGTCGTGGTCGGGATGCTCAAGGAATTCTGCGATGCGCAGAGCCTGCCGCACCCGCACATCTTCTCCGAAAGCGGCCGCTCCCTGACCGCGCACCACGCCATGCTGGTGGTGCAGGTGACCGACGTCGAGAAGCACAACGACGACGTGCCGCAGATCGAGAACAAGGAATCGTTGCCGGAAACCGTGCAGTGGCTGGTGGACCTGCTGGGCCCGACCGACATCGAGATGGTCACCGAAACCTACTGGCGCGCCACGCACTACATGAGCGATGTCGCCGCCCAGTACGCCGACGGCAAGCTGACCCTGGCCGAGAAAGCCCTGGCCGAGCAATGCTACTTCGCCGTGTGCCGTCGCCTGCACAACTCGCTGAAGGCGCGCCAGCGTTCCCACCGCCAGGTGCTGGACGAACTCAACGACAAACTGGCCGACAAGTACATCTGCAACTTCTCGGTGTTCCAGAGCCTGCCGGACACCTGGGCCATCGACCAGGTCCTGCCGATCATTCCGCTGCACCGTCTCGACGAAGAGCCACTGCGTCGTGCGGTACTGCAGGACCTGACCTGTGACTCCGACGGCAAGATCAACCAGTACGTCGACGAGCAGAGCATCGAGACCAGCCTGCCGGTGCACGCCCTGAACGAAGGTGAGGATTACTTGCTGGGTGTGTTCCTGGTCGGTGCCTACCAGGAAATTCTTGGCGACATGCACAACCTGTTCGGTGACACCGACTCGGTGAACATCTACCAGAACGCCGACGGCAGCGTGTACCACGCCGGTATCGAAACCCACGACACCATCGAAGACATGCTGCGCTACGTGCACTTGTCGCCGGAAGAACTGATGACTCACTACCGCGACAAGTGCGCCAGTGCCCGCATCAGCGCAACCGAACGCACCCAGTTCCTCGATGCCCTGCGCCTTGGCCTGACCCGTTCTTCTTACCTGTCTTCCTGAGGTCAGCACCACGCTCATCAGGTTGTCTGAAATTTTTCCGTTTACCGCGGAAATTTCAGATGACCTGGTGCGGCGATTCTGTTTTTTCAAGCGAAACTGCCCACGTCCTTGGCAATCCATGCCATTTGGTCTTCTTTTCGCGTAGGTCATTTCCTAAGTTGTACTTCGGCACTCTACTCGGCCATGTCTCTCAGCGAGAATCCCCGGCCGCCCCTCCTGTAGAGAAACGCCGATGTTCAATCCAGTCAGCGAACCGTCATTTCGTCTGGATGTAGCAGGTCTGCCCGACTCCTTAGAGGTCCTGGCCTTTACCGGTAGAGAGGCCATCAGCGAGCCGTTTGTGTTCGACATGGAACTGCTGATCGATGACCCGATGCTTGACCTTGCCCGTTTGCTGTACCGCCCGGCCTCCTTGCATTTCGGGCCTGCCGAAAGCCACGTGCATGGACAACTGCATGAGCTCGTCCAGCGTGATCATGCTTCGGGTATCCGACTCTGCCAGGTGCGCCTGGGGCCAAAAGTAGCGTGCCTGGCCCAGCGCTTCAGCCAACGGATCTTCAGCGGCCGTTCAGTGCCGCAAATCCTCGACCAGGTGCTCAAGGAGCATGGTATTACCGGCAAAGATCGACGCCTGGAGCTCGGCGGCGATTACCCGCCCAGGGATTTGTGTACGCAATATCGAGAGTCGGACCTGCAATTTCTCCAGCGACTGTGTGCCCAGGAACGCCTTCACTATCACTTCGAACACCGGGCCCGCGGACACTGCTTGGTGTTCAGCGATGATCGGCAGCATTTTCGGTCCGGCGAACCTGCAATATTCCGCAGCGAGGGCGATCGGCCGGCGGTGCGGCGGTTCGAACGTCAGCGCTGCAGCGAGACTGCGACGCAACGAGCCGAATGCCGGACGGACCTGGCGACCTTGCGCAGCGGTCAGCTGATGCCGCTGTCCGGTCATCCGGTTGCCGAATGCAATCGACTCTGGCTGCTGACCCACGTCGAGCATTGGGGCAACCGGGAGGCGGCGACGCCTTACCATAATCAGGCCCGGGCCGTGCACTGGCCGACACCACTCAAGCCACCCCGTGCGATGGTCAAACCACAAATGCATAGCTTGCAACGGGCGTGGGTAGTCGAGGTCGATGAACCAAATCCTGACCCGGCAAGGCCGGTAGCGGTGCAATTCGACTGGCTGTATCAGGGCGAAGGGGCGACGCCCAGTCATTGCTGGTTACCCCTGGCCGGGCAGTTGCAAGCCTCAACGTTCTCGCCATTGCGGGAGGGGACTGAGCTGGTCGTGAGTTTTGTCGAGGGCGATCCCGATCAACCGCAGATAACCGGCTTGCTGCATGCACCGGCAACGGTCGAGGTGACAGGCGCTGAACCCCCCCAGCCCACCCGCACCCATGTAGAGGGCCTGGAGCAATGGTTGCGCTCGGGAGAGCCATTGATGGTGCTGTGCCTGCTTCCCGGCGGTGGCAGCTTCAACCATTGCGCACAGGCGTTGTGCACCTGTCGTCTGGCGACACGGCTTGACCAGAGCGCCGGGGCATGATGGCCACAAGCACGCCCGAGGCACCTGCGCAGTGGTTACTGCTGGATGTGCCGGGTACGCCGCAGGCGGGTGTCGCCCTGAGGCAGATGTTTGCGCAGGCCCGGTGGTCGGGGTTGTTCGAAGGTACGGAGTGGCATGCGCTGCGTGAGCAGGGACCGGTCCTGATCGATCTGCGCACATGCCCGGCATTGGCCGATTTATGCCGCGTCGACGGGCAACGCTGGCCCGGATTGCTGATGGTCAGCGAGGCCAGCGCATCGTCGTTGCTGGCGCATTTGCGGCGCATGCTCACGGTCACGCTTGGCCTGCACCGGGCCCTTCTGAGTTACTACAACCCGATCACGGCCAGCTATTTTTTCGATGCCTGCGATGCCGCTGAACTGAGTCGCTGGCTAGGTCCTGTCAGTCATTTGCGCTGGTTCGGCGGTACCTGGGCCGACCGCGCGATGGGTTGTGCAGGCTGGCAACGTTTGTCCAACCCGGGGCTGGCGGTCAGCCCGTTGGCGATCGAAGAAAGTCTCAACGCCGGGCAACTTGAAAAACTGCAAACCTGCCTGCTCGAACAGCATACCTGGCGCTGGAGCCAATCCACCGGTGCCGATTTCCCTCGCCTGTGGACCCATGTGCAGGAAGGGCTGGCGCTGGGTTTCAGCGAGCGCCCGGTGCTTGATGGCTGGATATGGCTGCGCCTGCAGTATCCCGATTCCGTGCCCGTGCAGCCGCTGCCGGGGCTGACCCAACAGGAGCGCCTCGATAGCCTGCGTCACCTGTGGCAGAACGACCCGCCTTGGCCATAAGGTCGAAATTGATGGTGCGGTCTATTCGACGGCTGTCCCGCCCCCTCAGTGAGTGCCGCTGGCGAACCAGCCATCGTTGCGGCGCAGACGCCAGGCAATCACACCGAGGGTCAGACTGCGCAGCAGCATGAACACCAGAAAGGTTATCCACAGGCCATGGTTGCCCCAGCCTTGCAATGCCCAGCCGAAAGGCAGCACCAGCGCCACTGTCAGCAGCATGCCGTTGCGCATTTCCCGGGCGCGGGTGGCGCCGATGAACAGGCCATCGAGCAGGTAACTCCAGACGGCAATCAGCGGCAGTACGGCGAGGTAGGGCAGGTAGATGAACGCGGTGTCGCGCACGCTCTGAATATCGGTTTGCATCTCGATGAACAAGTGCCCGGCAAACAGAAACAGCGCGGCAAAGCCCAGGCTCGCCAGCAACGACCAGCCGCATGCCACCACCAGCGAACGGCGCAGGGCATCGCGGTCGCGGGCACCAAGAGCATGCCCGCACAACGCTTCGACGGCGTGGGCCAGGCCATCGAGGGCGTGGGCGGTCAGCAACAATCCATTGAGCAGCAGGGCATTGGCAGCGACCGTGGCGTCGCCCAGTCGCGCGCCTTGCACGGTGATCAGGAAAAACACCGATTGCAGCGCCAGGCTGCGGATGAAAATGTCGCGGTTGACCGCCAGCAATGGCCGCCAACTTTGCCACAGCGCCAACGCTGCCCAGACGATGTGACCGGGATAGGCGCGCAGGGCTTTGCGGGTCATCAGCAAACCGATCAGCGCCCCCGTCCATTCGGCAATCACCGAGGCCCGGGCCGCACCGACCACGCCCCATTCCAGGCCGAGGACGAACCACAGGTTCAGGGCAATGTTGACCAGGTTGGTGCTCAGCAGAATCGCCAGCGGCGCCCGGGCATTCTGGGTGCCAAGGAACCAGCCGACCAGCGCATAGCTGGCGAGCGCCGCCGGCAGGCCAAACAGACGGGTGTGGAAGAACTCGCGGGTCAGTTGATCGAGCTCCGCCGACGGTTGCATGAAATGCAACGCCACCCCGCTCAATGGCACGCCCACCGCACCCAACACAATGGCCAGGCCGATAGCCAGCAACAGGCCTTGCAACAGGATCTGCCGCAAAGCCGCGCCATCCCCGCGCCCGGCCGCCTGGGCGGCGAACCCGGTGGAGCCCATGCGCAGAAAACCCATGGCCCAGGCGAGGAAGGTATACAGACTGGCCCCGACCGCGACGGCGCCGAGTTGATGAGCGTGGGGCAGGTGACCGATGACGGTGCTGTCGACCAGCGCCACCAGCGGTACGGAAATGTTCGAAAGAATCATCGGCGCGGCGAGTGCCCAGACCCGGCGATGGGTAGGGCGGTCGCGCCAGTCGGCGGTCAGGTTGGACATGCAGGCTCCTTGGGGAGTCGGCATTGTAGCGGCACATCGAGAGCAAGCCGCGATCAATTGTGGGAGCGGGCTTGCTCGCGAAAGCGGTCGTCCAGTTAATAAAGATTCGACTGACACTCCCTCTTCGCGAGCAAGCCCGCTCCCACAGGTGTTCGGTGGTGTCAGTGAATGATCCAGCTGAGTAACCAAAGCCCCAGCATCAACCAGATGATCCCCATGATGAACGACGCATTGAGAAATGCGCGGATCGCCGACCACAGCAGTATCAGCCCGAGGATCAAGGTCACGATACTGACGATCGAGGTGTCCATGCCCAGCGCGCTGGACAAGCCTTCGACAAAGTTGCTGCTGGCGTTGCTCAACAGATTGAACAGCCCACTGAGGCCATCAACGATGAAGCGGATGATCGAGCCGAGTACCTGGCCGAGCCATTCGGAAAAACCTTCTACCTGCATGGAATGGGCATCCTGATTAAAGAGAATTGAGTCTTGGGCTGTCGATCATGCTGCCGAGTTCCCACAAGCATAGAGCGTTGCACAATACCTGTGGGAGCGGGCTTGCTCGCGAAAGCGGCTGTCCAGTTAAAAATGATTCGACTGACACTCCGTCTTCGCGAGCAAGCCCGCTCCCACAAAAAAACAATGCCAACCGCTCAATCTTTGTCACTTGCCTTCACTCGTCATCCCCCCGAAGCTATACGCCTTCAGGAGAGCCCGATGAACCTTGTTGAACTGACCGAACGCCTGCACGCCATCCGTGACCGCAATGACTGGCGGCAATTTCACAGCCCGAAAAACCTGGCCATGGCCGCGAGCGTGGAAATGTCCGAGCTGGTGGAGATTTTCCAGTGGCTGACCGAGGACCAGTCACGCCAGTTGCCGGCGGACAAACTCGCCCACGCCGGGCAGGAAGTCGGTGACATTGTCCTTTATCTGTTGCTGTTGTGCAGCGAGCTGGGTCTGGACATGGAAGCCGTGGTGCGCAGCAAACTGGCGGACAGCGAACGGAGGTTCAGCTGATGAGCGACCGCCATTTCGATCAACTGGCGACCCGTTTCGCCGAAAAAATCTACGGCGGTGCCAAAGGTGCCATCCGTCTGGCGGTGTTGCAGGCCGATCTGGCCGAAACCTTGCCCGACCGGCCGCTGCGCGTTCTGGACATCGGCGCCGGCCTTGGCCACATGTCGCTGTGGCTGGCCCAGCGCGGCCATCAGGTGACCCTCGCCGAGCCTGCCGAACCGATGCTCGAAGGCGCCCGTCAGCGCTTTGCCGAAGCCGGGCAGAGCGCCACGTTCATTCAGGCACCGTGGCAGGAACTGCTCGGGCAGCTCACCGAACCCTACGACCTGGTGCTGTGCCATGCCGTGCTGGAGTGGCTGGCCGAACCCCACGCCATCCTGCCGGTGCTGCATCAGTTGACCAAGGCGGACGGCTGGCTGTCCCTGGCGTTCTACAACCGCGACGCGCTGATTTATCGCAACTTGCTCAAGGGCCATTTCCGCAAGATGCGCAAGAACGACATGGCCGGCGAAAAGCAGAGCCTGACCCCGCAACAGCCCCTTGATCCGCGCGAGCTGGCGGCGCTACTTGAAGGTCTGTGGAAGGTCGAAAGCAAGAGTGGAGTGCGGGTTTTTCACGATTACATGCCAGTGGAATTCCAGGCCCGCGCCGAGCTGGTGGACCTGCTGGAAATGGAACTGGCCCACCGTCGTCATCCAAGCTTTGCCGGGCTTGGGCGTTACTTGCACTGGATCTGTCGGCCTGTTTGATCGGAGCTCGAAATGAAAAATCATTCAGGTGTACTGGTGTTCTGCCTGGGGCTGGCCGCCTGTCAAGGCAGCAACCCTTATGTCGCCACGTCCAACCCTTTGCCACCGGCGCCACCCCAGGCCGCCACCACTTTTGACCGCAGCGCTTACCCGGCAGCCCCGCGAGACTATGGACGCTACCGCAGTTGGGCCTGGCTCGATGGGCATCTGCCAGCGGGCACCGCCTGGGCCGATTCGGCGCAAGTCGCCGAAGCAGTCAGCAATGCGCTGGATCAACGCGGCTTGCGCCCATTGCACGACAATCGCCCGGCCGACCTGTTTGTCAGCGCCGACCTGCGGATGGAAACCCGCTTGCGTCAGGTTCGGGACGACTATTACGGCGGCGGTTATGGCGGCTACAACGGTTACGGCCCTGGATATGGCGGATACGCCACCGTGCCGATCATCCGTACCTATCAGGAACAGGTCGTGGTCGTGCAGGTGGATATGTTTGACGCCAAAAGCGGTCAGCCGGTGTGGAGCTCCAGCGCTGAAACCGGCAACCGGGGCAGCGAAAGCGAGCGGGCCGATGCCATACGGGAAGCTGTGGAAAAGGCAATGTCGGCGTATCCTCCTAGTTAGCTTCTTGTAGATAAGAAGCGTTCCACAGGATCATGTCTTCAACCGGAGAATCATCATGTTCCGCCGTTTTGTTTTACTGGCAGTGGCCGCGCTGCTCAGTGCCTGCGCCGCCAACCAGGTCAATCATGACTTCGACGCCAGCCGCGACTTTGCTGCCTATCGCAGCTGGACCTGGAAAGAACCCGCCCTGCAATACCGTCCCGATGATCCACGGATCAAGAGCGACCTGACCGAACAGCGCGTCCGTCAGGCAGTTGCCGATCAACTGGATCAACGTGGTCTGCGCCCGGCCGCCGCAGGTGCCAAGGGTGACTTGAATGTACAGGCCTACCTGATTGTCGAAGAGCGGCAACAACAGGTGACCACCAATTACGGCGGTGGGTGGGGAAACCCGTGGCATGGCTACTACGGCGCACCGATGTACAACGAAACGCGCAATGTCAGCTACAAAGTGGCGACCATCCAGATCGACCTGCTTGATGGCAAGGACGGCAAACTGGTGTGGCGCGGCAGTGACGAACAGATACTCAGCCGCACGCCGAACCCGTCGGATCGTCGCGATGCCATCTGGGAAACAGTCACGCGGATATTGGCCAACTATCCACCGCACACCTCCTAGAATCCGCCGGCCCTACAACCCCTGTGCTCCCACAGGGGTTTTTTTATGGTGCGCTGGCGAGCCTGAGGATCGACCTGAACAAGTTGAGGCAGGTGCCAACCTCAGTTGTCACCCGGGACGCCCAGCTCTGGTGATCTAGTCCGGCGTCACGATCGGCAGTTCGATGCAGAAGCGCGCGCCCTCGGCCCAGTTCCTGGCGCTCAGTTTGCCGCCCATGTTTTCAACGATGCCATAGCTCACCGACAGCCCCAGACCGGTGCCGACGCCGACCGCTTTGGTGGTGAAGAACGGCTCGAAAATCCGCTCCAGCAAACGCGGGTCGATACCGCCGCCGTTGTCCTCGACCCACAGGCGTACCAAGTGGGTGTCCCGTTCGGCGTACAGGGAAATCCACGGCTTGAACCCGGGGTTGGCCTCGCGCTTGCCGAGCAATGCATCCCGGGCATTGACCATCAGGTTGATCAGCACTTGTTCAAGCTGATCGACATGGCCGCGCACCTGCACTTCAAAACTGCACTCGCTGATGCGCAGGTCGACGCCTTTGCCATGCATGTCCTCGGACAGCAGCGACAGCGTGCCTTCGATGGCCTGGGTCGGGTTGAACGGTTGCTGCTCGATTTCCGAGCGACGGCCGAATACCCGCAGGTGGTCCACCACCCGTGCGGCACGCTGCAATTGCGCGTCGATGCGATTGAGCTTGTCGATCAGGTAATCGACCTGCGCGTCGCCGTTGTTCAGGCGCTTGAGCACATTGACGACGGCCATGCGCATCACATTCAACGGCTGGTTGATCTCATGGGCCAGGCCGGTGGCCATTTCACCGAGGGTGGCCATTTTCGCGCTTTGCGTGAGCTGCTGCTGCGAGCGCCGCACTTCGGTGTTGTCGCGCCCAACGGCCTGAACTTCGAGCAACCGGCCCTGTTCGTCAAATACCCCGCGATCGGACCAGACCCACCAGGCGTGTTCGCGGCCGGGTAGTTGCAAGTTGATCTCGGCGGTGCTGACCGGAAACTCGGGGCTCAATTGGTTCAGCCGCCGGATGAATGCATCGCGCTGTTCCCCGGACATCCAGCTGCCCAGATTCATCCCCGGCAGTTGCTCGGGCGCCAGTTCCAGATAAGTCGCCAACGGACGGTTGCCGAAGGTCAGGGTCAAGTCCGGGAGGTAGCGGCAGATCATCGCCGGCGAGTCTTCCACCAGAATCCGGTAGCGTTCTTCGCTTTGCCTGACCTGTTCGGTGGCCAGGGTCGCATCGGTGACGTCCAGCCACAGGCCCACGGCTTCCACCGGCAGGCCGAGGTCGTCGCGCAATAATCGGGCTTCATCGAGCAGCCAGTGATAGCCGCCACGACTGTCGCGCAGCCGATAGCGGGCACGCACCGAGCCTTTACGCAGCAACTGGCGGGTGCGCTCGAAATACTGCAGGCGGTCGTCGGGATGCACCCGCGTCGCCAGCGTCCCGGGGGCGCAGTCGGCGAGGGTCCAGCCGAGCAACGGCATCAGGCTGTCGCTGAAGAACACCGGTTGCAACGCACCTTCGACATAGCGCTGCAGGTAAATCACCGCCGGTGAACTGGCGATCAGATTGTTCAGGCGCGCATGGGCGGCGGCAGCGTTCTGCTCCTGGTTCTTGATGTCACTGATGTCGAGCATGAAGCCCACCACACGACGGCTTTTCCCCACGCCCAGGGCTTGACCTTGCAGGCGATACCAGACCGGCGCGAGGGTGTCATCGGCGCGATGCAAACGCACGCACAGCAGCAGGGGCGTACTCGCGTCCTGCAAGTCTTGCAGGCGAATGCGCAGTTCTTCGCGGTCGGCGGGATGTATTTGGGCGAGCCAGTTTTGCAGGGGCAATCGTGTTGCTTCAAGGTTCAGGGTACTGGCCAGCGAGGGCGCCAGTTGAATGTCGCCGAGATCGCCGAAGACTTCCCACCAACCTGTGCCCAACAAGGATTGCAGCGATTCCAGGCGCTCCAGTTGCAGATGATGCCGATGCTCGCGCAGGCGTTCGAGCAAAGGACAGGCGAGCGCGGCGGTGATTTGCAGCCAGTCGCGTTCCGTGACATCGGGGGCACGTTGTGGCGCCGTGAAGTAACCGCACAGCAACCAGGCGACCACCCCTTGAGCGTCTTGATAGGGCACGGCGAAGCCATCGGTATTGCCGAACGTGCCTTGCAGGCGCGGGTGTTCGCGCAGGTTCAGGTGCTGCGGCGCCGAGCCGCTCAAACTGTCCAGTCCCGTGCCCAGGCGTTGACCGTTTTGCCAAAGTTGCGGTGTATCTGAGGCCGCGTAGTGCTGGTGAATTTGCCAACCCTGTTCCTGCTCATCGAACAAGGCCAGGGCAATGCACGGAATCTGAAAGCGCTGCGCCAGGTTTTGCAGTTGTTCGGCCAGCATCTCGTGCAGGCGCGTCAGGCTGCACAGGCGCAACTGTCCGGCGATTTGCATCGCCAGCATCTGGCATTGTTCGCGGTTGCGCGATTGCCTGCGCTCAAGCAGCAGGTCGCCGATGTCCAGCATCTGCAACAACCAGGCATCGGCCAAGGGTTGCACCCAGCCGCGCAGATGCAGCGGGGGACCGTTGAGGCTGTAAAAGTCCAGGTCCAGTGTTTGTCCCTGCCAGTCCGCCGGCGCACCTTCGATGACGAGGTTGCTGTGGGGCAACAGGAAGTCGAGCAGATGCGGGGCCTGCGCGCCTGGAGGGGGCTGGACCAGCAAGTGCCGCAGTGGACCGCTCAGTTGAACGACGCGCCCCTCGGCATTGAGCTGCATCTGCAATCCGACGCTGTGCACCCGCAGCGCCTCTGGCGGCTCCGACGGGGGCGGCGGATGGCGATGGAGCAGGCGCCCGAACAGTTTGTCCCCGGCACTCAAAATTGCAGGCTCGCACTGGCTGTGAGGGGCGCAGGCAGATTCGGCATCTGACTGATGCCCGGGAGGCTGGCTTTCATGAGTGCGTCTACCCTGACTATCACTGAGTAATGTCAGCATAGAATCATTCAGACAAAACGGACGTTTTTTACCAAACGCAAAGCTTAGTCCCACTAACGCTCGGCCTGATGAGTGGTGAAGGGCATCTGTGTACGCCGATCTGTGGGAGATTCTATGGTTGAGGGGAAGCCCTCAACTGTCGTCACCGTGCCACTCGTCACCGCCACTCGGTGCCATAGCGCAACATGGCATTCAGCTTTATCAGGCAACCGGCCGCCAATGCCCGACCATATGCTCCAGATCCCCGGCACCCACCAACTGCAAATCCCCGCCAGGTCCCGGCGCACTGGCCAGTAGCGTCACCTCGCCGGGCAACCGTACCGGTTTCCTGAACTGCACCGCGATCTCGATATTCGCCGTCGGCAGGTGCCCGGCCAGCGCCGCCAGCGTACGCGCCTTGTTCCATAAACCATGGGCGATGGCAGTCGGGAAGCCGAAGAGTCGGGCACTGGCCGCGCTCAGGTGGATCGGGTTGTAGTCGCCGGATACCTTGGCGTATTGCCGGCCGATGTCCGAGGGCGCTTTCCAGTGCTCGACTTCGGTCAAGGCCAGACTGCTTGCCAGTTGCTCTTCGAGCGGTTCGCCCTCGAGTTTTACGCCGCGACAGAGCATCCGGCTCTGCGCCTCCCACAACGGCCCCAACTGGTCGTCGAGAGTGGTCTGCAAATCGAACGTCGCACCTTTGGCGTGGGGTTGCAGGTTCTGCACTTGCACGCTGACGCGCACCCGACTCACCCCGCCCATGGGGCGCCGCACACGAATGCGATTGCTCAGGTGGATCAGGCCCAGCAGCGGGAACGGGAAGTCCCTGATCGTGAGCAACTGCATCTGCAAGGCAAACCCGAGGATATGCGGATAGGTCGGCGGCAGCAGGCCGTTGTCGGCGAAACCACAGACCTTGCGATAGGCCGCCAGGCGCATGGGATCGACATCGACCCAGCAGTGCAAACCCGAATCGGGCAGGCAGGTGCCAGTGATTTTTCGCCGAGTCGCCGCTCGTGCGTACAACCCCGGCAGGCTGGGTTCGCGGTTAAGTGTGTACCAGTCGGTGATCATCCTTAAGCTCCCAGAACGCTTTGCCCGCAAACGCGCAACGCTTGTCCGGTGAACGCACCGGTGCCCGGTTGCGCGAGCCAGGCCACGGCCTCGGCGACGTCTTGCGGCAGGCCGCCCTGGCCAAGCGAGCTCATTCGTCGTCCGGCTTCGCGCAGGCCGAAGGGAATGTGCGCGGTCATTTGCGTTTCGATGAACCCCGGCGCCACAGCGTTGATGCTGATGCCGCGCTCATTGAGCAGCGGTGCCCACGCTTGCGCTAGGCCGATGAGCCCGGCCTTGCTCGCCGCGTAGTTGGTTTGCCCGCGATTGCCGGCGATGCCGCTGATGGATGCGAGCAGAATCACCCGGCCGTTGTCGTGCAGGGTGCCGCTGTCGAGCAGGGCTTTGGTCAGCACTTGCGGTGCGTTGAGGTTGACTGCCAGTACGGCGTCCCAGAAGTCGGGGGTCATGTTGGCCAGGGTTTTATCCCGGGTGATGCCGGCGTTGTGCACCACGATGTCGAGGCCGTCGGGCAGCTGTTCGATCAACTGCGTGGCGGCGTCTTCGGCGCAGATGTCGAGGGTGATGCTGCGCCCGCCGAGGCGTGCAGCGAGAGCTTCGAGATCGGTTTTGGCCGCTGGCACATCGAGCAGGATAACGTCGGCACCGTCACGGGCCAGGGTCTCGGCGATGGCGGCACCAATGCCCCGCGCCGCGCCGGTCACCAGAGCCTTGCGTCCGGCGAGTGGGCGTGTCCAGTCGGTGACAGGTGTCGAGCATGGATTCAGGCGAATGACCTGCCCGGACACGAAGGCACTTTTGGGTGAGAGGAAAAACCGCAGCGGGCCTTCCAGTTGCACCTCGGCACCTTCGCCGATGTAGATCAATTGCAGGGTGCCGCCGTTGCGCAACTCCTTGGCCAGGGAACGGCTGAAACCTTCCAGGGCGCGCTGCGCACTGGCGGCGAACGGGTCACGCAGGGTTTGCGGATCGCGCCCGAGAATCACCAGATGCGCACAGTGATCGAGGTTTTTCATCAGCGGCTGGAAAAACTCGCGCAGTTGCTTGAGCTGATCGGTGTGCAGCAGATCACTGGCGTCGTACACCACGGCCTTGAGTTTCGGTCCGTGGCCGGGAATCCAGGCGGTCGCTATCGAAGGCTCGGTGCCGTAGCTGTAGATCGCGTCGGTCAGACGATTGGCGAGGGCGCTGACTTGCTCCGCCAACGGCCCGCCGCCGATCAGCAACGCACCTTCCACGGGCCGCAGCCGGCCTGCCTGCCAGCGCTCCAGTCGGGTCGGTGCCGGCAACCCCAGAGCGCCGACCAGGCGATGGCCGATGGACGAATTGGCGAAGTCGATATAGCGGTCAGACATGGAACGCGCTCCGAAAGCTGGGATTCAAAGTGTGGACCATGAGTGGCGATCAGTCGTTCGATCCACGAGATAAGGCCTACGCTTGGTTACAGCAGAGTAGTTTGTCGCAGGATTTATGGTGCAACGCTGTCCCTGTGGGAGCGGGCTTGCTCGCGAAAGCGGAGTGTCATGCAACATTGATGTCGACTGACACGACGCCTTCGCGAGCAAGCCCGCTCTCACAAGGGGCCGTGTTCAGTTCAGATAATTCATCAGGAGCTCTTCATGACCCAACTGCGCCGCGTCGCGATCATTGGCGGTAACCGGATTCCGTTCGCCCGCTCCAACGGCCCCTACGCCACGGCCAGTAACCAGGTGATGCTCACTGCCGCCCTCGAAGGCCTGATCGAACGCTACAACCTGCATGGCCAGCGCATCGGCGAAGTGGTCGCCGGCGCCGTGCTCAAGTTGTCGCGGGACATGAACCTCACACGTGAGTGTGTACTCGGTTCGCGACTGTCGCCCGCCACCCCGGCCTACGACATCCAGCAGGCGTGCGGCACCGGGCTGGAAGCAGCGTTGCTGGTGGCGAACAAGATTGCCCTGGGCCAGATCGATTGCGGCATTGCCGGTGGTGTGGACACCACCTCGGATGCCCCGATCAGTGTCAGCGAGGGCCTGCGCAAGATCCTCCTGCAAGCCAACCGCGCCAGGACCACCGGCGACAAACTGAAAACCTTCCTGCAATTGCGCCCCAAACATCTGATCCCCGAGTTCCCGCGCAACGGCGAGCCGCGTACCGGGCTGTCCATGGGGCAGCATTGCGAGTTGATGGCCCAGACTTGGAACATCCCTCGCGAAGCACAGGATCAATTGGCGCTTGAGAGCCATCAGAAGCTGGCCGCGTCCTACGCCGAAGGCTGGCACAACGACCTGATGACACCGTTCCTGGGGCTCACCCGCGACAACAACCTGCGCCCGGATTCGACCCTGGAAAAGCTCGCCGCGCTCAAGCCGGCCTACGAGAAAAGCGCCAGGGGCACCCTGACCGCAGGCAACTCCACGCCACTGACCGATGGTGCGTCACTGGTGCTGCTGGGCAGCGAAGAATGGGCCAAGGCTCGCGGGTTACCGATTCTTGCCTACTGGCGCGACGGCGAGGCGGCGGCGGTGGATTTCGTCAACGGCGCGGAAGGGTTGTTGATGGCGCCGGTCTACGCTGTGCCGCGTTTGCTGGCGCGCAATGGCCTGACCTTGCAGGACTTCGACTACTACGAAATCCATGAAGCCTTCGCCGCTCAAGTGCTGTGCACATTGAAGGCCTGGGAAGATCCGGAATATTGCAAAACCCGTCTCGGCCTCGACACGGCGTTGGGCTCGATTGACCGCAGCCGACTTAACGTCAAGGGCAGTTCACTGGCGGCGGGGCACCCGTTTGCCGCCACGGGCGGGCGCATCGTCGCCAACCTGGCGAAGCTGCTGGACGCGGCGGGCAAGGGGCGGGGACTGATTTCGATTTGCGCGGCGGGCGGGCAGGGCGTGACCGCCATCATCGAGCGCTGAGCAAAAACAACTGTGGGAGCGGGCTTGCTCGCGAAAGCGGTATAGCAGTCAACATTGATGTTGAAGCTGATGCCCTCTTCGCGAGCAAGCCCGCTCCCACAGGTTTTCAGGGGCGGCAAATAAGCTGTGCCTGGCACAAGTCCTGTAGGAGCGAGCTTGCTCGCGATGGCGGTCTATCAGTCAACATAGATATTGAAGCTGATGGCCTCATCGCGAGCAAGCTCGCTCCCACAGGGTTTAGTGGTGAGTTTGCAAATCAGGTGCGGAACCTGCGCACCAACCCGTCCAGCTCATTCGACAACCCGGCCAGGCTCTGGGAATCCAGGCGCGCCGAGTTGGCCAGTTCCGCCACCAACTGCGCATCGCCATGGATCTGGCTAATGTGCCGATTGATGTCTTCGGCCACTTGATGCTGTTGTTCCGCCGCGGTGGCGATCTGGGTGTTCATATCGCGGATCACGTCCACCGACTCGCGAATCTGCCCGAAGCTGTTGCGCGCTTCACCGATGCGCGTCACCGATTGCTGGGACACCTCCAGGCTGGCGTGCATCTGTTGGGTCACCTGGCTTGTGCGTTTGGCCAGGTTGCCCAGCAGACCGTCGATTTCCGCCGTGGAGTCGGCCGTGCGTTTGGCCAGAGCTCGAACTTCATCGGCCACCACGGCAAAACCGCGACCTTGTTCACCAGCCCGGGCCGCTTCGATAGCGGCGTTCAGTGCCAGCAGGTTGGTCTGCTCAGCAATCGAACGGATAGTCCCGAGGATCGACTGAATGTCGTTGCTGTCGCGTTCGAGCTGTTGCATCGACTGGGCCGACTGTTCGATTTCCTGGCTCAGGCGATCCACGCTGTTCACCGCCGCATCGATCTGCTGCTGACCTTCGCGCGCCTGGCGCTGGCCACTGTCGGCAGACTCCGCAGCCTGACTGCAAGAGCGTGCGACTTCGTTGGCAGTGGCGACCATTTCGTGGAACGCCGTGGATACCATGTCCACCGCTTCACGCTGGCGCCCGGCGGCTTCGGCCATGTCGCTGGAAACCTGGGTCGAACTCTTGGACGTGGCGAGGATCTTGCCCGCCGCACCGCCGATGTTCTGGATCAGGTTGCGAATAGCGGTCAGGAACTGGTTGAACCAGTTGGCCAGTTGCGCGGTTTCGTCGTTGCCACGGATTTGCAGGTTCTGGGTCAGGTCGCCTTCGCCCTGGGCGATGCCTTCCAGGCCGCTGGCCACGCTGCGGATCGGACGCACGATGAGGCTGGCAAAGCTGGCGCCGACGATGGCGAAGACGACGGCCAGAACGGCGGCGATGATGGCGATCAACCAGGTCAACTGGGTCGCGGAACTCATCACGTCGTTCTGTTTGATCAGGCCGATGAAGGTCCAGCCCAGTTGCTCCGATGGCCAGACGTTGGCCATGTAGCGCTCGCCGTTGAGCTCCACTTCCACCAGACCCTTGCCGGCCTTGGCCAGTTGCGCGTAGCCGTCGCCGAGGCTGTTCAGCGGTTTGAAATTGTGTTCCGGTTGTTTCGGATCCACCAGGACCGTGCCGGTGTTTTCCAGCAGCATCAGGTAGCCGGTTTCGCCGAGCTTGATCTGTTTGACGATTTCGGTGAGCTGCTTGAGCGTCACGTCGATGCTGACCACGCCGCCGTTGGTGCCCAGCTTGTTGTCGATGGTGCGCACGGTGCTGACGTAGGTCGCGTCGTCCTGGGCCCAGTAGTAGGCCTCGGTGCGGAACGGCTTGCCCGGTTTGGCCTGGGCGGCCTTGTACCAGGGGCGCTGGCGCGGGTCGTAGTTGCTCAGTTTCGGATCATCCGGCCACGACACGTAACCGCCCGCCGCCGTGCCGAGGATGGCATAGGCGTAGGCCGGGTGGCTGTTGCCCAGGTCCTGGAGCAGGGTGAAGACTTTTTTGTCCGCCTCGCCTTGAGGGATGCTCTCGGCGTTGGCGGCCATGTAGGTCTTGAGGCTGTCGTCGGAGTTTCGGATCAACGGCTGCCTGGCCAGGTAATCGACGTTCTGGCTGATGCCGTCAAAGAACAACTGCATGGCATTGCTGACCTGACGAATCTCGCGGGCACTGCCGTCGATGAATTCGTCCCTGGCATCACTGCGCAGGTTCAGCACAACGAGGGTGGCGACCAGTACCACAGGCAGGCAGGCGATGATTGCAAACGCCCAGGTCAACTTCTGTTTGATGTTCATCCGCGCTCCAGATTTTCTTGTAGGCCCACGCAGTGCAGATGACTCGCGGTTTTTTGGCAGCCGTAAACGTTCTTGGTCAACCCGGGTCCTTGAGTGCGGCATCGCTTTTGTTGTGGCAGCGATTGTCGGACAAATCACTCTGTCACTAAGGACTTCGGCTGTTGTCGGAGGAAATTGAGGCCTGTTTGGAAAAATCCTACGGAAGGTATGAACAGTGGTGTCAGTTTCTGTCGCAATTGCCCTCAATACCCTTGCACAACAAGTGACGCAGGCTCGGCTATGATCTGGAACGATCCGTGGCGGTGGTCGGTTTTATCTGATGAAACCGGCACATTGTGTGCATTCTGCAATGCTCATAAGTCGGCAACCCCTCCCCCCGGTGAGTGGATTGCCGTATAACGAATGACTTTCGCGTGTTTGGTAATAAAGGACCCACAATAAAAGCTGATGAAGACTCCAAAACGCATTGAACCCCTGATCGAGGACGGTCTGGTCGACGAGGTGCTGCGCCCACTCATGAGTGGTAAAGAAGCAGCTGTTTATGTGGTGCGCTGCGGTAACCAGTTACGTTGCGCGAAGGTTTACAAGGAGGCGAACAAACGCAGTTTCCGTCAGGCGGCCGAGTACCAGGAAGGCCGCAAGGTGCGCAACAGCCGTCAGGCCCGGGCCATGGCCAAGGGTTCCAAGTTCGGGCGCAAGGAAACCGAAGACGCCTGGCAGAACGCCGAAGTGGCGGCGTTGTTTCGCCTGGCCAATGCCGGTGTGCGGGTGCCCAAGCCGTATGACTTCCTTGAAGGCGTGCTGCTCATGGAGCTGGTGGCCGACGAGTACGGTGATGCCGCGCCACGTCTGAATGATGTGGTGCTGGAGCCGGATCAGGCTCGCGAGTATCACGCGTATCTGATTTCCCAGATCGTGCTGATGCTGTGTACCGGCCTGGTGCACGGCGACTTGTCCGAATTCAATGTGCTGCTGACACCGACCGGCCCGGTGATCATCGACCTGCCGCAAGCGGTGGACGCGGCGGGCAACAACCACGCGTTCAGCATGCTGGAGCGTGACGTGGGCAACATGGCGTCCTACTTCGGGCGGTTTGCGCCGGAGTTGAAGAAGACCAAGTACGCCAAGGAAATGTGGGCCTTGTACGAGGCTGGCACCTTGCACCCGGCCAGCGTCCTGACCGGCGAGTTCGCCGAATCGGAAGATCTGGCCGACGTGGGCGGCATCATGCGCGAAATCGAGGCCGCACGCCTGGATGAAGAACGCAAGCAAGCGGCACGCGCGGCGGACGATGCTCCACCGGGCAAGACCGAAGAGCCGCCTCCACCGTGGATGCAGTGATCGGATAAAAAACCGGCTTCGGCCGGTTTTTTTGTGGGTGCCTGCTTCCAGACACAGGAGAACTAATGTGGGAGCGGGCTTGCTCGCGAAGGCGTCGTATCAGTAGACATCAATGTTGCATGACACACCGCCTTCGCGAGCAAGCCCGCTCCCACAGGGAATAGCCTGCGATCAGGCTCGGGCCGGGGTGGCACAGCACCCCGACTCCAGATTCTTCAGGATCGGACAATCCGGCCGATGATCGCCCTGACAGTGCTCAACCAGATCCTGCAATGTATCGCGCAATTGCCCCAGTTCACGGATCTTCTGGTTCAACTCATCGATATGCTGGCGGGCCAAAGCCTTCACATCGGCGCTGGCGCGTTGGCGGTCTTGCCAGAGCGTCAACAACTTGCCGACTTCCTCCAGGGAAAACCCCAGGTCCCGCGAGCGCTTGATGAACGCCAGCGTGTGCAGGTCATCATCGCCGTACACCCGGTAACCGCTGTCGGTGCGATGGGCCGCCTTGAGCAGGCCAATGGACTCGTAGTAACGGATCATCTTTGCGCTCAGGCCACTGTGGCGGGCCGCTTGGCCGATGTTCATCGGTTGTCCTCCAGGTCCTTGGGTTTCCAGGTTTTCAACAGTAGCGCATTGCTCACCACGCTGACGCTCGACAACGCCATGGCCGCACCGGCCAGCACCGGGTTGAGCACGCCAAACACCGCGAGCGGAATGCCGATCAGGTTATAGACGAAGGCCCAGAACAGATTCTGGCGGATTTTTGCATAGGTCTTGCGGCTGATCTCCAGCGCTGCTGGCACCAGTCGCGGATCGCCGCGCATCAGGGTAATGCCGGCCGCGTGCATGGCGACGTCGGTGCCGCCACCCATGGCGATGCCGATATCGGCGGCGGCCAGTGCCGGGGCGTCGTTGATGCCGTCGCCGACCATCGCCACCACAGCGGTTTTTTTCAACGCGGCGACCGTGGCGGCTTTGTCCGCCGGCAGCACTTCGGCATGCACATCGTGGATGCCCAGCGCCTCGGCCACCACGTTGGCGCTGCCACGATTATCACCGGTCAGCAGGTGGCTGCTGATGTTTCGTGCGCTCAGTTGTTGCACCGCTTGCAACGCGCCGGGCTTGAGGGTGTCACCGAAGGCGAACAGGCCCAGCACGCGTGGCTCGGGTTTTTGTTCGATCAGCCAGGACAAGGTCCGGCCTTCGCTTTCCCACTCGATCGCCGAGTCGGCCAACGGCCCGGCGTTCAGGCCGTTGTCTTCCAGCAGGCGCCGATTGCCCAAGGCCAAGCGACGGCCCTCGAGGCTGCCGGCGATGCCACGCCCGGTCAGGGACTGGCTGTCGCTGACATCGGCCACCGTCAAATGGCGTTCGGCACAGGCATCCAGAACAGCCTTGGCCAGCGGATGCTCACTGCCGCGTTGCAGGGCGCCGGCCAATTGCAGCAGGCTGGCTTCATCACCGTCGATGGCACTTAGATGAGCGATGCGCGGGGCGCCGGAGGTCAGGGTGCCGGTTTTGTCGAACACCACTGCGCTGACTTCATGGGCACGTTCCAGTGCTTCAGCGTCCTTGATCAGAATCCCGTAGCGTGCCGCCACGCCGGTGCCGGCCATGATCGCCGTCGGTGTGGCCAGGCCCAGGGCGCACGGGCAGGCGATCACCAGCACCGCCACGGCGTTGATCAGTGCGGTTTCCATCGGCGCACCATACAGCCACCAGCCGATCAGGGTTGCCAAGGCAATCAACAGCACGACAGGCACGAATACCTGGCTGACTTTATCCACCAGTTTCTGGATCGGCGCTTTTGCGGCCTGGGCGTCTTCTACCAGACGGATGATCCGCGCCAGCACGGTTTCCGCTCCGAGGGCCTGGGTACGCACCAGCAACCGGCCTTCACCGTTGATCGCACCGCCGGTGACTTTGTCGCCGGGCTGCTTGGGCACCGGCAGGCTCTCGCCGCTGATCAGGGCTTCGTCGGCGTGGCTCTGGCCTTCAACCACTTCGCCGTCCACCGGGAAGCGTTCGCCAGGTTTGACCATCACCAGATCATTGAGGCGCAGCGCACTGATGGCGACTTCTTGTTCGCGGCCATCGATCACCTGAATCGCCCGTTCCGGACGCAAGGCTTCGAGGGCGCGAATGGCGCTGGCGGTCTGGCGCTTGGCGCGGCTTTCCAGGTATTTGCCCAGCAGCACCAGGGCAATCACCACCGCCGAGGCTTCGAAATACAGATGCGGCATGCGCCCGGCGGCGGTGGCCCATTCATACACGCTCAAGCCATAACCGGCGCTGGTGCCCAGGGCCACCAGCAAATCCATGTTGCCGGCCCCGGCGCGCACGGCTTTCCACGCGGCGACGTAAAACCGTGCGCCGAAGATGAATTGCACCGGCGTGGCCAAGGCGAACTGCACCCAGGCCGGGAGCATCCAGTGCACGCCGAATGGCTGTAGCAACATCGGCAACACCAGCGGCAAGGCGAGGGCAATGGCGATGATCAAGGCCAGGCGTTCGCGATGCAGGCGCTGTTGCTGATTGTCGGTGGGTGGGTGTTCGGTTTCCCGGACGGTGGCGGTGTAGCCAGCCTTGGCCACCGCTGCGATCAAGGTTTGCGGATCGATCTGGCCGAGCAGCTCAAGGTGGGCGCGTTCGTTGGCCAGGTTGACGCTGACGCTTTTCACTCCCGCCACCTTGCCCAGCGCACGCTCGACGCGACCGACGCAGGATGCGCAGGTCATGCCGTCGATGCTCAATTCCAGATTCTGTTGCGGCACGCTGTAGCCGGCCTTGGCCACGGCATCCATCAGGGCCGGCAGACTGTCACTGGGCGCTTGCACCCGCGCCTGTTCAGTGGCGAGGTTGACGCTGACGGCACTGGCGCCAATGACTTTGCTCAAGGCGCGCTCGACACGCCCGGCGCAACTGGCGCAGGTCATGCCGGCAATCGGCAGGTCGAACGTGGTGGATTCGGACATCGGTCGCACTCCCTGTAGTAGATGACCACAGGATCAACCTTGCCATGCTGGCAAGGTCAAGCACCAATCTGAAACGTGCCACTGATCCCTTGTGGGAGCGGGCTTGCTCGCGAAAGCGTCGTGTCAGTCGACATCAATGTTGCATGACACTCCGCCTTCGCGAGCAAGCCCGCTCCCACAGGGGGGGTGTCAGTAACCCAGCCCTGCACGCTTCAGATACATCCCTTCCTGTGTCATCGCGATCCGGTACTTGAGCACATCTCCGGCCTTGAGCTGGATATCCTGCGAACCCGGCGCGAGCATGCCCGGATTGCAACCCGGCACCTGGCCCGGCAGCAATTTGAGTCGCAGCGACACTTTGCCTGGCGGCAGGTTGAACGAGGTGCTCTGCTCCTGAAACAGCCGCGCCGCCAGTTGATCCTGGATGTACACACCGATTTCGCAACTGGTCGCAACTTCCAGGCGCTCGCGGGAAATGATCAGCACGCCATAATCCTGACCGGCAGCATTGACCGAAGGCACGGCGGCGAAAAGGCTGAGAAAGCCAAACAGGCTGAAAACTGACCAGCGCATGGCTGAATCTCCTGAGTTCGAGTCATTGATGGACGCAGCTTGGCCGAGCCCCGCGTCGATTGCCAGCCCGGCAGCAATCTTCAGAACTTGACCTTGCCATGGTGGCAAGCTCGAAACTGGGTTCAACCTCGGAAAAGGAGTCATCCCATGCAAGTGTTCAACGTTGAAGGCATGTCTTGTGGCCATTGCGTCAAGGCCATCACTCAGGCGGTCCAGGCCAAAGACCCGGCGGCCAGTGTGCGGGTCGATCTGGCAGCCAGGGAGGTCGGAGTCGAAAGTGCGCTGAGCGCCGAGCAAGTGATCGAAGCGATCAGCGAAGAGGGTTACGGCGTCAAATTGGCCTGATTTTAATAGTTAGCGAGCTATCTTAATGTTCAAGGCGTCCATGCGCGGCTAGACTGTCGGCCTGCCGACTTCTGCCCCACTGGATGCCTGATGAACTTCCGTACCATTCTGATTCTCGGCGCCTTGAGCGCTTTCGGTCCGCTGGCGATCGATTTCTATCTGCCGGCTTTCCCGGCCATGGCACTGGCCTTCGGGACGGACGAAAATCACGTTCAGATGACGTTGGCGGCATATTTCCTCGGCTTGTCGATTGGCCAACTGGCTTATGGCCCGGTGGCGGATCGTTTCGGACGGCGTATTCCCTTGCTCACCGGCGTCGGTTTGTTTACCGCCGCCTCCCTGGCGTGTGCCTATGCACCGAACCTGGAATGGCTGATCGGTGCGCGCTTCATCCAGGCCTTGGGCGGCTGCGCGGGGATGGTGATTTCCCGGGCGGTGGTCAGCGACAAATGTGATGCCGTGGGTTCGGCGAAAGTCTTTTCGCAGTTGATGCTGGTGATGGGGCTGGCGCCTATACTTGCGCCATTGCTGGGTGGGTTGCTGGTCAACACCACAGGCTGGCAATCGATCTTCCTGGCCTTGACCGGGTTCAGTGCGTTGGCGGGGCTGGCGGTGGCGACGGGATTGCCGGAAAGCCTGCCGGCCCACATACCGCGCCAACCGCTGTCGGGCGCGCTGCGTCAGTACGGTCGGTTGCTGGCCGACCCGATATTTCTTGGCCACGCCTTGACCGGGGGTATCGCCATCGCCGGGATGTTTGCCTACATCGCCGGTTCACCCTTCATCATCATCAAGCTCTACGGCGTTCCGGCCGAGCATTTCGGCTGGTTGTTTGGCACCAATGCGGCGGGCTTCATTCTGGTGGCGCAGGTCAACGCGCGTCTGCTGGCCAAACGTGGCCCGACATTCTTGTTGGCGCGCGCGGTGTGGGTTTATCTCGCGGCCGGTCTGAGCCTGCTCGCTGTCAGCTCTCTGCACACGGCCCACCTGTGGCCGCTGCTGATTCCATTGTTCATCTGTATTTCCAGCCTCGGTTGCATCAGCCCCAACGCCGCAGCCTGCGCAATGAGCGGGCAGGGCGCACGTGCCGGCAGCGCATCGGCGCTGCTCGGTTGCCTGCAGTTCAGCGTGGCTGCCGGAGCCTCCGCGCTGGTGGGTGTTTTGCACGACGGCAGCGCTGTGCCGATGGCCATGGTCATCAGCCTGTGTGGAATTCTGGTGGTGAGCGCGGCGATGCTTACCCGGCGTTTGCAAAATGCCCGGGCGCTGGCACAAGCGCAGGTTTGAGGCCGGAGTCAGCCGGCGGCACGCTGCGGGTTGAGGATGGGAATCTGGTGAGGGGCCTGGATGCGGGCTTCAAGGGTACGCGTGAAAGCGCGAGCTTCTGCTTCACTGCGGAACGTCACAGCATGTTGGTCTAAGCGAACTTGCCACTGGGACTTTGCCAGTTCTTTTATCAGGATCTTCATAACTGAATTCCTCTCGTAAAAGATGTCTCGTAAAAGACATCACGCAAAAGATTGCCTCGCAGGAGATTCGATTGTAGTCCTGAATACGAGCACCATTGTGACAAGGGTCAACTGTCGGACTGACGGTTTGTAACTAAAAAAAACACGGCTTTTCGAGGGCGCCCACAAGGGCTGTCTGCGACCGGGGCTTCCCGGTCGCAGATGGAAAACAGCAGAGGGCGATGAAATCAGCGATGGTTTTTTTCAGCGCTTCAGAACCCTTCCAGCACAATCTTGCCCTTGGCTTTACCGCTCTCCAGCAGGGCGTGGGCACGGCGCAAATTGGCCGCGTTGATCGTGCCGAAGTGTTCGCCAACCGTGGTTTTCAGTGTGCCGGCGTCGATCAGCCAGGCGACGCGATTGAGCAGGTTGTGCTGTTCGATCATGTCTGCAGTTTCAAACAGCGAGCGGGTGTACATGAACTCCCAGTGCAGTGACAGGCTCTTGCGTTTGAGCTTGGTCACGTCCAGCGCCTTGGGGTCATCGATCAGCGCGAGCTTGCCCTGAGGTGCCAATGCCTCGACCAATTGATCCAGGTGCTGGTCGGTCTGGGTCAGGCTGGCGACGTGGGTCACCTGGTCCACACCGGCACGCTTGAGTGCTTCGCTCAGTGGCTGGCTATGGTCGATCACCAGATCGGCACCCAGCTCCTTCACCCAGCTTTGGGTCTGCGCACGCGAAGCGGTACCGATGACTTTCAGGGCAGTCAACTGGTGAGCCAGCTGCGTGAGAATCGAGCCCACGCCACCTGCCGCGCCGACGATCAACAGGCTCTGGCCTTCGTCGGTTTTGCCTTCGCGCACTTGCAGGCGTTCGAACAACAGTTCCCACGCCGTGATCGCGGTGAGCGGCAGGGCGGCGGCCTCGGCGAAACCAAGGGTGTTCGGCATGTGGCCGACAATGCGTTCGTCCACCACATGCAATTCGCTGTTGCCGCCCGCACGGGCGATGGAGCCGGCGTAAAACACCTTGTCGCCGACCGTGAACAGCGTCACGTCACTGCCCACGGCCTTGACCACGCCAGCTACGTCCCAGCCCAGCACCTTGGCCGCACCGCCTTCGGGCTGGGCGTTCTGGCGCACCTTGGTGTCCACCGGGTTGACCGAGATGGCTTTGACTTCCACCAGCAAGTCGCGAGGGCCGGCAACCGGCTCTGGCAGCAAGATGTCTTGCAGGGCTTTGTCATCACTGATCGGTAACGAGGCGTAATAGGCAATGGCTTTCATGGACGGCTCCTGAACACTAATAAAGAAGAGATTCGATGAGGCGGATGATTGGCTATTTCTCCTGAAGATAAAACCGGCTAAAAGAGCAGTCTATTTCAATATTTTTTTGATAATCGGTGTTCTTGATGCTGCGTTTCGATGACTTGCAATTGTTTGTCCGGGCGGCGGACCTGGGCAGTCTGTCGGCCGCCGCGCGAGGCATGGACATGTCGGCGGCGGTAGCCAGCGCGGCGCTCAAGCGCATCGAACAACAGCTCGGCGCCCGTTTGTTGGCCCGTTCGACCCGCAGCCTGCGCCTGACCGCCGAAGGCGAGGGCTTTCTCGAATACGCCCGCGCGGCACTGAGCAATCTGGACGAGGGCCGGCGATTGCTGGCGAGCGGCCAGGACCAGGTCAGCGGGATTCTGCAACTGTCGGCGCCGTCGGACTTTGGCCGCAATCTGCTGCTGCCCTGGCTGGACGAGTTTCAACGCGAGCATCCGAAACTTACCGTACGCCTGCTGCTGGGGGACCGCATCGCCGACCTGTTTCGCCAACCGGTAGACATTGCCTTGCGCTACGGTGAACCGGAGGACTCCAGCCTGGTGGCACTGCCCATCGTCCCACAGAACCGTCGAGTATTGTGCGCCACTCCCGGCTATCTGGCCCGGCATGGCGAGCCCCGGCATCTGGAGCAACTGGCGCAGCACAATTGCCTGTTGTACATGCTCGGCAGCCGGGTCCACGATCACTGGAGTTTTCACGACGGCAAACGCGAAATCAGCCTCACCGTCAGTGGCGATCGCTTCAGTGACGATGCCGATGTCGTGCGCCTGTGGGCTTTGGCGGGTGTCGGGATCGCTTACAAATCCTGGCTCGATGTCGCCGCCGATGTACTGGCAGGACGCCTGAAAGTGCTGATGCCGGAGCTGCTCTGTGAGCGTGCACCGCTGAATCTGTTGTGCGCCCATCGCGCACAATTGAGTAAGCCGGTGAAGCTATTGCGTGAAATGCTTGCCAGCCGATGCACCCGATTGAGCAGTCAATTTCCGGGCTTATCGGATATCGATCATTAGTCGCACGAAAAAAGAGAAATTTCCCTCAGGAACGATCACCACCTATGCCGGGTGGAGGGCAGGAACCGGCGATCAACCCGCATATACTAGCGCCCGCCATCATGTACGTAGCGTCGATCCCGCAACGGCGGGTACGCGTTCGAGTCGGCCCGGCTGTGCGGTCAACTTTCTGCCTTGCGCAGCATCGGCCAGGCAGCGCCAATGTGTGAACAAGGCGTTGCCGGGTTTATGGCAGTTTCCACGGATTGGCCGACGACATATTACTGGTCACGATGTCTCTGGGCAGTAGACGAAACGATTCAACAGGGAGTGAATACATGGAACATGCACCTTGCATCAGCCAGATCGCCACATTGCTGGCTGACCCAAAGCGCAGCGCAATGATGTGGGCCTTGATGGACGGTTCGGCGCGAGCAACCGAAGAGCTGGCATTGCTGGCCGGCCTGTCGCCGTCTTCGGCCAGTGCACACCTGGGACGTTTGTCCGCCGGAGGCCTGCTGAGGGTTGAAAACCGCGGCCGCAAACGCTTTTTCCGCCTGGCCGCTCCCGAAGTCGGGGCGGCAATCGAAGCGCTGGCCAGCGCGACTCTCGCCAGCGCACCCCTGGACATTCCGGACGTCTTCAAGCGCAATGCGCCTCTGGCCAAACCCCGGGCGCTGCGTTCGTCATTGCTGAGTGCCCGACTGTGCGACGATCACCTGGGTGGCACCCTGTCCGCCGATCTGTATCAGCGATTACTGGAGGCTGGCTGGATTGAGCAGTTTGATCAGCGGGTCACGGTCACGCTCAAGGGCGCGACGGAGTTGGCGGCACGGGGCGTGTTCATCCAGGCGCTGGCTCATCACAACGGCAGGGTTGCCTGCGCGTGCCCTGACTGGAGTGAAAGACGCCCGCACATGGGCGGCTCTCTGGGCGCGGCATTGTTGCAACTGTTCATGCAGTCGGGTTGGCTGAGCCTGCCCAACGATTCCAGAGCCTTGCAGGTGACCGCCTCCGGGCAACGCGAGATCCACCGCTTTGCCAAGGAAAGCGAGCTGGAAATGGCGCTTTAGTACACCGTTGCGGGAGCGAAAAAACGCGCTCCCGCCGGGCGCTTCAGCACTGAGCCTTACGGCTTCACCAACCGCGCATCGAGGCTGTTCTGTGCCAGGCGCCGGGCCTGATCCTGGGTCATGCCCAGGTGGGTGTGCAGCGCATGGAAGTTCTCGGTGACATAGCCGCCGAAGTACGCCGGGTCATCGGAGTTCACGGTCACTTTTACGCCGCGTTCCAGCATGTCGAGAATGTTGTGCTGCGACATGTGATCGAACACGCAAAGCTTGGTGTTCGACAATGGGCACACGGTCAGCGGGATCTGTTCGTCGATGATTCGCTGCATCAGGCGCTCGTCTTCGATGGCGCGCACACCATGGTCGATGCGCTGGATCTTCAGCAGGTCGATGGCTTCCCAGATGTACTCGGGCGGGCCTTCTTCGCCAGCGTGGGCGACGGTCAGGAAGCCTTCGTGACGGGCACGGTCAAACACACGCTGGAACTTGCTCGGCGGGTGTCCCATCTCGGAGCTGTCCAGGCCCACGGCGACGAACGCATCGCGGAACGGCAGCGCCTGGTCGAGGGTTTTCTGGGCTTCGTCTTCACTCAGGTGACGCAGGAAGCTCAGGATCAAACCACTGGTGATGCCCAGTTGCTGCTCACCATCCTTCAGTGCGGCGGCGATGCCGTTGAGCACCACTTCGAACGGGATGCCACGGTCGGTGTGGGTCTGCGGGTCAAAGAACGGCTCGGTGTGAATCACGTTCTGCTCTTTGCAGCGCAGCAGGTAGGCCCAGGTCAGGTCATAGAAGTCCTGGGACGTGCGCAGCACATCGGCACCCCGGTAATACAGGTCGAGGAACTCCTGCAGGTTGTTGAAGGCATACGCCTTGCGCAAGGTTTCGACGTCGTTCCATGGCAGGGCAATCTTGTTGCGCTCGGCCAGGGTGAACAACAGTTCGGGTTCCAGCGAGCCTTCCAGGTGCAGGTGCAATTCTGCCTTGGGCAGGGCGTTCAGCCAGTCGTACATGATTGTTTTCTCATCAGGTGCAATGGTCGCCATTCTACAGAGTGTTGCCGCAACAATTGGTAAAACCTGACCGGCCGGTTCATCACTCGCTCTTCAGCACCGCTTTCGGCCCGAAGTACGCCATGTCCGAAGCGTAGCCCACGGCATAGACCCCGCGACGTTCGGTGGCCTGGATCGGCGACGGGCTGTCGGTGTGCTGGAACACCACGTCCACGCCCTGATCGATCAGCGGGGCGTAGGCACTGGCAGTCAGGCAGGCGCTCAGGCCGATGGCCGACGCAACGGCGCAAAGCAGCTTCGTCAAGGGACGGTTATGCATGAGTTTTGACTCCATTTTGTTGTGAGGTTGGCTGGACTCTTGCGCCTGCGCAGGGCTATGCAAACTGCTGACCAACAGCGCAACAAAACTTGAAGCCGCGGTATTGCCATCGCGAGCAGGCTCGCGATAGGTTCGTGAAGTCCGATAAAAGTGCATGTCCTGGCACAGCTGCCACCCACTGGTGCGCTAAGGCAAGATCAGACTGAGTTGCTGGCGGAAAAGGTTGGTGATCCCTGAAACCAACGCCATTGAAGGCATGATTCACTTCGTGTTGTTTGCGACGTTCATCATGTTGTCGCTGCTTGGGCTTTGAACCCTCCACAAAACCAATGTGGGAGCGGGCTTGCTCGCGAAGGCGGTGTGTCAGTCACATAAATATCGACTGATACAACGCCTTCGCGAGCAAGCCCGCTCCCACAGTTTTAATCGGTGTTGTATCAGGTTCCAGCAATCAACTGCCGCGCGGCCTGGCTGTGATCAGCAATCAACCCCTTCAGGTCCAGCCCCTCGACCTGCCCGTCAATCACCCGCCACTTGCCGCCGACCATCACCCGGTCCGCGCGATCGGCGCCGCACAGCAGCAGGGCCGAGACCGGATCATGGCTGCCGGAGAAGCGCAGTTCGTCGAGCTTGAACAGGGCCAGGTCAGCCTGCTTGCCTACTGCCAACTCGCCGATATCGGTACGACCCAACAGGCTGGCCGAGCCTTTGGTCGCCCAGCCGAGTACGCGCTCCGGGGTGATCTTCTCGGCGCCGTAGCGCAGACGCTGGATGTACAGCGCCTGTCGCGCTTCGAGCATCATGTTCGAGGCATCGTTGGACGCTGAACCGTCCACGCCCAAACCAAGCAAGGCACCGGCATCGGTCAGCTCGATGCTCGGGCAGATGCCGGAGGCCAGGCGCATGTTCGAACTCGGGCAATGGCAAATGCCGGTCCCGGCGGCGCCGAGGCGGGCGATTTCATCCGGGTTGAAATGGATGCCGTGGGCCAGCCAGGTACGCGGGCCGAGCCAGCCGACACTGTCCAGATAGTCCACGGTGCGCAGGCCGAAGCGCTGCAGGCAGAAATCCTCTTCGTCGAGGGTTTCTGCCAGGTGGGTGTGCAGGCGCACGTCGAGTTTGTTCGCCAGCTCGGCACTGGCCGACATGATTTCCGGCGTCACCGAGAACGGCGAGCACGGTGCCAGGGCGATCTGGATTTGCGCGCCGTCACCGCGTTCGTGGTACTCGGTGATCAGCCGCTGGCTATCGGCGAGGATCACTTCGCCTTCCTGCACGGTCTGTTGCGGCGGCAGGCCACCGTCCTTTTCACCGAGGCTCATGGAACCGCGGGTCAGCATGGCGCGCATGCCCAGTTCGCGGACGCTTTCGACTTGCACGTCGATCGCGTTTTCCAGACCTTCCGGGAACAGATAGTGATGGTCGGCCGCGGTGGTGCAACCGGACAGCAGCAATTCGGCCAGTGCGACTTTGGTGGCGAGGGCGAGTTTTTCCGGAGTCAGGCGTGCCCAGACCGGGTACAGGGTTTTCAGCCAGGGGAACAGCGGCTGATTGACCACCGGCGCCCAGGCACGGGTCAGGGTTTGATAGAAGTGGTGATGGGTGTTGATCAGCCCTGGCAGGATCACGTGCTCGCGGGCATCGAACACTTGATTGCACGGTGCGGACGGTTGTTGGCCGGCGCCGAGTACTTCGACGATCAAGCCGTCTTGCAGCACCAGGCCGCCACGGGCATCGAGACCGTTGGCCGTGAAAATGGCGAGGGGATTTTTTAACCAGGTACGGGTCGCAGGCATGTTGGCCGGCTCCTCTGAAAATAGGGTTCAGGGTTGCCAGCTCAGTGTTGCCCTGTCTGCTGATCCAGGTTCGCCGGGGAGGCGAGATGCGGAGTTTCGATCAAAATGCTGCCCGGGGCAAGCCCGGCCCGACCAGACGAAGAGTAACCCTGTGGGAGCGGGCTTGCTCGCGAAGGCGGTGTAACTACAACGTTGATGTTGGCTGACACTACGCTTTCGCGAGCAAGCCAGCTCCCACATTTTGATCTGAGGTGTTACCAGGGAATGGTTGCGCCCCTGTAATTGATGAAGTGATGCCCACCCTTGCCAACATACGCATTCACCTGATCAACCAGGCCACGGGCACTGGTTTCCACATCGATGTCCGCGTCTTCGCCACCCATGTCGGTTTTCACCCAGCCCGGGTGCAGCGACAGCACAGTGATGCTGGTTTCGCCCAACTGAGTGACGAAGCTGTTGGTCATGGAATTCAGCGCCGCCTTGCTGGCCTTGTACAGTGCCAGTTCCGGCGCATCGGGCATGGTCACACTGCCCAGTACCGAACTCATGAACGCCAGCACGCCGCTGTCCGGGCGGATCTGTTCGACAAAACGCTGGGCCAGGTTGATCGGCGCCACGGCGTTGGTGAAAAACAGCTGACCGACTTCGGCCATCGTCGCGCCACCGTTTGGCGTCTGGACCTCCGGCCCTTTGACCCCGGCATTGACAAACAACAGGTCAAACACCTCGCCCTTCAGTTGTTGGCTCAGCGCGATCACCGCTTGCTGATCGTCCATGTCGAGCTTTTCGATCCGCACCTTGCCCAGGGCCTGCAAGGCTTCGGCTCTTTGCGGATCGCGCACGGTGGCGGTGACTTGCCAGCCATCGGCCAACAGGGTTTTCACCAGCCCGAGGCCAAGCCCCCGGGAGGCGCCGATGATGAGTGCGGTTTTTGCCTTGGACATGATTGGCTTCCTTGAAGATTCAGAGTCGTGGATTCAATGGACACTGTTGCCCGAGCCGTTGTTGCAACTCATCGCGCAGCGCGCCGAGTTCGGCCATGCGGGCTTCGATCAGTTTGAGTTTGTCTTGCAGCAATTGCGTGACGGCACTCGCCTGGGCTAATTCACCGATGCGCATCATGACGTCTCGAAGGGGCTTGACCCTGGAGCATACTCCAGGCTTTAGCCTTGTTGCTCCCTGAATTGATGGAGCAATGTCGATGTGGACTACAACGCAATATCGCCGGTTGGTGCAAGGCAGTGCCTGGTACGACCTGATCGTGACGGTCGCGTTTGTCACGCCGTGGAGTTTTGCGGCGTTGCATGGGGTTTTGACGGGTGTGAGCCTGGCTTTGAGTTTGCCCGGTGAGCTGCCGCCGTTCGAACCGGTGCACATGTTGATGGCGAATCTGTTGGGGTCGATTGTCTGCGTATGGGCGGTACTGCGGATTCGTGATCCACAGCAAATTTATGGGCGATATGACTCGGTCGCGAGATTTCTGTTTTCGGCATGGCAGGCTTATGCCCTTGCCCATGGCGCGAGTTCGCTGTTGGTGGTTTTTCTGATTTTTGAATTGGCGTGGGGCGTCGCTCAGGTGCTGCCTGTTCGGCAGCCATCGCGAGCAGACTTACCTGCTGGTTCCGCGGTTTAGCAGGTGCGTTTCTGCGCCACGGCACCACTTAAGGGCAAGGTCTTGGATCAGGCTCCGAATTTGCCCGTTGCGATTTGGTTAAAAAACGAACAGTTGGCTGCAAGCCATGCCGGATCGGGTGTCGCGAGGGCCATGAACGGGTTATCCACAGATTGCTCCACAGTATTTGTGCGCAAGCTCAAAGCGTGGGCATAAGCACTGAGCAGCTTTCTTCTAATGGCGATAAACCGTCGTAACTGTTTGTATTTGTTTGAATTTGATGTTCTTGATGGCAGATTGGACGAAAAATGAGCAAAGTCCGCAAAGCCGTATGACAGAAGGGTTGCAGCCGAATGTGCTCAGGTTATCCACAGCCGGGTGCACAGTAGATGTGGGCAAATATGGAATAAGTGGAAAAGCGGCGTGCCCCAAAAGATCGCAGCCTGTGCCGAGCCTTTTAGCGCTGCAACAAAATGCGCCCGCGACTCAAATCGGCCAGTTGTGACTGCAAGGTATCGATCTGCGCATCACCCACGGCCAACTGAAGCTCGACACCATTGGCAGTGAAGGATTCATCCACAACCAGTCCCCCTGCCTGCTCCACGCGAAGCTTGACCAGGGCCAACTCGGCAAACCCGCAAGCGCAACGCAGCGGAACCCGGCTGATCAGCTCGATCTTTGGCGCCGCTTGCAGGCATTTATTCGCACCGCCGCCATAGGCCCGGGCGAGCCCCCCGGTGCCCAGTTGGATGCCGCCATACCAGCGAATTACCAGCACCGCGACCTGATCGCATTCCTGTGCCTCTATCGCCGCCAGAATCGGCCGGCCAGCCGTACCGCCGGGCTCGCCATCATCGGTGCTGCGATACTGGTCGCCAAGCTTCCACGCCCAGCAGTTGTGCGAGGCATTCAAGTCACTGTGCTGTTCAATGAACGTCTGGGCTTCGGCCGGGCTGGAGATTGGCGCGGCGAAGGTAATGAAGCGGCTCTTGCGAATCTCTTCGCGGTATTCGCATAAACCGCTGAGGGTAAAAGGCATACGTACCTGAATGGCTACTTAAATGGCAGGTGTCAGGCCGCAGCCCTTGAGAATGATGCGGATCAGGTTGTTGCCGGCGTCTTCCATGTCCTGCCTGGTCAACCTGGTACGCCCGGTGACGCGGCAGATCTGCGTGGCGAAGTCGGCGTAATGCTGGGTGCTGCCCCACAACAGGAAGATCAGATGCACCGGATCGACCGGGTCCATTTTACCGGCGTCGATCCAGGCCTGGAACACGCCCGCACGGCCCTGGAACCAGGCGCGATAATCCTGGTTGAAATACTCGGTCAGGCATTCACCGCCGCTGATGACTTCCATCGCAAAAATCCGCGAGGCTTGCGGCTGGCGTCGGGAGAACTCCATTTTGGCGCGAATGTAACGGGTCAAGGCCTCGGTCGGATCATCCTCGGCCGTGAGGGTGTTGAAGGTGCTGTCCCACAACTCGATGATGTTGCTCAGCACCGCCACATACAAACCGAGTTTGTTGGTGAAGTAATAATGCAGGTTTGCTTTGGGCAACCCGGCGTTCTGGGCGATGGTGTTCATGCTCGTGCCTTTATATCCGTGACGGGCGAACTCGTCTTCGGCGGCTTTGATGATGGTCTCTTCGTTTTTCTGACGAATGCGGCTGACGGGTTTTCCGCCGTGGGCTGGGACTTCAAAGGACATAAGCACTTCCGAACTGGTGGATGGGACGGCCTGTGCGTTGATAACGTACCCACCGGCTTCAGACAAGTCCTCACACAATAAAACCCTACACCGCTCCCACAAATTTCAACGCGTCGCGGCCAGACTCTCGAGAAAACTCTCCAGCACCAGATGAGGTCGACGCCCCTTGCGTGTGACCGACGCCAGGCTCAGGTCATAGAAGCGCGTTTTGGGTTTCAACGCGCGCAACCGGCCTTGCTGCACCCAAAGGCTCGCGTAGTGATCCGGCAGATAACCGATATAGCGTCCGGTCAGGATCAGGAAAGCCATGCCTTCGCGGTCCGAGGCACTGGCGGTGCATTTGAGCGCTTGATAGTGGGCCTGGATCTCCGCCGGCAAACGGAAAGTGGGCGCGATGGCGTCCTGGCTGTTCAGGCGTTCGTTGTCCAGTTGCTTGTCGTCGACATAAAACAGCGGATGGCCGACTGCGCAGTACAACAGCGAACGTTCGCTATACAGCGGTTGATACTCCAGCCCCGACAGTGCGCTGGCCTGCGGCACCACGCCGACATGCAGACGACCGTCGAGTACGCCTTGTTCGACTTCATTGGGCGCGATCATGCGGATCTGGATCTGAACGTCCGGGCCGCGCTCTTTCAATTGCGCGAGGGCATGGGTGATGCGCATGTGGGGCAGGGTGACCAGGTTGTCTGTCAAACCAATGATCAATTCCCCACGCAAGTGCTGGTGCAGGCCGTTGACCTCGGTGCGGAAGCTTTCCAGTGCACTTAACAGTTGTAACGCCGATTGATAGACCTCGCGGCCTTCTTCGGTCAGGGAAAACCCGGCACGCCCGCGTTGGCACAGACGCAAACCGAGGCGTTGCTCCAGATCACTCATCTGCTGGCTGATCGCCGAGCGACCGATGCCCAGAACGGTTTCCGCCGCGGAAAAGCCGCCGCATTCCACCACGCTGCGAAAGATCTTCAGCAGGCGAATATCAAAGTCGCTGACCTGGGCCAGCGGATCGGGACGGCGAGTGCTCATGCGGGTTACTCAAAAGTTTAGTAATGGGCTGACTGAACATTAGAAAAGTTGCATTTCACCGACTTTATCCCCGTGGCAATTTAGCTGCAACAACGGTCTTTAATCCCTACGCCGCTTATTGCCTTGCGAGGTTTCGCCCATGAACGTGCCTGAAAACGCCCCGACTTCCCTGGCCAGCCAGCTCAAGCTCGATGCCCACTGGATGCCTTACACCGCCAACCGTAACTTCCAGCGCGACCCACGCCTGATCGTTGGCGCCGAGGGGAGTTGGCTGATCGACGACAAGGGCCGCAAGGTTTATGACTCGCTGTCCGGTCTGTGGACCTGTGGCGCCGGGCACACCCGCAAGGAAATCCAGGAAGCGGTCGCCAAGCAACTGGGCACCCTCGATTACTCGCCAGGCTTCCAGTACGGCCATCCGCTGTCGTTCCAACTGGCTGAGAAGATCACCGACCTGACGCCGGGCAACCTGAACCATGTGTTCTTCACCGACTCGGGTTCCGAGTGTGCTGACACTGCCGTGAAGATGGTCCGTGCCTACTGGCGCCTGAAGGGCCAGTCGACCAAGACCAAAATGATCGGCCGTGCCCGTGGTTACCACGGTGTGAACATCGCCGGCACCAGCCTCGGTGGTGTGAACGGCAACCGCAAACTGTTCGGTCAGGCGATGATGGACGTCGACCACCTGCCGCACACCTTGCTGGCAAGCAATGCTTACTCCCGTGGCATGCCGGAGCAGGGCGGCATCGCCCTGGCTGACGAACTGCTGAAACTGATCGAACTGCACGACGCGTCGAACATCGCGGCAGTATTTGTCGAGCCATTGGCTGGTTCCGCTGGCGTGCTGGTTCCACCACAGGGTTACCTCAAGCGTTTGCGTGAAATCTGCGATCAGCACAACATCCTGCTGGTGTTCGACGAAGTGATCACCGGTTTCGGCCGCACCGGCACCATGTTCGGCGCCACCACCTTCGGTGTGACCCCGGACCTGATGTGCATCGCCAAGCAAGTCACCAACGGCGCGATCCCGATGGGCGCGGTGATTGCCAGCTCCGAGATCTACCAGACTTTCATGAATCAGCCGACACCTGAGTACGCGGTTGAATTCCCGCATGGCTACACCTATTCCGCACACCCGGTGGCTTGCGCCGCGGGCCTGGCAGCGCTCGACCTGCTGCAAAAGGAAAACCTGGTGCAGAGCGTGGCTGAAGTCGCCCCGCATTTCGAAAATGCGCTGCATGGCCTGAAGGGCACCAAGAACATCATCGACATCCGCAACTACGGCCTGGCCGGCGCGATCCAGATCGCTGCGCGTGACGGCGACGCCATCGTGCGTCCTTTCGAAGCCGGCATGGCACTGTGGAAAGCCGGGTTCTACGTCCGCTTCGGCGGCGACACCCTGCAGTTCGGCCCAACGTTCAACAGCAAGCCACAAGACCTGGATCGCCTGTTCGATGCGGTCGGCGAAGTGCTGAGCAAGATCGACTGATTTCTCCTTCTATATACATACAAATAACAGGCGCCCCGAAGCGGGCGCCTGTGGACAACTTTTCAGGAGCTTCCATGAGCGTTATTCCGCATTTGATCAATGGCGAACTGGTGACCGAGAACGGTCGCGCGGTCGATGTGTTCAACCCGTCTACTGGCCAGGCCATTCACAAGTTGCCGCTGGCGACCCGCGAAACCATCCAGAGCGCCATCGATGCGGCCAAGGCTGCATTCCCGGCCTGGCGCAACACGCCGCCGGCCAAGCGTGCCCAAGTGATGTTCCGCTTCAAGCAACTGCTGGAGCAGAACGAAGCGCGCATCGCCCAACTGATCAGCGAAGAGCACGGCAAGACCCTGGAAGATGCTGCCGGTGAACTGAAGCGCGGCATCGAGAACGTCGAATTCGCTTGCGCAGCTCCAGAAATCCTCAAGGGTGAATACAGCCGTAACGTCGGCCCGAACATCGATGCCTGGTCTGACTTCCAGCCGCTGGGCGTAGTGGCCGGTATCACGCCGTTCAACTTCCCCGCCATGGTGCCACTGTGGATGTACCCGCTGGCGATCGTCTGCGGCAACTGCTTCATCCTCAAGCCATCCGAGCGTGATCCAAGCTCGACACTGTTGATCGCGCAACTGCTGCTTGAAGCCGGTCTGCCGAAAGGCGTGCTGAGTGTGGTGCACGGTGACAAGACTGCAGTGGATGCACTGATCGAAGCGCCGGAAGTCAAAGCGCTGAGCTTCGTCGGTTCGACGCCGATTGCTGAATACATCTATTCCGAAGGCACCAAACGCGGCAAACGCGTTCAGGCCCTGGGCGGTGCGAAGAACCACGCCGTGCTGATGCCGGATGCAGACCTGGACAATGCCATCAGCGCACTGATGGGCGCAGCATACGGTTCCTGCGGCGAGCGTTGCATGGCGATCTCGGTGGCCGTGTGCGTGGGTGATCAGGTGGCCGATGCACTGGTGGCCAAACTGGTTCCGCAAATCAAGGCACTGAAAATCGGTGCCGGTACCAACTGCGGTCTGGACATGGGACCACTGGTGACTGGCCAGGCTCGTGACAAGGTCAGCGGTTATGTAGAAGACGGCGTAGCCGCCGGCGCGAAACTGGTAGTGGATGGTCGTGGCCTGACTGTGGCGGGTCACGAGGAAGGCTTCTTCCTGGGTGGTTGTCTGTTCGACAACGTCACGCCAGAGATGCGTATCTATAAAGAAGAGATCTTCGGGCCGGTGTTGTGCGTTGTTCGGGTCAACAGCCTGGAAGAAGCCATGCAACTGATCAACGATCACGAGTATGGCAACGGCACGTGCATCTTCACCCGTGACGGCGAAGCGGCGCGGTTGTTCTGCGACGAGATCGAAGTCGGCATGGTCGGCGTCAACGTACCGTTGCCGGTTCCGGTGGCTTATCACAGCTTCGGTGGCTGGAAGCGTTCGTTGTTCGGCGACTTGCATGCTTATGGCCCGGATGGCGTGCGTTTCTACACCCGCCGCAAAGCCATCACCCAGCGCTGGCCGCAGCGAGCGAGCCATGAAGCTTCGCAGTTCGCCTTCCCTAGCTTGTAAGTAGAAGGGCGTACAAGGCCGACCCATTGGGTCGGCCTTTTTGTTTTCGAGGCTTTTTTGACTGATATGACAGTTTTGTGAAAATAGGTGTTGACGGCAGATCTCAGGTGTCTATAATTCGCCCCACTTCCGGCGCAGTCGAAACGGAAAACTCCTTGATAAACAAAGAGTTACGCAGTTTTCGGCGGCAAGTTGCTTCAGGTCATCGA
>NZ_AKJM01000137.1 GCF_000282335.1 Pseudomonas sp. GM48
GCTTGCGGCTGGTGGAGCCGTTGAAGATGACGTCGGTCATCGACTCGCCGCGCAGGTTCTTCGCCGAGCTCTCGCCCATCACCCAACGCACGGCGTCGATGATGTTCGACTTGCCGCAGCCATTGGGCCCGACCACCGCCGCCATGTTACTGGGGAAATTCACCGTGGTCGGGTCGACGAAGGATTTGAACCCCGCCAGCTTGATGCACTTGAGCCGCACGCTCAGGCGTCCGTCAGGGCAGAAACCACCAGATCGCAACTGCGCTGGGCGTAAGCCGTCAGCACTTCGCGGATCTGCGGAAAGTCACGGGCCAGCACGGCAGCAAGCAAGCGTTCGAACAGCTCGAGGAATTCGCTCATCGACGCTTTGCGCTGGTCCAGCGCGAGGAAATAGGCACGGCTCATGGCCGGCTGCAGATTCTCGACGGTTTCCTGCAAGTACGGGTTGTTGGCGAACGGGTACGCGGCACGCATCACATTGAAGCTGTCGTCGACGAAAGTGCGGATGTCCTGACGCTCGTAGCTGGCCGTCAGACGTTGCTGGATCTGCACGAACGGCGCCATGTCGGCCTGGGTTTTCCAGCCGCTGGCCACTGCGTTACCAAGCAGAATATAGAGTTCGCTCATCAGCGCGCACAGGCTCCGCACCTTGTGCGGCGTGAGCTCGGTGACGTGGGCGCCCCGTCGCGGCAGGATCGCGATCAAGTGCCGGCGCTCAAGGATCAGCAAGGCCTCGCGGACCGAACCACGGCTGACATTGAGGGCCAGCGTGACCTTCTGTTCCTGGATGCGCTCCCCGGGCTTCATTTCGCCGCGAATGATGCGTTCGGCGAGGTGGTGAGCGATTTGCTCGGCGAGGCTGTCCGGCGCCTTGAACGTCATGGTTGTCCTTCAAACTCTTCGACCTGTACAAGCGGCGCAGTGTAGCGCAATTGCTGCGTCAGGGCGGAGTGCCCGCCCGGAGGTTTTTGGCACGATTCAAGCAAAAAAGCAGGCTATCGAACCAACGACAATAATTAAGGAACAGGTGGTTAATCGACAAAATGCTTTTTCCTGACCTTTAAGTCAGAAAATCATTGACCGAAAAGTCAGACCTGCTAAATTCGGTTCCTATCGGTTAACAACAATAATGAGTCTGCGAGGCCTTCCGTGATCCAGTTTTTACTAAACCAGGAACTCCGTAGCGAGCACGCCCTGGACCCGAACCTGACCGTGCTCAATTATCTGCGCGACCATGTGGGCAAACCCGGCACCAAAGAAGGCTGCGCCAGCGGTGACTGCGGCGCCTGCACCGTGGTCGTCGGTGAGTTGCAAACGGATGACGACGGCCGCGAACACATTCGCTATCGCAGCCTCAACTCGTGCCTGACGTTCGTGTCGTCCCTGCACGGCAAACAACTGATCAGCGTTGAAGACCTCAAGCACAAAGGTGAACTGCACAGCGTGCAGAAAGCCATGGTCGAGTGCCACGGCTCGCAATGCGGCTTCTGCACCCCCGGCTTCGTGATGTCGCTGTTTGCCCTGCAAAAGAACAGCGATGCACCGGATCATGCCAAGGCCCACGAAGCACTGGCCGGCAATCTCTGCCGTTGCACCGGCTACCGGCCGATCCTGGAAGCCGCCGAGCAGTCCTGCTGCGGCAAGCAACCGGACCAGTTCGACGCCCGCGAGGCCGACACCATCGCGCGCCTGAAAGCCATTGCCCCGACCGATATCGGCGAACTCAACAGCGGCGACAAACGCTGCCTGGTGCCGCTGACCGTGGCTGACCTGGCCGACCTCTACGACGCTTATCCACAGGCCCGCCTGTTGGCCGGCGGTACCGACCTGGCGCTGGAAGTCACGCAGTTCCACCGTACCCTGCCAGTGATGATCTACGTCGGTAACGTCGCCGAGATGAAGCGCATCGAACGTTTTGACGATCGCCTGGAAATCGGCGCCGCCACCGCCCTTTCCGATTGCTACGAAGCCCTGAACGCCGAGTACCCGGACTTCGGTGAATTGCTGCACCGCTTCGCGTCCCTGCAGATCCGCAACCAGGGCACCCTCGGCGGCAACATCGGCAACGCCTCGCCGATTGGTGACTCGCCGCCCCTGCTGATCGCCCTCGGCGCGCAAATCGTGCTGTGCAAAGGCGAAACCCGCCGCACCCTGGCACTGGAAGATTACTTCATCGATTACCGCGTCACTGCGCGCCAGGAAAGTGAGTTCATCGAGAAGATCATCGTGCCCCGCGCCAGCGTCGAAAAACTGTTCCGCGCCTACAAAGTCTCCAAGCGCCTCGACGATGACATTTCGGCAGTGTGCGCCGCCTTCAACATTCGCCTGGAAAACGGCGTGGTGGCCGAGGCCCGCGTAGCATTCGGCGGCATGGCGGCTATCCCGAAACGCGCCGCTGCCTGCGAAGCCGCGCTGCTCGGCTCGCCATTCAATAACGCCACCGTTGAACGCGCCTGCACGGCCCTGGGCGAAGACTTCACACCGCTCTCGGACTTCCGCGCCAGCAAGGAATATCGCCTGCTCAGCGCGCAGAACCTGCTGCGCAAATACTTCATCGAACTGCAAACACCGCACATCGAGACTCGGGTGACCGCTTATGTCTAATCATCACGCCGTAGAGAAGACCCAAGCCGAATTGGCTGAACTGTTCGCCAGGGACCTGACCACCGGTGTCGGCCGCGCCGTCAAGCACGACAGCGCCGCCAAGCATGTGGCCGGTGAAGCGCAGTACATCGACGATCGCCTGGAGTTTCCGAACCAGTTGCACGTTTATGCGCGCATGTCGGACCGTGCCCACGCCCGGATCATCAGCATCGACACCGCGCCCTGCTACGCCTTTGAAGGCGTGCGCATCGCCATCACCCACGAAGACGTGCCGGGCCTGAAAGACATCGGCCCGTTGCTGCCGGGCGATCCGCTGCTGGCCATCGACACGGTGCAGTTCGTCGGTCAACCGGTGGTCGCCGTCGCGGCGAAAGATCTTGAAACCGCACGCAAGGCAGCGATGGCCGCGATCATCGAATACGAAGATCTCGAACCGGTGCTGGATGTGGTCGAAGCCCTGCGCAAACGCCACTTCGTACTCGACAGCCACACCCACAAACGCGGCGATTCGGCCACGGCGCTGGCCACCGCCGAGCATCGCATCCAGGGCACGCTGCACATCGGCGGCCAGGAACACTTCTACCTGGAAACCCAGATCTCTTCGGTGATGCCGACCGAAGACGGCGGCATGATCGTCTACTGCTCCACGCAGAACCCCACCGAAGTACAGAAACTGGTGGCCGAAGTGCTCGACGTGTCGATGAACAAGATCGTCGTCGACATGCGTCGCATGGGCGGTGGCTTCGGCGGCAAGGAGACTCAGGCAGCGAGCCCGGCGTGCCTGTGCGCGGTGATCGCGCACCTCACCGGCCAGCCGACCAAGATGCGTCTGCCACGGGTCGAAGACATGCTGATGACCGGCAAGCGTCACCCCTTCTATGTCGAGTACGACGTCGGCTTCGACAGCACCGGCCGCCTGCACGGCATCAACCTGGAACTGGCCGGCAACTGCGGTTGCTCGCCTGACCTGTCGGCATCGATCGTCGACCGCGCGATGTTCCACTCGGACAACTCGTACTACCTGGGCGATGCGACCATCAACGGTCACCGCTGCAAGACCAACACCGCGTCGAACACCGCCTACCGTGGTTTCGGCGGCCCGCAAGGCATGGTCGCGATCGAAGAAGTGATGGACGCCATCGCCCGTCATCTGGCCCTTGATCCGCTGGCGGTGCGCAAAGCCAACTACTACGGCAAGACCGAGCGTAACGTTACCCACTACTACCAGACCGTCGAGCACAACATGCTCGAGGAAATGACCGCCGAACTGGAAGAAAGCAGCCAGTACCATGAGCGCCGCGAAGCGATCCGTCGTTATAACGCCAACAGCCCGATCCTGAAAAAAGGCCTGGCGCTGACCCCGGTGAAATTCGGCATTTCCTTCACCGCCAGCTTCCTCAACCAGGCCGGTGCCCTGGTGCACGTCTACACCGACGGCAGCATCCACCTCAACCACGGCGGCACCGAAATGGGCCAGGGCCTGAACACCAAGGTCGCGCAGGTCGTGGCCGAAGTGTTCCAGGTGGAAATGGACCGCGTACAGATCACCGCGACCAACACCGACAAGGTGCCGAACACCTCGCCGACCGCGGCGTCCAGCGGTGCCGACCTGAACGGCAAAGCCGCGCAGAACGCCGCGGAAACCATCAAGAAACGTCTCGTAGAGTTCGCTGCCCGTCAGTACAAGGTCAGCGAAGAAGACGTTGAATTCCACAACGGCCACGTGCGGGTCCGCGATCACATCCTGACTTTCGAAGCGTTGATCCAGCAGGCGTATTTCGCCCAGGTGTCACTGTCGAGCACCGGCTTCTACAAGACCCCGAAAATCTACTACGACCGCAGCCAGGCCCGTGGTCGTCCGTTCTACTACTTCGCCTTTGGCGCAGCGTGCTGCGAAGTGCTGGTCGACACCCTGACCGGCGAATACAAGATGCTGCGCACCGACATCCTCCACGACGTCGGCGCCTCGCTGAACCCGGCCATCGACATCGGCCAGGTCGAGGGCGGTTTCATCCAGGGCATGGGCTGGCTGACCATGGAAGAGCTGGTGTGGAACAACAAGGGCAAGCTGATGACCAACGGCCCGGCCAGCTACAAGATCCCGACCGTGGCGGACATGCCGCTGGACCTGCGGGTGAAGCTGGTGGAAAACCGCAAGAACCCGGAAGACACGGTGTTCCATTCCAAGGCCGTGGGTGAGCCGCCGTTCATGCTCGGTATCGCCTCGTGGTGTGCGATCAAGGACGCTGTGGCGAGCCTGGGCGATTACAGGCATCAACCGAAAATCGACGCACCGGCGACTCCGGAGCGGGTGTTGTGGGGCTGTGAGCAGATGCGCCAGCTGAAGGCGGCGAAGGCTGTCGAGGCTGAAACCGAATTGGCTTCGCTTTAAGACCGAGGTGCGGCCTTCGCGAGCAAGCCCGCTCCCACAATGGATCTCCAGTGGGCACAAATTTTGTGAATGACAGAGATCAAAATGTGGGAGCGGGCTTGCTCGCGAAGAGGCCCGAACTGACAACAGAGATGTTGAGGTGAAACATGTACAACTGGATCGACGCCCTCGCCGACCTGCAAAACCGGGGTGAGCCCTGCGTGCTGGTAACCATCATCGAAGAGCTCGGCTCGACGCCGCGCAACGCTGGCTCGAAAATGGTCATCAGCGCGAACCAGGCCTTCGACACCATCGGTGGCGGGCACCTGGAATACAAGGCCATGCAGATCGCCCGCGAGATGCTCGCCAACGGCAAACAGGACACCCATCTGGAGCGTTTCAGCCTCGGTGCCAGCCTCGGCCAATGCTGCGGTGGTGCCACCGTTCTGTTGTTCGAACCAATGGGCCAGGTGCAGGCGCAGATCGCCGTGTTCGGTGCCGGCCACGTCGGCCGCGCCCTGGTGCCGCTGCTGGCCAGCCTGCCTTGCCGGGTACGCTGGATCGACTCGCGGGAAGAGGAATTCCCCGAACAGATCCCCCACGGCGTGCGCAAGATCGTCAGCGAAGAACCGGTGGACGAAATCGATGACCTGCCCGCCGGCAGCTATTGCATCGTGATGACCCACAACCACCAGCTCGACCTCGAACTGACTGCTGCGATCCTCAAGCGCAATGACTTCGCCTACTTCGGCCTGATCGGTTCTAAGACCAAACGGGTGAAGTTCGAACACCGCTTGCGCGACCGCGGTTTCGACAACAGCGTCGTGCAACGCATGCGTTGCCCGATGGGCATCGGCGAAGTCAAAGGCAAGCTGCCTGTAGAAATCGCCATCTCCATCGCCGGCGAGATCATCGCCACCTATAACGCGAACTTCGGCCAGCACACCGCCAGCGCCGGATCGATTGCCAAACTGCTGCCTGCGTCACGCCGCAGCCAAACCGCAAACTTGAAAGCCTCGAACTGAGAATCTCATGCCTTTGACTCGCAAAGCTTACCGCGCCGCCATCCTGCACAGCATCGCCGACCCAGCCGAAGTCGGTATCGAAGCCTCCTACGAGTATTTCGAAGACGGTTTGCTGGTGGTCGATAACGGCCAGATCAGCGCCCTCGGCCACGCCAGCGAATTGCTGCCGACCCTGCCGGCGGACATCGATGTCACCCACTATCAGGATGCACTGATCACTCCGGGCTTCATCGACACCCACATCCACTTGCCACAAACCGGCATGGTCGGCGCCTATGGCGAGCAATTGCTGGACTGGCTCAACACCTACACCTTCCCGTGCGAAAGCCAGTTCGCCGACAAGGCCCACGCTGACGAAGTCGCGGACATTTTCATCAAGGAACTGCTGCGCAATGGCACCACCACCGCGCTGGTGTTCGGCAGCGTGCACCCGCAATCGGTGAACTCGTTCTTCGAAGCGGCCCGGCAGCTCGACCTGCGGATGATCGCCGGCAAGGTGATGATGGACCGCAACGCCCCGGACTACCTGACCGACACCGCCGAATCGAGCTACGTGGAAAGCAAGGCATTGATCGAGCGCTGGCACGGCAAGGGTCGCCTGCACTACGCCGTCACCCCACGCTTCGCGCCGACCAGCACCCCGGAACAACTGACCCTGGCCGGCCAGTTGCTCAGCGAATTTCCTGACCTGTACATGCAGACCCACATCAGCGAAAACCTCAAGGAAATCGAGTGGGTCAAGGAGCTGTTCCCGGAGCGCAAAGGCTACCTGGACGTTTACGATCACTACCAACTGCTCGGCGAGCGCTCGGTGTTCGCCCACGGCGTGCACTTGTGCGATGACGAGTGCGCACGACTGGCAGAAACCGGTTCGGCCATCTCGTTCTGCCCGACCTCGAACTTCTTCCTCGGCAGCGGTCTGTTCAACCTGCCGATGGCCGAGAAGCACAAGCTCAATGTCGGCATCGGCACCGATGTCGGCGGTGGCACCAGTTTCTCGCTGCTGCAAACCCTTAACGAAGCCTACAAAGTGATGCAGCTGCAAGGTGCGCGCCTGAGCCCGTTCAAGTCGCTGTACCTGGCGACGCTTGGCGGCGCCCGTGCGCTGCGCCTGGAGGAAAAGATCGGCACCCTGCAACCGGGCACCGACGCCGACTTCCTCGTACTGGACTACAACGCCACGCCGCTGCTGGGCTATCGCCTGAAACAGGCCAATAACATCGCCGAGACGTTGTTTGTGTTGATGACGCTGGGGGATGACCGGACGGTGCTGCAGACGTATGCGGCAGGCAATCTGGTGCATCAGCGCTAAATTTCTCCGGGCATAAAAAATCCCCCGCCGCTTTTCAGCCCGGGGGATTTTTTGTGTCTTCAAGGCCGCCTTCGCGAGCAAGCCCGCTCCCACAGGGGATTTGTGAACAGCACAGATCAAATGTGGGAGCGGGCTTGCTCGCGAATCAGGCGACGCGGTCTATCAGATTTTCGCTGGCGAACGCCCGGGCTTTTTGGTCTGCAGCAAATGCGAGAACACCGCATGCAGATCATCCGAAGCACTTTCCTCGTCGAGGTTGAGCTTGCTGTCGATGTGATCCATGTGGTGCATCATCAGGTTCACTGCCAACTCACCGTTCCGCGCCTCGATGGCATCGATCAGCTGGGTATGCTCGTCGTAGGAGCAATGGGAACGGTTGCCGCTTTCATACTGGGCGATGATCAGCGAAGTCTGCGACACCAGGCTGCGCTGGAAGCTGATCAGCGGCGCGTTCTTCGCCGCTTCGGCCAGTTTCAGGTGGAATTCACCCGACAGGCGGATGCCGGCACCGCGATCGCCACGGGAGAAGCTGTCGCGCTCGTCGTTGACCATCTGCCGCAATTCGGCAATTTGCTCGGCAGTGGCGTGCACGACAGCGAGTTCCGTGATGGCGCGTTCCACCAGGCGCCGGGCCAGGAACACCTGACGCGCCTCTTCAACGCTCGGACTGGCAACCACGGCGCCACGATTCGGACGCAGCAGTACCACGCCTTCATGGGCCAGGCGCGACAAGGCGCGGCGAATGATGGTGCGGCTGACCCCGAAAATTTCCCCCAGCGCTTCTTCGCTCAACTTGGTGCCGGGCGCCAGACGCTGCTCGAGGATGGCCTCGAAGATATGTGCGTAGACAATATCGTCCTGAGTACCGCTACGGCCGGCTTTGCCTGCTCGCGGTTGTTTCTTTAGGGGTTGCAACTGTTCGTTCATGGGCACTCGAGTCGGAAAAACTGCGGCGAATTGACGGTGACTGTAATACGGCACAGTGGGTCGCTGGCAAGTATCGCGTAAAAAACACCGCGATTGTACACAATGGATGGTGGCAACACGACTGTACGGCTGAATGTTGCCTCGGCTGTATCGCAACGCCTGATTACTTTTGAGTTTAGGCTTGTTCGCAGAATCCGCCTTTTTGGCACGCTCCCTGTAGGAACGGGCTTGCACGCGAATGCGGTCTGTCTGCCATATCAATGTCGACTGACACGCCCCCTTCGCGAGCAAGCCCGCTCCCACAAGGTTCAGCGTTGTTGCGGACATCTTCCTCTGTATAAGGAACACCACCGTCATGAACGACGCCACGCACGCGCAGCTCCGCCCTTTGGCCGACACCTCGCCCTCGGCCATCGTCGCCGGGTTCATCGCCATGATGACCGGCTACACCAGCTCCCTGGTGCTGATGTTTCAGGCCGGGCAAGCGGCGGGCCTGAGCAGCGGGCAGATTTCTTCGTGGATCTGGGCGATCTCGATCGGCATGGCGGTGTGCTCCATTGGCCTGTCCCTGCGCTATCGCACGCCGATCACCATTGCCTGGTCGACCCCCGGCGCCGCGCTGCTGATCACCAGCCTGGGCGGCGTGAGCTACGGCGAAGCCATTGGTGCCTATATTACCTGCGCGGTGCTGGTAACGATTTGCGGGCTGACCGGCAGTTTCGAACGGCTGATGAAAAAGATTCCGGCATCCTTGGCCGCCGCCCTGCTGGCAGGGATCCTGTTCAAGATCGGCAGCGAGATTTTCGTCGCGGCGCAACACCGCACCGCCCTGGTACTGGGGATGTTTGTCAGTTATCTGATGGTAAAGCGCCTGTCGCCGCGCTATGCGGTGTTGGCTGCATTGCTGATCGGCACGGCATTGTCAGGGTTCATGGGGTTGCTGGACTTCAGCGGTTTTCACCTGGAAGTGGCAACGCCGGTCTGGACCACGCCGCACTTCTCCCTGGCCGCGACCATCAGCATCGGCATCCCGTTGTTTGTCGTCGCCATGACCTCACAAAACATGCCCGGCATCGCCGTATTGCGCGCGGATGGCTACACGGTGCCTGCCTCACCACTGATCACCACCACCGGCATCGCCAGTTTGCTGCTGGCACCGTTCGGCTCCCACGGGATCAATCTGGCGGCGATCAGCGCGGCGATCTGCACCGGGCCGCATGCCCACGAGGATCGTAACAAGCGCTACACCGCCGCCGTCTGGTGCGGAATTTTCTATGGGATCGCCGGCGTGTTCGGCGCGACGCTCGCGGCATTGTTCGCTGCGCTGCCCAAGGAGCTGGTGCTATCGATTGCTGCGCTGGCGCTGTTCGGCTCAATCATCAACGGCTTGAGCATCGCCATGAGCGAAGTGAAGGAACGTGAGGCGGCGCTGATCACCTTCATGGTCACGGCATCGGGGCTGACGCTGTTTTCCATCGGTTCGGCGTTCTGGGGAATTGTGGCGGGGGTGGTGACGCTGCTGATTCTGAACTGGCGCAAAAGCTAAAAGCTCGCAGCCTCGTTTCACTCGACAGCTGCTACAGGGCAATGCAATCCATGTAGCAGCTGTCGAGTGAAACGAGGCTGCGATCTTTTGATCTTCGCAAAAAAAAACGGCGACCCTTGGGTCGCCGTTTTTTTTCAGAACATCAAGCTACCGGATTGATCGGCTTTTCCGGGTACCAGACGTCCAGCAGCGGGCTGACTTCAACGCTGGTCAGCTCGGTGCGGCCCTTGAGCCAGGCTTCAACGGCAGCGCGCTGATCAGCGCTGACCGAGCCACGCTTCTGAAGGCAAACCAGACCGTAGTCGTCGCCGCCAACATAGCCCAGACCGTTGGCTTCCATGGCTTCTTTGAGGAACGCATCGAGGAAAGCATCAATGGCTTCATCAGCCAAATCTTCTTTGAAATCCAGGTTCAGTTCGAAACCCAGCTCTTGAAATTCATCGACGCACAGTTTTTTGCGCAGACGCTGGGAACGGTTAGTCGCCATTGGAACAATCCTCTTAAGTAATAACGGGCGGCACTTTAGCAGTTTAAGCCGCCGATTGCCCGACTCTCTGGGCCACCACGCCTACCGTCGGTAAAAAAATAGCTGATCAGACGGCCAGCGCACGGCACAAGCCGTAGCACCTTGGGGCATAATGCCGACACTTTCATGACCATTGAGGGAATTTATCTCCATGCCCTCGTCTTTTTCCCCTCGACTGTAGGGTTTTATTTCAAATGATCAAATCTTTGCGTCCATTGCTGTTGGCCGGTTTTCTTCTCCCCCTGGCCCTCTCCGTTTCCGCTGCCCCGATCAATACTGCGTTGTCGCCCAACGTTGAAAAAGCCTTGAAAGCCAGCAAGTTGCAGGACAACGCCTTGTCGCTGGTGATGATCCCGCTCACCGGCCCCGGCACCCCGACGGTGTTCAACGCAGACGTGTCGGTCAACCCGGCGTCGACCATGAAACTGGTCACCACCTACGCGGCGCTGGAAATGCTCGGCCCGAACCACCAGTGGAAAACCGAGTTCTACACCGACGGCACCCTCAGTGGCGGCATTCTCAACGGCAACCTCTACCTCAAGGGCGGCGGCGATCCGAAGCTGAACATGGAAAAACTCTGGCTGTTGATGCGCGACCTGCGCGCCAACGGTGTCACTCAGGTCACCGGCGACCTGGTGCTGGATAAAACTTTCTTCGTGCAACCGCAACTGCCGGAGTTCAATGACGACGGCAACGACGATAACAAGCCGTTCCTGGTCAAGCCCGACTCGCTGCTGGTCAATCTCAAGGCGCTGCGCTTCGTTGCGCGCAATGACTCGGGCAAGGTGCTGGTCTCGGTGGAACCGCCGATTGCGAGCATTCGCATCGACAACCAGGTCAAAGCCCTCAATTCCAAACAATGCACCGGTGGCGTGCGTTACAACCCGGTGGCACAGGCCGATGGCAGCGTGACCGTGACGGTCGGCGGTCAGTTGGGTGAAGGCTGCAGCTCGCAGACTTACCTGTCACTGCTCGACCACGCGACCTACACCGCCGGTGCCGTTCGCGCGATCTGGAAGGAACTGGGTGGCAGCATCCAGGGCAAGGATGTGCTGGCGCCAACACCCAAAGACGCCAAGGTTTTGGCCCGGGCGTTCTCGCCGGACCTGGCGGAAATCATCCGCGACATCAACAAGTACAGTAACAACACCATGGCCCAGCAGTTGTTCCTGAGCCTTGGCCAACGCTTTCGCACCGATGCCGATGGTGATGACGCCAAGGCCGCCCAGCGTGTCGTGCGCCAGTGGCTGGCGAAAAAGGGCATCACCGCGCCGCACCTGGTGATGGAGAACGGCTCCGGCTTGTCCCGTTCCGAGCGCGTCAGCGCCCGGGAAATGGCCTCGATGCTCGAAGCGGCGTGGCACAGCCCGTATGCCGCCGAGTACATCAGTTCGATGCCGATTGCCGGCACCGACGGCACCATGCGCAAACGCCTGAAGACCACGGCGATGCGCGGTGAAGCCCACGTCAAGACCGGCACCCTGAACACCGTGCGGGCGATTGCCGGTTTCAGTCGCGACATCAACGGCAACACCTGGGCGGTGGTGGCGATCCTCAACGACAAGGCCCCGTTCGGCGCTTCTTCGGTGCTTGATCAGGTGCTGCTGGACCTGTATCGCCAACAGAAACTGCCGCAGACGGCTTCGGTGTTGTAAGGCACTGCATTAACCAATGTGGGAGCGGGCTTGCTCGCGAAGACGGCGGCACATCCAACATCGATGTGACTGACAAACCGCTTTCGCGGGCAAGCCCGCTCCCACATTAATTGCGTACGGCCCGGGTTAATTCATTTCCGCCTCAACCCGATCCCTTCCCGCCTGCTTCGCCGCATAAACCCCTGAATCCGCGCGCAACAGCAAGGCATCGGCGCCCTCCCCGGCCCGCCAACTGGCAATCCCGAAACTGGCGGTGATCGTACCGACACCGTCTATGGGTGAACTGCGCAAGCCTTGCCACAATTGCTGGGCCAACATATAGGCATGTTCGCCGCTGATATCCGGGCACAGCACCATGAACTCCTCTCCGCCCAAGCGGCAGAACACATCGGTGCGGCGCAGTCGGTGGCCAATCCGTTCACACACGGCCTGCAACACCCGGTCACCGATGGCATGGCCATGCAGGTCATTGATGCGCTTGAAATGGTCGATATCGAGCATGATCACCGACAAATCCCCACCGCCGCGCTCCACCCGGGCCATTTCGGTGGTCAGGCGCTCCTGGAAATAACGCCGGTTGTGGATACCGGTCAGCGCATCGGTGACCGACAACGCGCGCAGTTCCTCTTCCACCCGCTTCATATCGGAAATGTCCGAGATGTAGCCGTGCCACAGCACTCCGCCACCGGGTAGCTCCTCCGGCGTGGCTTCGCCGCGAACCCAACGCAAACCACGTTGCGGCAGTTGCACGCGGTATTCCTCGCGCCAGGGGCTGAGGGTGTCGGCCGAGGCACGGATCGAGGCGCGGACACGGGCAGAGTCTTGAGGGTGAATCCGGGTGAAAATCGCTTCGGCATTGAACAGCAACACGTCGGGTTCGAGCTCGTAGATCTCGCGAATACCGTCGCTGGCGTAGATCACGCTGAAACGCCCATCGAACTCCATCTTGAACTGATAGATGCCACCGGGCACATGGGCGCTGAGTTTCTTCAACAGCAGGTCCCGCGCCGCGAGCGCTTCGTGGACCCGTTTGCGTTCGGTGATGTCGATGCACACCGCCAGGTGCCCGACCCACAGGCCTTGCTCGTCGAGCACTGGCGTAGCGAGCATGTTGACCATCAAATGGCTGCCATCGCCGCGCACCAGCGTCCATTCCCGTGCCTCGTGACCGCCCTCCACGTCACCTTCGACCAGCATCGCGTGGCAGGTCGGCACCGGTTTGCCATAGCGTGTGCTCAACTCTGCCGAGCGAGCGACCAGTTCCCGGGGCAGGTGCAGGCTCTCCAGCGTCATATGGCCGACCACTTCGGCGCTGGTGTAGCCAAGCATTTGCTCGGCGCCGGCGTTGAAGGTGCTGATGACGCCGCGCAGGTCGGTGGCGATGATCGCGACCTGGGTAGCGGCATTCAGCACGCCACGCAACTGACCATGGGTACCGCGCAGCTCCTGCTCCCGATCGCGCAGCTCCCGGGTACGTTGCTCGACCAGTTTCAGCGCGCGCTGACGCTGACTGACCAACACATACAGCAAGGCACTGAGCAACACGCTGAGCAATCCACCCAACACCACCAGGCTGGTCACCGAGGAATGGTTGGCCTGCAAGAACGCGTCGCTGGGCTGGATATCGACTTGATAGTCATGGTCGGCCATGCGCAACAGGCGAGTGGCGGACAACTCGCTGATGGCCGGCGGGTTGGGCGACTCGAACAGCACTTCGTGCTGGTCGTTGGTCGACAAATCGAGGATGCGCACCGAGAGATAGTCACGGCTCGCGTCCGGCAGTCCGTCGGCCAGCAACTGGCGCATGCTGATCACGGCCATTACATAACCGAAGGGCTTCGTGGCTTTGCCGCTCTGACTGTTGCGCTGCATGACCGGAGCGACCAGCAGCACACCTCGCGCATAAGCCGGCTCGATGCTCACCAGATGCATCGGTTGCGACACCGCCATGCCGCCATGCTGATCGACCCGATCGAGCGTGGCACGCCGCAAGGGCTGGGCCAGTAAGTCGTAACCGAGGGGAGAGCCGAGTTTGCTTTGCGTCTGGCTATACAGCACCACGACGTATTCATCTCGCTCGCCCGCCAGTTGTAATTGGCCGGCGGCGTTGAGCTCTCTCAGGGTGAAGCTGCTCAAGCCTTCGTCACGCACTCGTTGCTCGAATGCCGTCCGCTGGTCACGAGTGACCCGTTCGGCATAGGAATAAGCCTGGGTTCGCAGCAGCAAAGGCTGGGTGTAACCATCGAATTCCGCTCGGGAAACCGAATTGGAATTGGCGAAAAACCGGCGCAGGCCATCGAGGCGCTGTTCCTGATCTTCGAAACGCTCTTCGATACGGCTGTAACGTTCACTGGCCAGCAGTTGGAAACGTTGCCGCAATTGATGGTGGAACAGATTCAGCGTCGACCACGCCAGCAAACCGGTGAGCACCCCGCCGACAATCAATACCAGCAGCGCGACCAGCCAGGCCGAGACATCTTCACGAATAAAACCCAGGATCTTTGGGCGCACGGCGTGCAACGACATAAAACGCAAACTCAAAACGCCAGGTGCGGAGAAACCCTTTGGCCATGCGTTGAGTTATAGCTATTAGCCACTAATTTGACCAGCACCCTGTAGGAGCGAGCTTGCTCGCGATGGATTCAAAAGCGCCACGTACATCCAGGATGTCCGCGTTATCGTTATCGACCATCGCGAGCAAGCTCGCTCCTACAGGGGGGTTCAACCGTCAACGTGCCATGATTTTCCAGGCGCGATGGATCTTGGCGTTGCGGGCAAAATCCTGATCGATGGTCTGCGCGGTGATGTCCTCCACCGCATAACGCTCGCCGAGATTGGCCTCCAGTTCGAACTTGCGGAAGTTGTTGGAGAAGTACAACACGCCACCGGGCGCCAGGCGTGCCATGGCCAGGTCGATCAGTTGCACCTGGTCGCGTTGCACGTCGAAGACGCCTTCCATGCGCTTGGAGTTGGAGAACGTCGGCGGGTCGATGAAGATCAGGTCGTACTCGTCACGACTGGCTTCGAGCCACGCCATCACATCGCCCTGCTCCAGGCGGTTCTTGTCGGAAAAACCGTTCAGCGACAGGTTGCGACGCGCCCAGTCGAGATAGGTTTTCGACAGGTCGACACTGGTGGTGCTGCGCGCGCCGCCCTTGGCTGCGTGAACACTGGCGGTTGCGGTGTAGCAGAACAGATTGAGGAAGCGTTTGCCGGCGGCCTCTTTCTGGATACGCATGCGCATCGGCCGATGGTCGAGGAACAGACCGGTGTCGAGGTAGTCGGTGAGGTTCACCAGCAGCTTCACGCCGCCTTCATTGACCTCGACGAATTTGCCTTGCGCGGCCTGGCGCTCGTATTGCCGGGTGCCGCTCTGACGCTCGCGGCGCTTGACCACCACACGACTCTTGTCGATGTTCAACGCCTGCGGAATCGCCGCCAGGGCATCGAACATGCGGGCCGAGGCCTTTTCCGGATCGATGGATTTCGGCGCGGCGTATTCCTGAACATGGACCCAATCCTGATACAGGTCGATGGCCATGGAATATTCCGGCATGTCGGCATCGTACACGCGGTAGCAGTCGATGCCTTCACGCTTGACCCACTTGCCCAGGGCCTTGAGGTTCTTTTGCAGGCGGTTGGCGAACATCTGCCCGCCTTCGCTCAGGCGCGGTTGCTCGACCACCGGAGCCGGTGCCGGCGTCGGTTTGATCGGATTACCGTTTTTGTTGAACTTGCGCTCTTGCGGTTCGTTCGGCGCCTGATCGTAGGCGGCTTGCTCACGCTCCACCTGACGCTGTTCCGGAGTACGACGCTCGCCGGTGACGAACTGATCCGGCAGTACCTTGATCAGCAACAGCTTGCACGGCAAGGCGCCGTTCCAGAACGAATACTGCTTGTGGCTGCGGATGCCCATGCGCTTGCCCAGGTCCGGCGCGCCGGTGAACACCGCCGCTTCCCAGTTCAGGCAGGCCTGACGCAGGCGCTCGCCGAGGTTCTGGTAGAGATAGAGCAAGCTCGCCTCATCGCCCAGACGTTCGCCGTATGGAGGGTTGCAGATCACCAGGCCTTTCTGGTTCTGGTCCGGGCGCGGCTCGAAAGTTGCGACCTCACCCTGGTAGATCTTGATCCATTCGCTCAGGCCGGCACGCTCGACGTTGTTACGGCCCGGTTGAATCAGCCGCGGATCGGCTTCGTAGCCGCGAATCCACAACGGTGGCTTGGCCATGCCGGCCGCCGCGCGCTCGCTGGCTTCTTCGTGCAGTTTTTTCCACAACGCCGGAACGTGACCGAGCCAGGCGGTGAAGCCCCACTGCTCACGACGCAGGTTCGGCGCGATGTCGGCGGCGATCATCGCCGCTTCGACCAGGAAGGTACCGACACCGCACATCGGGTCGGCCAGCGCGCCGCCTTCGGCCGCGATACGTGGCCAGCCGGAACGGATCAGGATGGCGGCCGCGAGGTTTTCCTTGAGCGGCGCCGCGCCTTGCTGCAGGCGATAGCCGCGCTGGTGCAGGCTGTGGCCCGACAGGTCCAGGGAAAGAATGGCTTCGCCGCGGTCCAGGCGCAGGTGAATGCGCAGGTCCGGGTTGAGCTTGTCGATGGACGGACGGTCGCCTTGCGGAGTGCGCAATTTGTCGACGATAGCATCCTTAACCTTCAGCGCGCCGAAGTGGGTGTTATCGATACCCGAGCCATGGCCGCTGAATTCGACGGCCAGGGTGCCGTCATTGAGCATGTGGTCTTGCCACTCGATGTCCAGCACGCCGTGGTATAGATCTTCAGCGTCCTTCATCGGGAAACGCTTGAGCACCAGCAGCACGCGGTTGGCCAGACGCGACCACAGGCACAGGCGATAAGCGGTTTCCATGGTGGCCATGCCGCGCACGGCAGAGGTGTGCTCCCGCGCGTCCTCAAGGCCAAGCCCGACGGCTTCCTCGATGAGCAGGCCTTCAAGGCCTTTTGGGCAAGTGAGGAAGAGTTCGAAACGATCGGACATGGGAATTCCAGAACCTTTAGCTAAGTGACCGGGCAACGCATTGCCGGTCCGGTTTTCAATCAGGCGCTTTTCTCGAAGAGCGCCCGCGTGGCACGAAGGTGTGCCGTTCCACCCCTGCTGCCCGGGTTAAATGAGCTTAGATGCAAGGACAGATAAAAAAGTTGATGCAACAAAATGTCATAAGTCGACCCTTCGTCGAATAGTGCATCCCGGCAACGGGAGCCATTCTCACTAAAGGATTAAGCCCATCATCCAGCGCAGGGCCGATCATACCGGGGTTTGGCCAATAAATACGGTAAAACGCGCTGTTACTTATGGCCTTAGCACATGAACAGTTACGTTCTTATGACAAAACGATCATTCCCTCGATGTGACGCATTGGTTAGAACTCAATACAGGTTGGCGCCGCAACGACGCCAACACCTTGGCTCGTCACGCCGGCAACGAGCCGCCAACGGCAGAGTTTTTCTGCCAGACCTCAATTGAGGTCGACGCGATAAATACAGTCAACAAACGAGGGCAACACCCTATGAGAAGACTTAAGCGTGATCCGTTGGAAAGAGCATTTTTGCGCGGATATCAATATGGCGTTGGTGGTAAATCCCGTGAGCTTTGCCCATTTACTCTACCGTCGGTACGTCAAGCCTGGATCAACGGCTGGCGAGAAGGACGCGGCGACAACTGGGACGGTATGACCGGCACTGCGGGAATCCACAGACTCAACGAACTTCACGCCGTCGGCTAATTACAGGGCAAAACACTCCGACACGACAATCTGATTTTGTACTGAATTAACCACGCACGTCCCATCCGGACGGCGGGCTGCGGCCCAGGGGCTCCTTTGAAGGAGCCCTTTTTTATGTCTGCAAAAAACCCTGACGATCCGGTGTAGCAGCTGCCGAGCTTGCGAGGCTGCGTTCGGCGGCGAAGCCGTCGCAAACCCTATGTGCACGGTGCATCTACAAGACGACGGTATCTGATTTCACGACGGCTGCGCCGCCGAACGCAGCCTCGCAGGCT
>NZ_AKJM01000138.1 GCF_000282335.1 Pseudomonas sp. GM48
ACGTACCGCAATGACTGATTTTACGACCGCTTCGCAGCCGAACGCAGCCTCGCGGGCTCGGCAGCTGCTACAGATCGCATTAGCGCTTAACTGACTGGCATTAGGGGCTTGCGGTCGGATCGACTGATCCACGACACTGTCCAACCTGCATGAAGCAATTATTTCGTTGTGGAGGCTGCCGTCATGGCCCACGAACTTTATACCCGCACCAATCAGAAGATTTATTTCGCCGGCTTGTCGCTGGAAGCACTGGCTCGCACTGAAGAGGGTCGGGCGATGAATTCGCTGGCGCTGATCCAGGCTGGACGCGAATCCGCGCTGTTTCACCTGTACGGTGCTCTGTTGGGGTTGTGTCACGAAATTGCCGGTTTCTATCGCTTGCCTCAGGCCAATGCGCCCCGTGCGGAGTTGTTGCTGACTCGTGAGGTACTGGAAACCGTCGCTATTCCGGAAATGGCTGAGCTGGTTGAGTTGGCCAATAACCCGGAAACCTGGCTGGCCAAGCTGTTGGCTGCTCATGCCGCGTTGTTTCAGCCGCCACGGGCGCCGCACAAGCCGAAGGGGGATGTGACCCAGCCACTGATTCAGGCTGTAAATCTGGATGAGGAGGACGCGCCGGAGGAGTTGAGCCGGGAGGAGCTGGAGAGTTGGCGTCAAAACCTGAAAGGATTGGCGATACGCTTTCGCGAAGGCCTGAACGAGTGCTGACAGAAACAGTTTTGGGATGACATCTGGTCAAGATCCCAAGCGAAGCCGGCGCGATGCCTATATAATCCCCGCCTTTCGTGGAGAACAGTCCTTTATGCCAACGTCCTTTCTAGAAATTGTCGAGTTACCAGACGGCCGTATCGAGCTGCGCAGGGCCGAGGACGAGGGTTCTCTGGTTACTTTGGATTTCTCCGAGGACGCCAAGGCATTCCTGCAAGGGCAGCACGTGGAAGTCGCCAAGGCGATGTTGAGCGTGGGTGTTCAGATGGCGGGTCGCCTGGTTGAAGGCGAATTCGACAAGGATGAGGGGCCGCGGGTTCTTCATTGATCCCCGTTTGTCGTTTTTCTTGATATCGCTACTCATCGGCTTCTCTGTCCCTGGAGAAGCCTCACGCGGTGAGACACGCGTTTTGTCTTTCAGTTAACCCAGTCGAATGTTCAGGCTCTGAGCGTCTCCGGTGCGGGCGGCGCTGATCAGTTGTTGTCGCGATTGCGGGCTCAGTGGGTTGATCCAACTGACCACCGTGTGGCTACGACCCAGGCGCAGAGCTTCGCAGGTCAGTTGTTGGGCGCTCTGGGTGCCCCGCGGTTGCAGCAATAGAATGCGTTCACGGTTGAGGCCGGCATCTCGCAACCAGGCTTGGGTCAGGCTGGCGGGTGGTGCGATCAGTGTCAGCCAGCGTGCGTCCTGGTCCTGGCTCAATTCCCGAAGGATCGGTGCCAGAAGGCTCAGGCAGTTCCCGGCAGCACCACGCAGTGACAGCTCGCTGAAAACGTCAGGTTCGGCGCTCCAGGGGGACTCGACTACGTCTTTCAGGATCGGCGCCAATGGCTGTGCCATGAACGCTTCGAACAACGGCAGTTGGGTTTGCTGTGGTGATGTCTGTGGGAACTGCATGATGCCTCCTTTAGCGGCGAATGACGCCGACACTCAAGCCTTCGATCACCAGTTCCTGATCTTGAAGGTTCACTTCAATAGGGGCGAACTCGGGGTTCTCGGCAATCAGCCAGACTTTGCTGCCGTCGCGCTTGAAACGCTTGACGGTCACTTCGTCGCCGATTCGCGCAACCACGATCTGGCCGTTACGGGCTTCACGGGTGGTGTGGACGGCCAACAGGTCGCCGTCGAAAATGCCGACATCCTTCATGCTCATCCCGTGGACGCGCAGCAGGTAGTCGGCGCGCGGATGGAAGAAGGCAGGATTGATGTTGCAGGACTCTTCGATGTGTTGCTGCGCAAGAATCGGGGCGCCGGCTGCGACCCGGCCAATGATCGGCAGGGTGGAATCGTCGGCCTTGGCTTCGAAGCCGGGGATGCGAATGCCACGGGAGGCGCCAGGCGTCATCTCGATTGCGCCCTTGCGGGCCAGTGCCTTGAGGTGTTCTTCCGCCGCATTGGGTGACTTGAAGCCCAGTTCCTGAGCGATTTCCGCACGGGTGGGTGGGTATCCGTTGTCTTCCAGGCAGCGTTTGATGAAAGCCAGAATCTCTGCTTGTCGTGGCGTCAGCTTTAGCATTTTGATCGCTCTGTTTTTTTATACAGTGACTGGGATTATATACAGTGAGACGGTCTTGGCAATGCTCCATTTTTCAGTGGCCGCCGGACGGTCAATCAGTCAGTGGATTGAAGCTTCACCGTTGTGTGGTTAAATGTCTGACCGACCATTCCCGAAACGAACTGCCAGGCTTGACAAGGCACAGGCTGAAACGTATGTTTCAAACAAGTGTTTGTCAGGCGGAGTAGCCATGGCCCAGTCGGAAACCGTTGAACGCATTCTTGATGCTGCCGAGCAGTTGTTCGCGGAAAAAGGTTTCGCCGAAACCTCGTTGCGTCTGATCACCAGCAAGGCTGGTGTCAATCTGGCGGCGGTGAACTATCACTTCGGATCGAAGAAGGCATTGATTCAAGCGGTTTTCTCGCGTTTCCTGGGGCCGTTCTGCATCAGTCTCGATAAAGAGCTGGAGCGGCGTCAGGCCAAGCCCGATATCAAGCCGACTCTTGAAGAGTTGCTGGAAATCCTTGTCGAGCAGGCACTGGTGGTGCAGCCGCGCAGCGGCAACGATCTGTCTATCTTCATGCGTTTGCTGGGACTGGCGTTCAGTCAGAGCCAGGGGCACTTGCGTCGCTATCTGGAAGACATGTACGGCAAGGTGTTCCGTCGCTACATGATGCTGGTCAATGAAGCGGCGCCGCGTATACCGCCCATCGAACTGTTCTGGCGCGTGCACTTCATGCTGGGTGCTGCGGCGTTCAGTATGTCCGGTATCAAGGCCTTGCGTGCGATTGCTGAAACCGACTTCGGCGTGAACACCTCCATTGAGCAAGTCATGCGTCTGATGGTGCCATTCCTCGCTGCCGGCATGCGTGCCGAGACTGGCGTGACTGATGCGGCCATGGCCACTGCCCAGTTGCGTCCGCGTAGCAAGTCGACCCCGGTTGCCGCCAAGGTATAACCGCACATGGGTGGGCGCGGCAGCTGACATCCGCTAAGCTAGCCGCCCATGCCGACTCTCGTTCTGAACCCGTTTCCCATTGATATCGCCAAACTGCCGGGCCTTGCCCTTGGCGGCGTATTCGTGCAGGGCGGGTTTTCTGTTATCAAGGAATATCTATGACTGCTGGCTTGCAAGGCTCGTTGATGGTGGACGTCGCCGGTACCTGGCTGACGGCTGAAGATCGCCAATTGTTGCGCCAACCCGAAGTGGGCGGCCTGATCATCTTTGCCCGCAACATCGAGCATCCACGCCAGGTGCGTGAATTGAGTGCGGCAATCCGCGCCATCCGTCCCGATTTGTTGTTGGCTGTGGATCAGGAGGGCGGCCGCGTGCAGCGCCTTCGCCAGGGTTTCGTGCGCTTGCCCGCCATGCGCGCCATTGCCGACAACCCGAACGCCGAATACCTGGCAGAGCAGTGTGGCTGGATCATGGCGACCGAAGTGCTGGCCGTTGGCCTGGACCTGAGTTTCGCCCCGGTGCTCGACCTCGATTACCAACGCAGCGCTGTAGTGGGTACCCGTTCGTTCGAGGGTGACCCGGAGCGTGCCGCCCGATTGGCCGGTGCATTCATCCGCGGGATGAACAGCGCAGGCATGGCGGCCACCGGCAAGCACTTCCCGGGTCATGGCTGGGCCGAAGCGGATTCCCACGTCGCGATCCCGAATGATGAGCGCAGTCTCGATGAGATCCGCGCCAACGACCTGGTGCCGTTTGCCAGGTTGAGCAAGCAACTCGCCGCGATCATGCCGGCCCATGTGATCTATCCACAAGTCGATACCCAGCCGGCCGGTTTTTCCCGTCGCTGGTTGCAGGATATTTTGCGTGGCGAACTGCAATTCGACGGGGTGATTTTCAGCGATGACCTGTCCATGGCCGGCGCTCACGTGGTCGGCGATGCCGCGAGTCGAATAGAAGCGGCGCTGACTGCCGGTTGCGACATGGGGCTTGTTTGCAACGACCGTGCGGCTGCCGAGCTTGCCCTGAGTGCTACCCAGCGTCTGAAGGTCAAGCCATCCGGGCGGATTGCGCGGATGCGCGGTCAGTCGTTCGCCAATACCGAATACCGTCAGGACCCGCGCTGGCTCACCGCTGTCGGCGCGCTCAAAGAAGCTCAATTGATTGATTAAGGACTGTTCGTTATGACGGTTTACGCGATTATCGGTGGCACTGGCCTGACTCAACTCGAAGGCTTGAGCATTCGTCAGTCACTGGCAGTGGACACGCCTTATGGCGCACCTTCGGCCGAAGTTCAGATCGGCGAGTATGCCGGCAAGGAAGTGCTTTTCCTCGCGCGTCACGGTCATCCGCATCGTTTTCCGCCGCATCAGGTCAACTACCGCGCCAACCTCTGGGCACTGAAGCAGGCCGGTGCCGAAGCCATCCTGGCGGTCAACGCCGTGGGCGGCATTCATGCTGCCATGGGGACCGGGCATTTCTGCGTGCCGCATCAGTTGATCGACTACACCAGTGGTCGTGAGCACACCTACTTTGCCGATGACCTGGAACACGTCACCCATATCGACTTCAGCTACCCCTACAGCGAACCCTTGCGTCAGCAACTGATCGCGGCGTTGGCGGCAGAGGGTGTGGGCTACAGCAGTCATGGTGTGTATGCGTGCACTCAAGGACCGCGCCTGGAGACAGTGGCTGAAATCGCTCGACTGGAGCGCGACGGCTGCGACATTGTCGGAATGACCGGCATGCCGGAAGCGGCCCTGGCTCGCGAACTGGAGCTGGATTACGCCTGTCTGGCGCTGGTGGTGAACCCGGCGGCGGGCAAGTCGACGGCGGTAATCACCATGGCCGAGATCGAGCAAGCATTGCATGACGGGATGGGCAAGGTGAAGTCAACGTTGGCGCGGGTGCTCAAGGGCTGAGTCAGCCTTGGCACCGGGTTGCTCCTTTTGCGGGCAAGTCGGCTCGCCGCACGAACGGCGAACCCCAAGGCGCCAGTGCCACCGGGTCGATCAGCGTCAGGCTGCGCAGTAGTCGCAAAATCAGAGTTCGCGGTACGTCAGAGAGATCGTGCAAGCCGGATTGACGACTGCTGCGCAGCCGGACGCAGGCTACGCCAGCTGCTACGAGGAAGGCGTAGCGGGTTCGCCTAACTGATCGACTGACGAAACGCATTCCGATGTGGGAGCGGGCTTGCTCGCGAAGGCAATCTGACATTCAACATTGATAGTGACTGGCGCGACCTTTTCGCGAGCAAGCCCGCAGGGGAGCAGTGATGCCTGAAGATTACTCGCCGCGATAGATGCAACCGCTGGTGCAGGTTTCATGGATGCGAATCGCACTAAGCTCCGGCAACAAAGGCTTCATCTCATTCCAGATAAACTTGGCCAACACTTCACTGGTCGGATTCTCCAACCCGGGAATGTCATTCAAATAGTTATGGTCGAGGCGCTCGTACAGCGGCTTGAAGATCGCCTTGATTTCCGAGAAGTCGCGGATCCAGCCGGTGTGCGGGTCGAGGTCGCCGCTCAGGTGGATTGCCACTTTGAACGAGTGACCGTGCAGGCGCCCGCACTTGTGGCCTTCCGGGACGTGGGGCAGGCGGTGGGCGGATTCGAAAGTAAATTCCTTGAAGATTTCCACAGTGATTTCAGCTCTGTTCAGGTGGCGTTCGCCGCAGCGATTCGGGCAGGTGGCGAGTTTAACAGTTTGTCCTGACTAAAGGGTCAGCAAGCGCTCGCCGAGACGACCGTTGGCGGCCAGTTCGAGGAATTCGTCGCCCAGGCGGCGACTTTCATCCATCGTCGTGCGCCAGTATTTCTGCCGGCTCGGGGCGTTGCCCATGAAGCGCTTGAAGTCGTTACGGTCCGGTAGTTTGCCGTAGGGCAGGCGTGCCAGGTATTCCTTCGACGGTGCCAGCAGCAGCACATTTTGCAAGCGTGTCGGGCAGGCGCGGCGCCACGGCAGGGTCTTGTCGAACCAGCCGGGAATCACCCGGTCGGTGAAATGCGGGTAAAGCACGATGTCGTTGCCGCTGTAAGGCAGGTCCAGGTGATAGTCCAGCAGACCGCCGTCGCGATAGGTACCGGCGCCGGCACCCGGCAGGTCGCGCACGCCCTCCATCACCATCGGAATCGAACCCGAAGCCAGCAAGGCCTGGCGCAAATTGCCGGAACTGAGGGCGACGAAGCGAGACGGGAAGTCATTCAAGGAGTCGACCGGCGGCGCCAGGCGCGGGTCGTGGATGATCAGGCGTTCGAAATGCCGTGCCAGCCGCGCCCGGCCGCGCAGATTGTCGGCGATGACCGATGACAGCCCCAGCCCCAGGCGTCCGCGATGATCGTCGGCCAGCAGGCCGTGGCTTTTGACCACCATGATGTTCAGGCGGTAATCGCTGTTGCCGAGGATCGAGGCATCGCGACCGTCGAGCAGGTCGTTGAGCATGCGCTGTGAGCTCTGGCTGATCTGCGCCATGGTCACGCCCTTGGCAAAGTTCTGCTCGGTGTACAGCTGCCCGAGACGCCGGATGCCCTCGGCGGCGTCTGGCAGGCAGGCGCTGGCGAAGCGCCAGGAACCCACCGATGCGCCAATCAGCGAGCGTTTCCGTGGTGCCGCCGGCAGCCACTCGCCGAACAGCGCCAGGTCCAGACCCTGAATTCCCAATGCCTTCGGGCCGCCGGCTGCACCGGGCAGGGTGCCGACATCGGCGGCGTTCAAGCCGCTCTCACGGATGCGCGCAAAAGCACGCGGACCGGCCTTGAGGGTCAGGGAAGGGAACTTGATGTGGATGGCGGTCATACCGGTCTCGATGTGTGGCAAGCGCAAGGATTATACGCAACCCCTGTGGGAGCGGGCTTGCTCGCGAAAGCGGTGTGTCATTGAGCATTGAACTGGCTGACATGACGCCTTCGCGAGCAAGCCCGCTCCCACAGGGGATTGCGCTGTCAGCCGTGATGGCCATTCAGTTTCAATTAAGTTGATCCGGTTAAGGTGTCGCCCACACCCGGTAACCTGGCCCGCACGAAGCGCTGAGATTGCGCCACGCTGGTACCATTGTGCCTTTCGAGACACTCAATGCCAGCGCGGTGGCCAGGCATCCGGGTTCCACCGTCAGTGAGTCCGGGCTGCTACCTGTACAAAGTAGAGCTGCGCGATCCTCAGGGCATCGACTGGGACGCGGAATTAGACGCTGTCAGCGGGCAGTTTCTCAAGGATCATCAGGATTGGTAATGAAGGTGTTTTTGCTCAATCGATGCACCGGCGGGCGGATGGCGCTGGTGCTTCTGGCATTTTGCTCGGCAGTGATGGCCCGTGACCTGGATCAGGATGAAGCCCTGCGCCTGCGTCAACAAGGTGTGATCCTGCCGCTGGAGCAACTGCTGCAGCAGGCAATGGATCGCTACCCCGGCGCGAAACTGCTGGAAGCCGAGCTCGAAGAAAAACACGACGTCTACTTTTATGAAGTCGAGCTGCTGAGCCCTGAGGGCGTGGTCCGCGAGCTGGGCATCGATGCCACCACCGGCCGTTTACTCAAAGACAAGGAAGATTGATCCATGCGTTTGCTTCTGGTGGAAGACCATGTGCCCCTGGCCGATGAACTGCTGGCCGGTCTCAACCGCCAGGGTTACGCAGTGGACTGGCTGGCCGACGGTCGCGACGCAGTACATCAGGGCAGTACTGAGCCTTATGACCTGATCATCCTCGACCTCGGTTTGCCGGGCGTGCCGGGGCTTGAGGTGCTGGCGCAATGGCGCGCGGCGGGTCTGGCCGCGCCGGTGCTGATCCTGACGGCCCGTGGTTCCTGGGCCGAACGCATCGAAGGCCTCAAGGCTGGCGCCGACGATTACCTGACCAAGCCATTCCATCCCGAAGAACTGCATTTGCGCATCCAGGCGTTGCTGCGCCGCTCCCATGGCCAGGTCAACCAGCCGACGCTCCAGGCCGCCGGGCTGCATCTGGATGAAGGTCGCCAGTGTGTTGCCCGCGACGGTGCGGACATTCAGCTGACGGCTGCAGAGTTTCGCCTGTTGCGTTATTTCATGTTGCACCCTGAGCAGATCCTCTCCAAAAGCCACCTCGCCGAACACCTCTACGACGGTGAAACCGAGCGTGATTCCAATGTGCTGGAAGTCCACGTCAACCACTTGCGGCGCAAACTCGGCAAAAGCGTGATCGAAACCCGTCGTGGCCAGGGCTACCTGTTCGGCGGGCAAACCCGGTGAGATCGATCCAGCGCCGCCTGAGCCTGGGCCTGATCAGCGTGATGCTGGTCGTTGGCCTGGTGCTGGCGCAAACCAGCCTGTGGCTGTTCGAAATGGGTTTGCAGCGCTACCTCGAAGCCGGGTTGCGCAATGACAGCGAGAGCCTGCTGGCGGCGCTGGTGCGCGGTCCGCAAGGCTTGCAACTGGATGAACGACGCCTGTCACCGGCCTATCAGCGACCGTTTTCCGGGCACTATTTCCGCATCGATTTTGCTGACGGGCATTGGCGTTCCCGTTCGTTATGGGATCAGGAACTGCCGACGCTCGATCACCCCGGCCTGCACGGCAACCTGCAACTGGGGCCGGAAGGGCAACAGTTGCTGGTGCTGCGTACGGACTATCGGCGTTTGGGGCTGCCGATCTCCATCAGTGTCGCCGAGGATTACACGCCGATACGCGAGAGCTTCCGGCGTATGCAACAGGTTGGGTTGGGCCTCGGGTTGACAGGGCTGCTGCTGATTCTGTTGTTGCAACGGATCACCGTGCGCCGCGCCTTGCGCCCGCTGGAACAGGCGCGCGAACAGATCGCGCAGTTGCAACAGGGCCAGCGCTCGCAACTCGATGATCAGGTGCCGGTGGAACTGGAGCCACTGGTGGCGCAGATCAACCACTTGCTGGCCCACACCGAAGACAGCCTCAAGCGTTCGCGCAACGCCTTGGGCAATCTCGGCCATGCCCTGAAGACACCGCTGGCGGTGTTGTTGAGCCTGGCCTCAAGTGAGCAGCTTGAGGCCCACCCGCAACTGCGCAAAGTCCTCAAGGAACAACTGCAACAGGTCGAGCAACGGCTCAATCGCGAACTCAATCGCGCACGCTTGTCCGGCGATGCACTGCCGGGCGCACTGTTCGATTGCGACGCCGAACTGCCGGGATTGCTGGCAACCTTGAACATGATCCACGGCGAACACCTGGCGCTAAGCTACCGCGCTCCGGCCGGTTTGCAGTTGCCCTGGGATCGCGAAGACCTGCTGGAACTGCTGGGCAATTTGCTCGACAACGCCTGCAAATGGGCGGACGCCGAAATCCGGCTGAGTGTTGTCGAGACCGCCGGGGGATTCGAACTCAGCGTTGAGGACGACGGCCCGGGCATCCCCGAAGACCGCCGTGATCAGGTGTTCAGCCGAGGTACGCGGCTGGATGAGCAAAGAGACGGGCATGGCCTGGGACTGGGTATCGTTCGGGACATCGTTGATACCTGGGGTGGCAAGTTATCGCTGCTGGAGAGCGAGTGGGGCGGGTTGAAAGTCGTCATCGAATTACCCAAACACTGAGATCCATTGTGGGAGCGGGCTTGCTCGCGAAGGCGGAGCGTCAGTCGATAAAAATGTCTGCTGACACTCCGCCTTCGCGAGCAAGCCCGCTCCCACAGGGGGTTCACTGATTGGCTGGCAGGTCTCAGGTGTGATGAATCTCCCGATCCTTGGTTTCCGGCATGAAGAAAATACCCAGCACGGCCGTCATCACCGCGATGACGATCGGATACCACAGCCCGTAGTAGATATCCCCCGTGGCCGCCACCATGGCGAACGCCACCGTCGGCAGGAAGCCGCCGAACCAGCCGTTGCCAATGTGGTAGGGCAACGACATCGAGGTGTAGCGGATGCGCGCCGGGAACAATTCCACCAACCACGCGGCAATCGGGCCGTAGACCATGGTCACGTAGACCACCAGGATCGTCAGCAGCAGCAACACCATCGGGTAGTTGGTCTTGGCCGGGTCGGCCTTCTCGGGGTACCCGGCCTCCTTGAGGGCGGTGGCGAGCGCGGCGGTAAAGGCGTCGTTTTTGGCCTTGAAGTCGGCGGCCGGCATGCCGGTGCCCTCGAAGCTCTCGAGCACTTTCTCGCCGATGCGGACTTGCGCAACGGCGCCCGGCTCGGCGTTCACGTTCTTGTAGGGGATGGCCCTTTTGGCCAGCACGGTCTTGGCCAGGTCACAGGAACTGGTGAATTTGGCCTTGCCCACCGGGTCGAACTGGAACGAGCACTGGCCAGGATTGGCGATTACCGAGACCGGGTTTTTCTCCTGTGCAATGAACACGTCGGGGTTACCGTATTGGGTCAACGCATGGAAGATCGGGAAGTAAGTCAGTGCCGCGATAATGCAGCCGGCCATGATGATGCCTTTGCGACCGATGCGGTCGGACAGGCTGCCGAACAGGACAAAGAACGGTGTGCCGATCAGCAGCGAGCCGGCAATCAGCAAGTTGGCGGTCTGCGGGTCGATTTTCAGCGTCTGCAGCAGGAAGAACAGCGCATAGAATTGCCCGGTGTACCAGACCACGGCCTGGCCGGCGGTGCCACCGAGCAGGGCCATGATCACGATCTTGAGGTTGTCCCAACGTGCGAAGGATTCGGTCAACGGTGCCTTGGAGGACTTGCCTTCGGCTTTCATTCTCTGGAACACCGGCGACTCGCTGAGCTGCAGGCGGATGTACACCGAGACAATCAACAACAGGATCGACAGCAGGAATGGAATCCGCCAGCCCCAGGCCTCGAAGGCTTCAGTGCCCAGCACGGTACGGCAGGCGAGGATCACCAGCAGTGACAGAAACAGGCCGAGGGTGGCTGTCGTCTGAATCCACGAGGTGAAGTAGCCGCGTTTGCCCTTGGGCGCATGTTCGGCCACATAGGTCGCTGCGCCGCCATACTCACCGCCCAGCGCCAGGCCTTGCAGCAGGCGCAGGCTGATCAGAATGATCGGCGCGGCTACGCCGATGGTCGCGTAGCCCGGCAGCAAACCCACCACGGCCGTGGAGACGCCCATGATCACGATGGTGATGAGGAAGGTGTGTTTGCGCCCGATCATGTCGCCCAGCCGACCGAACACGATGGCGCCGAAGGGCCGAACGGCGAAGCCTGCGGCGAAGGCGAGCAGGGCGAAGATGAAGGAAGTCGTTTCGTTGACACCGGCGAAGAAGTGCTTGGCGATGATCGCCGCAAGGGAGCCGTACAGGTAAAAGTCGTACCATTCGAACACGGTGCCCAGGGATGAGGCGAAGATGACCTTGCGCTCCTCCCTGGTGATCCCGTGGTGGGGCGCGCTGCCCGTGGTTGCATTGTCGATTGCTGCCATGAGTTTTCTCCGTCTTGCTCTTGTTGTAGGCCGGAGTTCCCACTAACACTTACCCTACCCAGGCCCTGGGACTGATGTCATCGGATTACGGGTCTTGCATACAGGTTGACGCCTTGAAACGTTGCAAGGTTCCTAGAAGCATAATCACGATCCCGCAGATATCCACTCGCCATCACTTCATTGAGCGGGGCGCAGAAATAAATGTGGGAGCGGGCTTGCTCGCGAATGCGGTGCATCAGTCAGCAAAGATTGCGTCTGACACACTGCATTCGCGAGCAAGCCCGCTCCCACAAGGGCTCCGCGCCGCTTAAACGCGGAACTGATCCATCAGACTCTGCTGCTGGTTCGCCAGGCTATTGAGCGACTGGCTGACCCGCGCCGATTCATTCGCCTGGCCCGACAGCGACTCGGTCACATCGCGAATGGTCGCCACGTTGTTGTTGATCTCCTCGGCCACTGCGCTTTGCTCTTCGGCGGCGCTGGCGATCTGCATGTTCATGTCGTTGATCACGGTCACCGCGTCACCGATCTGGCGCAGTGCCGTCACGGCCTGGCCAACCTGTTCGACACTGCCCTGGGCCTGACGATGGCTGTTGTTCATCGAACCCACCACATCCTGGGTACCGCTTTGCAGTTGTTCGATCACCAGGCGGGTTTCTTCGACAGACTCCTGGGTACGCCGCGCCAGGTTGCGCACTTCATCGGCGACCACGGCGAATCCACGCCCGGCTTCACCGGCACGGGCCGCTTCGATCGCGGCGTTGAGGGCCAGCAGGTTGGTCTGCTCGGCAATCGCACGGATCACTTCCAGCACGGTGCCGATTTGCTCGCTGTTGGCTGCCAGGCCTTCGACCTGGACCATGGCCGCGCTCATGTCGGCGGCGAGATTATCGATGCTGGCGGTGGTGCGGTTGATCACGGTCAGACCCTGTCGGGTCGCCTGATCGGCATCCCGCGCAGCATGGGCCGCTTGCGCGGCGCTGCGGGCGACATCCTGGGCCGTGGCGCTCATTTCATGGGACGCGGTCGCCACCTGATCGACCTGCCGATATTGTTGCTCCATGCCGGCGCTGGTCTGGGTGGCAATGGCGGACGACTGATCTGCCGTGCTGCGGGCGTCCTGCACCGAGCGTTTCACTTCGGCAATGATCGGTTGCAGCTTGTCGAGGAAACGGTTGAACCAGCCGGCCAACTGGCCCAGTTCATCTTTCTTGTCGTAGGCCAGGCGACGGGTCAGGTCACCTTCGCCGCTGGCGATGTCTTCGAGCATGTGCGCCACGCCGAGGATCGGTTTGGTCACACTGCGGGCCATCAGCCACACCAGCATGAGGCCAAGCAGCGCGGCGAGTACCCCCAGGCCGAGCTCGACCAGCGTACCGGCGGTGTTGCTGTCATCCAGTTGCTTTTTCAGGGCTTCGGCCGGGCCGACCAGGACCTTCTCCGGCACGTCGAGCAACACCCCCCAGGACTTGCCGCCGGGAATCGGCTGGAACGGAGCCAGCACTTTCAGTTGCTGATTGCTGTTCAGGCTGGTGGTTTTGCTGCTGGCAGCGAGCATGCGCAGCAGTTCGGCACCGCTGGCCTTGTCCACGGCATCCAGGCGCTGGCTGAGTTTGCTGGCGTCCGGGCTGTAGCCGGCGAGCAAACCGGCCGGGCTGATGATGCTGACGCTGGTCTGGCCGTCATAGAGTTTCTTGCTCGCGCCCAGACTGACCGCTTGCAGGCTGTTGAGGTTGATGTCCACCGACAGCGAGGCGATGACTTTGCCGTTGACCATCAGCGGGAAAACGATGCTGGTCATCAGCACGTTCTGGCCGTCGATCTCATAGAAGTAGGGTTCGATCACGCACGGCTTGAGCGTGCTGCGCGGGCAGGTGAACCAGGCGTTGGCCGCTTCGCCGCTGGGGCCGGTGCTGGTGTCGGCCATGTCCTTTTCCGGCAGCGCCATGGACGTCACTTTGCCCGGCGTCGGCTGCGACCAGTACAGGGCGAAACGGCCCTTTTCGTTGCTGCCCAGTTCGGCTTGGCCGGTGAACAGTTCGTCCTTGCCGTCCAGCCCATTGGGTTCGAACACCAGGGACAGGCCGAGCAGCTCCGGGTTGGCTTGCAGGGCTGACTTGACCTGGCGGGTCAGGTCTTCGCGCAGGTCGAAGGCATCGAGAAAACGCTTCTCGGCCTGTTCACGCAGGAACAACACCTGCCGCGAGAAGCCGTGGCCGTACTGATAGGCGTCCATGAACTGCTGGCGAATCCCCAGTGCCTGGTTTTCGCCCTGGGACTCGATCCGCGCCTGAGCCGCTTCGGTCAGCATCTCCATGCTCGAGGCTTTCACCAGCTCGGAACTGTGCTCCATGCGGTACAGCGAAAGACCCACCAGCAGGGTCACGATGCCCGCCAGGCAGAGCCCGGCCAGCAGGGTGATTTTCCATTGAATGGAAAGTTGTCTGAGCGACATGGAGACGTCCTTATTCGATAAATATCTGAGGCTTTGCACTGTAGCGGCCGGGATCAGGTTTTCTTTATTCAACCGTTCAAATAAGACTGCTGCAGTTTTTTGTGGCGAGGGAGCTTGCTCCCGCTGGGGCGCGAAGCGGCCCCGGCATTCATCCAGATAAGCCCGATTAATAGAGCTTGCGATTGCTGCGCAATCGAGCGGGAGCAAGCTCCCTCGCCACAGGTCATCACACGCCGTTACATATCCTTAGGGCGCGGGTGCTTTGACACCGCGCCCACTCTGCGGCACAGTGCGCGCCCTCTAATAAAACCCATTCCTTTATCCGCTGGCGGCTCACGCAGACTGCCGGCCGGACTCTTTTCGCTTGCCCAGAGGTAAAGACAATGAATGCAGTAATTGCCGCGGTTGGCATCATGCTGATCCTCAGCCTGTCCCGCGTGCATGTGGTAATCGCCCTGATCGTCGGTGCGCTGGTGGGTGGCTTGACCGGTGGCCTGGGCATCGACGCGACCCTCAAGGCCTTCAACAGTGGTCTCGGTGGTGGGGCGACGGTGGCGTTGTCCTACGCCTTGCTCGGTGCTTTCGCCGTGGCCATTGCCAAGTCCGGCATGGCCCACGCCCTTGCCGACAAGGCGCTGGCGATGGTCGACCGCCAGCACGCCAACGGTGGCGGGCAGGTCAAATGGCTGTTGATCGGGTTACTGTGGGTGGTGGCCATCGCCTCGCAGAACATCCTGCCGATTCATATCGCCTTTATTCCGTTGCTGGTGCCGCCACTTCTATATGTGCTGACCAAGCTGCAACTGGACCGTCGACTGATCGCCTGTGTGATGACCTTCGGCCTGATCACGCCGTACATGTTCCTGCCGGTGGGCTTCGGCAACATCTTCCTGAATGAGATCCTGCTGGCCAACGTCGCCCGCAGCGGTGTGGACATCAGCGGCATTAATGTGACCCACGCCATGGGCATCCCGGCCCTGGGCATGGTGGCGGGCCTGCTGATCGCGTTTGTCAGCTACCGCAAGAAGCGGGTCTACGACCTGGCAAGGATCGAACAGGTCGAGCAAGTGGCGGTGCAATACAACCCGCTTAGCCTGATGGTGGCCGGCGTGGCCATCGCGGCGGCGTTCATTATTCAGTTGTTGCTGGATTCGATGATTATCGGTGCACTGGCCGGTTTCCTGATTTTTTCGGTGTCGGGCATCGTCAAATGGCGTGACACCGACGACCTGTTCACCGAAGGCATGAAAATGATGGCGATGATCGGTTTCATCATGATCGCAGCCTCCGGGTTTGCCGAAGTGATGAAGGCCACCGGTGAGGTGCAGACGCTGGTCGAGTCGTCGGCGTCGTACATCGATCACAGCAAGGGCATCGGCGCCTTGCTGATGTTGCTGGTGGGGTTGTTGGTGACCATGGGCATCGGCTCTTCGTTCTCCACTGTGCCGATTCTGGCGGCCATTTTCGTGCCGCTGTGCGTGCAACTGGGCTTCAGCCCGTTGGCGATCGTATGCATCGTCGGCACGGCAGGAGCCCTGGGCGACGCCGGTTCGCCGGCTTCGGACTCGACCCTGGGCCCGACCTCCGGCCTGAACATCGACGGCCAGCACCATCACATCTGGGACACTGTGGTCCCGACTTTCCTGCACTACAACCTGCCGCTGCTGGTGTTTGGCTGGGCGGCGGCGATGGTCCTATAACCCCGAAATCCCTGTGGGAGCGGGCTTGCTCGCGAAGGCGGCGTGTCAGACAACATTTATAGTGACTGACACTCCCTCTTCGCGAGCAAGCCCGCTCCCACAAGGGATCTACAGTGGTCCGACTGACCGCGTTCAACTTTTGCCCCGGCGTGCCGTTAAAGCTTTTACCCACGCCAATAAAATAAAAAGAGTGAACGTCATGCGCATGAGCCTCAAGGCCAAAGTCCTGTCCCTTGCCGTCCTCCCGGTGTTGCTGTTTGCGCTGGTCATCAGCCTGACCACGCTGTTCATTCTGCAGGAACAGGCCCGCAATGAAGTCGAGCAAACCCGCGAGCGTTTGCTCAGCGATGCCAAGGCAACCCTGCAAAGCTACGTGGCGGTGGCCATGACCACGATCAAGCCGCTTTACGACGCGGCCGCCCCTGGCGACGTGGCAGCGCGGGCCCAGGTGATCAAGCTGCTGTCGAGCATCACCTATGGCAAGGACGGTTATTTCTTCGGCTACGACTCCAACACCGTGCGCCTGTTCAAGGCCAATAGCCCGGAAGGCGTGGGCCAGAGCTTCAAGGACAACCGCGACCCGAACGGTGTCTACGTCAACCGCGACCTGGTGAAAGTCGCCAGGGACGGTACGCACTATCTGCAATACAGCTCGCCCTTGCCCGGCAACACCCAGGTACTGGTGCCCAAGCTCGGTTACACCGAATACCTGCCGAAATGGGACATGGCCTTCGGCACCTCGGTCAACCTCGACGGCATCGAGGCGCAAGTGGCCGTGGTCGAAGCCAAGGTCCAGGAGCGCATGCAAGGCATGGTGCTGAGTATCGTCGGTGTGGCGGTCGTGGTGCTGCTGGTGATCGCCGCTGCCGGGATGTTGCTGGCCAACACCATTCTGCGTCCGCTGCATTTGATGAAGACCAACCTCGACGACATCGCGGCAGGCGAGGGTGATCTGACCCGCCGTCTGACCATCACCAGTCAGGACGAGCTGGGCGAGCTGGCTGGCTCGTTCAACCGCTTCGTCGACAAGATCCACGGCCTGGTGCGCCAGATCACCGAAATGACCTCGCAACTGACCGGGCTGGTGAGTCAGGTGTCCGACCAGGCGCATCGCTCGGATCAGGCCATGGAACGTCAGCGCCATGAGACCGATCAGGTGGCTACGGCGATCAACGAAATGTCGGCGGCGGCCCAGGAAGTGGCCAAGAGCGCACAGAATGCCGCGGTGGCTGCCCAGCAGACCGACGAAGAAGGTCAGGCGGCCAAGCGTGTGGTGGCCGGCAGCATCGAGAAGATCCATGCCCTGGTGGACGACATCCGCAACAGCGGCGTGTCCCTGGACAGCCTGCAAAAAGACGTATCGTCGATTGTCAGCGTGCTCGGGGTGATCCGCTCGATTGCCGAGCAGACCAATTTGCTGGCGCTCAACGCGGCCATCGAAGCCGCTCGCGCCGGCGAGGCCGGGCGCGGTTTTGCGGTGGTGGCCGATGAAGTGCGGGCGCTGGCCAGCCGCACGCAAATCAGCACTCAGGAAATCCAGGGCATGATCGACCGCCTGCAGGCGGGCACCCAGTCGGCAGTGGAGGCGATGCGTCGCTCCAGCGAGGCCGGCGACGGTACCTCGGCCCAGGCCAACGAAGCGGGGGCTTCGCTGGACACCATGGCCCAGTTGATCGCGACCATCAATTCGATGAACGCACAGATCGCCAGCGCCGCTGAAGAACAGACCGCCGTGGCTGAAGAGATCAACCGCAGCGTGCATCAGATTGCCGTGGCCGTGGACAACGTCGCCGACGAAACCCAACTCGGTGCGCAAACCTCCCGCAGCCTGGCCGACCTCGGTCAGCGCCTGGGCAGCCTGGTCGGACAGTTCCGTATCTGACAGAACAGAGACAAAACCTGTGGGAGCGGTCTTGCTCGCGAAGAGGGAGTGTCAGTCACGATAGATGTTGTCTGACACACCGCCTTCGCGA
>NZ_AKJM01000139.1 GCF_000282335.1 Pseudomonas sp. GM48
GTTCGCCATTGGCATGGACGCCACGGTCATCGCCGGGTTCGCCATTGGCATGGACGCCGCGGTCATCGCCGGGCTCGCCATTGGCATGGACGCCGCGGTCGTCGCCGGGTTCATCATGAGTACCGCCGCGTCCTGAGGACGAGGCCGATCCGGAGTGGCCCGAACCGCTGTTGGCACTGCCATGGCCACTGTTGCTGCCATGGTCGCCGCTATGGCCGCCGCCGCTGCCACTGCCGCCTCCACCACCGCTACCGCCGCCGCCACCGCCACTGCCGCCGCCTCCACCACCGCTACCACCGCCTCCACCTCCACCACCACTTCCGCCACCACCACCGCCACTACCCCCTTCCTTGGCCTGAGCACTGGAAACTCCGGACAGGCTGTCCGGAATCAATACGGTAGACGCCGACAGAACCGCGCCAATAGCTACTGCCAGTAAAAGCTTATTGATGAGCATGTCGTTCTCCGTCTTTTTATTCAGATTGGAACGTTGATGAACATTGCAATGTGCTGCTTTTTTTCCCGTGGGAACCTGATGAACAGCTCAACGCACGGATTTATTCGGCTGGAACGTTGAAAAAGAATTCAATTTACAGCCGGGCCCTCTTCCCAAGGGTCAGTGAATGCTTGAGGCCAGTTCGAAAATCGGGATGTACATCAGGATAACGATCACCCCGATCAACAGGCCGATGAAGGTCATGAGCAAGGGTTCGAACAGCCGCACGAACCATTCGATCCAGCGGCTGATTTCTTCGTCGTAGAAGTCGGCGCTGCGCTCCATCATCTGCCCGAGGTTGCCGGACTGTTCGCCGGCGCGCAGCAGTCGCAGGGACACGGGGGTCACCAGGTGATTGAGTTCCAGCGCGGCAGAGAGCGATTGCCCCTCGCGCACCCGCTCGCAGGCCTGGTCCAGACGCGCGCGGGAGGCGACGGAGAGCAAGCCGCGGACCATGCCCATGGCGGTGACCAGGGGAATGCCGCCTTGCAGCAGAATCCCCAGCGAACGGTAGAAACGCGCCAGTTCATACATGAAGATGCGCTGATGTACTGCCGGGAGTTTTTCGATCAGGCGGTCCAGTCCCCGACGAAAGGCCGGTTGGCGCTGGAGCAGGGCGAGGGCGACGATAACGGCCAGCAAGCCACCGAAGAATTCGCCCTGGTGGGCGTGAAGGAACATGCCGCTGCTCATCAGGATCTGCGACAACCATGGCAAGTTCGACCCCAGCCCTTCAAACACCAGGCTGAAGCGCGGTACGACATAACCCATCAAAAACAACACCACGCCACCACCCACCACCAGCAACAGCATGGGGTAGATCGAAGCGCTGACGATCTTCTGGCGAACCTCGTCCATGCGCTGGCGATAGCTGACATAGCGGCCCAGGGCATCGCCCACGGCACCGGTCTTTTCACTGGACTGCACCAGTGCAACGTACAGCGGGGGGAACACGGCCGACAGCTGGCTCAATGCCTGGGAAAACGATTTGCCCTCGTAAAGCAGGCGAACCAGTTCGCTCAAGGTTTTGCGGGCTTGTGGCGCGCTTTCCTTTTCCGCCAGGCTTTCCAGCGCATCGATCAACGGCAGGCCGGCATTGAGCAACGTGGTCAGTTCCTGGCTGAACAACACCAGGTTGAAGGTCTCGCGTTGCCTGAGACGCAATGCGCGCCAATGCCGCTCGGCGTGCAGGCTGACAACCCGCAGGCCCTGGTCTTCGGCGATGCGCCTGGCTTCGCTTTGCCCCTGTGCCTCGACGGTCATGGCTACGACACCGGCCTTGCCGACGGCTTTGAGATGAAAGCGCATGGTCGCTATTCCCGTCAGTTCCAGTTGGTGACTTCGGCGTTCTCGCCTTCGCCACCGGGCTGCCCGTCCTTGCCCATGGACGACAGGTCGTACTCGCTGTTTTCACCGGGATAGCGATAGGTGTAGTTGCGGCCCCACGGGTCTTGCGGGAGTTTTTTCTGCAGGTACGGGCCGGTCCAGTGCGGTTCGTCGGCGGGGGCAGTGACAAGCGCCTGCAAGCCCTGTTCGGTCGACGGGTAATGGCCGACTTCCAGGCGGTAAAGGTCCAGGGCTTTGCTCAAGCCTTCTATTTGCGCCTTGGCCACTTTCACTTCGGAACGGCCGAGTTGGGCGAAATACTTCGGCGCCACGATGCCGGCCAACAACCCCAGCACCACCAGTACCACCAGCAGTTCTAGCAGGGTGAACCCGCTTTGGGTTCGCCGGGCATAACGCAGTCGCTGTTTCATGATGACCTCATAAGCGTCGGCAGCAGAGTTGCCAGGTAGTCGCTATGTAGTTGCTATGTAGCTGCATGCAATTGCCATGCTCACGATTGGTGATCCTTCTGCACCCCCCGTGCCATGCGCCTTCTCACTTACGGCACAGTGCTTGCGTATGGCTGATCCACGACTGGCCTTTGGGGCAATATCCCCAATTTTCGGGGCCGGGAAGGGGAGGTATAACAATGAAATCACTCACCACCGGGTTGCTGGGTCTTCTTGTGTTGACCGGCGCCGCACAGGCCGACGTGTTTGTTTCCGTGGACGCCAACGGCAGCTATGTCCTGTCCAATGTCCACCGCCCCGGTCGCCACTATGAACGGGTGATCCATGAGCCCGATGCGGCGGTCGTCAGCCTCGACCAGCAGCCGCAGATGATCGCCGCGCAACCCTATGCCGAGCTGGTGTCGGCGGCGGCCACGGCCAACGAACTGCCGGCGGCGCTGCTACACGCGGTGATCAAGACCGAATCCCGTTATAACGCCCGCGCTACCTCGCCCAAGGGCGCTCGCGGACTGATGCAACTGATGCCCGCCATCGCCCGCGAAATGGGGGTGACCAACGTCTACGACCCCAAGGCCAACATCCAGGGCGGCGCCCGCTATCTCAAACGGCTGATGACGATGTTCGACAACGATATCCGCCTCGCCGTGGCGGCCTATAACGCCGGCCCGCAAGCGGTGCTCAGCCGGGGCAACGTGGTCCCGCCGTTCGCCGAAACCCAGCGTTATGTGCCCAGCGTGCTGAACCAGTATCGGCTTTTGCAGGGGTTGTCCGCAGACGAGCCGCTGTGATCGAAACCCCGGGGTAGTTTTCCCCAATAGTGGGGAATGGTGGCCCCGGCGAGTAATTGGGGGGATTGGGTGGGGAATATCCCCCGGCTTATCAAGTCGTGAATATAACCTGCTGATTAATAACGTATTTTTTTGTGGCATGCGGATTGCTCCAGACGAATTGTCGAGAAGCATTCCCTGATAACCCGAAGCGAGGCCCGAGTTCATGATCGGCATTTCCCACGCTCCGTCCTTGATCAATTTGCTTCGGGTAGCTACCGGCGATTGCCTGATCTTCAAGCTGCAGAACCTGCTGGCCTTCCCTCTGTGGGAGCGAGCTTGCTCGCTATAGCGGACTGGCAGTCGACATCGCTGGCGACTGCAAAGCAGCCATCGCGAGCAAGCTCGCTCCCACAAGGGTCGGGCAAGGCAGGAACAGATCGGTAAAGAGGAATGTTGTTATGGACAGGACCATCACAATCGCGGGCAGCGCGCTGATTCTTGGAGTGACGTTGATCGGGTTCGGGGTATGGCGGACCAAGCCCCCGACTGTGCTCAGCGAAGTCGCCTTGCCCGACACCTGGAGCAACCAGACGCTGGCGCGTGACGGGGTTTCGGTGGCCCTTGATGTAAAGCCCCCGGCCAAGGACGGTGTACTGCGTGAGGGGGGCGTTGCCGATGTGCAATTTCGTGTGACGGACAAAGCCTCCGGCCAACCCTTGTCCGGCATTGCGCCAGGTGTTCGGGTCATACCCGGCGATACCCCCTGAGAGGAAGCTGACATGAACCGATTCGCACATCGATGCCTGCTGACGTTCTGCCTGTTGGCCATCGGTATCGGGCAGGCGCTGGCTCACTCGGCGGACGAGCACGACGGGCACGACATGTCGACCAGTACCGCCAGCCCGGAGATCGCCCGGATCAAGTTTGCCGACGTGACCCTGCTGGACCAGAACGGCCAGGTCGTCAGCCTGGAAAAAGACCTGGTGAGAAACAAGATCGTGGTCATGGGCTTCATCTACACCAGCTGCACCACGGTCTGCCCGGTGGTGTCCTCGATCATGGGCAAGGTGCAGAAACAGTTGGGGGCGCGGGTCGGCACCGAAGTGCAACTGGTGTCGATCAGCATCGACCCGCAGCGTGATGATCCCCAACGCCTGAACGACTACGCCCGCACCTTTCAAACGGGGCCGGGCTGGAGCTGGCTGACCGGTTCGCCGCAGTCGGTCGATGCCACTCTCAAGGGCCTGGGCGCCTACAGCGGTAACTTCAAGAACCACTCGCCGCTGATTCTGGTGGGGGATGGCAACAGCCGTTTCTGGACCCGCTACTACGGTTTCACCGACCCGACGGAACTGGCCCGTGCAGTCGAGAAGCTCAGTGGTGAACGCAACACCCACGCCAAGCACACCGCCATCGCCATGGAGCATCAGCCATGAGAGCCATCGACGGGGTCGCCCTGAGCATCTGTTTCAACGATGCCTGCCCGCTGATTACCCGCAAGCTCGAAGAAGTGCGTGAGGTGCCGGGCGACAACGCCGACGGCATCACCTTTATCTCCCTTACCAGTGATCCGCTGCGGGACACCCCGGCGGTACTCAAGGCTTACACCTTGAAACAGGGCGTCGATGAGCCCCACTGGTTTTTTCTTCCCGGCGACAAGGTGCAAATGGACCTTGTATTGGGCCGCATCGACCAGATCGTGCCGCCTCCCGAGCAGCACTCCACCCCGTTGATCGTCGCAGATGTGGCGAACAAGCGCTGGAGCGAAATCCGTCCCGATGTCCCGGCCGCCGCCATTGCCCAGCACTTGCAGTTGCTGACAATGCCGGTCGCTGAGTCACGGCCATGAATACTGCCCTGGTCCTTGGCCTGCTCCTCTTCGGCGGCATCACGCTCACCGCCCAGGCGTTGCCGCTGAGTCTCAGTGAAAGTGCCGGTAAGCGGTTGTACCGCGAAGGTGTGTCGGCCAGCGGCGAACCGATCATGGTCCGGGTCGGTGCAACGGACATGGTGCTGCCGGCAACCAGCCTGCCATGTGCCAGTTGTCACGGCGAAGATGGCCTCGGGCGCCCGGAAGGCGGGGTGCGACCGCCGGACCTGAGATGGTCGCGGCTGGCCGGCAGCCATGGCCAGCAACACATCAACGGCCGCAGTTATCCGGCCTACAGCGACAGTACCCTGGCGCGGGCGGTGCAGGAGGGGCGCGACCCCGGCAACAATCGGCTCGATCCGGCGATGCCACGGTTCATGTTGTCGATGAACGATCAACGCAACCTCACGGCGTACCTCAAGCGCCTCACCGAAGACCGCGACCCGGGCCTGATGCCCGACATCCTGCACCTGGGCACGTTGTTGCCGGGCACCGGGCCATTGAGCGACGAGGGCGTCACGGTGGCGGCGGTACTCAACGGCTGCGTGGCGCGTATCAATGAGGCTGGCGGAATTCATGGCCGGCAGTTGCGCCTGACCATCCTCGACCCCGGCGACGATCGCGCCAGTGCCGAGAAGGCGCTGGACCGGTTGATCGATGAAGAGCAGGTGTTTGCCCTGATTGCACCGCTGGCGCCGGCATTGGACGTAGACTTCGCCATGCGCCTGGAACAGGCCGGCATTCCCCTGATCGGGCCGCTGTCGTTGCAGGGCACGCCCCACACCAGCCCGCAGATATTCGAACCGCTGCCGGGGCTTCGCGAGCAATTGATCGCCTTGGCCGACTACGCCGGTGCCAGCTTGCGGGTGCTTCAGGGGCCGACGCTGATCGCCTACCCGGAAGAATCGGGCCAACGGCTGGCGGCGCAGGAACTCAGCCAGTACTTGCAGGGGCACGCCTGGCAAAAGGTGCGCCTGCAAGCCTACGACCCGACCAGGGATGATTTTCCCTTGGGGTCGCGCTCGGTGTTTTACCTGGGCAGCAGCAGCGGCTTCAGTCGTCTGGCCGAGCGCTTGCAAACGGCGGGGCAGGTGCCTTACCTGTTCGCCGCCTCGAACCAGGTGGCGGGCAATCTGATGCAGGTGCCCAGCGGATTTTCCCGACGGGTGTTCCTGGCCTATCCGTTCGTGCCAAGCGACTGGACCCTGGCCGGGCGCCAGGCCTTGACCCAGTTGCGCGAACACCAGGGCCTCGGCGGCCAGCACGCGGTGCTGCAAGTGGGTGCGTTCAGTTCGATGATGCTGCTCAGCGAAGGCATGAGGCAGGCCGGGCGGGATGCCAGTCGCGAAAAGCTGGTCAGTGCCCTGGAAGGCTTGCATGATTTCGATACCGGGCTGACGCCGCTGATCAGCTTTGGTCCGGGGCGGCGCCTGGGCTTGCGCGGTGCCCATATCGTCACGGTGGATCTGCCGGCCCAGCGTTTCTATCTGGTCGCCCCCTATAAACCCATTGCTGCCACGCCCTGACCGGAGGCCGATCATGAAATTCAACGCTTTACTGGTCCTGCTGACGCTGTGGGTGCCCGTGGCTTGGTGCAGCAATGGCCCGGGCATATCCTGATCAAGGCAACGCCCGGTGCAGACGCTTCCACTGTCGAAACCGCGCGGCTACGCTTAACCGAAATGAGGGTATTGGCGCCATTGCGGTCGCGCTATCGAATCGAGCGAGTTGACGATGAATAGGGGGTTTCCCCAACAGTGGGGAGAAAACTTCAATGCCAATCCAATCGCTTTCCCCGTTTTTGGGGGATTGGATTTCTGTACGAATAAGGCATTGTTTTTAAATTCAAGGACATGAAGACCTAAAATTACCGGCGCCGAGCCTGGCATGAAGTGTGCGTTAGTCCTGTCAGGGCGCGCACTCCGTCAGGTTCGAAGCCCGGACCTGCGGTTTCAAGGAGTCCACCTTGTTGAACAAAATACTGGTTGTTGATGACGAACAGTTGCTGGCGGAAAACCTCCAGGGTTACCTGCAGGCGCAAGCACTGGAAGTCCGGATTGCTCACGACGGTGCACAAGGAATCGCTGAAGCAGACGATTTCGCACCCGATGTGATGGTGTTCGATTACCGGTTGCCCGATATGGAAGGTTTTCAGGTGCTCGATGCCGTCCGCCGGAACAGGAAGTGTCATTTTGTGCTGATCACCGGGCACCCCACCGCAGAGGTCTGCGAGCGGGCCCGGCAACTGGGGGTCAGCCATATCCTGTTCAAACCGTTTCCATTGGTGGAGCTGGCCCGTGCAGTGCTTGATCTTCTGGGCAGGCAGCGCGAACCCAAAACGGGTGTGAGCACTTGCGAGGGATTCGTCGAACGACGCCAAAGCAAGACCGAGAGTTTCCCGCTGCAGTTGTACGACGGTAGTTGGGTGCTTGCAGATCGCCGAAAAAGTTCATCGGCCTCCATGGCGCCAGACGACGAACAAATGCTCACCGGGGAGTAGTGGCGCGACAAGACGTTCCGGCCCCCGCCGAAATTGCTCGCCGCGCCGACAGGGCTTAAAGCCCCGTGCGTTGGAGAGCAAGCCATGGACCGTCTATCCCTTGCCGTAGAACCGGCGCAACTGGAATGCGTACCGACTCGTTTTACCAGTGAGCAATTGGCCCAGGCCCGAGCCCTGGCCACCAGTTCCGGCGAACGGATGCTGGACGCCCTCGCGGGGCTGTGTGAACTGGCTCCGATGCCTTTCATTCAATGCCTCGGCATGACCCTGCATTACCCGGTGCTCGACACCGACAGCCTGTTCAAATCCGCCCCGGTGTTCGACCGGGTGACCCTGGCCCAATGCCTCAAGCGCGAATTCATCCTGCTGCGTCATGACGATGCGGTCATCGGTGTGTTCGCCGACCCCTTCGACAGCGCACGCCTGGCCTGGATCGATGAATGCCTGCACGGCGCGCCGCTGTACCTGGTGCATGCCGATGACCTGAAGGCCTACCTGGCGCGTCACGAAGAAAGCTTCCATGCGGTGGAGTCGCTCAACGCCCAGAGCGATGCCGGCGCCGAAATCGATAACCTGCAAAGCCTGTCCCTGACCAGCATCAGCGAAGACTCCAGCGTGGTGGTCAAACTGGTCAACTCGACCCTGTATGACGCGCTGAAAATGCACGCCAGCGATATCCACCTCGGCACCACCGGCAACGGCCTGGTGATCAAGTACCGGATCGATGGCGTGCTCAACAACATCAGCAAGATCCAGGGCAGCGAGTTCGCCGAGCAAGTGATTTCCCGGGTCAAGGTCATGGCCGAACTGGACATCGGCGAAAAACGCGTGCCGCAGGATGGCCGTTTCAAGATCGGCATCAGTGGCCGGCAGATCGACTTCCGGGTGTCGATCATGCCGAGCATCTTCGGCGAAGACGCGGTGCTGCGGGTACTCGACAAACAAGACCTCGCCGACAAAGTCTGTGGCGTGCAACTGCAGGCCCTGGGCTTTGAAGAGGAAACCCTGCGCCAGTTGCGTCGGCTGGCCGCCGAACCCTACGGCATGGTGCTGGTGACCGGTCCTACCGGTAGCGGCAAGACCACCACGCTGTACGCGATGATCACCGAGATCAATCACGGCGTGGACAAGATCATCACCATTGAAGACCCGGTGGAGTATCAACTGCCGGGCGTGCTGCAAATCCCCGTCAACGAGAAGAAAGGCCTGACCTTCGCCCGAGGCCTGCGCTCGATCCTGCGGCATGACCCGGACAAGATCATGGTCGGTGAAATCCGCGACCCGGACACCGCGCAGATCGCCGTGCAATCGGCGCTTACCGGTCACCTGGTGTTCACCACCATTCACGCCAACAACGTGTTCGACGTGATTGGCCGTTTCACCCAGATGGAAATCGATCCCTACAGCCTGGTCTCGGCACTCAATGCCGTGTTGGCCCAGCGTTTGATCCGCCTGGTCTGTACCAGCTGCAGCAGCCCTTACAGCCCGACAGAAGAAGAGCTGGAGGTCTCGGGGCTTGATCCGCAAAAGGTCGCTCACTACCAGTTTGTCCACGGCAAGGGCTGCGGGCATTGCCGGGGCACCGGTTATCGCGGACGTAGCGCGATCGCCGAGCTGCTGCACCTGGACGACGAACTGCGGCAAATGATCGTCGAGCGCCAACCCATCTCGAAAATCAAGGCCCTTGCCTGCAAACGTGGCTTGCGCCTGTTGCGCGAGTCGGCGCTGGAAATGGTGGAACAAGGCCGGACCACTCTCGAGGAGATCAATCGTGTCACTTTTATCTCGTGAGCAGTTTGTCGCCGTGCTCGGCGCCAGTGGTGTTGGCCTGGGGCGACGGCAAGGCGGTGCAACCCACTGGCTGGGCAGCGTCGGCTACATCGACGAAGGCTTCCAGGCCTGGACGGTGGCCCTCGATACCCTCGACCGTTTGCTGGCCGAACACGCCGTTGCCAGGGCGGAACTGACCGTGGTGATCTCCGGGCATTTCAGCCGCTATTGCCTGGTGCCCTGGAGCGAGCAGATCAGCAGCCCGGCCGAATTGCTCAGCTTCGCCCAACTGTGTTTCGAAGACCTCTACGGTGCCCCGAATCAACCCTGGAGCCTGGTGCTCTCGCCCGAACCCGCCGGTTACGACCGCATCGCCACGGCGCTGCCACAGGACTTGCTCGAACGCCTGCGCGCCGTGGTCAGCGCTCGCGGGTTGCGCCTGCGTTCGGTGCAACCCTACCTGATGGCGGCGTTCAACCATTTCGATAAAAGCTTTGATGCCGGGGACTTCCTGTTCGTGGTCGCCGAACCGGTACGCAGCGTGTTGCTGCTGGCCCGGGAAGGGCGCTGGACCTCGGTGCGTTCGGTCGGCAGCAGCGACAGCGATGCGGCGCTGACCGCGCTGATCGGCCGTGAAAACCAGTTGCAGGCTTCCACCAGCGAACGGCCGTTGAATGTCTACCTGCATGCACCGGCGCGCATCGATTCGTACCCGGACGTGCCCGGTGTGCATCTGCGCACCCTCGAAGAAGACCGGACAGCCGTACGCGATTGCCTGTACGTCATGTCTCGGGCGGTGGCCTGACATGCGCCCCCTGATGCTCGACTTTCAGCCGCGCCGTCGTGCAGGTCCTCTGGGCTGGAGCCTGCTGGCCGGTGGTGTGGTGCTGACACTGACTTGCCTTGTGGTGCAACAGCACCTGAATAACGAGGCCGAGCAACAGCAAGGCCACCTGCAAACCACCCAGCGGGTGCTCACCGGCGATACCGGCACCAAGCTCAGCCTGACGCCGGCGCAAATCCGCGAGCAGGCGCAGAACCTGGCCGAAATGCGCAAGGTTTCCCAGCAATTGCGCCGCCCTTGGGAGCGCCTGTTCGCCACCCTCGAAGCCATGCCGCGGGACAACATTGCCCTGCTAACCCTGACCCCGGACGCCCGCAAGGGCCAGGTGCGGATCAGCGCCGAGGCGCTGGACCTGGACGCCATGCTCGATTTCCACCGCCGCCTCGAAGCCAGCGACGAGCTGTCCGACGTGTCGCTGCTGAGCCACGAAATTGTCGCCAACGTGCCGGAACACCCGGTGCAGTTCAGCCTGTCGGCTACCTGGGAGATCGGCGATGCAAATCCCTAAATTGATCGTCCACGAATACCTGCAAGGCCTGGGCGTTCCGGGGCTGGCAGGGCTGGGCATGCTGGTGCTGGCGCTGGGCTATGGCCTGGTCGGGTTGCTGCCGGACTGGGAGTCGTTGCAGAGCCTCAGCCAGCAGACTCGCGAAGCCACCGAGTATCTGGCCAAGGTCGAAGACGGCACCGTGGCTGCGCCGGTGGTGCCGCAGCGTCAGCTCGACGACTTCCGCAGCAAGTTGCCGTCCCAGCCTCAGGCCACCGAGGCCATCGACAAGATCTACGCCCTGGCCGCTCAGGAGCGCATCACCTTGTCCCGGGGTGAATACTCCCTGGGCGTGGACCCCAAGACGCACCTGGCCCGTTATCAGATTCTGCTGCCGGTACGTGGCAGCTATCCGCAACTGCGGCGCTTCCTGCACGCCTTGCTCGGCCAGTTGCCGGCGGTGGTGCTGGAGGATGTGGAGTTTCAGCGCAAGAAAATCGCCGATACCGACCTGACCGGGCGAATCCGCATGACCCTTTATCTGTCGAGGTCATGATGAATACCAAACGAGTGGCGGGTTGGGTGGTGTTCTTGGGTGTAGCGGCAGCGCTCGCCTGGTTCCCCGAATATTTCAAACAGGCTGACGACAGCGACCCTGCGGTGGCCGTCGTGGCCACGCCAACCAAGGGCAAGACGCCAGGCACATCGACGCCTGCATCGACCGCCGCAGCAGTGGCGCCGATCAAGGACCTGAGCCCGGCAGGCGACCTCTTCGCCGCCCGCAGCTGGAAAGCGGAGCCGGCCCTCGGCACCGTCACTGAACAACCGGTAGTCGTTACTCCGGTGGTGCAAGTCCCCACTGCACCGCCGTTGCCTTTCCAGTTTGTCGGCAGGCTGGATGACCGTTCCGATCTGCAGGTGTTTTTGCAGAACGGCGAGAAAATATACGTCGTGCGCAAAGGGGATGTCATCGACGAAACCTGGCGGATCGAGCGGATTTCCAATAAGGAACTGAGCCTGGTCTACCTGCCGCTGCATTTATCTCAGACCTTGTCTGTGGGGAGTACGGAATGAACAAATCCCGTTTGCTGATGAGCCTGTGTCTCTGTGCAGGGCTGGCCGCGTGCAGTTCAGCGCAGATTGCCAGGGATGAAGCTTCCGCCCTGATCGAATCGGGCCAGTACGAAGCCGGCCTGGCCCGCATCGAAGAGGGATTGCGTGAAAACCCTCGCGATACCGATCTGCACATGGCCCTCAACAACGCTCGGACCCTCGCCGTGAAGGCGCTGCTGGCCCAGGCGGACATGGACCGGGCCCAGCGTAATTTCGCCGGGGCCCGCATGACTTACAGCCGGCTCTTGAACATCGAACCGAACAACCGTCGTGCCCAGGATTCCCTGCGCCAGCTCGATTATCTGCGCAGCATGGATGAGAAACTCGAACTGGCCCGTGGCGACCTGCGTCGCGGTGACATCTACGGTGCCGACCGCCAGGTCAAACAGATCCTGGAACTGGACCCGAAGAACGAGGGTGCCCTGGAACTGCAAGACAGCATCCGCCTGGTGCAGAGCCGCAATGTGGTGCCGTACCCGCAGTTGCGCACGCGCCTTGACCGGCCGGTGACCCTGGAGTTTCGCGAGGCTAACCTCAAAACCATTTTCGAAGTGCTGTCCCAGGTCGCCGGCCTGAACTTCATCTTCGACAAGGATCTGCGCCCGGACATGAAAGCCACGATCTTCGTACGTGACGTACGTATCGAAGACGCCGTGGAGCTGCTGCTGCAACAGAACCAGCTGCATCAGAAAGTGGTGAATGAAAACACCTTGCTGATCTACCCGGACTCGCCGCAGAAGCTCAAGGATTATCAGGAACTGGTGATGCGCACCTTCTACCTGACCAGCATCGATGCCAACACGGCGCTGAACATGATCAAGACCATGCTCAAGACCCGCGACGTGTTCGTCGATGAGCGCCTCAACACCCTGACCATGCGCGATACCGGGGATGCGGTGCGCATGGCGGAAAAACTCCTGCAATCCCAGGATCAGTCCAACCCGGAAGTGGTGCTGGAAGTGGAAGTGATGGAAGTCGCCCGCCAACGCATTCTCGACCTTGGCCTGCAATGGCCCAACACCTTCGGCGTGGTCAACAGCGACGGCTCGGCGGTGACCATTCTTGATCAACTCAAAGGCATCGACTCCAGCCGGATTACCATCTCGCCATCGCCACAGGCCAAGATCAATGCCCAGGACAAGGACATCAACACCCTGGCCAGCCCGGTGATTCGGGTGAGCAACCGCGAGCAGGCGCGCATCCACATCGGTCAGCGCGTGCCGATCATCAGCGCCACCTCGGTGCCTTCGACCCAGGGCCCGGTGATCACCGAAAGCGTGACCTACCTCGACGTCGGTCTGAAGCTCGAAGTGCAACCCATCGTGCACCTGAACAACGAAGTGGCGATCAAGATCGCGCTGGAAGTCAGTAACGCCACGCCGCTGACGCCGACCGCTCAGGGCACCATTCCGGTCCAGGTCGATACCCGCAACGCCCAGACCACCCTGCGCCTGCATGATGGCGAAACCCAGATCCTCGCAGGGCTCGTGCGCAACGACCACGGCGCCACCGGCAACAAGATTCCCGGCCTTGGCGACATTCCCGGTCTGGGTCGCCTGTTCGGCAGCAACAAGGACGACGTCAGCAAATCCGAACTGGTGCTGTCGATTACCCCGCGGATCGTGCGCAACCTGCCGTACCAGAGTCCGTCGGACATGGAATTCCCGACCGGTACCGAAACCAGCATGCACATCCAGGCACCGGACCGCTCGATGAGCACGACGGTTCAGACCAACCCCATGAGCGCACCGATCGCCACCACCGTTACTGTCGGGAAGCCTTGATCATGAACGCCTCGCAACGCGGTTTTAGCCTGATAGAAGTCGTGGTGACGCTCGCCCTGGTCGGCCTGCTGGCCGGCATGGCCGCACCGCTGACCGAGACGGTGGTGCGCCGGGGCAAGGAGCAGGATTTGCGGACCGCGCTGTACGAAATCCGCGATGCCATCGACGCCTACAAACAGGCTTTCGACGCCGGCTACATCGAGAAGTCGATCGACAGCAGCGGCTACCCGCCAAACCTGAAAGTGCTGGTCGATGGTGTGCGTGACACGCGCAGCGCCAAGGGCGCCAAGTTTTACTTCCTGCGGCGCATCCCCCGTGACCCGCTGGCAACCGTCAAGCGTGACGACGAGGGCGGCTGGGGCCTGCGTTCCTATGACAGTTCGGCAGAGAACCCGCAGGAGGGCCAGGACGTCTTTGACGTTTACTCCAAGGCCCGGGGCAAGGGTCTCAACGGTATCGCCTACCGAGAGTGGTGAGCATATGCGTCGGCAAAAAGGTTTTACCCTGATTGAACTGATGGTGGTCTTGGCAATCATCGCGACCCTGATGACGATCGCCTTGCCACGTTACTTCAACAGCCTGGAAGCCTCGAAAGAAACCACCTTGCACCAGAGCCTGTCGGCCATGCGCGAGGCGCTGGATCACTACTACGGGGACACCGGGCGTTATCCCGATTCCATCAATCAACTGGTCGAACTGCGCTACCTGCGAAGCCAGCCGCTGGACCCGATTGCCGAGCGCAAGGACACTTGGGTCATAGTCGCGCCACCGGATGGCGTGGCGGGCGGGGTGGCCGATATCAAGAGTGGAGCCAGCGGGAGGGCGCGTGATGGCAGCCTGTATTCCGAGTGGTAAACCTTCGGGCCAGGACGGCTTCACCTATCTGGGTGTGCTGTTTCTGATCGTCGTTATGGGCCTGGGCCTGGCCAGTGCCGGCGAGTTGTGGGCCACTGCTTCGCGTCGGGATCGCGAACACCAGTTGCTCTGGGCCGGTACGCAATATGCCCAGGCGCTGCGCAGCTATTACCGCAGTTCGCCCGGTATGGCGCAGTACCCGAAAGAACTCGCGGACCTGTTGCAGGACGAGCGTTTTCCGACGGCCAAGCACCATATCCGCCAGTTGTACCCGGAGCCGATGACCGGGGGCGAATGGGAGCTGATACGCGGTATCGACGGACGGATCAGCGGTGTGTACTGCCCCTCCACGGAGAAGCCGCTCAAGCAGGTGAATTTTCCCAGTCAGTGGTCGGACTTCAATGGTATGGCCAGTTACAAGGACTGGCAGTTCGTGGCCGAGAAAGTTGTCATCGATGGCAGCGACGGACCGCCAAAAGCGCAGTCCACCGGGCCCCAGGCGTTACAGCCTTGAACCGCAGGAGCGAGCCTGCCAGCCGGGATGTACACAGCTCAAACTGTGGGAGCGGGCTTGCTCGCGAAGGCGGCCTGACAGCCGACCTGTCTTTTGCTGACTGAGTACATATCCATTCCTGCGGTCACGGCCACTTACGGTTTCGCCCTTACGGCGAGTCCCTTTGGCAAACGCCCCAAAGGAACCAAAGGTCTCGCCCCTTGCGTCCGGCCCCTCGCTGAGGCTCGGGGTTCCTTCGC
>NZ_AKJM01000140.1 GCF_000282335.1 Pseudomonas sp. GM48
TGGGCTGCGAAGCGGCCCCTGCTTTCCTTCAGATAAAATTTGAATGCAGGTCTTGCGACGGCTTCGCCGCCGAACGGGAGCAAGCTCCCTCGCCACAGATTCAGGCAGGCCACGCCTGTTCACAGATCTAGGTAAAGCCTCGGGTATCACCCCCGATACTGCCCCGGTGTCGCCGCCAAATGTTGTTTGAATGCCCGTTGAAAATGCGCCTGATCGGCGAACCCCGCTTCCAGTGCCACGTCCGCAATCAGTTTGCCGCTGCGCAATTGATCCTGGGCGAACTGGATGCGCCGGTTCACCAGGAACGCGTGGGGCGTCATGCCGTAATGCTGTTTGAAGGCGCGAATCAGGTAGGACGGCGACAGTTGCGTCGCTTCGCAAATGTCTTCGAGCTTCAGGGTTTGCGTGCAGTGCTCGCGAATGTAATCGGCAGCACGCTCCAGCTTGAAGTTGGGTTCGCGCAGCGGCTGATCGACCGGGTTGAGTCGTAGCTGAACCTCGGTAAAGAACTCCACAGCCACGCTGTGTTTGCGCAGCACGTCTTGCTGTGGATCGACCAGTACCTCATACAAGTCCGCAAGGCCGGCAAACAGCTGGGCGTCCCGGGTATGGGTCAGCGAAAAGCGGCGAAACGCCGCGTCATCGCTGAACCCGAGCTGATGCTGCAAATCGGTCAGCCACGGCGTATCGACGTACAGCATCAGGTACGACCAGGGTTGGTCTTCGATCGGGTTGCAGGCGTGGACGTCGCCGGGGTTCATCAGCACGACCGTGCCGACGCTGACCTCGAATGCCGACTGCTCGTGGAGATAGGTGCTGCGCCCGGCAGTGATCGCCCCGATGGAAAAGTGCTCGTGGGCGTGCCGGGTGTAACAGACTTCGCGCCCGTCGGCGATGGAGCGGGCTTCGATGAAGGGCAGGGCGTCATCGCGCCAGAAGCGCGGGGCCTTGTCGGCGTTTTTGGCAACGGTGTGCTTCATGCTCACTCCTCGGCAGGTCAGCGCCCGAGTGTATTAGCTCTCGCCGTCAAAGGCGCGTTGCAACGTCGCAATATCGAGTTTTTTCATCTGCATCATCGCCTCCATGGCCCGTTGGGATTTTTTCGTGTCGGGGTCTTTGATCATGTCCATCATCGCGACGGGGACGATTTGCCACGACAGCCCGAACTTGTCCTTGAGCCAACCGCATTGCTGGGCCTCGGGTGCGCCGCCGGCCGACAGGTTGCCCCAATAATGGTCGACCTCTTCCTGGGTCAGGCAATTGACCTGAAATGAAACCGCCTCACTGAACTTGAACATCGGCCCGCCATTGAGGCCGGTGAAACTCTGCCCGTCGAGCTCGAAGCTGACGGTCATGACCGAACCTTCGGGCCGGCCGTGGAACTCGAAACCGGCGTGGCCGTAATAGGTGACGGCGGTGATTTTCGAATGATCGAAGATCGAGCAATAGAATTTCGCCGCCGCTTCGGCCTGATCGTCGAACCACAGGCAGGGCGTGAGTTTTTGTACGCGTTGCATGGTGCCAACTCCTCTGCAGATTGCGCATGTTCCGGACTTTCAGCGTAGTCAGCCTCTGGTCGTCTGGCCGTACCGTAGATCGACAAATTTGCCCCCGTGTTGCGTAAACGTAGTCAAACGGACTGTCTGTGTGGTGAGGCCGAGGCACTGGCGAACGATTCCATGGCCGCCCTTCGAGACGACTTTTTCATGACCGGTGGTCGATGCACCACGGCCTGCCGGCAAATTTGCGCTTAGCTGAAGGGATAGCCCGAGGCGCGCGCAGGCTTTACAAGGCCGCAGCGACGCCCCTTCAGGTCACCGTGAGTCTGAGGAACTGCACCATGCTGACCCTGAACATCAATGGCCAGGATCAGGAGCTGGATGTCCCCGCCGACATGCCGTTGCTCTGGGTCTTGCGCGATGTCGCCCACCTCACCGGCACCAAATTCGGCTGTGGCATAGCCCAGTGCGGGGCCTGCACCGTGCATGTCGACGGCGCTCCGCGGCGCGCCTGTATCACGCCGGCCACGGCCGTGGCCGATGGACAAAAGATTCTCACCATCGAAGGCTTGTCCGCAGATGGTTTGCACCCGGTCCAACAGGCCTGGGCGGAACTTGACGTGGTCCAGTGTGGCTACTGTCAGTCCGGGCAGATCATGTCGGCGGCGGCGTTGCTGGCGAAGATTCCGAAACCGACCGACAGCGATATCGATCAGGCACTGTCCGGCAACATCTGCCGTTGCGGCACTTACCCGCGGATTCGCGCAGCGGTCAAACGCGCCGCCGAGCTGGGTTGAGGCCGGGAGGAAGGGAGCTTGCGCCATGAACAGCATCAATGCGTTATCGCGCCGCGGTTTTCTCAAGGGCAGTGCCGTGTTGGGCGGTGGGCTGGTGGTTGCGTTTGTCATTCCCGGTGCCCACCGTTTCGCCATGGGCGCGGAGAACCAGGGCAACGTGTTTGCGCCAAACGCCTTCCTGCGCATTGGCAATGACAACAGCGTCACCGTGTTACTGGGACACTCGGAAATGGGCCAGGGCATCTGGACCGGCCTGACCATGCTGATCGCCGAAGAACTGGACGCCGACTGGTCGAAGATCCGCGTCGAGCATTCCCCGGCTTCGGCCGCCGATTACGGCATGGCCGGGTTTGGCGGGATGCAGATCACCGGTGGTTCGACGTCGACCTGGATGGAGTTCGACCGGTATCGCCAGGCCGGCGCGGCGGCACGCTTGATGCTGATCGAAGCCGCAGCCAGGCGTTTCAACGTCGCGCCGTCCGACATACAAACCGAGTCGGGCGTGGTCATCGCCGGCGAACACCGTGCCACCTACGGCGAATTGGCCGATGACGCGGGGCAATTGCCACGGCCGGACCCGGCTTCGATCAAACTCAAGGACGCGAAAGACTGGCGGCTGATCGGCAAATCCACCAAGCGCCTGGATACACCGGAAAAAATCACTGGCCGGGCGAAGTTCGGCATGGACGTCCAGTTCGACGGCCTGATGACCGCCATGGTCGCGCGTTCGCCGGTGTTCGGCGGCAGCGTCAAATCCTTTGAAGGCGCCGAAGCGCTGGCGATTCCGGGTGTGCACAAAGTCGTGCAAGTGCCGACAGGCATTGCGGTGATTGCCGATCATTATTGGGCGGCGAAGCTGGGGCGCGACGCGCTGAAAATCGAGTGGAACCCAGGGCCGAACGCCGGGCTCGACAGCCAGGCGCTGCTGGAAAACTTCCGCAAACTCGCCACCACCCCCGGTATGAATGCCGGCAAGGCGGGCGATACCCAGGCTACGCTGGCGAAGGCGGCAAAGACGATCGACGCCGAATACAGCGTGCCTTATCTGGCCCACGCGCCGATGGAACCGCTGAACTGTACGGTGAGCATTACCAAGGACAAATGCGAAATCTGGACCGGCACCCAGTTCCAGACCCTGGACCAGATGGTCGCCGGGAAAATCACCGGGCTCAAGCCGGAACAGGTCGAGATCCATACCGAGTTTCTCGGTGGCGGCTTCGGGCGACGGGCCAATCCGACCTCGGATTTCGTCAGCGAAGCGGTGTATGTCGCCAAGGCGGCAGGTGCACCGGTGAAAACCGTGTGGGCGCGGGAGGATGACATCCGGGGCGGCTATTACCGCTCGGCGTTCCTGCACCATGCGCGTATCGGGCTGGGCAGCGATGGCCTGCCGCTGGCCTGGAAGCATGTGATGGTCGGACAGTCGATCATGGCCGGGACCTCGCTGGAAGCGACCATGGTCAAGGACGGGATCGACAAGACTTCGGTCGAAGGCGTGGCCGATAGCCCCTACATCGAAGGACTGGCCAATCACCAGATCGAACTGCACTCACCGAAAACCGGCATCAGCGTATTGTGGCTGCGTTCGGTGGGGCACACCCACACCGCGTTTGTCATGGAGTCGCTGATCGATGAGCTGGCCACGGCGGCCGGCAAGGATCCAGTGGACTATCGACGTACCTTGCTCAAGGACCATCCGCGCCACCTCGGTGTGCTGAACCTCGCGGTGGAGAAGGCCAACTGGAAGGCGCCGTTGCCGGATGGCCATGCGCTGGGTGTGGCGGTGCATGAGTCGTTTGGCAGCTATGTGGCTCAGGTGGCCGAGGTGTCCCAGGACAACCTCGCCATCCGTGTGCACCGAGTGGTGTGCGCGGTGGATTGCGGCATTGCGGTCAACCCGCAAAGCATCGCCGCGCAGATGGAGTCGTGCATCACCTTTGGCTTGAGCTTCGCCTTGCACAGCAAACTGACGATCAAGGGCGGGCAGGTGGTGCAGTCCAACTATCATGACTATCAGGTGCTGCGGCTCAACGAAATGCCGGTGGTCGAAGTGCATATCGTGCCCAGCAGCGATAAACCCGGCGGTATCGGCGAAGCCGGTGTGCCACCCACGGCGCCGGCGGTGGCCAACGCGGTGTTTGCCCTGACCGGGCAGCGCCTGCGGGAGCTGCCGTTGCAGCTGTCGGGGGTGTGAGATGAAACGGCATCATTGGTTGCTTGGGGCGGTGATTCTGATCTGTCTTATAGCCTACGCGTCGCACGTGTTTGCCGATGACCGCGAGGCCTTGCAGGCGTTCGACACCGTGCAGAAAGTCTTCCAGAGCCCGCGTTGCCAGAACTGCCACATTCCCGGTGATTCGCCGCTGCAATTCGATGCCGGAGTGCCTCACGCCATGAATGTCGTGCGTGGCATGGACGGCAAGGGTTCGGCCGGGTTGCCCTGCGCAACGTGCCATGCGCAAAGCAATCCGCCGGCCAGTTACGGTCCGCATGCGCCACCCGGGGCGCCGCACTGGAGCCTGCCACCGGCCACGCAGCGGATGGCCTGGATCGGCCTGCCAGCCGATCGGCTATGCGCGATGATCAAGGATCGCTCCAGCAACGGCGATCGGGATTTCGCGGCGCTGATCAAGCACGTCAGCGACGACAAACTGGTGCTGTGGGGCTGGAATCCGGGCGGCAATCGCGCGCCGGTGCCGGTGCCGCACGATATCTTCGTCACCCGGTTCAAGCGCTGGGCCGATGCAGGAGGGCCGTGCCCGGTGGCGGGTAGCTGACCAGCGGCACGCTAACAGGGAGTCAATGTGGGTACGGACGACTCTAACGTGCATACCCGCCAAGGAGAGAACGATGTTGATTCCAGGCAAAACGGGCAAATCGGGCGGATCCGCAAACCCGTTGCTCACGCCACAGCAAGAACGTGTACGGCTGCGCGATCTGGCTCGTCGAGCCGAGCAAGAGTTGGCGGGCGTGCAAGTGGCGAGCATGGATGAGCTGACGCTGTTGTCCAATCGCCATGGCTTCACCGCGCTGGCCCGGCTCGGGCTGAACGCCTGCCGGGAGGTGGGGATGCCGGCGACATTGCTGTACTTCACCCTCGATGAATTCAAGCACATGAACTATCTGTATGGCCGGGCCAAAGGTTACGATGCGCTGAAGAGGTTCGCCGATGTCCTGCGTATCGGCTTTCGTGAAAACGATGTGGTCGGCCGGCTCGAAGACGACCGGTTCGTGGCGTTGCTGACCGGTTCCAGCGTTGTCGAGATTGCGGCGATCAAGGCCCGGCTCAATGAGATTCTCGATGAGCGCAACGCTACGGCGCGTCGCAGTTATGACGTTCGGTTCCGCGTTGTCCAGGTCGAGTATGACCCCATTGTTCATGATTCAATCGAGGACCTGCTGGATGAGGCCGAGAATGTGAAGAGTCGTTAGAACAGTGGTGAATTGGCGGGCGCCTTCGCGGGCAAGCCCGCTCCCACAGGGTGTTGTGTGAACAACGCAGGCCATTGTGGGAGCGGGCTTGCTCGCGAAGAGGCCCGGACAGACACCCCATCCGTTCACTTGGCAAACAACTGCCCGATATCCTTGAACGCCTTGAACTCCAGCGCATTACCGCAAGGATCAAACAGAAACATCGTTGCCTGTTCCCCCACCAGCCCCTGAAAACGGATTCCCGGTTCGATCACGAAGCGAGTTTCCAGTGACTTCAATCGCTCGGCCAGCGCCTCCCACTCTGCCATCCCGAGCACCACGCCAAAATGCGGCACCGGCACATCGTGACCATCAACGGCATTGGTGTGCGCGGCTTCTTGCGCAGGGTTTTTCGGTGCCAGGTGAATCACCAATTGATGGCCGAAAAAATTGAAGTCCACCCAATGATCGCTTGAACGACCTTCTTCAAGGCCAAACACCGCGCCATAAAAGTGCCGGGCGGCAGGCAAGTCGTAGACCGGAATGGCCAAGTGAAAAGGGCATAATTGCATCGGGAGAACCTCGGTGGCGGGTGGAAGTGTGTTGAGTTTAGCCCTGTGCTTTTTGATTGAAAGACGATAATTTTTGCATCGAGCTTAAATTATTTCGATCAATCGAGGCCGATATGCTGCGAGAACTGAAAACCTTTGTCGCCGTGGCGCGTCACGGCACCTTCGCCGCGGCCGGCATGCATATCGGCCTGACGCAATCGGCGGTCAGCGCACAGATTCGCAACCTGGAACAAGCCCTTGGCATCCGTCTTTTCGATCGCACCGGCCGTCAGGCACTGCTCAATGCGGCGGGGCAGCGTGCGTTGCCGATGGCCAGGGAAATGCTCGAAACTTTCAGCCGCATGGCCGTCAGTGACGATGTCGGTGAGTACCGTGGCGAACTGAAGATCGGCGCGGTCGCGACCGCCCAGACCGGTCTGCTGCCCCAGGCGCTGTTGCGACTGCGCCAACAGGCTCCCTTGCTGGAAGCCAAGCTGGTGCCCGGTGTGTCACTGAACCTGCTGAGTCAGGTGGACACCGGTGAAGTGGACCTGGCGATTCTGATCAAGCCGCCGTTTGAGTTGCCCAAGGAGTTGTCCGCACAAGTGATTCGCCGGGAACCGTTCGTGTTGATCGTACCTGCGGACCTGGATGGCGATGATCCGTTATTACTGCTCGCCGAGCATCCGCATGTGCGCTATGACCGCAATTCGTTCGGCGGGCGACTGGTGACGCGGTTTCTGCGTGAACGGCAGATAGAAGTGCAGGTGGCACTGGAGCTGGATGAACTGGAGGCCATCGTCAAAATGGTCGAATGCGGCCTGGGGATTTCCCTGTTGCCGGAGGCCGGGTTATGGCTTGAGCATGGGGCCGGGGTGCGGATCATCCCGCTGGGCGAACTGACGTTCTATCGGGAGATCGTGCTGTTGCAGCGCTATAGCCAGCGGACACAGCCGATTCAGCAGTTGTTTGCGCAGTGCCTGAATGCACGATGACCTTGTGGGGGCGAGCCTGCTCGCGATTGCCCCCAAGAGATATCACTTTTTCGCAGATTTGCTGCTGGGCGGGATAAGCAGGTAAGACATTACGCTTTCGGTGAGTTCGGTCGCCAGCTTGACGGCTTCTTTATTGCGTGCCATCACACCCGCCACCAATCCTTCGATCAATGCGAGCACGGCGATGTTGGAGCTTGTCAAAACCGGATGGTCGGCGGGGGCAAAGAGTACGTGTTCGGCAATGCCGGTGAGAGGCGACGCGGGGGAGTCGGTGATTGCCAGCACCGAGGCGCCGCGCTCATTGGCAAAACGTGCGAGTTGCAAGGTGTCGAGGGAATAGCGCGGCAGGGAGATCGCCAGCAGGACGTCCTGATCGGTGATTGCGGCCAGACGGTAAGCGGCGTTTTCGTTTCCGCCCTCCATGCTGATGGCGGTGGCGTCCGCACAGAAGGGCATCAGGGTCGAGGCGGCGAGACCGGCAAAGTAGACACTGTTGCCAAAGCCCAGGATGTAGATTTTGCGCGCTTTGGTCAGGCAAGTGACGAAAGCTTCGAAGGTGTCTGCATGGTTGTTGGTCGCAGCCGAGGCGAGGTTGCTGCTGGCGCTCTGGATTTGCTCATGCAGGCCAAATGCACCACCGGGACGATGCGCCAGTTCGTTGCGCAGTTTGTCGACCGGCGACACCATCTGCTGCAACGTCGCAACCAGCTCGGCTTTCATGCCGGTGTAGCCCCCCAGGTTCAGGGCCTTGGCCAAACGATTCACCGCAGCAGGCGAGGTGGACGTTTCATGAGCCATTTCTTCGATAGTCAGCGTCGCGGCCTTTAGCGGATGACGCAGGATAAAATCCGCCACCTTGCGCAGTGAAGGCGGTAACTCAGAAACGATTTCCGTCAGTTTGCGCATCACCGGCGCGGCATAGACCGTGGTGTTTTTCGAGGGGGTCGGCATATCCGGCTCAACATTTCCTGAGGGTTAAAGAGGGCTGGCTGGAGTGTATCCGAAGCCGCGGGCCGGTCACTCAAGCAATTTCAACCACAACGCATACCTTGTAGCAGCTGGCGAAGCCGGCGTTCGGCTGCGCAGCAGTCGTAAAACCTGAGCGCACGGTATATCTGACGCACCGCATTGGCTGATTTCACGACTGCTGCGCAGCCGAACGCAGGCTTCGCCAGCTGCTACGGACCGGGTTGCGGACCGGGTTATTTCAAGCTGCCGGCCAGAAACTGCTGAAGACGCTCGGACTGTGGATTGACCAGCACTTCACGTGGATTGCCGCGCTCTTCGACCAGCCCCTTGTGCAGGAACACCAGTTGATTGGAAACCTCGCGGGCAAAACCCATTTCGTGGGTCACGACCACCATGGTGCGTCCTTCGAGTGCCAGATCCTGCATGACTTTAAGCACTTCGCCGACCAGCTCGGGGTCGAGTGCCGAAGTCGGCTCATCGAACAGCATCACTTCCGGCTCCATGGCCAGTGCACGGGCAATCGCCACTCGCTGCTGCTCGCCGCCCGACATATGGGCAGGAAAGGCATCCTTACGGTGCGCCACGCCGACTTTGTTCAGGTAGTGCCCGGCTTTTTCCAGGGCTTCTTTTTTGTTCATGCCCAGCACATGCACCGGAGCTTCCATGACGTTTTCAAGCGCACTCATGTGCGACCAGAGGTTGAAGTGCTGAAACACCATCGATAGTCGCGAACGCATGCGTTGCAGCTGCTTGGGTTCGGCAGCCTTGAGCCCGCCGAGTTTATTGGTCACCAGCTTGAGCTGTTCGCCATTGAGGACAATATTGCCGGCGTTGGGTTGCTCCAGCAGGTTGATGCAACGCAGGAAGGTGCTTTTGCCAGAACCGCTGGAACCGATGATGCTGATGACATCACCGGCCTTCGCCTCCAGGGACACGCCCCTGAGTACTTCGTGGGCACCGTAGCTTTTGTGAAGATCCTGAATTTCAAGTTTGTACATGGTTTCAACTCTCTGGAATCAGTCGCTGAGCAAGCGGCCTTGGCGAATAGGGGTACTGCCGGCCACTTTGGCCAACCACAAACCGGGCTGGGCAAAGCGCAGACGTTCGCGGGCATACAGGATGCCGTCGGTGCTGGCATGCACCACGCTGTGGTGATCGGTCAGCGGATCCATCACTTCGAACAGCGGATCTCCGACCTTGACGTGGGCACCCAACGGTTGCAGATAACTCACCACCCCCGGGTGCGGCGCATAGGCGTACTGCGCACCGGCGAACGGTGTCGCTTCACAACGGCTCGGTGGCGCGTCAGGCCAGTCACCGCTGATCATCCCTTGCTCGGCGAGATAGCCGAGAATGGCGTCGGCGCTGTCGATGCACTGCTCGCGTTCGGTGTCAGCCATGCCGCGCAACTCGATCGTGGTGGCTACGCAAGCCAGCGGAATATTGGCTTGAGGAAAGTGCCCGGCCAGGTGCAGCCAGGGAATTGCGCACGCTTCATCGAAGGCATTGCCTCCCGCAGCCTCGGCCAGCAGGGCCACGCCAGCGCCGAGGCGGGCGGCCAATGAGCGCAAGCGTGGCCAGTTTTGCGGCATGGCATACAGCAGCATGATCGACTCGAAGTCGCAGTGCAGGTCCAGCACCACATCGGCATCACAGGCATGTTGCATCAACAGACGCCGCAAGCCATCGAGTTCTGATGCAGGCGCCGGCATGTTGGCGAGGGCATCGCTCATGGCGCGGCGGATCAGCGCGATGTTGGTGCTGCTGTCGTCGCCCAGTTGACCTTCCAGCATCGGCACCACCGCTTCAGCGAGTTCCGGGAAGTCGCGATTGAAGTTTTTGCCGCTGGAAAACTCGAAGCGCCCCTGATGGGTGGCCTGGAACATCTGTGCGATACCAATCGGATTGGCCATCGGCACCAACTCGATCACTCCGCTCAGGCGACCTTGCTCTTCCAGTTCTTGCAGACGGCGCTTGAGTTCGACCGCGACACGCATCCCCGGCAGCTCGTCGGCATGCAGGGAGGCCTGGATATATGCCTTGCGCGGTCCGCTGCCAAAACGAAACAGCGACAGGTGTCGTTCAGTGCCCGAGGCACTCCACGGCAAGAGGTATTGAATGTGCTTCATAAAATTCCTTAGTGCTTGCGCGGTGCCAGATACGCCAGCCAGCGGCGCTCGGCCAGCTTGAACAGACGAACCAGGATGAAGGTCAGGGCCAGGTAGATGAGGCCGGCAGTGATGAACGCCTCGAACGGCAGATAGAACCGCGAACTGACCGTTCGCGCGGCTCCGGTGATATCCACCAGCGTGACGATCGAGGCCAGGCTGGTGGTTTGCAGCATCATCAGCACTTCGTTGCTGTACTGCGGCAGCGCCCGGCGCAAGGCCGACGGCAGGAGAATGCGGCGGTACAGGGTCAAGCGCGACATGCCCATGGCCCGGGCCGCTTCGATCTCACCGTGAGGCGTGGCCTTCAAACTGCCGGCCAGGAGTTCGGCGCTATAGGCGCTGGTATTGATCGCAAAGGCCAGGCAGGCACAAAAGGTGGCACTGGACAGGTAGGGCCAGAGCGCGCTTGCACGTACCGCTTCGAACTGCGCGAGGCCGTAATAGATCAGGAACAATTGCACCAGCATCGGCGTGCCGCGAATCACGTAGGTGTAGAGCCAGGCGGGGGCGTTGATCAGCGGTGAGCGGGACACTCGCATCAGCGCCAATGGAATCGCCAGCAGCAGGCCGAAGGCCAGGGAAATCAGCAGGACTTTGAGGGTCAACAAGGCGCCACTGAAATACAGCGGCAGGTTTTCCCAGATCAGGTTGTAGTCGAGAATCATGGGGTTGCTCCCAATCACAGTTCGGCGGCTTTGATGCCGACCGAGTAGTGTTTTTCCAGATAGCGCAGCACCAGCAAAGACAGGCTGGTCAGCATCAGATAAAGCGCTGCTACCGCGAGGAAAAACGTAAATGGCTCATGGGTGGCGTCCGCGGCGTTCTTGGCTTTGAACATCATGTCCTGCAAACCGATCACCGAGATCAACGCGGTGGATTTGGTCAGCACCAACCAGTTGTTGGTGAACCCGGGAATGGCGAAACGAATCATCTGTGGCACCAGAATCCGCCAGAACACTTGCGCGCCACCCATGCCATAAGCCACGCCGGCCTCTGCCTGACCTTTAGGGATTGCCATAAAGGCGCCACGAAAGGTTTCCGAGAGATAGGCGCCGAAAATGAAGCCCATGGTGCAGACGCCGGCGATAAAGGGATTGATGTCGATGTAGCGGGTGTAGCCGAGTGCGAGCGCAATGCGGTTCACCAGATCCTGGCCGCCGTAGAAGATCAGCAGAATCAGCACCAGATCGGGAATACCGCGAATCAGGGTTGTATAACCTTCGCCCAGCACCGCCAGCCATTTAAACGGCGACAAACGAAAGGCAGCGCCGATCAGACCCAAGGCAATCGCCATGGTCATGGAGGTCAGGGCCAGGTTAATGGTCAGCCAGGCGCCATCGAGAATGCTCGATCCGTAGCCGTGAAGCATGATGAAGTTCCTCAAACGAGCGCCGCGAGGCGCGCGAGACAAGTCCAAAGCGGCGCCTGCGGGGAGCCGGCGCCAGGGTTGCGGGACAGCGTTTATTCGCCGTAGATATCGAACGCGAAGTACTTGGCCATCACTTGCTGGTACTTGCCATTGGCGCGGATGGCGTCAATGGCTGCACTCAGGCGTGCAACGTTCGCACTGTCGCCTTTACGCACCGCGATCCCGGCGCCTCTGCCGAAATATTTCGGGTCGTTGATGTCCGGCCCTGTCAGCGCGAAACCTTTACCGGCCGGTGTTTTGATAAAGCTCTCGTCGGTGTTGACGATGTCGGCGAGCGTGGCGTCCAGGCGACCCGCAGCCAGGTCAAGGAAGGCTTCATTTTGTGATCCGTAGCGCACCACTTCGACGCCGGCTTTCTCAAGTTGCTCGGTGGCGAAACGGTCATAGGTCGAGGAGCGTTGCACGCCGACTTTCTTGCCTTTGAGATCGACCAGCGGGTCGTTAATCACGTTGCCGGCCTTCATCGCGAACTTGCCCGGCGTGTGGTAGTACTTTTTGCTGAAGTCGACCGACTTCATGCGGTCTTCAGTGATCGACATCGACGACAGCACCGCATCGATCTTGCGCACCTTCAGCGACGGGATCATGCCGTCGAATTCCTGGATGACCCACTCGCATTTGACCTTCATCTCTTCGCACAGCGCGTTGCCAATGTCGTAGTCGAAACCACTGACGCTGCCCTCTGGCGTCTTGAAGGAGAAGGGCGGGTAGGCGGCTTCGATACCGATACGCAGGCTGTCGTCGTCGGCGTGTGCCAGGAAGCTTGCGGCGCACAGTGCCAGAGCACCTAGAAGTTCTGTCTTGTTCAAGTTGTTGACTCCTTGGATGGGGTGTTTGGGTGATACGGGGAACTGCCAACCGATCTGGCGAAGTGGACCGATTCACGAGGCTATGATTGGCATACAAATATTCATAAATCAACATACTGAAAAAAAACATATCAAAATTGGACGGCAGGTGACCGGACTGGTGGACGGTCACCGCAGCCATATCACTGAGTTTTCGAACAAAATCGGGCGCCAATCAGGCGAAATGCCAGTCAGTTAAGCGGTAATGCGATCTGTAGCAGC
>NZ_AKJM01000142.1 GCF_000282335.1 Pseudomonas sp. GM48
GCGAGCCTGCTCGCGATAGCGGAGTGACAGTCGACAGCAATGTTGAAGGTGATGACCCCATCGCGAGCAGAGCGCTTCCACAGTGATTTTCGAGGCGGGGAGGCGTAGGCCTCCCCGGTTCGTTTATGGAAACCACATGAAAATTCTGATCGTTGGGCCCAGTTGGGTCGGTGACATGGTGATGGCGCAGACACTTTTCCAGTGTCTTAAGCAACGCCACCCTCAGTGCGAAATCGACGTGCTGGCCCCCGAGTGGAGCCGGCCGATTCTTGAGCGCATGCCCGAAGTTCGCCAGGCCTTGAGCTTTCCGCTCGGTCACGGCGTTCTGGATCTGGCGACGCGTCGGCGCATCGGTAAATCCCTGGCCGGCCAGTACGACCAGGCGATCCTGTTGCCCAACTCCCTGAAGTCGGCGCTGGTGCCGTTCTTTGCCGGTATCCCGAAACGCACTGGCTGGCGCGGCGAATTCCGTTACGGCCTGCTCAATGACGTGCGCACGCTGGACAAAGATCGTTACCCGCTGATGATCGAACGCTTCATGGCCCTGGCTTACGAGCCGGGCGTTGAGCTGCCAAAACCGTATCCGCGCCCGACGCTGCAGATCGATCCGGTCACCCGTGAAACGGCACTGGCCAAATTCGGCCTGACCCTCGACCGTCCGGTGTTGGCCCTGTGCCCCGGCGCCGAGTTCGGCGAGTCCAAGCGCTGGCCGTCCGAGCATTACGCCAAGGTTGCCGAAGCGAAGATCCGCGAAGGCTGGCAAGTCTGGCTGTTCGGTTCGAAAAACGATCACGCCGTGGGCGAAGACATTCGCGCACGTTTGATTCCCGGCCTGCGTGAAGAGTCAGTGAACCTCAGTGGCGGCACTTCGCTGGCCGAAGCCATCGACCTGATGTCCTGCGCCGATTCGGTGGTGTCCAACGACTCCGGCCTGATGCACGTCGCCGCCGCGCTGAACCGCCCATTGGTAGCGGTCTACGGTTCGACGTCGCCGGGTTTCACACCACCGTTGGCCGAGCATGTGGAAATCGTACGCCTGGGCATCGAGTGCAGCCCATGCTTCGACCGCACCTGCCGTTTTGGCCATTACAACTGCCTGCGCCAGCTCATGCCGCAGGCCGTGAACGAAGCCTTGCAGCGGTTGCAAGGCACTGTGGTCGAGGTCAAATAGCTTGCGGGTTCTGTTGATCAAGACGTCTTCGCTGGGCGACGTCATTCATGCGTTGCCGGCGTTGACCGACGCGGCGCGGGCGATCCCCGGCATCAAATTCGACTGGGTGGTGGAAGAAGGCTTTGCCGAGATCCCGACCTGGCATCCGGCGGTGGGCAAGGTGATTCCGGTGGCGATCCGTCGCTGGCGCAAAAACATCTGGCAGACCATCAAGAGCGGTGAGTGGAAGCGTTTCAAGCAAAGCGTTCGCGCCTCGAAATACGACTTGGTGATCGACGCCCAGGGCTTGCTGAAAAGCGCCTGGCTGACCCGTTATGTCAAGGCGCCGGTGGCCGGCCTCGATAAAAGTTCGGCACGCGAGCCAATTGCTGCACGCTTTTACAATCGACGTCTGGCCGTTGCCCGAGGCCAGCACGCGGTGGAGCGAGTGCGTCAGCTGTTCGCCATCGCGTTGGGCTATGACTTGCCCAAAGGCCTGGGCGACTACGGTCTGAATGTCGAGCGCCTGGTGGAGCTGCCGCGCAAGAATCCTTACGTGGTGTTTCTGCATGGCACCACCTGGGACACCAAGCACTGGCCTGAAGCCTATTGGCGCGAGCTGACCGAACGGGTCGGCTACCTTGGCGTAGGGGTGAAGTTGCCTTGGGGCAATGCCCAGGAGAAAGCCCGCGCCGAGCGCATCGCCGCGGATTTCAAACACGCCGAAGTGTTGCCAAAATTGAACCTGGCGGGTGTCGGCAAGGTACTGGCCGGCGCGCAAGCCTGCGTGGCGGTAGACACCGGCCTGGGGCATCTGGCCGCCGCGCTGGATGTGCCGACGCTGTCGCTGTTCGGCCCGACCAATCCGGGCCTGACCGGCGCCTACGGCAAATCGCAGATTCACCTGGCCAGCGACTTCCCCTGCGCGCCGTGCCTGCAAAAGAAATGTACTTACCAACCGACGGCCGAAGATGCCCGTCAGTTTGACCTGAAACGCGAGTGGCCATTGTGCTTCACGCGACTGAATCCCGAGCGTGTCGCCAGCCGACTGAGCACGTTGTTACTGGCTGAGGAGCTGCGCTGATGCAATTGGCATTTGTCTTGTACAAATATTTCCCGTTCGGCGGCTTGCAGCGCGATTTCATGCGCATCGCCCTGGAGTGCCAGAAGCGCGGCCATCAGATTCGCGTCTACACGCTGATCTGGGAGGGCGACGTGCCGCCGGGCTTCGAAGTGCTGGTGGCGCCGGTCAAGGCGTTCTTCAACCATCGGCGCAATGAAAAGCTCAGCGAATGGATGGAAGCGGACCTGGCCAAGCGCCCGGTTGACCGTCTGATCGGCTTTAACAAGATGCCGGGTCTGGACGTGTACTACGCCGCCGACGGCTGCTTCGAAGACAAGGCGCAGAACCTGCGCAACTCGCTGTACCGCCGTTGGGGTCGCTATCGCCACTTCGCCGAATACGAGCGCGCAGTGTTCGCCAGGGACGCCAAGACCGAAGTGTTGATGATTTCCGAGGTCCAGCAGCCGTTGTTCATCAAGCATTACGACACACCGCTGGAGCGTTTCCACCTGCTGCCGCCGGGCATTGCCCAGGATCGTCGCCGGCCGGCCGATGCCGACGAAATTCGCGCAGGGTTCCGCGCGGAATTCAAGCTCCAGGACGACGAACTGCTGCTGGTGCAGATCGGCTCCGGGTTCAAGACCAAAGGTGTGGACCGCAGTCTCAAGGCACTGGCGGCATTGCCCGCCGAGTTGAAGAAGCGCACCCGGCTGTTTGTAATTGGCCAGGATGACCCCAAGTTATTCCAGATGCAGAGCGCGACCTTGGGGTTGGGCGACAACGTCACGTTCCTCAAGGGTCGCAGTGACATACCGCGTTTCCTGTTGGGTGCCGATCTGTTGATCCACCCGGCGTACAACGAAAACACCGGCACGGTTTTGCTTGAAGCGCTGGTGGCCGGCTTGCCGGTGCTGGTGAGCGCGGTGTGCGGTTACGCCCATTACATTGCCGAGGCCGATGCAGGTCTGGTGCTGGACGAACCGTTCGATCAGGCACAACTGACGCAGTACCTGACCGGCATGTTGAACGACGCTCTGGCAAGGGCGGCCTGGAGCCGCAACGGTCTGGCCTTCGCCGAAACGGCCGACCTCTACAGCATGCCGCAGCACGCGGCCGATGTGATTCTGGCGGAGCACGCTTAAATGAAGTTGATGCTGGCTGAACCGTTCAAAAGCCTCTGGGCCGGACGCGACCCGTTCGCCGAAGTCGAGGGGCTTGAGGGCGAGGTGTACCGCGAGCTGGAAGCGCGCCGGACATTACGCACGGAAGTCGACGGCAACGGGTTTTTCGTGAAAATCCACCGTGGCATCGGCTGGGGCGAAATCTTCAAGAACCTGCTTACAGCCAAGCTTCCTGTACTGGGCGCGGGTCAAGAGTGGAGGGCCATCCAGCGCCTGCAGGAAGTCGGCGTGCCGACCATGACCGCCGTGGCGTACGGCGAGAAGGGCAGCAACCCGGCCGACCAGCACTCGTTCATCGTCACCGAAGAACTGGCGCCTACGGTCAGCCTCGAAGATTTCAGCATCAACTGGATCAGGCAGCCTCCCGAACCAAGACTCAAGCGCGCACTGATCGCCGAAGTCGCACGCATGACCGGCATGATGCACCGCGCCGGGGTCAACCACCGCGACTGCTACATCTGCCATTTCCTGCTGCACACCGACAAACCGGTGACGGCGGACGACTTCAAGCTCTCGGTGATCGACCTGCACCGTGCCCAGACCCGTCCGACGATCACCTTGCGCTGGCGCAACAAGGACCTGGCGGCCCTGTACTTTTCGGCCCTGGACATTGGCCTGACCCGCCGCGACAAGCTGCGTTTTCTCAAAGGTTATTTCCAGCAGCCGCTGCGTCAGATCCTGAGTGAAGAGGCGTCGTTGCTGGCGTGGCTCGACGGCAAGGCCAACAAGCTCTACGAGCGTAAACAGCGATACGGGGATGCGCTCTGATGTCGGGTTGGAAACTGGAACCGGCCTACAGCGATCTGGCCGATGACTTCGGCAGCCTCGAGGCTGTGTTTGCATTGCAGGGCGAGCAATTGACCAGCGATCTGCTTTCGGAAGTCATCCGTGTCGAGCGCAATGGCGTCAACTATTACGTCAAGCGCTACGTGGGCGCTGGCAAAGGCTTGCGGCGTTACCTCGGCAAGCCTCGGGTGAAGATGGAGTGGCAGAACCTCAAGCGCTTCGCCAAGTGGGGCATTCCCACCGCCGAAGTGGTGGCCTGGGGGCTGGAGCGGCGCGGTGTGGCCTACGCTCGTGGTGCGATGATTACCCGGGAACTGCCGCGTACCGAAGACTTGTCGGCACTGGCCGAGCGGCGCGACCCGAAACTTTCGGATCGCGCCTGGGTCGATACTGTCAGTCGTCAGTTGGCCGAATACACCCGGATCATGCACGATCACCGCTTCACCCATAACGATTTGAAGTGGCGCAACCTGCTGATCGACGATGAGGCCCGAGTGTTTTTGATCGATTGCCCCAACGGCGATTTCTGGCGCGGTTTCTGGCTCAAGTACCGTATTACCAAGGATCTGGCGTGCCTGGACAAGGTCGCCAAGTATCAACTGTCGACTACCCAGCGCCTGCGCTTTTACCTGCAATACCGCAATCGGACCCGGCTCAACGCTGCGGACAAAAAACGCATCCGGCATGTGGTGAGATTTTTCGAGGGACGCGAATGACCGATTTTCTGGCCGCCGAGGACCGTGCGCTGCTTGAGCGCCATGGCCTTGGCACGTTCGAGGCACTCTGGGCCATGCAGCTCGAAGCGGTGGATGAACCCAACACCGGTCGCGGCGGCTGGAGCAGCGTGTCTCGGCTGGATCTGGAAGGTCATGGTTTCTACCTCAAGCGCCAAAGCAATTACCTGACCCGCACCTTGCGCGCACCGTTCGGCGAGCCAAGTTTTGCCCGCGAGTTTCGCAACATCTCCCATTACCAGAAACTGGGGATTCCGGCGCTGGAAGCGGTTTTTTACGGTGAGCGCAAGGTCAATGGCGAAGTCCGGGCGATCCTGCTGACCCGTGCCCTGGATGGTTGGGACGACCTCGACTCGCTGTTGCAGCGCTGGGCTGAATTGAGCCCCGAGCAGCACTCGGAAATCCTCAAGGCCAGTGGTGAACTGGCCCGGCAACTGCACGCTGCACGCCAGGTGCATGGTTGCTTCTACCCCAAGCACATTTTCATGCGCGCCACCGGCAACGGCTATCAGGCTCAATTGATCGATCTGGAAAAGACCCGACCGTTGCTGTACGGGCAGCGTGACCGAATCAAGGACCTGGAACCGCTGACGCGCCGTGCGTCCGAGTGGGGCGAGTCGCAACTACGGGAATTGCTGGCCGCCTATCTGGATCAGCCGCAGGAAAGCTCACTGATCGATAGTTGGCTGCAGCGCTTGACGGCGCGGCGCAGCCAGAAGAGGCCGCGCTGATGCGATTGTCCGAATTGAAGTCCGCCGGCCGCAATCCGGTTTTGCCGCTGAGCATATCGCTGGCCGACGCTGCCGGCCCCGCCGATTTACAACTGCTGAGCCTGTTGCGGGTGTTGCCGGGGCAGCGTTATGTCGGTGCTGGCGTCTGGCGTGGTCGGCCGGTGCTGGCCAAGTTGCTGGTCGGCAGCAAGGCAGCCCGGCATTTTCAGCGTGAACTGGACGGCGTGCGCCTGCTCTCTGCCCAAGGGCTGACCACGCCGCAGCTGTTGGCCGACGGCCTGAAAGAAGGTGAGGGTGGCTGGCTGCTGTTCGAGTTTCTGGAGGGCGCCGAAAGCCTGGGTGATACCTGGAAGCAGGTCGAGAATTTACCGGTGTTATCCGACGGGCAGGGGGCGGTGTTGGCCGAGGCGTTAGGCGCCATCGGTCAAATGCACCGCAAAGGACTGTGGCAGGAAGACCTGCACCTGGACAACCTGCTGCGTCAGCGTGGTCGTCTGTACTTGATCGACGGCGCCGGGATTTGCTCCGAAACGCCGGGGCAGCCCCTGTCGCGGCAGAAAGTCCTGGAAAACCTCGGGGTGTTCTTCGCCCAGTTGCCCAAGTCGCTGGAGCCCTTCATTGAAGAGTTGCTGGTGTATTACCTGCTCAGCAACGGCGAGCACGCCCTGCCGATGGAGGCGTTGCAGAAGCAGATCGACAAGGTCCGCAACTGGCGCCTCAAGGACTTCCTGAACAAGATCGGCCGCGAGTGCACACTGTTCAGCGTCCAGCGCGGAGCCTTTGGATTGCGGGCGATTCGCCGCGAGGAAGAGCCGTCAATGTTGCCGGTGCTGGAGCAGGCCGATGCCTTGCTCGATCAGGGGCATCTGTACAAGACTGGCGGTGCAGCGAGCGTCGGCAAGGTCGAGGTGGATGGCCGCACACTGGTGATCAAGCGCTACAACATCAAGGGTTTTGCCCATTGGCTCAAGCGCTTCTGGCGTCCGAGCCGGGCCTGGCATTCATGGCGCGAAGGCAACCGCCTGGCGTTCCTCGGGATTGCCACACCGAAGCCGCTGGCGCTGCTGGAAAAACGTGTTCTCTGGCTGCGAAGCCGGGCGTACTTGATCACCGAGTATCTGCCCGGGCCGGACATCATCGAGCGGTTTGCGCCGTATGTTGAGCGTGGCGATGCACCGGAAGCCGAGCTGGCGGCGCTGGATCATCTGTTTGCCGAGTTGATTCGCGAACGCATCAGCCATGGCGACTTCAAGGGGCATAATCTGTTCTGGCAGCAGGATCGCTGGGCGTTGATCGACCTTGACGCGATGTGCCAGCACGGCTCCCTCGGCAGCTTCGCCCCGGCGTACGCAAAGGACCGCGCGCGGTTCATGCGCAATTGGCCTGAAAGCAGCGCCCTTTACCAGGTCATCGATCAGCGTCTTCCCAAAGACATCTCCAGCGCTGCCTAAGCCGCTATCGCGAGCAAGCCCGCTCCCACACTGAATCTTTGTCGAACACATATTTTGTGTGCGGCCGAGAACCACTGTGGGGGCGAGCTTGTTCGCGATGACGGACTACCCGGCAACCCATGTTTGGCCAGTGTCCCGAATTTTGTGGGCGCCCAAGAGCTTGCCGCTGCTTTTACGCTATAATCCCGCCCTTTAGCTGTCTCTCGCCCCTTGCGAGGGCACATTAATTTTTGAGGCGCTTGCGCCTGCATGCAGACTAAAGAGGCTAGACCCCTGTGGCATTGACGATTCTTGGCCTGTCCGGCGCCCTTAGCCATGATCCTTCCGCAGCCCTGTATATCGACGGCAAACTGGTCGCGGCGGCTGAAGAAGAGCGCTTCGTACGCGATAAACATGCAAAGAACCGCATGCCCTACGAATCGGCGAAATTCTGCCTGGAGCAGGCCGGTATCAAGCCGTCCGACGTTGACGTGGTAGCGATCCCGTTCGCCCCGATCAGCCTGTTCGGCAAGGCCCGCTGGCAGTACGCCAAGCGTTACTGGTACGCCCCGGACCGTGCACTCGACGCGATCCTGATGGGCAACCGTCGCTACAAGCGCTATCGCAACAAGATCGTCTGGTGCCTGGAGCAATTGGGTTTTGATCCGAAGAAGATCAAGATCGAGCCGGTCGAACACCACCTGGCCCACGCCTCCAGCGCTTATCACTGCTCCGGTTTCAAAGAGAAAACCGCGATCCTGGGCATCGACGGCAAGGGCGAGTACGCCACGACCTTCTTCGGTTATGGCGAAAACGGCAAGATCCACAAGATCAAGGAGTTCTTCGATCCGGACTCCCTCGGCGGCCTGTACGGCGCGATCACCGAGTTCCTCGGTTTCGATATGCTCGACGGTGAGTTCAAGGTCATGGGCATGGCGCCGTACGGCGACGCCAGCAAATACGATTTCTCGCGCCTGGCTTCGTTCGAAAACGGCGAGCTGGTGATCAACACCGACTACGCCAACGTCATCGGCCTGCGTCGCTATAAAGAGAAGGGCAAGGGTTACTACTTCTCGCCGAAGCTGATCGAGTGGCTGGGGCCGAAGCGCGAAGGCGACATCGCCGACGAGCCTTACATCCACTACGCCGCGAGCATTCAAGCGCTGTTCGAAAAAATTGCGCTGCAGATGATCGACTACTACCTGGGCGGCGTGCTCAAGGAAACCGGCAAACTGGCCTACGCTGGCGGCTGTGCGTTGAACGTCAAGCTCAACCAGAAAATCATTGCTCGCGATGACGTCAAAGAGCTGTTCGTGCAGCCTGCGTCCGGCGATGCCGGTACCGCGGTGGGTGCGGCAGCCTATGTGTCCCACGCCCGTGGCGTACCGGTCGAGAAGATGGAACACGTCTACCTCGGCCCGTCGTACAGCAACGAAGATGTTATCGCTGCGTGCGCCCGTCACGAGAATAAGCCAACCTGGCGCAAGCTCGACAACATGCCGGAGCAGATCGCCAAGATCATGGTCGACGGCAACCCGGTGGCCTGGTTCCAGGGGCGCATGGAGTTCGGTCCGCGTGCACTGGGTGGTCGCTCGATCATCGGCTGCCCGAGCATTGCGGGCGTGGCTGACCGGATCAACCATCAAATCAAGTTCCGCGAGCGCTGGAGGCCTTTCTGCCCGTCGATGCTCGACACCGTGGCGCCGCAGATGATCAAGATCGATCACCCGGCTCCGTTCATGACCTTCACCTTCGAAGTGGCGGAAGAATGGAAAACCCGCGTGCCGGAAGTCGTCCACGAAGACGGCACCTCCCGCGCCCAGGTGCTCAAGCGCGAATACAACCCGCGCTACTACGACATGATGAAAGCGCTGGAAGTGCTCACCGGCAACGGCGTGTCGCTCAACACCTCGCTCAACCGTCGCGGCGAACCGATGATCTGCTCGCCGACCGATGCGCTGAACATGTTCTTCGGTTCGGATCTACAGTATCTGATCATGGAAGACATCCTGGTGGTCAAAGAGGGCGCGAACGCCTATGACACGTTCGGCTGAACGTCATGTGCTGCAGTTCTGTCACGGCTATGACGGGCCGTTCCTGGACTGCGCACGGCAGTACGCCAGCCTGTTCGCGGGGACCGGCTATCGCGTGACCACGGTGTTCCTCACCGGGGCTGCCGATGCCGAAGTCGCCGCGGGCTGTGCCTCCGATGAAGTGCTGTTCATGGAGTACAGCTCCAAGGCCATTCGTGGCCTGAAGCTGGGCGCCATCGGCGATCTGCGCAAGATCGCCGCGTCGCGCAACTTCAGTTTCTGCATCGCTCATCGCTTCAAGCCTATCTATATCGCCTTGCTCGGTACGTCGTTGCCGGTCATTGGCGTGCACCACGGGTTTGAAGACTACAAGCGCGGCAGCCGCAAACTGTTCGCGCATATTTTCCGCAAGCGTCTGAGTTTGCTCGGTGTGTCCGACGCGGTGCGCGACGAGATGCGTGAATGCCTGCCGAAGTGGCCGGCTTCGCGAATTCAGACGTTGTACAACCGTATTGACGTGGAGGCCCTGCACGCCTCGCAAGTATCGGCTCGCGAGGCCCGGGAAACCCTGGGGCTGGCGGCGGATGCCTGGATCGTCGGCAACGTCGGACGGCTGCATCCGGACAAGGACCAGGCCACGCTGCTGCACGGTTTCGCCGAGGCGTTGCCGCAGTTGCCGGCCAACAGCCAGCTGGTGATTCTCGGCAAGGGGCGCCTGGAGGAAAGCCTCAAGGCTCAGGCCCGCGAACTGGGCATCGGTGACCGTGTGCTGTTTCTCGGCCAGGTGCCGGATGCGCGCAACTACTTCCGCGCCTTCGATGTGTTCGCCCTGAGTTCCGATCACGAACCGTTCGGCATGGTGCTGCTGGAGGCCATGGCCGCCGGTGTACCGTTGCTGGCCACCGCCTGCGGCGGAGCGAAGGAAGTGGTCGAAGGCGTGGGTATCCTGTTTCCGCTGGGCGATGCCGAACATCTGGCCAAGGGGCTGCAACATCTGGCCGCCATGGATAAGCAGCAACGTCGACAGTGTGCCGAGTTGATGCTCGAGCGCTTGCGCGAACGCTTTTCCGACCGCGCCGTGCGCGATGCTTTCTGGCACTTGCCGCACGTTACCGAACTGGCACAGAGGGGCTGATGCTCAACCGATTTCAAGGCTGGCGCGAGCGTGGCTGGGCGGTAGTCGACGCCTCGACTTACGCCGAAACCTGGCAGCGTTATGGCGGCAGCGTCGCGACTCATCCCATGGTGGTCGAGCGGCTGGCGAAACTGGCCGACATTCCTGTGCGTTACCTGGCCTGGGTGCAGGCTGACGAGATCAAGGCGGCGATCCCGACCTGGGGCCGCGACCTTGCCTTGTCCAAGGACGTACTCAAGCGTCGCGGCAAGAAAGGGCTGTTCGATCTGGGTAACGCCGAGATCATCCTGCCAGCCGCTGCCGATGCCCAGGCGCCTTTGCGCCATCGCGGGCGCTATCTGTCGGCGTTGAACGAGGGGCGGTTCACCGGCATCAGGTTGCAGACCGAGCAACTGGCCATGGCTCGCACACCCGAAGAGCTGTCGAAAAAGTTTCGCTACAACCAGCGCCGCGAATTGCGCCTGCTGGAAGAGGCCGGGGGCGTGGTGCGGCCGGTGTCCGAGTTTTCCAGCTTCGATCTGGCGGCGATTTATTGCGACCTGTTCCAGCGCCGCTGGGGCTTCCCGGCGACGGGCGCCGAACGCATGGCCGAGGTCATCGAACTGTTGCGCGAGTGGCTGATCGGTTCGGTGATTTTCCTCAACGATGCGCCGATCGCGATTCAACTGGTGTACCGCGTCGAAACCCCGCAGTGGATCAGTGTCGAGTACATCAATGGTGGGGTCGATCCCGAAACCCGTGAGTTCAGTCCCGGCAGTGTGCTGAGTTTTCTCAATACGCAAAGCGCCTGGGAGCATGCCCGGGCGCAGGACAAGCCGTTGCGCTTTTCCTTCGGACGCGCCGACCGTGAATACAAGGATCGCTGGTGCAACTCCGTGCCGGTCTTCACTGTATGAGCCAAGCCATGAGCCGCAAACAGCAACTGCTCAAGCGCCATCGGCGCACTAAACGCATCGGCCTGTTGATTGCGTTGGTGCTGTTGATCGTCATTGGTGTGCTGGTGGCCTGGTGGTTGCCGCTGGTGCTGGCGGTTATGGGCTGGATCGCCCACGAAGCCTGGTTTGCCGACCATCTGTTCTACTCACCGAAAGACGATTACCAGTACAACTTTCCCCCCTACACGCCACAGCCCAAGGTGCACCTGAACGGTGAACATTTACGGCTGGACGAGGGCGTGATGCTGGTCGACGACGCGACGCTGGTGTTGGCCCTGCGGGTAAAAAGCACCTGGCTGGGACGCTTTATCGATCCGGTGGTCGAGTTGGCGGGGGGCGAAAACCCTGACCGGCAAACCTTCGAGCGGGGCGTAAACGGCCTGCGTTACCTCAACCTCAGTGGTCAGGCCCAGGCGCTGTCCCGTGGTGACCTGCGCTTGCGCGGGCGTTTCTGTCGCGTGCTCGGCGAGCCCGTGCTGTGGGCACTGGAACATCCGGATTACCGGCGTCAGCGGGTGATGGTCATCGCGCCCCACGCCGATGACGCCGAACTGGCGGCCTACGGTTTGTACAGCCAGGCCGATGAAACCTGGATCGTCACGCTGACCGCCGGTGAAATCGAAGCCGAACACTATCGGCAGATGGGCCTGAACAAGGTCGATGCGGCCCGCTTGAAAGGCCGCCTGCGCGCCTGGGACAGCATTGCCGTGCCGCGTTGGGCCGGTGTGCCCGAGGCTCACTGCGTACAACTGGGTTATTTCTGTTTGCAACTGGCAAGCATGCAGGCCGCGCCTGGCGTGGCGGCGGGATCGCGGGAAGCCGACCTGAGCGATACCCGGCTGTTTCGCCAGTTGAATCCGTTCACGCTGCCTGGCGATGCCGATGGCGCGCCGACCTGGAACAATCTGCTGGCCGATCTGCGCGAGTTGCTGCTGCGGGCCCGGCCCGAGGTCATCGTGCTGCCGCATCCGACCCTGGATCCGCATCCCGATCATATCTGCGCCCAGGCAGCAGTCCTTGAAGCCTTGCAAGGCCTGGACTGGCAACCGACCACGCTGCTGGGCTATGCCAACCACTTGCACGACAACGACCGCTGGCCGATGGGCGATACCGGCGATGGCATCGCCTTGCCACCCATCTTCGCTTCGACCCAGCCGATGCAGCCTTATTGCCTGCCGATGGCGCTGGAACAACAGCGAGACAAAGCCATGGCGCTGGGCATGATGCACGACCTGCAACCGGCGATGCCGTTCAAGCGTCGCTTGCGTCGGTTGATACAGCGGTTGTTGGCCCGCCGGTTGCCGCCAACCTACGGCGAGAACGAATTCTTTCGCAAGGCAGTCCGGCGCCACGAGCTTTTGTGGTCCCTCAAGCACACACCAGGTAATGTTTCTCAGCGGGGAGAGTTATGAGTCAGCGGTCGAAGGTCCTGCAGCTGCAGCCTGACTACAACGTCAAAGCCCATGATTTCGCCGACCTCGCGGAGCAAATCGTCAAGGCCCTGCCCAGTGATCGCTATGAAGTGACCGCCGCGTTTTTGCGCGGCAAACCCGGGCCGGGGGAAGCGGTGAGCCGAGCCGACCGTTCGGTGTACTTCGAGTTTTCCGACAAGTCCCTCAAGGGCATGCGCCTGCGGGCGATGTGGCAGCTGTACAAGTTCTGCCGCCGGGAAAAGTTCGATGTGGTGATCTGCAACCGCTTCAAGCCGGTGAACATGATGCTGGCACTCAACCGCTGGTTGAAAGTGCCGTTGTGCATCGGCATTTCCCATGGTTTTGGCGAGTACGACCGTTTTTACCGGCGCCGCCAGACCCAGCGCCTGATCGATCGTCACTGGCGCTTCGTTGGCGTGTCGCCTGCGGTGAAACAGTATCTGCTGGACTGTGACTGCGGCTTCACCGACCAGAATACCTACGCCATTACCAATGCCATCGACATCGAGCAAGCCGAAGGTCTGCAGCACAGTCGTGAAAAGGCCCGTGAAATGCTGGGCATCGATCCGTCGGTGCGGTTGATCGGTGCGTTGGGGCGACTGGTGCCGGTCAAGGGCCATATCTATTTGCTGCAGGCCTTTGCCGCACTCAAGGACAAATACCCGAACACCCAGCTGGCGATCATCGGTGCCGGTCGCGAAGAGTCGCGCCTGGCTGCGGAAATCGACCGCCTCGGCCTCAGCGGTCGTGCCCATTTGCTGGGGTTCAAGGAAATCGCCCTGCAGTACATTCGCGCATTCGACATCTGGACCATGCCTTCCCTGGCCGAAGGCCTCGGGCTGGCGCTGCTTGAAGGCATGAGCGGGCATTTGCCGGTGATTGCCTCGAACGTGCCGGCCATGTTGCCGCTGATCGAGGGGGCCGGTGGCCTGGCGATTACGCCGAAGGATGTGCCGACGCTGCAGGCTGCGCTGGACACCTACCTCGGGCTGTCGGATGACGAGCTCAAGGCCAAGGGTGAGCAGGCCTTCCGTTATCTGCAACAACACCATGACATCGAGGTCTTCCGCCAGGAGTACCTGAACCTGATCGACTCCGGCCTGGAACAGGCCCGCAAGGAACAGCCATGAACGACGCGAAACCCATCGTCACGGTCATCATCGCGTCGTATAACCACGCCCCTTACATCGAGGAAAGCATTCTCAGCGTCCTCAACCAGACCTATCAGAACATTGAGTTGCTGGTGGTCGACGATGGCTCGAAGGATGACAGCGTCGAGCGGATCAAAGCGTTGCAGGCCATCCATGGTTTCGACTTCCGGGTCCAGGAAAACCAGGGGCTGACCAACACCCTCAATGGTGCGATTGCCCGGGCAAAGGGCAGCCTGATCGTGCCGTTCGGTTCGGATGACATCATGTTGCCGGAGCGAATCGCCACGCAGGTCGCGCATATGGAGGGCAAGCCCGAGGTCGGAATCTGCGCCGGCAACATCGAGCTGATCGATGCCGACGGCAATCTCTACCCGGAGAAGCGCCAGCGTCGGGATGTCCCGTTCCGTCGCCTGGACTTCGATGACATGTTCCTGGAGCGCAAGCCCTATCCGCCGGCACCGACCCTGATGATTCGTCGCGAAGCGCTGGACAAGGTGGGCGGTTTCGACCCGACCATTCGCCTGGAAGACTTGCTGATTGAACTGAAGGTGACCCATGCCGGTTACTTCATCGATGGCCTGAATGTGTTGATGGCGCGCTATCGCAAGCACGCCACCAACTCCTACAAGAACCACCGCTTCATGATCGATAGCATCCTGCGCACCTACGCGCTCTTCAGCGACCACCCGTTGTATGACGAGGTGCGCTACAGGTTTCTCAACTCCATGTTCCTCAAGACCGCCAACCGTGATCGCAAGCTGGCGCGGGAGTTGCTGGCGCAGATTCCGTTCAAGGCCTGGAACAAGAAAACCTGGCGCGGGCTGGGCCGGATGTATTTCTCACGGTTGGAGAAAGACTGAGTCACCGCCGGTTTGCACCAAGATCCAGGTAGTGATCGAGTGGTGCCCGAGCACGCCGAAAGCCAGATACCCGCGTAAGCTGCCATCGCGATAAGCGGGTTGATTTCTGTCATCAGTGAGCCTGGGCCGGAGGACTCCCGGCCAGTACTTGCCTGTGCAAATTATCTACGTCGGCTTGCGAGGCCGCCGCGGCGTATCCCTGCAGCAGTGCTTCGAAGTGGTCCTCGAACAGCCAGCGCCGATCTTCTGCGTAGCGCTGCATATGGCGCAGATTACGCCGGCGCAGGGAAGGGCTTAAAGATGAAGGGTAAATTCGCAGGTCGGCCAGGTCGATCAGGCCGAACTCGCCGTCCTCCAGCACCAGCACATTGCCCAGGTGCAGGGAGCGGAAGTACACCCCTTGCTGATGCAATTGAGCCATGAACTTGCCGAAACGCTCCACCAGTGCCTGGCGCACTGCCGGGGCGGTGATGCCTTGCAGGATCTGGCGCAGCGTGTTGCCCGGCAACGGAGAGTAGTGCACAGCGGTGCTGCCGTCTTCGAACCGGTAAAGGTCAAGGATGTGCGGTGTCGGGACGCCCATATTGCGCAGTTGCACGCTGTTGACGGCAAAGCGATCGGAATAAGGCGTGAAACTGCCCGAGGTGTACCAGCGGCGGCGGCGGAACAGCTTGAGAAAGCTGCCATCGGTCAGGCGCAGGACTTTGGGGCCCAAGCCATCCTCCTCGATGACCCGGGCATCGGCAGTCAGCTGTTGCAGGGCGCTTGGCGTCGCGGTCTTGATCGGCGTGTCCAGCAGGCGCCTGGCCCGTTGATTGATGCTCAACGCGGCGATCAGTGCCAGGGGGATCCACAGCAGGAACCAGTGCTCCTTGGGACGAGAGATAATCCCGCCACCTTCGGTCAGGCCTGCACCGATACCGAAGGCCAGCCAGGCTGAGGCAATAATAAACAGCGGTTGCACGCGATGGCGCTGGCTACTGATGAGGCTCCATACGAGGAAGAACAGCCATGGCAGCAGTCCGATAATGCCGACGTAGTAGAGCACGCCCAGGATAAAGCTATGGGGCTCCTCGAGGGGGTAGCCGACGCCTGGGTCCAGAGTCAGCTCGGCGTTGTAGCTGTGTCCGATCCATGGATGTTCAGCAATCTTGTCCAGGGCCAACTGCCAGAGCTCGATACGGAAGGAGCTGCCTCTTTCAAAGATTTTGTCCGCAAACAGAACGAGCGTCGCTGTTCCAGCGATGAATATGGAGCCAAGCATCAGGACCGAGCGTCGATTCCAGCAGATGAAACACAGCCACAGCGCAGCCAGCGTCAGTGCAACCAGTGGGGTCCTGGAACCGGTGGCCAGCACTGTGGCGAACATGATGGCCATCGCCGGTATGCTCAACCAAAGTACCTGGCGTCGCTTGCAGGTCATGCTCAGGCTCAGCCAGTAGGTACAGAAAAAGCCGAAAACGTGGGAGCTGAGCAGTGGATTGTCGAACGCGCCTGCACCGATCAGGCGCATTTCCGGTTGGTAGATCTGGTCGAACCTGTACAGGTTGTAGACGGAAGCGATCAGCGCGACCATCGCGGCGCAGAACAGCAGGGGCTGAATGATTTCGCTGCGATAGCGCACCAGCAGGTAGCAGCCGACGAACAGAAACAGGGTATGCAATGAGGGTTTGAACTGACCAAACTCGATGTCGTCGCCTGGCCCCCAGCTCAGGCTGAGCAGTGCCCATGCCAAAAACAGCAGGACTGCAATGACGACCGGTTCGTGCAGCAATTCTTTGCTGAGCCGTGGACGCAGGCACAGTGCAATCAGTGCCGGAATGCTGAACAGGCCATAGTAAAGCTTGTGAAGCACACTGCGCCCTGGCAGGAAAAACAGCGCACAAAGCAGCAATAAATAACCGAGCGGAAGGATCCACAGACAAATGAAATCGAAGATTCTATTGGACGTGCTGTTCAAAGCGTTTAATTGCATGCTGAGTAACTTATTCCTGAATTGAGCGACCGTACCAAGGCAGGGGCATTAGGTGGCTATTTGACGCGCCACAATACACAGACTGTATGCGATTGCCAGAACCCTGAGGAAGCTGTGCTAAAGTCAGCGTCCTTTTCATCGACATTCGCGTGATATGACCGACTCCAGTCTCTCCGCAAGCCCATCGAGCTTGAAAATCTACTTCCGCCTGCTCGGCTATGTCCGGCCGTACATCAGCCTGTTCCTGATCAGCATCGTCGGTTTTCTGATTTTCGCTTCGACGCAGCCAATGCTGGGCTACATCCTCAAGTACTTCGTCGACGGTCTATCCAACCCTGAAGCGGCCTTGTTTCCAACCGTGCCCTATCTGCGGGATCTGCAACTGCTGCAGGCGGTGCCGCTGTTGATCATCCTGATCGCCGCGTGGCAGGGGTTGGGGTCGTATCTGGGCAACTATTTCCTGGCCAAGGTTTCCCTGGGCCTGGTCCATGACTTGCGGGTCCAGTTGTTCAACAACCTGCTGGTGTTGCCAAACCGGTATTTCGACAAGCATAACTCGGGGCACCTGATTTCACGCATCACCTTCAACGTGACTATGGTCACGGGGGCGGCAACAGATGCGATCAAGGTCGTTATTCGTGAAGGCATGACAGTGATCTTCCTGTTTGCCTCGCTGCTGTTCATGAACTGGCGCCTGACGCTGGTCATGGTCGCCATCCTGCCGCTGATCGCCATCATGGTGCGCACCGCCAGCAAGAAATTCCGCAAGCAGAGCAAGAAAATCCAGCTGGCGATGGGCGACGTGACACACGTGGCCTCGGAAACCATCCAGGGCTATCGCGTGGTGCGCAGTTTTGGCGGTGAAGCCTATGAAGAGAAGCGCTTCTTCGACGCCAGCCAGGGCAATACCGACAAGCAATTGCGCATGACCCGTACCGGCGCCATCTACACACCGCTGCTGCAATTGGTGATCTACACCGCCATGGCCGTGCTGATGTTCCTGGTGTTGTTCCTGCGGGGTGATGCGTCTGCCGGCGACATGGTGGCCTACATCACCCTGGCCGGTCTGCTGCCCAAGCCGATTCGCCAGCTGTCCGAAGTCAGCTCGACCATCCAGAAGGGGGTGGCCGGTGCCGAAAGTATCTTCGAGCAACTGGATGTCGAGCCTGAAGTCGATACCGGCACCGTCGAGCGTGATGTGGTCAGCGGTCGCCTGGACGTGCGCAACCTCAGCTTCACCTACCCTGACACCGAGCGTCAGGTGCTCAATGACATCAGTTTCTCGGTTGAGCCGGGGCAAATGGTGGCTCTGGTGGGCCGTTCCGGCAGCGGCAAGTCGACCCTGGCCAACCTGATTCCGCGTTTCTATCACCACGACAAGGGCGAAATCCTCATCGATGGCGTCGAAGTGGAACAGTACAAGTTGTTGAACCTGCGCCGGCATATTGCCCAGGTGACTCAGCACGTGACCCTGTTCAGCGACACTGTGGCCAACAACATCGCTTATGGCGACCTGGCCGGTGCCCCCCGTGAAGACATTGAAAAAGCAGCCAAAGATGCCTACGCGATGGACTTCATTGCGCAATTGCCTGAAGGCCTGGACACCCAGGTCGGGGAAAACGGCGTGCTGCTGTCCGGTGGCCAGCGTCAGCGCCTGGCGATTGCCCGGGCGCTGTTGAAGAATGCTCCGCTGCTGATTCTCGATGAGGCGACGTCGGCACTCGATACCGAGTCCGAGCGGCATATCCAGGCAGCGCTGGATCAGGTCATGAAAGGTCGCACCACGCTGGTGATCGCTCACCGCTTGTCGACCATCGAGAAGGCTGACCTGATCCTGGTCATGGACCAGGGGAAAATCGTCGAGCGCGGCACCCACGAGCAACTGCTGGCGCAAAACGGCTACTACTCGCGCCTCAACGCGATGGGCCTCGATGCCCCGGCCGAAGACATCGCCTGACCCCGAAAGGGCTCGCCCTTTCGCGAGGGTGCCGTCGTCTGGCGGGTCTTTATGCTCAAAAAATGAGCATAAAGACCCGGCAAATCATCCCGTTGCAGCCACCGCACAAGCCGACACCAACCCTGTGTTAATATCGCGCCCCTGTTCATTTTGTATGTGGGTTTCACCATGAAGTTGTCCATGCCGCGATTCGATCAAGCCCCTGTCTTGGTGGTCGGCGATGTCATGCTCGACCGTTACTGGCATGGTGGTACCTCACGGATTTCCCCTGAGGCACCGGTGCCGGTGGTCAAGGTCGATCACATCGAGGACCGCCCGGGCGGTGCTGCCAACGTTGCCTTGAACATTGCCGCCCTGGGGGCTCCGGCCTCGCTGGTCGGTGTGACCGGCGACGATGAAGCCGCCAACAGCCTGGTCAACAGCCTCAAGGGCGCTGGCGTGCGGGCTATCTTCCAGCGCATTGCGCACCAGCCGACCATCGTCAAGCTGCGGGTCATGAGCCGTCACCAGCAACTGCTGCGTATCGACTTCGAAGAGCCTTTCGCCACCGACGCGCTGGCGTTGGCGGCGCAGGTCGACGAGTTGCTTGAAGGCATCAAGGTGCTGGTGTTGTCCGACTACGGCAAAGGCGCGCTGAAAAACCATCAGGCGCTGATCCAGGCCGCCCGTGCCCGTGGCATTCCGGTGCTGGCCGATCCCAAGGGCAAGGATTTTTCGATCTACCGTGGTGCGAGCCTGATCACACCAAACCTCAACGAGTTCGAAACCATCGTCGGTGGTTGCGCCGATGAGCACGAGTTGGTGAGCAAGGGCGCGCAACTGATGCACGACCTGGACCTCGGTGCCTTGCTGGTGACCCGTGGCGAGCATGGCATGACCCTGCTGCGTCCGGATCACCCGGCGCTGCATTTGCCGGCCCGCGCCCGTGAAGTGTTCGACGTGACCGGTGCTGGCGATACGGTGATTTCCACCCTGGCGGCCGCGATTGCCGCTGGCGAAGAACTGCCCCACGCGGTGGCCCTGGCCAACCTGGCGGCGGGTATCGTGGTCGGCAAGCTTGGTACGGCGGCCATCAGTGCGCCGGAACTGCGTCGTGCGATTCAACGCGCGGAGGGTTCCGAGCGCGGTGTGCTGGGTCTTGAGCAGCTGTTGCTGGCGGTCGATGATGCGCGCGCGCATAACGAACGGATTGTCTTCACCAACGGTTGCTTCGACATCCTGCATGCAGGCCACGTGACCTATCTGGAGCAGGCGCGAGCCCAGGGCGATCGCCTGATCGTGGCGATCAACGACGATGCATCGGTCAGCCGCCTGAAAGGGCCGGGCCGTCCGATCAACAGCGTCGACCGGCGCATGGCGGTACTGGCCGGCCTGGGAGCGGTGGACTGGGTCATCAGTTTCCCGGAAGGCACCCCGGAAAACCTGCTGAGCGCGATCAAGCCGGACGTGCTGGTCAAGGGCGGCGACTACGGGATCGACCAGGTCGTCGGCGCGGACATCGTGACGGCCTATGGCGGTACCGTGAAAGTGCTGGGGCTGGTGGAAAACAGCTCGACCACCGCGATTGTCGAGAAGATCCGCAAGTCCGAGTAACGCTCGGGCTTTTTGTGGCGAGGGGGCTTGCTGTGGCGAGGGAGCTTGCTGTGGCGAGGGAGCTTGCTCCCGTTCGGCTGCGCAGCAGTCGTAAAATGGCTGGATGCAATTAACTCGAAAAAACCGCGCTGTATGGTTTTAGGGTCGCTTCGCAACCCAGCGGGAGCAAGCTCCCTCGCCACAAAAGCTTTTCTGCCTTTTCTATCGTGCCGCCTTGCGCGGCACCATCCTCTTCAGCAATTGCTTCGCTTTTCCGCGCAACCGCGCCAGCCCCGAATCCTTTCCCGGCGGCGTCAAACCCTGCTGCCTCACCCAGTCTTTCCAGCGAATTCGCTCATCCCTCACCAGCCAGCCTTCCTGTCGGGCAAAACTCTCGGCCAGGTACAATCCACGCGTGCTGGCCGGGCACAGCTGATCCTTTTTCAAGGTGTAGAGCTCAGCCATCGGGTGGCCGTCCTGCAAGGGCATCAAGTACAGATCGGGGCGCTTGCGGTCGAGGCGGGCGACGAGTTGATCGCCTTCCAGTCTTTCATCGACATGGAACAGGCTCAGGGATTTGGCGTCCTTGGGAACGTCCAGGCGCAAGTCGTAGATCAGTTGCAGCGACGCCGTTGGCAAATGCACGTAAGCCCGCGGGCGCTCCATCAGCATCAGGTTGGCGCAACGTACCGGCCGCGCCGAGCCGGACAATGGCGACAGGCGAAACGGCAGCGCTTCGCGGTAATGCAGGGCAGCCGAGTAGGGCGTCGGCAACCAGGTGTCATTGAACCGCCCACCGAGCCAGCCTTCGGGGGTTTCCAGAAGGCATTCTTCAGCAATCTCCTGGATCGCCGTGTGCAAGGGCAGGTTCAGCTCATGGGCCGGCACGTACCCGGAGATCAACTTGAGCACCACATCGCCACGGTCCTGCCGGCGTTGGCGCACCAACACCCAATAATCGCGATTCTGCCAATGCAGGGTCAGGCGCACCGAAACCCCGAGATTGGCCAGCTCCAGGGCAAACCGTTCGCTGTCGCCGACCGTCACCGGGCGACGACGTTGCAGGGTCTGGGAGAAATTCAGCGGCCTGCCGACGCTCTGATAAGCCAGGCCTTCGGGAGTCGCTTCGACGAATAACGGCAGGGTCTTGAAGTTGCTCGGGTTCTTTCTGATGAGCGTACGCGACATGTCGGCTCCTGCTTAAGGCCGCGTGGGCGGCATCAGTGGCTACGTAGGACCTGGGCAACGGTCGCGACATTGTGGGCGAGGTGCAGCGGGTTGATGGTCCCGACAATAGCACTGGCAACACCCGGATGTTCAAACAAAAGCTCGAAGCTGGCGCGCACCGGATCGATGCCCGGACTCAGGCATGCATGACCACTGGCGAGGGCTTTTTTGACCAGAATGGCTTTGCCGTGTGCAGCAGCATAGTCAATGACGGCCTTCTCGTTTTGCTCGTTCAGATTGTAGGTGACCATCGCGCAGTCACCTTGCTCCAGCGCCTTCAAACCGCCTTCGACGGTTTTGCCGGAAAAGCCGAAGCCACGAATCTTGCCTTCGGCCTTGAGCTCGGCGAGGGTGGCGTAGACTTCGCTGTCATTGAGGATCGCCAGGTCGTTACCGTCGGAATGCACCAGCACCAGGTCGATAAAGTCCGTTTCCAGTCGTTGCAGGCTTCGTTCCACCGACATACGTGTGTGGGCGGCGCTGAAATCGTGACGGGACTGGCCATCGGCAAATTCTTCGCCCACCTTGCTGACAATCACCCACTCCTGACGCTGGCCACGCAGTAATTGGCCGAGACGTTCTTCGCTGCGACCATAGGCCGGTGCGGTATCGATCAGGTTGATGCCCAGTTCGCGGGCGAGCTTGAGCAGCATGCGCGCTTCATCGTCATCGGGAATCCGGAAGCCGTTGGGGTACTTCACCCCTTGGTCGCGGCCCAGTTTCACCGTGCCCAGGCCCAGGGGTGAAACCAGCAGGCCGGTGCTGCCCAGCGGGCGGTGCAGGTCGTGCAGGGTCGCTTGGTTCATGGCAGCAGTTGCTCCCAGGCAGGTACGCCCATCGGCGGCTTCGGCAGTGCAGGCAGCGCTGCCGGGTGGCTTGGCTGGATGCCGTCGCGGGTCAGGCTGGCAATGACCCGGTCAGCGAAGTCCGGTGCCAGGGCGAGTTTGGTCGGCCAGCCCACCAGCAGGCGGCCTTCCTCGGCAACAAAGGCGTTGTCGGGGCGCGTCAGGCCTGATTGCAGCGGTTCGGCGCGATCCACGCGCAAGGTCGCCCATTGCACCGTGCTCAGGTCGATCCAGGGCAACAATTGGCCGAGTTCTTTCTGTGCGGTGGCGATTTGCTCGGCGGGCTCGCGGGTCACGCCTTCAGATTCCGCGATATCACCGCCCAGGTACCAGACCCATTGGCCATCCGCCGCCGGGTGCGTGGTCACGGTAATACGCGGCTTGGTGCCGCCACCCAGGCAGTGGGCGTATAGCGGTTTAAGACTCGGGCCCTTGGCAATGATCATGTGCAACGGGCGACGCTGCATGGCGGGCTGGCTCAGGCCCAGCGCTTCCAGCAATGCTGCTGTCCCGGCACCGGCGCTCAGGACGATGCGTTGGGCGCGGATTTCGCGCTCATCCACCCTCAGGCCGACCAGCACGCCATCTTCGAGCAACGGCTCGATTTTCTGCCCGGCGAGCAAACCGTCTTCCGCCAGAACGGCCAGGCGCTGGATCAGGCTCGGCACGTCGACCACCAGTTCCGCCAGGCGATAGACCTTGCCCTTGAAGCGTCTGTCTTGCAGGGCGGGCGGCAATTGCTCGCCCTTGACCTGATCGACGCGACCACGCACGGCTTTGCTGGCAAAGAAACTGGTGAGGTTGCCGGCGAGGGTGCCGGGGGACCACAGGTAATGGGCTTCGGACAGCAGGCGCACCCCGGACAGGTCCAGTTCGCCGTTACCGGCCAAGGCTTCGCGCCAGCGGCGCGGCATGTCGGCGATGGCTTCCGAGGCGCCAGTCAGGGCGCCATGCAGCGCGTATTTGGCGCCGCCGTGGATGATGCCCTGGGACTTCACGCTCTGCCCACCGCCGAGGCTGGCGTTTTCCACCAGTACGGTCGAAAAACCCTGGCGACGCAGGCGCGCATTCAGCCAGAGGCCGGCGACACCAGCGCCGACAATCAGAACGTCGGTGGAAATAACGGATGGCATGCAGCGACCTCTGTGTTCAAGACGAGGGCGCAGTATACAGACTCGAAGTGCAGGGGAGAGGTGAACGCAGAACCTGTGGGAGCGGGCTTGCTCGCGAAAGCGGTGGATCAGTCAATTCATGTGCGACTGACAGAGTGCATTCGCGAGCAAGCCCGCTCCCACAATGGACCTCACTTCGGGCTTAGTGCCCGGCGGTTTTGGAGAAGAGCTGGATGACTACGACGCCCAACACAATCAACGCCATCCCCATCATCGCCGGCACGTCCAGCTTCTGCCCATAGATAAACAATGCTGCAACGCTGACCATCACGATCCCCATGCCGGCCCACACGGCGTACGCCACACCCACCGGAACGCTGCGCACCACCAGGGTCAGCATCCAGAAGGCAATCCCGTAGCCGAGGATGACCAGCACTAGTGGCAGCGGGGTGCTGAGGCCCTTGACGGCTTTCATCGAAACAGTGGCAATCACTTCGGCGCAGATGGCTATGGCCAGGTAGTAGTAAGCGGTCATGGTTCAATCCTCGTGTGAAGTGTTGCTCTCTGAGGTCGGCATTCTAGTGATTCGCCAGATGCGGTAAAGTCATTACCTATCTGTTTGGAAGATGGGTTGAGCCATGAGCATGCAATGGAATCTGGAGCAGTTGCGGTTGTTTGTCAGCGTAGCGGAGCAGCGATCGTTTTCTGCCGTGGCGCGGGATCAGCGCAAGGCGCAGTCGGCGGTCAGCAGTTCGATAGCGTTGCTGGAGGAAGACCTGGGCGTCAGCCTGTTCGACCGCAGCAGCGGCCGTCAGCCGAAACTCACCGAAGCTGGCACCGCTTTGCTGGACGAAGCGCGGGAAGTATTGCGCCAGTGCGAACGACTCAACGGCCGGGCGTTGGCGATGATGCGCGGTCAGGAGGCACGACTGCGTGTGGCGCAGGACGAAGCGATGCCTTATCAGCCGATCATCGAAAGCTTCGAGGCCCTGGCGGAAAAATTCCCCAGCCTTGAAGTGCAACTGACCAGCGCTGCCCAGGGTGATGTCGCGCGCAAGCTGGTGGAGCGGCGCGCCGATCTGGGGTTGCTGTTCTTTCACGATCAGATTCCCGAGGCACTTGAGCGGCGGGTACTGGGCAGCGTGGAAATGGTCACGGTGTGCGGCAAGGATCATCCGTTGGCGGGCAAAGTCGCAGTGGATGGCCAACAATTGGCGCAACATCGGCAGTTGCTGATGTCCACGGAGTCGAGCATTTATCCCGGCAGTGATCCCGCCAGCCCGCAGGTCTGGCGCGCCGACAGCTTCTATGTGATGGCCGAATGGCTGGTGCGCGGCCTCGGCTGGGCCTGGTTGCCACGCCACGTGGTGCAATACCCGACCTATCAGAACCAGATGGTCGAACTGGTCAGCGAATGGACCCCGCCAGCCCTGGTGGTGGAACTGGTATGGCGCCGGGACGAGCCGCTCGGTCCGGCCGCGCGCTGGCTCGCCGAACGTTTTGCCGTGCACTTGCAGACGATTGGCGAAAAAAGCCGATAAACTCCGCCGCCATGAATAGAACTCTATACACCGCGCTGTTTTATCTGGGGCTGCCATTGGTAGCGATTCGGCTTTGGCTGCGCGCGCGCAAGGCGCCGGCGTATGCCAGGCGCATCGGCGAGCGCTTCTCCTGTGGGATGCCGGCGATGAAACCGGGCGGCATCTGGGTGCACGCCGTGTCGGTGGGCGAGAGCATTGCGGCCGCGCCGATGATCCGTGCCTTGCTGGCGCGCTACCCGAATCTGCCGATCACCGTGACCTGCATGACGCCGACCGGTTCGGAGCGCATCCTGGCCCTGTTTGCCAATGAGCCGCGCATCCAGCACTGCTATCTGCCTTACGATTTGCCGTGCGCCGCCCGGCGCTTCCTCGATCGGGTCCAGCCGAAACTGGCGGTGATCATGGAAACCGAGCTGTGGCCCAACCATATCCATCAATGTGCCAAACGCGGGATTCCCGTGGCGCTGGCCAATGCGCGACTGTCCGAGCGTTCGGCCAAGGGCTACGGCCGGTTCCGCGAGCTGACCCGGCCGATGCTGGCCGAGATGAGCCTGTTCGCGGTGCAGACAGAAGCCGAAGCCAAGCGCTTCCTTGAGCTGGGTGCGCGTTCGGAGACGGTCGAAGTGACCGGGTCGATCAAGTTCGACCTGACCATCGATCCGCAACTGTTCCGGCGCGCCGTTGAGCTGCGCGGGCAATGGCAAGCGCAGGAACGACCGGTGTGGATCGCTGCCAGTACCCATGACGGCGAAGACGAGGTGGTGCTGGCGGCTCATCGTCAGTTGTTGGCCAGTCACCCCGATGCCTTGCTGATTCTGGTGCCGCGGCATCCGGAACGCTTCAATTCGGTGTACGGGTTGTGCCAGCAGCAAGGGTTTGCCACGGTCCGGCGTTCCAGCGGCGATGCGGTCAGCGCGAATATTTCTGTGCTGCTTGGCGACACCATGGGCGAATTGCTGTTTCTCTACGCCCTGGCTGACAGTGCATTCGTCGGCGGCAGCCTGGTGCCGAACGGCGGGCATAACCTGCTGGAGCCGGCGGCCCTGGCCAAACCGGTGCTCAGTGGGCCGCATCTTTTCAACTTCCTCGAAATCGCCGCGCAGTTGCGCAGTGCCGGGGCGTTGCAGGAAGTGGAGGATGCCGAAGGGCTGGCAGTGGCGGTGCAGCGGCTGTTCGAGCTGCCGCGTGATGCACAGCGCATGGCAGAGGCCGGGTTGAAAGTGATGCGCGCCAATCAGGGGGCGTTGCAGCGGTTGCTGGATGGGTTGGGGCGGTTGATCGGCCGGGCTTGACCCCGTCACTGAGACATTGTGGCGAGGGAGCTTGCTCCCGCTGGGCTGCGAAGCAGCCCCAAAACCTGCAACCGCGTTTCTCCTGAAACACTGAGCCCGCAGAGTTTACGACTGCTTCGCAGTCGAGCGGGAGCAAGCTCCCTCGCCACCTGCAATTGCCTTAAGGACGAGACTTGAGTTGCTCGGCTGCCGCCTCGGCCAGGTCCGGTGGCAGGAAGTCCTTGTCCGGGTTGTAGTCGGGCTTGAGCCAGCGGGCCAGGTCCTGCAAATCCCCCGGGTTCAACGTGCCGGCCTGCTGCTTCAGGCGCAGGTTGTCGAGGATGTAGTCGTAGCGGGTGTTGTTGTAGTCGCGTACCGAGGTGTACAGCTGGCGCTGCGCATCCAGTACGTCGACGATGTTGCGTGTACCCACCTGGTAACCGATTTCCGTCGCTTCCACCGCGCTCTGGTTGGAGATGATCGACTGCTTGCGCGCTTGCACCTGCTCGACATCGGTGTTCACCGCACGGTGCAGGTCGCGGGTGTTTTCCACGATCTGCCGACGCAGGGCCTCGCGCTGCTGCTCGGTCTGGTCCAGCTGTGAATACGATTGACGTACCTGGGAGCTGATCAGGCCGCCGCTGTAGATCGGAATGTTCAGTTGCAGGCCGACGGTCGTTTGCGCGACGTTACCGCCATAGGGCTGGGACAGGTTGTTCGGGTTGCTGAAGCCCAGTGCATCGTTGTCGCCTTTCTCGTACTTGGCAACCGCGTCAACCGTTGGCAAGTGACCGGACTTGCGTTGCTTGAGGGTTTGCTCGGCGGCGCTGACGGCGTAGTTGCTCGCCAACAGATTGAGGTTCTGCCGGGCGGCCGTTTCGACCCAGGCTTTGGCATCGTTCGGTGCCGGCGGCAGGATCGGCAATTTATGGCTGATGCCCTGGATCGATTTGTACTGACGGTTAGTCAGGGTGATCAGGGCTTCGAAGGCGTCATCCACCTGGCGTTGCGCGACGATCCGGTTGGCGCGGGCAGTGTCATAGCTGGCTTGTGAGTTCAATACGTCGGTCTTGTCCGAGAGGCCGACATCGAAACGCTCCTTGGATTGATCGAGCTGGCGTTTGAACGCGGCTTCTTCGGCCTTCGTCGACGCCAGATTGTCCTGGCTGCGCAGCACGTTGAAATAGCTGTTGGCGGTTTGCAGGATCAGGTTTTGCTCGGTCGCCGAGAGTTGCAGGGCGGCCTGTTCGTTTACATCCTTGGCGGCCTGGAACTGGAACCAGCGATCGGCGCGGAACAAGGGTTGCGCCAGGGTGGCCTGGTACGAATGAGCATCGCGGTTCGTCGTGCTCGACGGTTGATCGAGCGACGTACGCACCTCGGCAATATCGGCACCGCCCGAAAGGTTTGGCAGCAAGCCGGCGCGAGCCTGGGGAACGACTTCTTTCTGTGCACCGTATTGGGCAATGGCGGCCGCCAGATCGGCGTTATTGTCCACGGCTTCCTGATAGACACTGACCAGATCCGTCTTGGTCGATAAGGGCGCTTCTGCTGCCCAGGCCATTCCATTTGACGCACAAGACACGGCAAGGGCCAGTGAGAGTTTGCGCAGCATAGACGATCCCTAGAATTGATATTACACAGGTAATTTGAGCGCCAAGGCTAAGGCGCTGCTTTGACAGCGTCAATGCATGGCTCAGCGTAGCGAGTGTAGTTGTGCATTCAGGCGGCAACAATCCTGGTACTGCTTGTAATTGCGCCATTCATCATGGTGTTTGCAGCGGGGTTGGCGTTCTTTGCCAGTTGTGTCTAGACTGGCCGGGTTCTTGTCGGGGTGCCTTGCTATGAGGCTGAGATCGAATAATTTCGGATCCCGTTGAACCTGATCAGGTTAGCGCCTGCGTAGGGAACAAGATTTCTCGTCACCCGGCGAGTCCTCTTGTGCTTCGTCCGGGATGTTGTTCGACAATCGAACACCCCTCGAGCACTGAGCACAGCACAGCTGGTTTTCCCAGCGCCCGTGCGTCCATTCGTTTACAGGTTCGCTCCGACAAAAAATCCACTGCCTGGATGTGTGTCTGGAGAGCCCGTGATGACTACAAAAGCAAAAATCGCCACCAACCTGAGTGACTCGGCCAAGGTCGATCAGCAATCGGTTCAGCCGTTTACCCGCTCGCAAAAAATCTATGTTCAGGGCTCCCGCCCGGACATCCTCGTGCCGATGCGCGAAATCAGCCTCGACGTGACACCGACCGACTTCGGTGGCGAGGTCAACGCACCGGTAGTGGTCTATGACACCTCGGGCCCGTACACCGACCCCAATGTCATCATCGATGTGCGTAAAGGTCTGGCCGATGTGCGCTCGCCCTGGATCGAAGCCCGTGGCGATACCGAGCGCCTTAGTGGCCTAAGCTCCAACTTCGGTCGCGAACGCCTCGCCGATCCGGAGCTGACCAAGCTGCGTTTCGCTCACGTCAACAACCCGCGCCGCGCCAAGCCGGGCGCCAACGTCAGCCAGATGCACTACGCGCGTAAAGGCATCATCACACCCGAGATGGAATTCGTCGCCATCCGCGAAAACATGAAGCTTGAAGTTGCCCGTGCGGCAGGTCTGCTTGACCAGCAGCACGCCGGCCACAGCTTCGGCGCCAGCGTACCGAAAATCATCACCCCCGAATTTGTCCGTGAAGAAATCGCCCGCGGCCGCGCGATCATTCCGGCCAACATCAACCACACCGAACTGGAACCGATGATCATCGGCCGTAACTTCCTGGTGAAGATCAACGGCAACATCGGCAACAGTGCCTTGGGTTCGTCCATCGAAGAAGAAGTGGCGAAACTGACCTGGGGTATTCGTTGGGGGGCGGACAACATCATGGACCTGTCCACCGGCAAGCATATTCACGAAACCCGTGAGTGGATCATCCGCAACTCGCCGGTGCCGATCGGTACCGTACCGATCTATCAGGCCTTGGAAAAAGTCGGCGGCGTCGCCGAAGACCTGACCTGGGAATTGTTCCGTGACACGCTGATCGAGCAGGCCGAGCAGGGTGTCGACTACTTCACTATCCACGCCGGTGTGTTGTTGCGCTACGTGCCAATGACCGCCAAGCGCGTGACAGGCATCGTGTCCCGTGGCGGTTCGATCATGGCCAAATGGTGCCTGGCGCACCACAAAGAGAACTTCACCTACACGCATTTCGAAGAGATCTGCGAAATCATGAAGGCCTACGACGTCAGCTTCTCGCTGGGCGATGGCCTGCGTCCGGGCTCGATTGCCGACGCCAACGACGAAGCGCAGTTCGGCGAACTGGAAACCCTTGGCGAGCTGACCAAAATCGCCTGGAAGCACGACGTGCAAACCATGATCGAAGGCCCGGGTCACGTGCCGATGCAGTTGATCAAGGAGAACATGGATAAGCAGCTCGAATGCTGCGACGAGGCGCCGTTCTACACCCTCGGCCCGCTGACCACCGACATCGCGCCGGGCTATGACCACATCACCTCCGGCATAGGTGCGGCGATGATCGGCTGGTTCGGTTGCGCCATGCTCTGCTACGTGACGCCAAAAGAACACCTGGGCCTGCCGAACAAGGATGACGTGAAGACCGGGATCATCACCTACAAGATCGCCGCGCATGCCGCCGATCTGGCGAAGGGTCACCCGGGTGCACAGATTCGCGACAATGCCTTGAGCAAGGCGCGCTTCGAATTCCGTTGGGAAGACCAGTTCAACCTGGGCCTCGATCCGGACACCGCCCGTTCGTATCACGATGAAACCCTGCCGAAGGATTCGGCCAAGGTCGCGCACTTCTGCTCGATGTGCGGGCCGAAATTCTGCTCGATGAAGATCACCCAGGAAGTCCGCGAATACGCGGCCAACCAACGGATCGAAGCGGTCGACGTGGACATCGCTCAAGGCATGGCCGAACAGGCCGAGCGCTTCAAGCAGGAAGGCAGTCAGCTGTACCAGAAAGTTTGATCTGACTGGCGCACTCAGGTGCGCCGCTTACCCTTGTGGCGAGGGAGCTTGCTCCCGCTCGGCTGCGAAGCAGTCGTAAAATCGGTCATTGCAACCTGACTGTCAGAATGCGGTGACTGGTTTTGGGTCTGCTTCGCAGACCAACGGGAGCAAGCTCCCTCGCCACAAAGGGTGGTTAACACAACAACAAATGTCCCTCTGAGATAACACCTTTGAGCATTCAACCCAGCACTTACTCCCCCGATATCGCGGTGCCGACCGACAAACGTGTGTTCGGCGGTCGTGACCTGTTTTCCCTGTGGTTTTCCCTCGGCATCGGCCTGATGGTCCTGCAGACCGGCGCATTGCTCGCGCCGGGCCTGGGCCTGTCGGGTTCGTTGCTGGCGATTTTTCTCGGTACGCTGGTCGGCGTACTACTGCTGGCGGCGGTCGGGGTGATTGGCAGTGACACCGGCCTGTCGTCGATGGCCGCGCTCAAGCTCAGCCTCGGCACGAAAGGCGCGAGCCTGCCGGCGGTGCTGAACCTGCTGCAACTGATCGGCTGGGGTTCGTTCGAAATCATCGTCATGCGCGATGCCGCCAGCCTGTTGGGTGCGAAGGCGTTCAGTGACGGCAGCCTGCTGTCCAATCCAGTGTTGTGGACACTGTTCTTCGGCGCACTGGCGACCCTGCTGGCCGTTAGCGGTCCATTGACGTTCGTCCGGCAGATCCTGCGCAAATGGGGCATCTGGCTGTTGCTGGCCGCGTGCACCTGGCTGACCTGGAACCTGTTCGCCAAGGCTGACCTGGCCGCGTTGTGGGCCCAGGCCGGTGACGGTTCGATGCCGTTCGCCGTGGGTTTCGACATCGCCATTGCCATGCCGCTCTCGTGGTTGCCGCTGATCGCCGACTATTCGCGCTTCGGCAAGCGGGCGAAAAACGTTTTCGGTGGCACCGCCATCGGTTTCTTCATCGGTAATTTCTGGCTGATGAGCCTGGGCGTGGCCTACACCCTGGCGTTCGCGCCGAGCGGTGAAGTCAATGCCTTGCTGCTGGCGCTGGCCGGTGCCGGCCTGGGGATTCCGCTGCTGCTGATTCTTCTGGATGAATCGGAAAACGCCTTTGCCGATATTCACTCGGCGGCGGTGTCCAGCGGGATTCTGTTGCGCGCCAAAGTCGAACACCTGGCCCTGGCTATCGGCGTCATCTGCACGCTGATTGCCCTGCTGGCGCCGTTGGCCCAGTACCAGAACTTCCTGCTGCTGATCGGTTCGGTGTTTGCACCGTTGTTCGGCGTGGTGCTGGTGGATCACTTCATCCTGCGCAAGCGCAGTGGAAAGGTGGCCTCGGCCGCACTGCGCTGGCCGGCGCTGCTGGCCTGGCTGGGTGGGATCAGCACTTACCATCTGCTCGCCAACCTGTATCCGGACGTTGGTGCAACCCTGCCGGCGCTGGTCCTGGCAGGGCTGCTGCAGCTGGTGCTGGGTCGGGCCTTCAGTTACGGCCGGGAAACAGCTCGGGCTTAATGATGCCGTTCAGGCGAGGGTAGGGGATCTTCAGTTCGACATGGCCCAGCGCGTAAGGCGCAATGCTGCTGGTTTCGTACTTGAGGATCACCCCGCCGTAGGTCAGTGCCACGTTCCGGGTTTTCTGGAACGGCCAGCTCTTCACGAACTCCGGTTCCTGATCGAGCTTGGTGCTGATCAGCCAGCTGTTGTGCGCCACCTGTGCGGCTTTCCAGAACGCTTCTTCCTGCCCCGGCACCAGCATGTCCGACAGCGTCAGCACTTTATGCTGCTGGCGCGAGTAGTTGATAAAACCTCGACCTGGCGTGCCATGGGCACCGCCGGTGTCCAGGTAACTGGACAATTCGACGATCACCAAGCCGTCATGCTGCTCACGTACCTTTGCTTGCAGATAGCTGCTGTTGCGCGGGCCGGCGGTGCGCAAAAACTCTTCGCGATAGGCCGCCAGGGTCGGGGCCACCGGGGCGTCGGGCGAGGTACGGGTCATTTGCAGCAGGCGTTTTTCGATGATGCCGTCCAGTGCAGGCTCGGCCGGGAAGTGCACGGTATCGATGTTGACCAGCGGGCAATCCGGGTTGCTGCAACCGGGCTTGAGCTGCTCGGAGGCATCGCGGGTGGTTTCCAGCGGCGTCCGGTAATTGGGCTGGAACAGGCTCGCGCAAGCGCCCAGGGTCAGGGCGATAGCGGCCACGGAGGCGATTTTGAAAAGCGACATGAGCGTCCTTTCTGAAACAGGGGAAGGCAAAAAGTTACCGGCTTCGACTCTCAACAAAGCAGTCAGTTCGCCACTAAGCTAATTAGAGTGGGTTTCGCCTTCACCGTCCATCCCGCTGACGGGAAAGGGGCTGCATCAAATGTCACGGGCGCGTTAGGATGGCGCGAAGTCGAGGCCCAGGAAAAAAGGAGCCTCGAACAGGATTTGCAGTAAAAGAGGATTGTCATGACGGATTTTGCCAACGCCATTCCGACCGCCGTTGATATCGTGCGGCGCGAAAAGTGCTACGAGGGCTTCTACAAACTCGAACGCGTGCACTTGCGCCACGAATTGTTCGCCGGGGGCATGAGCCGCGAGATCAATCGTGAAGTGTTCGTTCGCCATGACGCGGTCTGCATGCTGCCCTACGATCCGCAGCGCGATGAAGTAGTGCTGATCGAGCAGTTTCGCGTCGGTGCCATGGGCAAGACCGACAACCCGTGGCTGATCGAACTGGTCGCTGGTCTGATCGATAAGGATGAAGTACCGGAAGCAGTTGCTCACCGCGAGGCGCAGGAGGAAGCTGGGCTGGAAATCGGGGCGCTCTGGCCGATGCTCAAATACTTTCCATCGCCGGGCGGCAGCAACGAATTCGTGCATCTTTACCTGGGGCGTTGCGACACAACCGGGGTTGGCGGCCTGCATGGGCTGGAGGAAGAGGCAGAAGATATCCGCGTCACGGTCTGGGCTTTCGACGATGCCCTGCAAGCCGTGCGCGACGGGCGTATTGCCAACGCGGCGAGCATCATTGCCTTGCAATGGCTGGCTTTGAACCGCGTTGAAGTGAGGGGGCTATGGTCGTAAACAAGCTGCGCGATCGGTATCGGGTGGACCTGGTGGGGCTGCAAGCGTCCTGCGAGGCGAACTACGCGCGCCTGATGCGACTGCTGCCGGACATGCGCAGCGAGCCCGCCGCCCGGCGCATCGCCGTGACCCATGGCGACCAGATGCTCGGCGTGCTGGCCCTGGAAGTGCTGCTGACCTGTCCTTACACCACGACCCTGCAAGTGCGTCAGGAACACAGCCTGCCGTGGCTGCCGGTGCCGCAACTGGAAGTGCAGGTCTACCACGACGCACGCATGGCCGAAGTAGTCAGCGCCGAACATGCGCGACGCTTTCGCGGCATCTATCCTTACCCGAACGCCTCAATGCACCAGCCGGACGAAAAGGCCCAGCTGAACATGTTTCTGGGCGAATGGCTGAGCCATTGCCTGGCGTTGGGGCATGAGTACGAAGTCGTCCGTTAATTGAACAACGCAGTTGTGAACTGCGTCAGGTTCAACGGTTTCCCCTTTCGACCGTCCCCCAGCATAATTGCGGCACTTACCCATCCCCGCGATCACGCCCTGGGAGAACGCCTTGCCGAGCGTATCCATATTGACTACCGCCGATCCGGCGTTGCTGGTGCAACTCTCCGACAGCCACCTGTTTGCCGAAGCGGACGGCACGCTGTTGGGCATGAACACCCGCGACAGCCTGCAAAAAGTCATCGAGCTGGTGAGCGCGCAACAGCCGCAGATTGACTTGATCCTGGCCACGGGTGACCTGTCCCAGGACGGGACGCTTGCGTCGTACCAGCAATTTCGCGACATGACGCGCCAGTTGGATGCGCCGGCGCGCTGGATTCCCGGCAATCACGATGAACCGCAGGTCATGGCCGAGGCAGCGGTGCAGAGTGCTTTGCTCGAACCGGTGGTGGATATCGGTAACTGGCGGGTCACGATGCTCGATTCGGCCGTGCCGGGCTCGGTGCCGGGGTATTTGCAGGACGAACAGTTGCAGCTGCTCGCCCGCTCCTTGAGTGAAGCGCCGGAGCGTCATCATCTGGTGTGCTTCCACCATCACCCGGTTTCGATCGGTTGCGCGTGGATGGAGCCTATCGGTCTGCGCAATCCCGAGGCGTTTTTTGAAGTGCTGGATCGTTTTCCACAGGTGCGTGCCGTGCTGTGGGGGCATGTACACCAGGAAATCGATCAATTACGTAAGGATGTGCGTCTGATCGCTTCGCCGTCCACCTGCATCCAGTTCGAGCCCGATAGCGAGGACTTCAAGGTCGGAGAGCAGGCGCCGGGCTATCGCTGGTTGCGGTTGTTGCCCGACGGGCGGCTGGAAACCGGGGTGGAGCGGGTCACCGGGTTCGATTTCACTGTGGATTACGGCTCCAACGGCTACTGACTGTTCATTTTTCAGGTAGACCGAGGCGCGGCCTTCGCGAGCAAGCCCGCTCCCACAGGGGATTTGTGACCGACGCCAATCCCCTGTGGGAGCGGGCTTGCTCGCGAAGTCGTCTACACAGACGCCTTGAATTTCGCGGATATCCCCGATTCCCCAGAGTCCCTGTAAACTCCGTCTCTTTAGCCGACGTCCAGGGAGCTCAAATGTCCGGTTCGATCCTTTATATCCACGGCCTCAACAGCTCGCCGTTGTCGAAGAAGGCCTGCCAGTTGATCAACGTGATGGAGCGACTGGGCGTGAGCGAACACTTGCGAGTTCCGGCGTTGCACCATCACCCGCGCCAGGCTATCGCGCAACTGGAGCAGGCGATTGCCGAGCTGGGGCGGCCGCTGCTGGTCGGCAGCTCACTCGGCGGCTACTATGCCACTCACCTGGCCGAGCGCCATGGCTTGAAAGCCCTGTTGATCAACCCTGCCGTCAGCCCGCACCGGATGTTCGACGGCTATCTGGGAACGCAGAAAAACCTGTATACCGAAGAGACCTGGGAGTTGACCCCCGACCACGTGACGGCCCTGGCCGAGCTGGAAGTGCCGGCGCCCCAGGATCCGCAGCGTTATCAGGTGTGGTTGCAGACGGCTGACGAAACGCTGGACTATCGCCTCGCCCAGCAGTATTACCGGGCATGTGCCCTGCGTATCCAGGCTGGCGGCGACCACAGTTTTCAGGGGTTTGCCACGCAACTGCCAGCCTTGTTGAGTTTTGCCGGCATTGGCGCCGATTTGTATCAGGCGATTGATTTCACATCGCTTTGATGCAATGCCTGCTTTCATGGATTTCTTTTTTTCCGAACACTTTTTTTCACCGAACACTGACGACGAGACCCCATGGCCACTCCCAGCGCTAGCTCTTATAACGCAGACGCCATCGAAGTCCTCTCGGGCCTCGACCCGGTGCGCAAACGCCCCGGCATGTACACCGACACCAGTCGGCCGAACCACCTTGCCCAGGAAGTCATCGACAACAGTGTCGACGAAGCCTTGGCCGGGCATGCCAAATCGGTGCAGGTAATCCTGCATGCCGACCATTCCCTGGAAGTCAGCGATGACGGCCGTGGCATGCCGGTGGACATTCACCCCGAAGAAGGCGTGTCGGGCGTCGAACTGATCCTTACCAAGCTTCATGCCGGTGGCAAGTTTTCCAACAAGAACTACCAGTTCTCCGGCGGTCTGCACGGGGTGGGTATATCCGTGGTCAACGCCTTGTCCACCGAAGTGCGGGTGCGGGTCAAGCGTGACGGCAACGAATACCAGATGACCTTCAAGGATGGCTATAAGGCCACCGAGCTGGAAATCGTCGGCACAGTCGGCAAGCGCAACACCGGCACCAGCGTGTTCTTCGCGCCGGATCCGAAATACTTCGACTCCCCGAAATTCTCCATCAGCCGCCTCAAGCACGTGCTCAAGGCCAAGGCCGTGTTGTGCCCGGGGCTGCTGGTCAGCTTTGAAGACAAGGCCACCGGCGAGAAAGTCGAATGGCATTATGAAGACGGCCTGCGTTCCTACCTGGTGGATGCGGTCAGCGAATTCGAGCGCCTGCCGGACGAGCCGTTCTGCGGCAGCCTGGCCGGTAATAAAGAAGCGGTGGATTGGGCACTGCTGTGGCTGCCGGAAGGTGGCGACGCGGTGCAGGAAAGCTATGTCAACCTGATCCCGACCGCCCAGGGCGGCACCCACGTCAACGGCTTGCGCCAAGGCCTGCTCGACGCCATGCGCGAGTTCTGCGAATTCCGCAGCCTGTTGCCGCGCGGTGTGAAACTGGCGCCGGAAGACGTCTGGGAACGCATTGCCTTCGTGTTGTCGATGAAGATGCAGGAGCCGCAGTTCTCCGGCCAGACCAAGGAGCGCCTGTCGTCCCGTGAGGCGGCGGCGTTCGTCTCCGGTGTGGTCAAGGATGCGTTCAGCCTGTGGCTCAATGCCCACCCGGAAACCGGCATGCTGCTGGCGGAATTGGCAATCAACAACGCCGGCCGTCGTCTCAAGGCCAGCAAAAAGGTCGAGCGCAAGCGCATTACCCAGGGTCCGGCGCTGCCGGGCAAGCTGGCCGACTGCGCCGGACAGGATCCGATGCGTTCCGAGTTGTTCCTGGTGGAAGGTGATTCCGCCGGCGGCTCGGCCAAGCAGGCACGGGATAAAGAGTTCCAGGCGATCCTGCCGTTGCGCGGCAAGATCCTCAACACCTGGGAAGTCGACGGCAGCGAAGTGCTGGCCAGCCAGGAAGTGCACAACATCGCCGTGGCCATTGGCGTCGATCCGGGCGCGGCGGACATGAGCCAGCTGCGCTACGGCAAGATCTGCATCCTCGCCGACGCCGACTCCGACGGTCTGCACATTGCGACCCTGCTCTGCGCCTTGTTCGTCCAGCATTTCCGCCCGTTGGTGGATGCCGGTCATGTCTATGTCGCCATGCCCCCGCTGTACCGCATCGACCTGGGCAAGGAGATTTACTACGCTCTGGACGAAGCCGAACGCGATGGCATTCTTGATCGTCTGGTGGCCGAGAAGAAGCGTGGCAAGCCGCAGGTTACTCGATTCAAGGGGCTGGGTGAAATGAACCCGCCGCAGTTGCGTGAAACCACCATGGACCCGAACACCCGACGCCTGGTGCAACTGACCCTGGACGATTTCGAAGCAACCTCGGAAATCATGGACATGCTGCTGGCGAAGAAACGCGCCGGTGACCGCAAGAACTGGCTGGAGTCCAAGGGCAACCTGGCCGAGGTTCTGGGCTGATGCGCTTGGGCTTTGCCCTGGCCTGTGGGTTGCTGCTGACGTCGATCACGGTATCCGCCGAGCCGGCGCCACAGCTGCGCCTGTTGTCCGAGCATGTCGTCGACGGCATGCGCGGCGGCAACCTGTCCGGGCTGGCACAGTGCGGCAAAGATTTGTGGGCGGTTTCCGACCGCGACGATGATCAGATCTACCGCCTCGATACCAGTGAATCTGCCTGGCAGGCGGAAACGGTGCACATTGACGTACCGCCGGTGCCGGACAGCAGTTTGCCCTGGGGGCTGAAGTCTCGCGTTTGGGGGGCTTCGTTCGTGCGTGGCGGTAATCTGGACTTCGAAGGCATCACCTGCGACAGCGCCGGTAATCGTTATGTGGTCAGTGAAGGCCATGCCGCTGTCTTGCAAGTGCCACCAACGGGGCCTGCCTCCTGGTTGAAAATCTCGCCGATGCTGGTTCGCGAGGCGCGGGCCAGTGGCCTGCTGTTGCAATTCAACGCGCTGTTCGAAGGGCTGGCGATCAATCCGGCGGGTGATCAGATGTGGCTCGCCGCCGAGCGTCAAGGCCGCGGACTGCTAATGATCAAGCGCAAACAGACGTTGTGGGATTGCGACGGTGGCTGCGTGCTGCTGAGCGAGGCAGGCATGGAAATGCAGCCCGAGCAGTTTCCCCATGCCAAAGCTGCCCCGCGGGACTTCTCTGACCTGTCGCTGTTCAACGGCAAGCTGTTCACCCTTGAACGCAACGCCTACCAGATTTGCCGCCGGGATCCGCAGACAGCCAAGGTCGAGCGCTGCTGGTCGTACGCCGCCGAGTTGCTGCAGGAAAACCGTCGTTATCCACAGAACTATGGGCTGGAAGAAGCGTTGATCGTGGATGCCGATGGTGCCTGGATTGGTGTTGACAACAATTTTGGCGCCCGTGCCGATGGCGAAGTGCGTCCGGTGGTCTGGCGCTTCGCTGCACCGGAAGGTGGCTGGAGTGCCAAGCCATGAGCCGACAAACGCCGGGTCAGCGCATCGGTCGGGTGTTTATGGTACTGGCCTGGTGTGCCGCGCTGTTTCTGGCCACGCGGTTTTTTGGCCAATGGGAAGCGCGACAGCAAAATCCGAATGTGGTGGTCAGCTCGCAGCAGGGCGAAGGTTTCATTGAGGTGAAACTGGTCAGCAATGCCCAGGGGCATTTTGTCGCCAGTGGCCAGATCAACGGCCAGACGGTGGACTTCATGCTCGATACCGGGGCGACCGATGTGTCGATCCCGGCGGATCTGGCCAGGCGTTTGAAACTCGAAGAAGGATTCGGCGTGACCCTGAGCACGGCCAATGGCTTGAGCCAGGGCTATCGCACTCGTATCGAACGCCTGCAACTGGGCGACATCGTGCTACATGACGTGCGTGCATTGGTGGCGCCGGGACTGCATGGCGATCAGGTGTTGCTCGGCATGAGCGCACTGAACAAACTTGAATTTACCCAGCGCGGTGGCACCATGCTGCTGCGCCAGACAACGAACCGATGAGGCCCGCATGAGCGACTCCCTTGATCTCAGCCTGGACGGTGTAGAACGCCGGTCACTGGCTGACTTCACCGAAAATGCCTACCTCAACTACTCCATGTACGTGATCATGGACCGTGCCTTGCCGCATATCGGCGACGGTCTGAAACCGGTACAGCGGCGTATCGTCTACGCCATGAGCGAGCTGGGGCTGGACGCCGATTCCAAGCACAAGAAGTCGGCGCGTACCGTCGGTGACGTGCTCGGTAAGTTCCACCCCCACGGCGACTCGGCTTGCTACGAAGCCATGGTGCTGATGGCCCAGCCGTTCAGCTATCGCTACACGCTGGTCGACGGCCAGGGCAACTGGGGTGCGCCGGATGATCCCAAGTCCTTCGCCGCCATGCGTTACACCGAAGCGCGGCTGTCGCGTTATTCCGAAGTGCTGCTCAGCGAGCTGGGCCAGGGCACGGCAGACTGGGGCCCGAACTTCGACGGCACGCTGGACGAGCCGCTGGTCTTGCCGGCGCGTTTGCCGAACATTCTGCTCAACGGCACCACTGGCATCGCCGTGGGCATGGCCACCGACGTGCCGCCGCACAACCTGCGCGAAGTGGCCACGGCCTGCGTGCGTTTGCTCGATGAGCCCAAGGCCACGGTCGAACAGCTCTGCGAACACATCCAGGGCCCGGACTACCCGACCGAAGCGGAAATCATCACCCCGCGCGCCGACCTGCTGAAAATCTACGAAACCGGTCGCGGTTCGGTGCGCATGCGCGCCGTGTATCACATCGAAGACGGCGACATCATCGTCACCGCGCTGCCGCACCAGGTCTCGGGTGCCAAGGTGCTGGAGCAAATCGCCGCAATGATGCAGGCCAAGCCGTCCAAGGCCCCGCAAATTGCCGACCTGCGTGATGAGTCCGACCACGAAAACCCGTGCAGGATCGTGATCATTCCGGGGGCGCGGAAGAACTTCGACCACGATGCCTTGATGCAGCACCTGTTCGCCAGCACCGAGCTGGAGTCGAGCTACCGGGTCAACATCAACATCATCGGCCTGGACGGCAAGCCGCAGCTGAAAAACCTGCGCGCGTTGCTGGTTGAATGGCTGGAATTCCGGGTGCAGACCGTACGTCGTCGCCTGCAATTTCGCCTCGACAAGGTTGAGCGTCGCCTGCACCTGTTGGACGGTTTGTTGATTGCCTACCTCAACCTGGATGAAGTGATCCACATCATCCGTACCGAGGAGCAGCCACGGGCCAGGCTGATCGAACGCTTCGCCCTGAGCGAAATCCAGGCTGACTACATCCTCGACACCCGTCTGCGTCAGTTGGCGCGACTGGAAGAGATGAAGCTGCGTGCCGAGCAGGATGAACTGCTCAAGGAACAAGCCAAGCTGCAAGCCCTGCTGAGCAGCGAAGCCAAGTTGAAAAAACTGGTGCGCAGCGAACTGATCAAGGACGCTGAAACCTACGGTGATGACCGCCGGTCGCCTATTGTCGAGCGTGCCGAAGCCAAAGCCCTGACCGAGCACGATCTGCTGCCGAACGAGAAAGTGACGGTCGTGCTGTCGGAAAAAGGCTGGATTCGTTCCGCCAAAGGCCACGAGATCGATGCCACCGGGCTTTCCTACAAGGCCGGGGACGGTTTCAAGGCGCTGGCCGCCGGGCGTTCCAACCAGTTTGCCGTGTTTATCGACTCCACCGGCCGCAGTTATTCGGTGGCCGCCCACACCTTGCCGTCGGCCCGTGGCCAGGGCGAACCGCTGACCGGTCGCCTGACGCCGCCACCGGGAGCGAGTTTCGAATGCGTGCTGATGCCGGAAGACGATGCGCTGTACGTGATCGCCTCCGACGCCGGCTACGGTTTCGTGGTCAAGGGTGAAGACCTGCAGGCCAAGAACAAGGCGGGCAAGGCCCTGTTGAGCCTGCCGAACAACGCCAAGGTGATGCTGCCGCGCCCGGTGGCCGATCGTGAACAGAACTGGTTGGCGTCGGTGACTACCGAAGGTCGCCTGCTGATCTTTAAAATCAGCGACCTGCCACAATTAGGTAAAGGCAAAGGCAACAAGATCATCGGGATTCCCGGTGAGCGAGTCGCCAGTCGCGAAGAGTTTGTGACGGACATCGCCGTATTGCCGGACGGTGCAACACTGGTGTTGCAGGCCGGGAAACGTACCTTGTCGCTGAAAGCGGACGACCTCGAACACTACAAGGGTGAACGTGGCCGTCGTGGCAATAAATTGCCGCGTGGTTTCCAGCGGGTAGATGCGCTGCTCGTCGAAAACCCCAATTAGGTGACTTAGAAGCGCCGATCTACGATTTAACCCGTAGTTCGGCGCTTTGCGCTGGAGTCGGAACGCATATTCACGGATGATATGGCCTTTCAAGCGCCGGCACTGCCGCGCGTTCTTCATATTTGTTGAGTATTTTCACTGTGATCAGCCTTTTAGCGATCACCTGGATGGGACGATGACTGCTCTGCGCCTTCCTTTTATTCTTATGCTCGCCGGCATTCTTGGCCTGGCGGGCTGCAGCGTTCACCAACCGGTGTCGCTGTATCAGCTGGACGCTGGAAGTCCGGCTCAGCCTGCACAGAACGCGGGCATGGCGGTATTGTTGGGGCCGGTCACCGTGGCCGACTACCTGCAACGCGAAACCCTGTTGCAGCGTCAGCCGGATGGCAGCCTGCAAGCCTCGACCGACGGTCGTTGGGCTGGCAGCCTTTCGTCGGATATCGATCAACTGTTGCTCCGTCAGGTCGCAGGTCACCTGGACAGCCAGCGCGTAGTACTGGCCCCGGCTACAGTGGGTTTCACCCCGGATGTTCAGGTGCTGCTGACCATCACACGCCTGGATTCGGGTGAAAAACAACCGGCGATCCTCGATGCGCAATGGCGCCTGATCGACCGTCGCGGGCAGGTCCGCGACAACCGCATCATCCATTTGCAGGAACAGCATGCCGGTAGTACGGCGGCTCAGGTCCAGGCGCAGGGCGTGTTGCTGCAACGCCTGGCCGAGCAATTGTCTGTGGCACTCAAGCCACTGGCCAATCAGCCGCCGATCGCCGAAGTCCCGCGCAAACCGGCGGCCAAGCCGGCGGCGCCTGCAGTAGAACAGGAGAAGCAGCCGAAGATCCCGATGGCCGCGCCTGTTCGTACGGATATGGAAGTGTTCCGCTTCTGACCCTGGATGGATTTGAAACAAAGCCTGCATTGATGCGGGCTTTTTTGTTTCTGCAGGTGGGTTTGTAGCAGCTGCCGAGCCTGCGAGGCTGCGTTCGAGGACGAAGTCCTCGCAATCCGGTAACGCCGTTTGTCTGGCCGCGCCCATCGCCTGGCTTTACGACTGCTGCGCAGCCGAACGCAGCCTCGCGGGCTCGGC
>NZ_AKJM01000143.1 GCF_000282335.1 Pseudomonas sp. GM48
TTGTGTCGCCTGCCACTCGCAGATGATTCGTCCGTTCCGTGCCGAAACCGAACGCTACGGCCACTACTCGGTCGCTGGTGAAAGCGTCTGGGACCACCCGTTCCTGTGGGGTTCCAAGCGTACCGGTCCGGACCTGGCCCGTGTCGGCGGTCGTTACTCCGATGACTGGCAGCGTGCGCACCTGTACAACCCGCGCAACGTCGTGCCTGAGTCGAAAATGCCGGCCTACCCGTTCCTCGTGGAAAACAAGCTCGACGGCAAAGACACCGCGAAGAAAATGGAAGTATTGCGCACGCTCGGCGTCCCTTACACCGACGAAGACATCGCCGGTGCCAAGGATGCAGTGAAGGGCAAAACCGAAATGGACGCGCTGGTGGCCTATCTGCAAGGCCTGGGCACCATCATCAAAAGCAAACGGTGAATTAGATGGATATCGGGATGATTCGTGGCCTGGGCACCGTTGTTGTGATGGTGGCCTTCATCGGACTGGCACTGTGGGTGTTCAGTCCCAAGCGCAAGTCGGAGTTTGAAGACGCGACCTTGCTGCCTTTCGCGGATGATCCCGAAGCCATCAAGCACGTCGAGCAAGCTTCTAGGAGTAACAAAGAATGACTACATTCTGGAGTCTGTACGTCACAGTCCTCAGTCTCGGTACGATCTTTTGCCTGACCTGGCTGTTGTTGTCGACCCGCAAGGGCCAGCGCGCAGAGCAGACAGACGAGACGGTCGGGCACTCCTTCGACGGGATCGAGGAGTACGACAACCCACTGCCGAAATGGTGGTTCATGCTGTTCGTGGGCACCATCATCTTCGCACTGGGCTACCTGGCGCTGTATCCGGGCCTGGGTAACTGGAAAGGCCTGCTGCCGGGTTACGGCTACCTCGACAACGAGAAGCAGACCCCGTTCGCCAATGGCCAGACCGGCTGGACCGGCGTTCACGAGTGGGAAAAGGAAATGGCCAGGTCGGACGCCAAGTTCGGTCCGATCTTCGCCAAGTTCGCTGCCATGCCAATCGAAGAAGTGGCCAAGGACCCGCAAGCCCTGAAAATGGGTGGTCGTCTGTTCGCCTCCAACTGCTCGGTTTGCCATGGTTCCGACGCCAAGGGCGCCTATGGTTTCCCTAACCTGACCGACGCCGACTGGCGCTGGGGCGGCGAGCCGGCAACCATCAAGACCACCATCATGGGCGGCCGTCACGCGGTAATGCCGGCGTGGGCTGAAGTGATCGGCGAGCAAGGCGTGGCCGACGTGGCTGCATTTGTCCTGACCAACCTCGATGGCCGCAAGCTGCCGGAAGGCGCCAAGGCCGACCCGGTTGCCGGGCAGAAACTGTTCGCCACCAACTGCGTGGCGTGCCACGGTCCGGAAGGCAAAGGCACGCCAGCGATGGGCGCGCCTGACCTGACTCACCCGGCAGCGTTCATCTACGGTTCGAGCTTCGCTCAACTGCAGCAGACCATCCGTTACGGCCGTCAGGGCCAGATGCCTGCGCAAGAGCAACTGCAAGGTAACGACAAGGTTCACCTGCTGGCCGCTTACGTCTACAGCCTGTCTCACGGTGAGAAGGCAGCGGACGCCGAGTAAGGCAAACGCTTGATGCAACAAAAAACGGCCCCGCCCATTCACATGGGCGGGGCCGTTTTTATTTCAATTCCAAACCTGCTTACTTCAAGACAGGAATGACCCTCACAAGCTCACGACTCGGCCAGTTACTGTCGTATACCGCGCTGATCTTCAAAGACTGTCGATCATCGGCAAAACTGGCAATCAGGTAGGTTTGCTGAGAAGCAGACCCACTCATGAACACCGGCACTTCGCCAAACAGCTCGTACTTTCGGGAATATATATGCATCCCTACCCCCCGGTGATCATGCCCGCCAAAGACAGCCGTCACCTTGTATTGCCTGAGCATCTGTTTAAATCGGGAAACTTGCGCATCACTCCCCGCCCAGTCATACACCTTGTGCATATTGAGAATGATTATTTTACCCTGCGCTCTTGCGCTTCTCAGATCACGTTCAAGCCAGTCCAGTGCATCGGTAATTTCAAAGGACGTCCGAGCGAGCGGATTACCGGAAGTAAAACTGACGGTATAGGTCGGTTCATTATTCAATTGAACAACATGCACATCACCAAAGTCCTTTGAGTAGGCGAGGCTGCCGTAGTAAATCGTTCCCAACCCTGTACTTCTTGCTGCCAGATCCATGGACACGCCACTCCCCCAATAGCGCGTTTTGAAATCATTGATACTTCCGGCCGCACAATTATTCAGAAAACATTTATCTATGTTATTCGCATAATCATGATTACCTAAACCGTAGTCATAGCGCCCCAGCAGTTTAGTTTCGAAAACGCCCCTCATGTAAGAACGTTCATTTCCATGGCCGAACGCCGTGATATCACCATTAATCATGACGGGTATACGGTGGGCGCCGCCGTTAAGCGCTCTGAAACTCGCAATATCGGAATACTGCAATTCGATCAGCTCTTTTGAACGAGCCTCTTTGTTGGGGTCTGATTCCCCCTTATCGGTCAGATCACTCCAGGGATACTGCGAATCAGAAGCAAACACCATGTGCTGCGGTGTTTCTGCAAAAACAACACTTGAACCCAAGGCACCCGCCAACACCAAGGCGAAGTGCGCCAGCCAATTATTAATTAGTAACTTCATTGAAATCCATTTCCATTGATAGTGCATAGCCGCTCTTTGCAACTATTGCATTGAAAGCGCAAAGTACATTGAGCCCTGCCAGTTAGCAATTAGATAAAACTTCCAAACCAATAGAATATGTGTCGCCACTTCGCTAGTTGAAAATAAAAAATCAACCTGCTCTAACGAGCACTGAGCCAGCGGCTATACTCAAAAAGTCAATTGACCTGCATCACGTTTTGTTACATCTGCTACACCATTCGTGATTTTTCCCCAACGCGACCAAAGGTCGCACCCGCAGGCTAGAGCGACAGGCGTATCATTGCGCCACTGCAACACCTCTTTTTGACCGCGGTTGGCACGTACTGACCGAGGCACTTTTCCACTGCCGTGGGATGCAATAATGAGCAACCAGATTCCGGTACACGACGTCACTCCACCCGCCAAGAACGCGAACAACAGCGTCGACCTCTACGCCTCCAGAGAAAAAATCTACACCCGCGCCTTCACCGGCCTGTTTCGCAATCTGCGGATGACCGGCGGTGCCGTGTTGTTCCTGCTGTATTTCGGTACGGTGTGGCTGAACTGGGGCGGTCATCAGGCCGTCTGGTGGAATTTGCCGGAGCGCAAGTTCTTCATTTTCGGCGCCACCTTCTGGCCTCAGGATTTCATCCTGCTGTCCGGCATGTTGATCATCGCCGCGTTCGGCCTGTTCTTCATCACCGTGTACGCCGGGCGGGTCTGGTGCGGCTATACCTGCCCGCAAAGCGTCTGGACCTGGATCTTCATGTGGTGCGAAAAAGTCACCGAAGGTGACCGCAACCAACGCATCAAGCTCGACAAGGCGCCGATGAGCGCCAACAAGTTCCTGCGCAAGTTCAGCAAGCACAGCCTGTGGCTGTTGATCGGTTTCGTCACCGGCATGACCTTCGTCGGCTACTTCTCGCCGATCCGCGAACTGACCATCGAATTCTTTATCGGCGAAGCAGATGGCTGGTCGTACTTCTGGGTCGGTTTCTTCACCCTCGCCACTTACGGCAACGCCGGCTGGTTGCGTGAACAGGTGTGCATCTACATGTGCCCTTACGCGCGTTTCCAGAGCGTGATGTTCGACAAGGACACCCTGATCGTTTCCTACGACCCGCGCCGTGGCGAAAGCCGTGGCCCGCGTAAAAAAGGCATCGACTACAAAGCCCAGGGCCTGGGCGACTGCATCGATTGCACCATGTGTGTCCAGGTTTGCCCGACCGGTATCGACATCCGCGACGGCCTGCAAATCGAATGCATCGGTTGCGCCGCCTGCATTGATGCCTGCGACGCCGTCATGGACAAAATGGAATACCCGCGCGGGCTGATCAGCTACACCACCGAGCACAACCTGTCCGGGCAGAAAACCCATAAACTGCGTCCGCGCCTGATTGGCTATGCCATCGTGCTGCTGGCAATGATCAGCTTGCTGGTGACGGCATTCTTCATGCGTTCGCTGGTGGGCTTCGATGTCAGCAAAGACCGCGTGCTGTACCGCGAGAACGCCGAAGGCCGGATCGAAAACGTCTACAGCCTGAAAATCATGAACAAGGACCAGCGCGACCATACCTACTTGCTCGAAGCCTCTGGCCTGCCGGATCTGAAATTGCAGGGCCGACGCGAGATCAAGGTCGCGGCCGGCGAGATCGTCAGCCAGCCTGCCGAGCTGTCCGTCGCGCCGGAAAAACTGCCGTCGAGCACCAACGAGGTGAAATTCATCCTCAAGGATGCCGATGACGACAGCGTCCACATTGAAGCCAAGAGCCGGTTCATCGGCCCACAAAATCGTTGAGAGAACAGAACATGCCCGCAGCAACTGCCGCAAGTCCCTGGTACAAGCACCTCTGGCCGTGGATCATCATCGGGATCCTGGCCTGTTCGGTGACCTTGACCTTGTCCATGGTGACCATCGCGGTGAAGAACCCGGACAACCTGGTCAACGACAACTACTACGAGGCCGGCAAAGGCATCAATCGCTCCCTCGACCGCGAGCTGCTGGCCCAGAACCTGAAAATGCGCGCCAGCGTTCATCTCGATGACCTGACCGGCGAGGTTGACTTGCGCCTGAGCGGCGACAGCCAGCCCAGGACCCTGGAGCTGAACCTGATCTCGCCGACCCAGCCGGAAAAGGATCGCAAGATCACCCTGACCCGCAGCGAAACCGAACAGGGCCGCTACATCGGCCAGTTGAGTGACAAGGTCGAAGGCCGGCGTTTTGTCGAGTTGCTCGGCACTCAGGACGACCACATCTGGCGCATGTTCGAAGAAGAACCGGTCAGCCATGACAAGGATCTGCTGCTCGGTGACGAACCGTTGCAAGGTGCCGAAGACCTGAAAAAGTAAAAGCTGCGCTCCGCGCATTCGCGAGCAAGCCCGCTCCCACAGGGATCACTGGTGTACACACATTCAGTGCACGACATTGATCAACTGTGGGAGCGGGCTTGCTCGCGAAGAGGCCCTACTTGACGACAGAGATCCAGCGGCATTAATGAAAACCTCATGACCACCCCACTCCCCTGCTACCACTGCGCCCTGCCCGTCCCGGCCGGCAGCCGCTTCACCGCCGCGGTCCTGGGGCAATCCCGCGAATTCTGCTGCCCGGGTTGCCAGGCCGTGGCCGAGGCCATTGTCGCCGGCGGCCTGGAAAGCTATTACCAGCACCGCAGCGAAGCCTCGGCCAACCCCGAAGCGCTGCCAGTGCAACTGGTGGATGAACTGGCGCTGTACGACCGTGCCGATGTGCAGCAACCCTTCGTTCGCCACGACGGCGAACTCGCCGAAACCACACTATTGATGGAAGGCATCAGTTGCGCCGCCTGCGGCTGGTTGATCGAAAAACACCTGCGCACCTTGCCTGCCGTAGCCGAAGCGCGCCTGAACCTGTCCAACCATCGCCTGCACGTACGCTGGAGCGACGCGCAATTACCGCTGAGCCAGGTCCTCAGCGAACTGCGCCACATCGGTTACGCCGCACACCCTTATCAGGCCGACCGCGCCAGCGAACAACTGGCCAGCGAAAACCGTCTGGCCCTGCGCCAGCTCGGCGTGGCCGGGTTGCTGTGGTTCCAGGCGATGATGGCAACCATGGCCACCTGGCCTGAATTCAACATCGACCTCAGTCCTGAACTGCACACCATCCTGCGTTGGGTCGCCCTGTTCCTCACCACCCCGATCGTGTTCTACAGCTGCGCGCCGTTCTTCAAAGGCGCCATGCGCGATTTGCGTACCCGCCACCTGACCATGGACGTTTCCGTGTCGCTGGCCATCGGCAGCGCCTACGTTGCCGGAATCTGGACCTCGATCACCGGGGTCGGCGAATTGTATTTCGATGCCGTCGGCATGTTTGCCCTGTTCCTGCTGGCCGGGCGTTATCTGGAACGGCGCGCCCGCGAGCGCACGGCCGCCGCCACTGCGCAACTGGTGAACCTGTTGCCCGCCTCGTGCCTGCGCTTGACGCCTGACGGCCAGAGCGAACGCATTCTGCTCAGTGAACTGCGTATCGGCGATCAAGTGCTGGTTCATCCGGGCGCCATTCTCCCGGCTGACGGCAAGATCCTCGACGGCCAGTCGAGTGTCGACGAGTCGCTGCTGACCGGCGAATACCTGCCGCAACCCCGCACCCTTGGCGATGCGGTCACCGCTGGCACCCTGAACGTCGAAGGCGCGCTGACCGTCGAGGTCCAGGCCCTGGGCCAGGACACTCGCCTCTCGGCCATCGTCCGCCTGCTGGACCGCGCCCAGGCCGAAAAGCCGCGCCTGGCGGAAATCGCCGACCGCGCCGCGCAATGGTTCCTGCTGTTGTCGCTGATCGTTGCCGCCACGATTGGGCTGCTGTGGTGGCAACTGGATGCCTCGCGGGCGTTCTGGATTGTGCTGGCGATGCTCGTGGCGACGTGCCCGTGTGCCTTGTCGCTGGCGACGCCGACCGCGCTCACCGCCGCCACCGGCACATTGCATAAACTCGGCCTGCTGCTGACTCGCGGCCATGTGCTGGAAGGCCTGAACCAGATCGACACAGTGATTTTCGACAAGACCGGCACCCTCACCGAAGGGCGCCTGGCGCTGCGCTCGATCCGCCCTCTCGGTGCGCTCGACAGTGATCAATGCCTGAGTCTCGCCGCGGCCCTGGAAAATCGCTCCGAACACCCGATCGCCCGTGCATTCGGACGCGCGCCGATGGCGGCCGAAGAAGTCCACAGCACCCCGGGACTCGGCCTGGAGGGTCTGGTCGAGGGGCGACGCCTGCGCATCGGCCAACCGGGATTCGTCTGTGAACTCAGTGGCGCCGTGGTGCCGCCGATGCCCGAAGAAGCCGGCCAATGGCTGCTGCTGGGCGACGGCCAGGGACCGCTGGCCTGGCTCGTCCTCGATGATCGCTTGCGTGCCGATGCGCCCGCGCTGCTGGCCGCGTGCAAGGCGCGTGGCTGGCGCACGCTGTTGTTGTCCGGCGACAGCTCGCCGATGGTCGCCAGCGTGGCGGCGGAACTGGGCATCGATGAAGCCCGCGGCGGTTTGCGTCCGGACGATAAACTGCAAGTCTTGCAACAACTGCACAAAGAAGGTCGCAAGGTATTGATGCTGGGGGACGGGGTCAATGACGTGCCGGTGCTGGCGGCCGCGGATATCAGCATTGCCATGGGTTCGGCCACCGATCTGGCGAAAACCAGTGCCGATGCCGTTCTGCTGTCGAACCGCCTCGACGCGCTGGTGCAAGCCTTCAGTCTGGCACGGCGTACCCGTCGGGTGATTATCGAGAACCTGTTGTGGGCCGGGTTGTACAATGGCCTCATGTTGCCCTTCGCCGCCCTCGGCTGGATTACCCCGGTCTGGGCTGCGATGGGCATGTCGATCAGTTCGTTGACCGTGGTGTTGAACGCCCTGCGCCTGACTCGGATGCCGAGCGCGCCCGCCCTCTCCACCACGCCAGAAACCCGCCCGCTGCCGGCCTGAGCCGCGCGGGCATGGAGTTCAGATGCCAGCTCTTTACGTGATGATTCCCGCTGCGCTGCTGATCGTGGCCATCGCCGTCTATATCTTCTTCTGGGCAGTCGACAGCGGTCAGTACGACGACCTCGACGGCCCGGCCCACAGCATCCTGTTCGACGACCAGGACCCGAACCACACCGCCGCCGTCGACGAGGCCAACGGCCAACCGGCCAAGCCGCAAGACAAGGCACCGCCCCATGTTTGAACTGGCACCACTGCTGGTGTCGGCGGTGATCCTCGGCTTGCTCGGCGGCGGCCATTGCCTGGGCATGTGCGGCGGTTTGATGGGCGCACTGACCCTGGCGATTCCCAAGGAACAACGCAGCCGCCGCTTTCGCCTGCTGCTGGCCTACAACCTGGGGCGGATTCTGAGCTACGCCTGCGCCGGATTGCTGATCGGCCTGGCCGGATGGGCCGTGGCCAGCAGCCCGGCGGCGATGTTCCTGCGCATCCTCGCCGGATTGCTGTTGATCGCCATGGGCCTGTACCTGGCCGGCTGGTGGAGCGGCCTGACCCGTATCGAAAGCCTCGGTCGAGGCTTGTGGCGGCATATTCAGCCCGTCGCCAACCGCTTGCTGCCCGTATCGAGCATTCCCCGCGCGCTGCTGTTGGGCGCGCTTTGGGGCTGGCTGCCATGCGGCCTGGTTTACAGCACCTTGCTATGGTCGGCCAGTCAGGGCAACGCGCTGGACAGTGCATTGCTGATGCTTGCGTTCGGGCTTGGCACCTGGCCGGTGCTGCTGGCGACAGGCCTCGCCGCCGAGCGCATCACCGCACTGTTGCGCAAGCGCAGTGTGCGGATGACGGGCGGGTTGCTGGTGATGCTGTTTGGCATCTGGACCTTGCCGGGGCCGCATCAGCATTGGCTCATGGGGCACTAAATCGGCGGCACCCCCTTGTAGCAGCTGCCGAGCCTGCGAGGCTGC
>NZ_AKJM01000144.1 GCF_000282335.1 Pseudomonas sp. GM48
TGAACTGGTCAAGTAATCTTGGACACCAATTTAGGTTTACGCTGCCAGTCTCTCCCTGACGATTGGCGACCGGTAGTCGTTGTAGCTATGAGGCCTGGTGATGTTGTAGCGCGAGACATAGCGCTGCACATCTGCTCGGGCCTCATGTTCTGATTCGTAGCCTGTTTCGGGCACCCACTCTGATTTCAAACTTCCGAAGAAACGTTCCATCGGAGCGTTGTCCCAGCATTCGCCTTTACGGCTCATGCTTTGCCGCAGGCCATGCTCCAACAGCTCATTCCTGAACTTATGGCTGGTGTACTGACAACCTTGGTCGGAGTGAAACAGCACGTCTTTAGGGCGACCTCTAAGCTCAACCGCCATGCGCAGGGCTTCACAAGTCAGCGTGGCATCGGAAATCATCGAAAACGACCAACCCACGATCCGACGGGCGAACAAATCCAAAACCGCCGCAAAATACAGCCACCGCTTACCGACCTTGATGTACGTCACGTCGCCACACCACACCTGATTAACCGTCCTGACATCAAACTTGCGCTTGAGCACGTGCGGCGCCACCAACGCCTCCACGCCAGGTGACTTGTACTTATGCCGCCTGCGCTGACCGCTGGTGATGCCGGCTTCGCGCATCAAACTGCGGGCTTTATACCGCCCGACACGATGCCCATTGGCTTGCAGCTCTTTGGCCAAAGTGCGCGCGCCAGCAGACGCTCTCGATGCTTGGTGATGTTTGACCAGCACGGCTTTGAGCTTCTCCCGCTCGGGATTCACTTTGCCTTGGCGCTGACGCCAGGCGTAAAAGCTGCTGCGGTTGACTCCGAACGCCCGACAGCAATTGTTAACGCCGTACTGCTCGTCCAGCTCATCGATCAACGAGAATGATCTTTGGCGTCCAATAGCAGGAGAGCACTGGCCTTTTTTAGGATTTCGATATCCAGGTCTTTTTGCCGGAGCAACGCTTTGAGTTTCTGGATCTCTCGCTGATCCGCGGTAATCGCCTTGGCACCCACCGGGGTCGAGCCCAAGCGCTCTTTGCGAACCTGATCGACCCAGCGGCGCAACGCAGTCGGGCCAATATCCAGACTGGCACAGACCTCGGGAACCGACTGCCCTTCGTCCAGCACCATGCTGGCAGCCTTGAGCTTGAACTCACTCGAATAAGATTTACGCATATCCAAACACCTCAGATTTGGGCGCCATCATAGCGCCCGATTGAAGTGTCCAAAATCATTAGGCCAGTTCA
>NZ_AKJM01000145.1 GCF_000282335.1 Pseudomonas sp. GM48
GCGGTGGCTACCGCCACAGAGCCAAAACGCGTAGTGCCGCGTGGTAACGGAGAGAGTGGCAGAGCCGTCACGATTATCCGCGGGATCGAGGCCAATGTAGTCAGAATTCGCTGACAGGGCGCAACAGGTGCCTGGGCACCACGGTATTGGCGCAGCCGATCCGGATCGGTATCGGCAATCGAGGGCTTGATGATGAATCTTCGTATTCAGCGGCCGTTCACTTCGACGCCAAGGCGCCAGGAAGGATCGGTGAGTGTAATGATGGTGCTCGCGTTGGCGGCGATGGCCATGATGGCGGCGTTGGCTTTGGACGGCGGGCATATGCTGCTGAACAAAACGCGCCTGCAGAATGCGGTGGATGCCGCCGCTCTGAGTGGCGCCAAGACCCTGAGTCAGGTGGCGGGTGGCGCCAACAGTGCCAGCACGACACGGACCGCTGCACTCAATACGCTAACGCAAAATGCCAATGCCACGGGCAACAATGAATTGGCCACGGCTGTCGGCGGCAACGCAGCTGCATTTGCCGTGGTGGAACTGGCAAGCAGCGTCTATGGCCCGTTCTCTTATCCAGGGCCGGCGAATGCCAAGTACGTTCGGGTATCGGTATCGAACTATAGCCTGACGGGATTTTTCTGGAACTTCGCCCAGTCATTAGGTGCTCTGGGGAACAAGGCGGTGGCGGCGATCGCCACCGCTGGCCCCAGCCCTACCAGCCCGTGCGATCTCGCACCTTTGATGGTTTGTGGCGACCCGACTAAATACAACCCGGGCGCCGGCATGTTCTGGGGCTTTCAATTTGGTGATTTGCAGGTTTTGAAGTCGGCTGCCGGTAACTCCTCTCCCATTGGTCCTGGCAATTTTCAGTTGCTCGACTTTGGCTCGGGCGGCAGTACGGTCAGGGAGGATCTGGCCGGAGGTGGCTCCGTCTGCCGCAATGTGGGGCAAAATGTCGATACCGCCCCTGGCAACAAGGTCGGCCCCGCGTCTCAAGGCCTGAATACACGCTTCGGCATCTACAACGGCCCGGTCAGTGCCTCGGACTATCCGCCGGACCTGGTGACCACGTCCAGCAACCCCGCGATCACTTTAGACGACTCAGTCAACCCTCCACAAAATAAGTACAAGGGGCAAATCGTCACCTCGAGCAATGGCAATCTAACGGCGGGCGCTAACGCGATATTTGACTACAACGACTGGCGTACCAGCACTGCCGCGTGCGTGGCAGGGTCCGGCAGCGGCTGTGAGAGCCACGGGGTGTTCGAACGCCGGATGCTGAAAATCGTGGTGGGCGACTGCTCCGGGAAAAATAATGGTGCAACCTCGATCCCCGTCCTCGGTTTTGGCTGCTATTTCGTGGTGCAGCCAATGGATGGCGGTGGCGGGGACGCGCAGATTTTCGGCCAGTTCGTGAAGGAGTGCGAAGGCGACAACGTTGCCGGCCCCTCGCCGTCAACCGATACCGGCCCACAGATCATCCAGCTCTACAAAACCTATCTCACCGGCAGCGGCACTCCGAGCACTGACTCATAGGAGGCGTCATGAGACTTCACGGATTTAAACATCCGCTGCACCAGCAAGGCCTGGCCATGGTGGAGTTCACCCTGGTCCTGCCGGTGTTGCTGTTGCTGTTACTGGCTTTCGGTGAATTCGGCCGCATGCTCTATCAGTACAACGTGTTGCTGCAGGCCAGCCGCGATGCCGACCGTTTCGTTGCCAGCCAGGCCTGGAACTCGACGCTGGGTACTGTCGCTCTGAGCAATACGCTACTGACCCAGACGAAAAACGTTGCGGTATATGGCGTGCCTGCCAACACCGGGACCGCTGTGGTGTCAGGGCTGACGACTGGCAACGTGGTCGTCGCCGCAGTAGGCACCGACCATGTGCGGGTCACCATCACTTACACGTTCTGCCCGGTGATTGGCGCTGGCAATTGCGCCGGATCGCTGCCCGGTTTTTTTGGTAATCAGATTGCACTGAGCATTCCGCTGGTGGCCACTACCGTGATGAGGGCCCTGTGATGAACAGAAAACACATGCGCGGCATCTATACGGTGGAGTTCGCCATCGTTGGTCTGCTGATGTTCACGCTGTTGTTCGGCGTGTTGGAAATGGGCCGCCTGTACTTCACGGTCAATGCGCTGGATGAAGCCGTACGGCGAGGTACGCGCCTGGCAGCGGTGTGCAATATCAGCGATCCGGTGGTGTTGCGGCGGGCGATCTTCAATGCCGCGACCGACGCAGGTACGAGCCAGCTGATCGGCAATCTGGCCACCACCAATCTGACGTTGACCTATCTGGACGTAAATGGCGCTCAGGTGGCCAACCCCGCTGACCTGGTCAGCGTCAATGGTTTCCGTGCCATCCGCTATGTCCAGTTGAGTCTGCAGAACTTCGTTTTCAATCTATTCATTCCCGGGTTTGGCGTGCCCATTACCTTGCCCGCATTCAGGGCAACGTTGCCACGTGAAAGCCTTGGGCGTCATTCCGATTCCGGGGAGATCACGCCATGCTGAATACCAGGGACACCCCACTTTCCAGTTCGACCGGCAAAGCCGGGCTCAGGTTGCTGATCAGCAGCCGTGATGCCACGTCGTTGCGCGACCTGCAGAGCGTCTGCCAACGCATGCCCAGCCTGGAGGTGAGCACTCGCCTGGTTAGCAATGGGCATGTCGACCCGCTCTACGGTCTGGACCGGATGCCCGATCTGCTGCTGTTGCGCGTCAGCCACCTGTGGCGCGAGGAGCTGGCGGCACTGTTGCAGCGCCCGGCCCATGAGCGTCCGCCGATGTTGGTGTGCGGACTGTTGAGCGAACAGGAAGGCATGCGCCTGGCGATGCAGGCCGGTGCCCGTGACGTGTTGCCGGAGCCCGTCGCCGAGACGGAGCTGGTCGCCGCCTTGAATCGGCTGGTCATGGAGGTTCGGACCGGCAGTGGGACAGTCGGGAAATTGCTCGCCGTGATCAGCGCCAAGGGCGGATCCGGCGGCACCATGCTGGCTTGCAACCTGGCCCAGCAGCTCAGCATGAAGGGTGGCAGTACCCTGTTGCTGGATATGGACCTGCAATTTGGCAGCGTGACGCATTACCTGGATGTGGCGCAGACGCACAGCCATCTGGAGGTGTTGCATCAGATCGACGGCATGGACAGCGTCGCGTTACGCGGTTTTTGCAGCCACTTCAGCCCGACCTTGCATGTGCTGGGTGGCCGGGCCGGTGAGCTGTGTCTGCCGCAGGATGCCCAACCCGAACAACTTGACACCCTGATGCAGTTGGCCCGCGCCAGCTATGACTGGGTAGTGATTGATCTGCCACGGCAAATCGACCACCTCACCGGCTCTGTGCTGGAACAGGTGGATCGGGTGTACGTGGTGGTGCAGCAGAGCGTCAGCCATCTGCGGGATGCCAGTGCCCTTGTGCGGATTCTTCGTGACGACCTGGGCGTGCGTGGAGATCAATTGCAGATAGTGGTCAACCGCTATGACAAGGGGGCAGCGGTCAGCCTCAAAGATGTCGGTGAGGCGCTGCGCTGCACGAATCTGTCGAAATTACCTAATGACTTCAACCTGGTCAGCCAGAGTCAGAACACTGGCGTGCCGTTGGGTCTGCATGCACCGAGGGCGGCGATCACCGTTGCCCTGCGCAATGTGGCCGAGGAACTGGTCGGCAAGCAGATGGCTGGAAACAAAGGCGTGCTCAAACGCGCCTTCAACCGTTTTTTCGGGGGGTGACCCATGATCAGCGACTTCCGTAACCGCTTGCGCAAACAGGCCGGTAAACCCGCCCCATCGTCGGCAGGCCAGCCGGGTGACGACCTGCTGGATCCGGCAGAGGAAATAATGGCGTGGGAGCGCGCAACGCCGGACGTTCTTTACGAAACCAAAAGCCAGGTCACCCCGGTGGAGGCCGAGTGGCGGGAAAAGATCTACCAGCAGTTGCTCAAGGTCATGGACCTGTCCTTGCTGGACTCCCTTGAACAGGCTGAGGCCACGCGGCAGATTCGCGACATCTGCCAGCGCCTGCTCGATGAGCATTCGGCACCGGTGAGTACTTCCAGCCGCCAGTTGATCATCAAGCAGATCACCGACGAGGTGCTCGGCCTCGGCCCTCTGGAACCGTTGCTGGCTGACCACAGCGTGTCCGACATTCTGGTCAACGGCCATGCCTCGGTCTATGTCGAGCGCTTCGGCAAACTGCAACGCACCGATGTGCGCTTTCGCGATGATCAGCATTTGCTCAACATCATCGACCGCATCGTCTCCAGCCTGGGGCGGCGTATCGACGAGTCCTCGCCGTTGGTGGACGCCCGGCTCAAGGACGGTTCGCGGGTCAACGCGGTTATCCCGCCGCTGGCCATCGACGGCCCGAGCATGTCGATCCGGCGCTTTGCGGTGGACCTGCTCAATACCGACAGTTTGATCCAGGTGGGGACGTTGACCCCGGCCATTGCCCTGCTGCTCAAGGCGATTGTCCGTGGGCGCTTGAACGTGCTGATTTCCGGCGGTACCGGCAGCGGCAAGACCACCATGCTCAATGTGCTGTCCAGCTTCATTCCGCACAACGAGCGGATCGTCACCATCGAAGACTCGGCCGAACTGCAACTGCAGCAGCCCCATGTGGTGCGCCTGGAAACCCGGCCTTCGAATATCGAAGGACGTGGCGAGGTGAGCCAGCGGGAGTTAGTGCGTAACAGCCTGCGGATGCGTCCTGACCGTATCGTGATCGGCGAAGTGCGCGGAGTCGAGGCGCTGGACATGCTGACCGCGATGAACACTGGCCACGACGGCTCGCTGACCACGATCCACGCCAACACCGCGCGCGATGCGTTGGGGCGGGTCGAGAACATGGTGTCGATGACCGGGGCGACCTTCCCGATCAAGGCCATGCGTCAGCAGATCGCTTCGGCCATCGATGTGGTGATCCAGCTGGAACGCCAGGAAGACGGCAAGCGCCGCCTGGTCAGCGTGCAGGAGATCAACGGCATGGAAGGCGAGATCATCACCATGACCGAAATCTTCTCCTTCGCGCGCCATGGTATGGGCGAAAACGGTGAAGTGCTGGGTGATTATCGGCCCAGCGGCATGATCCCCGCCTTCCGCGATGTGCTGGCCAAACGCGGCATCGAGTTGCCGCTGACGATGTTCAGGCCTGAGTGGATGGAGGCACGGCAGTCATGAACCAGGTTCCTGGTGAATTCATTCTGATGTTCCTCGGCATGGTGTTTATTGCCGTGTTCCTCCTGTCCCAAGGGGTGGCGGTGCCGGTGTTCGGCGAGGCTGGCAAGATGCGCAAGCGCATCCGTGGCCGCCTGCATGTAATGGAGAAGGCCAACAATCTGCCCAATATGCAGACGGTGTTGCGACAGAAATACCTGACGCGCTTGTCGCCACTGGAGGCCATGCTCGAGCAGTTGCCCTTTATGGCGAACCTGACACAGGTGATCGAGCAATCCGGCCATGAATATCGTGCTTATCGGGTGCTGTTGCTCGGGCTGTTCCTGGGCGCCTGTGCAGGCATCTCGATCTGGATGATCTCGTCAGTCTGGTGGATGGCGCTGCTGACCGGCTTCGGAGTGTTCTGGGTACCACTGCTGAAAATCTCTCGCGACCGTGGCAAGCGTTTCGCTGCGTTCGAAGAAGGCCTGCCGGATGCGCTGGATGCCATATGCCGCGCTTTGCGCGCCGGGCACCCATTCAACGAAACCCTGCGCCTGGTGGCCGAGGAGCACAAGGGGCCGGTCGCTCAGGAGTTCGGCCTGACCTTCGCCGATATCAACTATGGCAACGATGTGCGCCGGGCCATGCTCGGCCTGCTGGAACGTATGCCGAGCATGACGGTGATGATGCTGGTGACCTCGATCCTCATCCATCGCGAGACCGGCGGCAATCTGACAGAAGTGCTGGAGCGCCTGAGTCGTCTGATCCGCGGGCGTTTTCGTTTCCAGCGCAAGGTCAAGACCCTGTCGGCCGAAGGGAGGATGTCGGCCTGGATACTGGTGGCCATTCCCTTCGTGCTGGCGATCGCGATCGTACTCACCAGCCCCAGTTACATGCCTGTGCTGATGAATGATCCCATAGGCCACAAGATGATCATCGGTGCGTTTGGCGCCATGTTGATCGGGATTTTCTGGATACGCAAAATCATCCGGATTCAGGTTTAAGCGGTGTTCGCTACCGGGAGGTACAGGTCATGGACTTTTTGCTCGGGTTGTTCAATCGAGTCACGGGGAACGAGGAGATGGCGCGCCTGTTGTTCCTTGGTGCGATCGGTCTGAGTACGGTGCTTGCGGTTGTCGCCGTGATCTTGCTGATGATGGGACTTCAGGATCCGGTGCAGCGTCGCCTGGCGCTGATCAAGCGTGGTCATTTAGGCAACACGGCCGGGCAGGAAGCTCCGGGTAATCTGCAACTGTTGCTGGAGCGGGTCGGCCAGCGCTTTGCTTCTGCCGAAACGGCTCAAGCGTCCGTCACTCAGACTTTGTTGATGCATGCGGGGTACCGTTCCTCGTCGGCGGTGCAGATGTACTGGGCCGTGCGCTTGATTTTGCCGCTGTTATTGATCGGTATTGCGTTGCTGGCGTTGCCGCTGATTCCCAAGGTTTCCCTGATCATGGGGCTGCTGTTGGTGTTCATGGTGGCCGCTATCGGATGGTTGCTGCCAGCACTGTATGTCGCCAAGCGCAAGCAGTTGCGGCAAGGTCGGTTGCGTGCCGCGTTTCCGGATGCGCTGGATCTGATGGTGGTGTGCGTGGAGTCGGGCCTGGCCCTGCCCACGACCATCGAACGGGTGGCTGAAGAGATGTCGGTCAGTCAGGTCGAACTGGCTGAAGAACTGGCCCTGGTCAATGCGCAAATCCGTGCGGGTATTTCCAGTACCGAGGCGCTCAAGCAACTGGCCGTACGCACTGGCCTGGAAGACGTACAAGGACTGGTCAGCCTGTTGGCGCAGAGTATCCGCTTTGGTACCAGCGTGGCCGAGACCTTGCGCATCTACGCCGATGAATTCCGCGATCGGCGTACGCAGGCCGCCGAAGAGATGGGGGCAAAAATCGGCACCAAGCTGGTATTTCCACTGATTTTCTGTCTATGGCCGAGCTTCTTTCTGGTCGCTATCGGTCCGGCCATGATCGGGGTACTCAGAGCATTCGGGTGAGATAAAACGGCTGGAGGCTGTCGAGTGCGATGGCCTTGCCGCCCGAGCCTGATCTGCACTTTCCTGCCTTGAATCCATACCTCTGCTCCGGGGTAATCCGGCCAGGATTGGATAATGTGTAAATACCACTCTTCCCGCACACGACATCAAGCCCGGCTTTGCAGCCAGGCCACTGCGGACTACGTCAGAGGTTGATCATCCATCTACCGGCCTCAGTTGCCGTTGCCGATGGTCATTTGTCCCGCTGCATCCTGGTCAAAATATTGCGGAATCGGGTAGCTGAAGCTATTCAGCCAGCGCTGCATGGCCAGGTCACGCTCGGTGGCCGAAGCGGTTTGCACTATACGGGAGGCAACCACCCCGCGAATCTGCAGCTGCAACCACTGTTCGGTGCCTTGTTGATAGGGCGAAGAGGGGCCCGGCTCAATAGCCCAGGCAGTGGTGGACAGGCAAGCCATGCACACGATCAACAGCCTTTTGGTATTCATCTCGACTCCTCGTACGTTCTACTTGTTCGCACTGGTAGAGGCATCGGCTACCTCAGTCTTGCGATTCCCATCGGTAGCCACCACTTTTTTGGCAGAGGCCTTGAGTTTTTCCGCGCGGGTTTGGGCCTCTGCGACTTGCTTGGGGTTCAAGTCGGCGCGGGTCACGAGCTCGGCCGCCGCCTTCCAGTTATCCTGGTAGATCAGCAACGTCACCATGTTGAGTGCCGCCAGTGTATTTGCCTGCTTGAGCTCCATGGCGGTCATGAATTCAAAGCGTGCTTCAGGGATCCGTCGCTGATTGAGGTAAACGACCCCCAGGTCATTTCGCATTCTTTCGTCGGTGGGGGCCATCTTCACCGCACGCTCAAGGTGAGTGGCAGCGGTGGCGTTGTCATTCCTGGCGGCGGCCAACTGGCCCAGGCCATGTTCCCCTTCAGCCGCCAGACAGGTGCCGAGCAAGCTTTCGTACAACGGCTGCGCGTCATTGCTACGCCCCATCAGGCGCAGCACCCGAGCCTTGCGCAGGCGAACCTGGACCAGGTTATCGGGCAAGCCTTCCAGATTCGCCAGGCTGGCATACAAACGGCCTTCTTCGGCCATATTGTCGGCCAGGTTCAGGGACAGTTCTTGCTCCGAACCGGGCTTGGCACAGCTGGCCGGTCGCGAAGACAGGCCATTGCTGGCACAACCTGCGAGCATTAATGTCGCCGCTATTGCAATGACTGCTTTCATTGTATGTCCCCTGGCTACAACACGTTGAACGCCTGGCCAATGGCAATAAGGCTGGCCCGGCAAGCGTTCAAATTCACCGTTATGAGTGAAGGCGAGATAAGTCCGGTTCAGGCTCCGGTTCATTGCGAGAGCCCGCTGAGACTGTCGAAGTCGCCATTTTCCAGGAAGAACATGCGGTAGAAGTTCGGATCGTAATTGCGCAGTTGCTCACCAGGCAATGACGGCAGTTGTGCATTGGCAGCCAGTGGCTGGACCAGATGCGGGGTGACGATCATCAGCAGTTCGCGCTCTTCACGATTGATGGTGTTGTCGCGGAAAAATGCGCCCAGAATCGGGATATCGCCCAGCCCCGGAAACTTGTTCACCTGGGAATCGTTGTGGGAGCTGATCAGGCCGCTGATGACGAAGCTTTCACCGTCGGCCAGGGAGATGCTGGTATCGGTACGGCGCACGGTCAGGGCCGGGACGACCGTGCCGGCGATGCTCACGGCGTTGGTGAAGTCCAGTTCGCTGACTTCCGGCGCCACCTTCAGTGCGATACGGTTTTTCCCGACGATGGTTGGTGTCAGGGTCAGGCGGATACCGAACTCCTTGTACTCGATGAAAATATTATTGCTGCCTGAACTGGGCACCGGAATCGGTATTTCACCGCCGGCCAGGAAGCTCGCACTCTGCCCGCTGAGCGCTACCAGGCTTGGCCGCGCCAGGGTGTAGGCGAAACCGCTGCCTTCCAGCGCGTTGAGCGCCACGATGGTACTGCCGGTAGCAAAGGTGAGGTTGAAGTTGTTGTTATTCACCGGTATCACCGGCGTGACAATGCCGCCGATGGTGGGCAAGGTTCTCGGCGAACCGAACAGGAAGTTGCCGCGGATGCCGAAAATCGAGGCGGAGGCTTCCTTGAGCTTGGTCCGGCTGACTTCAACGAAGCGGATATCGGTCTGCACCTGGCTCGGCAGCAGCGGGTCGTCGGAAGGCACCGATGGCACGCTGGTCAGCGCCGCCGTGGCTTTACCCTTGACGAACACCATGCTTTGGCGCGGCGTTTTCGAACAGGCGGTCCAGACCATCAGGCTGGTGGTCCCCGGTGCAAGGCCCGTGAGTATGAACGCGTTGCTGCCGCTGGGTTGCACGTCGGCAATTTTCGGGTCACCCACCGCCAGTTGCGTTACCGGAACGGGGCTGCGCAGTTCACTCTGCAGCCCCTGACCGACCTCGTACGTTGTCGGCCAATTGTCCAGTTGCGGGCAATTGGCCGGCGCGGCCTGAGCCGCATCCACGCTGAGGCCCATCCAGAACAGGCCATGGATAATTCGCTTGAACGCGGGCTCGGTACGAAAGCTCATTAAGTACATCCTCACTGGATAGGCCGTCTTTAGGCGGACTGAGTTGTCTCGGATCACTTCACGGGGATGGGCTATCCCCCACAATGCGCCAGACCACTTATCCAGGGCCCCGGCGTTATTCCTTGCGTGCTACACACGAGCGGGTGCAATTCGCGGACCGGGCTGGACAGCGAGCGACCTTTGCAAAAACGGTTTTGAGTGATCCGGATACCTGGACTGCCCGTCAGAGCGAGACTTGCGCCTATGGGTCGACCTGGTTCCCCCGCAAAGTAGTCGGCAATGAAGGTACAGAGCCGGAAAACGCCTGCCAGGATCATGGTGAGGTAACTCCTTTTGCCAATTCGCTGACTGATCACTGAAGCTGACGTGGAAAATCAAGCCGTCATGACTTCTTATTGTTTGAAGGTAGTTCAATCAAACCAAAGTGCCATGAATTTAAAGAAAAGCATTGGTGCAAAGGCTGGAGATAGGCGGGTGGGCAGGGGCGCAGCGCAGTGGGCTTGCCTGATGTTGACGGGGTGCGCTGAAGGCAATAAACAAAAAAGGCCCGCATGCTTAAGCATGCGGGCCTTTGGCATCACTGATTGACGATCAGTGCTTGCTGTCCTGGTTCGACAACGCCAGCAGCTGTTTTTCCTGGTTCCAGTCGAAAGGTTCGTCGTTCTGTTCGGCTTCGAAGCGACGCTCTTCCAGTGCCTGATACAGGTCGATCTCTTCATCGGACAAGTAGTGCAGGCAATCACCGGCGAAATACCACAGCAGATCCCGTGGAATCAGATGGGCGATTTGCGGATAACGGGAAATGACTTGAGTCAGGATGTCCTGGCCCAGGTATTGGCTTTCGATCGGATCGATCGGCAGTGACGCCAGCAATTCGTCGAAGCGCTCAAGGAACAAGGCATGGCTTTCTTCGGGAACCTGCTCGGCCTCACCTACGGCGACCAGGATGCTGCGCAGGTGGTCGAGTAAAACGAGATGATCGGCAACGATGTTGGACACGAGATAAGTCCTCAAGAGCAAAACGGGCGCAGGAGTATAAAGCGCCCGCGCCCGTTTTTACATGCTAGAAGGGATTAGCGGACTTTTCCCTTGGCCAGCGCCAAAGCCTTTTGGTCAAAGTCATCGACGTCGATCACCTTGCGCCGGGCCGCTTCGGCTTCACGCAGGGTTTGGGCTTCCATCGGCTGCAACACGCCAGCCTCGAGGGCGGCATCGATCACCGACTCGCCGGCCAGCGGTTTGACCTGACCACTCTTGAGTGCCACATGCAGCTTTTTCTGCAATGGCTGTGCGGCGCTCAACAGATTGCAGGCGTGTTGCAATGCACCGACCGGATCGTCGCTCGCTTGAGGGCGATAGCAACCCTGGAGCAATTCCTCCAGGGCCGGGTCGCCCTTGGCGCGGCCAATCAATGCAGCGACTTCGGCACCCAGTTTGTCCGATGGCCCTTTGTGCCGGCGACCGAACGGGAACACGATCACCCGCAACAGGCAGCCCACGACTTTGTTCGGGAAGTTGCTCAGCAGTTCATCCATGGCACGCTCGGCCTGACCCAGGCTTTCCTCCATGGCCCAGGCCAGCAGTGGTGTCATGTACTGCGGTGAGTCGAGATCGTGGTAGCGCTTGAGTGCGGCGGAAGCCAGGTAGAGGTTGCTCAGCACGTCGCCCAGCCGTGCGGACAGACGTTCCCGGCGCTTCAGTTCACCACCCAGCAGCATCATGCTGAGGTCGGCGAGCATGGCGAAAGCCGCGGCCTGACGATTGAGTGCGCGGAAATAACCCTGGCTGAGTCTGTCGCCCGGAGTGTGTTCCAGGTGCCCGAATCCGAGATTCAACACCAGCGTACTGGCGGCGTTGCTCACGGCAAAGCCGATGTGCTTGAGCAGCAAGTCATCGAATTCTCTGAGCGCCTGATCCTTGTCTTCACGGCTGGCCAGGGCCATTTCCTTGAGGACGAAGGGATGGCAGCGAATCGCGCCCTGGCCGAAGATCATCAGGTTGCGCGAAAGAATGTTCGCACCTTCCACGGTGATGAAGATCGGCGCGCAGTTCCATTTGCGACCGAGATAGTTGTTCGGACCCAAGATGATTGCCTTGCCGCCGTGCACGTCCATCGCATCGCTGATGCAGTCGCGGCCGCGTTCGGTGAGGTGGTACTTGAGAATCGCCGACAACACTGACGGTTTCTCGCCCAGGTCGACCGCATTGGCAGTCAGCATGCGGGCGGCGTCCATCATCCAGGTGTTGCCGCCAATGCGCGCCATGGCTTCCTGAATGCCTTCGAAAGCGGCAATCGGCACATTGAACTGCTCGCGCACCTGAGCGTATTGGCCCGTCACCAGACTGGTGAACTTGGCCATGCCGGTACCCACCGCCGGCAGGGAAATCGAACGCCCGACCGACAGGCAATTCATCAGCATCATCCAGCCTTTGCCAAGCATTTCCTGGCCGCCAATGAGGAATTCCAGCGGGACGAACACATCCTTGCCGGCGTTCGGGCCGTTCATGAATGCAGCGTCCAGGGGCAGGTGGCGGCGACCGATCTCGACGCCTGCGGTGTCGGTCGGAATCAGCGCGAGGCTGATACCCAGGTCTTCCTTGTCGCCCAACAGGTGATCCGGGTCGTAGGCCTTGAAGGCCAGGCCGAGGAGGGTGGCCACCGGGCCGAGGGTGATGTAGCGCTTTTCCCAGTTCAGGCGCAGGCCGAGGACTTCCTGGCCCTGCCATTCACCTTTGCAGATCACTCCGGAGTCCGGCATGCCGCCAGCGTCGGAACCGGCCAGCGGACCGGTAAGGGCAAAGCACGGGATGTCGTCGCCGCGCGCCAGGCGTGGCAAGTAATGATTGCGTTGCTCATCGGTGCCGTAATGCAGCAACAGTTCGGCCGGGCCGAGGGAGTTGGGGACCATCACGGTCGTTGCGAGGTCGCCGCTGTGGCTCGCCAGTTTCATCGCCACTTGCGAGTGGGCATAGGCGGAGAAGCCCTTGCCGCCAAACTCCTTGGGGATGATCAGGGCGAAAAAACCGTTGTCCTTGATAAACGTCCAGGCTTCGGGCGGCAGGTCCTTGGTTTGGCCGAGCTGCCATTCGCTGACCATGGTGCAGAGTGTTTCGGTCGGCCCGTCGATGAAGGCCTGTTCCTCTTCATTCAATTGCGCTTTGGGATAGGACAGCAGTTTGCTCCAGTCCGGACGGCCACTGAACAGCTCACCGTCCCACCAGACCGTGCCGGCGTCGATGGCATCGCGTTCGGTTTGCGACATCGGCGGCAGGGTTTTCTGGAACCAGTTGAACATCGGCGCACTGAACAATTTGCGGCGCAGGTCGGGTAACAGCAGGAGGGCTGCGACGGCGGCGATCAATACCCAGTAAACCAGCAATAACCAGCCCGGAGCGCGGCTGAAAGCGCCCATTGCCACGACATAGACAGCCACGATACCCAGGGCGGGCAGCGGGGCGATGTGGCGGTGGGCTAAATAAGCAATTCCGACAAGCAGAACCAGTATCCACAACAGCAGCATATTCATTCCTCCGTGAAACCAGGGCGAACCAACCCACAGAGCTTAGACGGCATCCGCAAAACAGGCTGGTCAGAGCGATGTGATTGGAATCGTGGGAAACCCCGGATGATTTTCGTGCGACAAATGGGCCGCACACGTGGGAAAAACATTCATTGAGCGAGCGGCAAAGCGCCCATGTTTGGCCGAAACGTCGTTATCTCTGTGCTGAAGCTCTCGCTAGACTCGGGGCTTCCCCAGGAGATTATTCTCATGCACGAGTATCTGAGTCCCGGCCGCTTCATCGATAGTGACCATCCGTCCGTGGTGGAGTTCGCCGAAAAACACCGTGGCGCCAGTCGCGATCCGCTCGAGCAGGCGATCAATCTCTATTACGCGGTGCGCGAGGCAGTGCGCTACAACCCGTACACGTTCAGTCGCGATCCACAGACCCTGCGCGGCAGTCATGCGCTGGCGACCGGGGAGAGTTACTGCGTGCCCAAGGCCACGCTACTGGCCGGTGCAGCGCGGCATTGCGGGATTCCCGCGCGGATCGGCCTGGCGGATGTACGCAATCATTTGTCGACGCCACGCCTGCTTGAATTGCTCAAGAGCGACATGTTCGCCATGCACGGCTACACCGAGTTTTATTTGCAGGATCGCTGGGTCAAGGCGACGCCAGCGTTCAACCGCAAACTCTGCGACCTGTTCAATGTGGCGCCGCTGGAATTCGACGGGATCAACGACAGCGTTTTTCATCCATTCAATCGCGATGGCGCGAAGCTGATGGAGTACCTGGTCGATCACGGCCAGTTCGCCGACGTACCTGAAGCGTTCTTTTTCGAACACCTGGAAAAATGCTATCCGCACCTGTTTGGTGTGCAGCAGCAACCGCTGTCGGGTGACATGCAGAGCGATTTGAGTAGCGCCTGATCCGGCGTATGCTGCCTGCCCACTTACCGAAAAAGAGGCGGTCATGCTGAAGATCTGGGGTCGGAAAAACTCGTCGAATGTCAGAAAACCATTGTGGGCCGCCGAAGAGCTGGGGCTGGCCTACGAGGCTATCGATGCCGGTGGCGCCTTTGGTGTCGTCGATACGCCCGAGTACCGCGCCATGAATCCCAATGGTCGCGTGCCTGTCATTGAAGACGACGGTTTCGTGCTGTGGGAATCAAACGCCATCGTGCGTTACCTCATGGCCTTGCATGCTGACGGCACGGCCTGGTACCCAAAAAATCTAAAGGCTCGCGCCACTGCCGATAAGTGGATGGATTGGACCACCTCAAGCTTTGCCGGCCCGTTCCGCACCGTGTTCTGGGGTGTGCTACGTACCCCGGCAGACCAGCAGGACTGGCCCGCCATCAAGGCGGCGATCAAGGAATGCGACACGCTGCTGGCGATGGCCGATCAGGCTCTGGCAAGCAAACCCTACCTGTCCGGAGACGAGATCGGCATGGGCGATATTCCCCTGGGCAGTTTTATTTATGCCTGGTTCGAGATGCCGATCGAACGCGCGCCCCAGCCTCATCTGGAGGCCTGGTACGCACGATTGAAACAGCGTCCGGCGTACCGCAAAGCCGTCATGACCGCGTTGACTTAATACTCACTATCGACACACTTGACTGTACTTGTGTGGCGGCGACAAGCACCATTGCGCTCATGCGACGTGGTTGCAATGCGCGCCGCCCGCCCTTACCTGAACCTTTTTTCCCATCTTGGTGCGTAAATCAGATATGAGTTCCGCTCTGTCCATCCGGCAGCTAACCAAAACCTACGGCAACGGTTTCCAGGCCCTGAACGGTATCGATCTGGATGTCGCCGAAGGTGACTTTTTCGCCTTGCTAGGCCCGAACGGCGCCGGCAAATCCACGACCATCGGCATTCTCTCGACCCTGGTGAACAAGACCAGCGGCACGGTGAATATCTTCGGTCACGACCTGGACAAGAATCCTGCACAGCTCAAACGCTCCATCGGCGTGGTGCCTCAGGAATTCAACTTCAACCAGTTCGAAAAGACCTTCGACATCGTCGTGACCCAGGCCGGTTACTACGGCATCCCGGCGAAAATCGCCAAGGAACGTGCCGAGCAGTACCTGACCCAACTCGGCCTGTGGGACAAGAAGGATGTGCCGTCGCGTTCGTTGTCCGGCGGCATGAAGCGGCGCCTGATGATCGCCCGCGCGCTGGTTCATGAGCCGCGCCTGCTGATCCTCGACGAACCGACTGCCGGGGTGGACATCGAGCTGCGTCGTTCGATGTGGAGCTTCCTCACCGAGCTGAACCAGAAAGGCATCACCATCATCCTCACCACCCATTACCTGGAAGAGGCTGAGCAGTTGTGCCGTAACATCGGCATCATCGACCACGGCACCATCGTCGAGAACACCAGCATGCGTCAGTTGCTCAGCCAACTGCATGTCGAAACCTTCCTGCTGGACCTCAAGGGCGTCCTGCCCGCCGCGCCTCAGTTGCTCGGCTACCCGTCCCGGCTGATTGACAGCCACACCCTGGAAGTCCAGGTGGACAAGTCCATGGGCATCACCGCGCTGTTCACCCAGTTGGCACAGCAGAACATCGAAGTGTTGAGCCTGCGTAACAAAACCAATCGCCTCGAGGAGTTGTTCGTGTCCCTGGTGGAGAAAAATCTGTCGAAGGTGGCGGTATGAGTTCCGAGCTGCGCCCCAACCTCGTTGCCCTCAACACCATCGTTTACCGTGAAGTCCGGCGTTTCACCCGGATCTGGCCGCAGACCTTGCTGCCGCCGGCCATCACCATGGTCCTGTACTTCGTGATTTTCGGTAATCTGATCGGTCGGCAAATCGGTGACATGGGTGGCTTCACTTACATGGAGTACATCGTGCCGGGGCTGATCATGATGTCGGTGATCACCAACTCCTACGGCAACGTGGTGTCGAGTTTCTTCGGCAGTAAATTCCAGCGCTCCATTGAAGAACTGATGGTCTCGCCGCTGTCGCCGCACACCATTCTGATCGGCTATACCCTGGGTGGTGTACTGCGCGGGTTGATGGTGGGGATCATCGTGACCCTGCTTTCGCTGTTTTTCACCCATTTGCAGGTGCATCACCTGGGCGTGACCATTCTGGTGGTGGTGCTGACCGCGACGATCTTCTCGTTGCTGGGTTTCATCAATGCGGTGTTTGCGCGCAATTTCGATGACATCTCGATCATCCCGACTTTCGTGCTGACGCCACTGACCTACCTGGGCGGGGTGTTCTATTCGATCACTTTGCTGCCGCCGTTCTGGCAGACCGTGTCCCTGGCCAACCCGGTGCTGCACATGGTCAACGCATTCCGTTACGGCATCCTCGGCGTATCGGATATCCGCATCAGCGTGGCGATCGCCTTCATGCTGGTCGCGACCGTGGTGCTGTATTTCGGTTGTGCGCGGTTGCTGGTCAGCGGGCGCGGGATGCGTACCTGAGAAATACCGAGTCGTCTGTTTCGCGAGCAAGCCCGCTCCCACACTGGATCTATGTAGCACTGAAGATCCCTGTGGGAGCGGGCTTGCCCGCGAAAGCGTCAGCCCAGACACCGCAAAAAAAAACGGCCTCCCAAGTGGATAATGCCAGTCAGTTAAGCGCTAATGCGATCTGTAGCAGCTG
>NZ_AKJM01000146.1 GCF_000282335.1 Pseudomonas sp. GM48
CCTGTGGGAGCGAGTCTGGTTTCACGGGGTGACGATATTGAACTGCGGTGCAAAGGTATCGAGGCTGCTCATCAATTCCCCAAGCTTCTTGCCATTGCCTTGAAGCTTGATCAGGCCTTTCTGGATCGCCGACGGGATATCCAGTTGCTTGAGGCTGATCTGTTCCAGGGTGGCCTTGCTCATGGTTACGCTGGCATCCGCCTGGGCATTGAGACCGGCACGGTGGGTCAGCACGCCGTTGCGCAGGGTCAGGTTGAAGTCCTTGTTCTGATCCTCGAAGGTCCAGTTCAGGGTCAGGTCATGGCCTACGGCTTTTTCACTGTCCAGACGCACCGCCAGGAAGTCGAAGAACATCTGCGGGCTCATGGCCCGCACCATGTCCACCGACACCGAAGTGCCCGCATGGGGCGGCACGCCGGTGCGCAGTTCCATGGCACCGGTCAGGTACATGTTGCGCCAGGTGGCGTTTTCGCTTTGATAACCCAATTGCTCCAGCGCCTCGGCCTGGGCTTTGCGCGCATCGCTGTTGTCCGGGTTGGCGAACAGTAACTGATTGCCCAGTTGCGCGGCCCAGCGGTATTCACCCTTGGCCATTGCCGCCTGCATTTTCCCCAACGCTGCCGCGTCACCGCCCATGGCTTCGATCGTATGTCTGGCGGTTTCTACCGGTGGCAGCGGATTGAGGTTGGCCGGGTTACCGTCATAGAACCCCATGTAGCGTTGATACACCGCGCGCGTGTTGAAACTCAGCGAGCCGTAGTAGCCACGGGTGTACCACTTCTGGTCCAGGCTCCCGGGCAGTTTCTTGATTGAATCAGCGATCTCGACTGGCGTCAGGCCCTGGTTCAGCAGGTGCAAGGTACGGTCATTGAGGAAGGCGTACATGTCGCGCTGGTCGGCGAGGAAGGTGCGGATGCGTTCGCCGCCCCAGGTCGGCCAATTATGCTGTGCGAACAACACGTCGCTCTTGTCACCGTACCGCGCCAGGCTGTCGTCCAGGTACTCTGCCCAGGCCTTGGCGTCACGCACTTGCGCGCCGCGTGGGGTGAGGATGTTGTGCATCATTTGCGTGGCGTTTTCCGCCATGCACAAGGCGCGCAACTGCGGCAGGTACAGGTTCATTTCCGCCGGCGCCTCGGTGCCCGGGGTCAACTGGAATTCCACGTCGAGGCCAGCGATGGTGCGGGTTTCCAATTCCTTGTCGATCAGGTCGGTGGGCGGGATCAGGGTCACGGTGCCGCCGCTCGGCGTGCTCTTGCCCAGGCCGGCATCGACCTGGCCTTTTTCGCCACGGGGCAACAGGCTGCCGAACTGGAACTGCGCACGGCGGCTCATGGCGTTGCCGGCGTAGACGTTCTCGCTCATCACGTGTTCCATGAACCCGGCGGGGGCGAACACCTTGACCTTGCCGGCCTTGACGTCGGCCTCGTCGATGACCCCGCGCACGCCACCGAAGTGGTCGACGTGAGTGTGGCTGTAGATCACCGCCACCACCGGTTTGTGCGGACGGTTCTGGTAGTACAGTTCCAGTGCAGCCTTGGCGGTTTCGGCCATGGTCAGCGGGTCGATGATGATCAGCCCGTCGTCGCCTTCGATGATGGTCATGTTGGCCAGGTCAAGGCCGCGCACCTGATACAGCCGAGGGCTGACTTCGAACAATCCGGCATGGGCGCTGAGTTGGGCCAGGCGCCAGAGGCTCGGGTTGACCGACTCGGGGGCCTGATCCCTGGCGAGGAAGTCATAGGCCTGGATATCCCAGATGACCTTTCCCGAGGCGTCTTTGATCTGGCCCTTGAACGGCGCGATCAAACCTTTCTTGACCGACTCGTAGTCGGTGCGGTCGGTGAAGGGCAGTTGTTGCAGGACGGCGGCGTTACTGGCCGTGGTCTGCGGGCTGGCCGCGACCGGTCCGTCGGCGGCGACCACCGATTGCGCAAGGCAGGCAGTGATCAGGCAAGCGAGCAGGCCACGAGGGCTCAAGGTGAAACGAGGCATGGCGTCTCCGTTTTTTATCGTTATGGTTAGACCAGCTTCGAGGGTAGGGCGGGGCTAGGGCAGGGCGATCATCAGCAACGGACAAAAAACATTCAGGGCCGCTATTCTTGGACCACGCATATCCAGCAGGTTGACCCATGCTTGAAGTCCACGGCGTTTTCAAAAGCTACGCCACACCGCAAGGGCCGCTTCCGGTGCTGCAAGGCGTCGACCTGACGCTCAAGCCCGGCAGCAGCCTAGCGCTGATGGGCGAATCGGGCAGTGGCAAAAGCACGTTGTTGCACCTGATCGCCGGGCTGGACAAGGTCGATCGCGGCAGCATCCGCAGTGGCGAGCATTGCCTGGAACGGATGAATGAAGGGCAACTGGCGAACTGGCGTCGTACGGAAATCGGCCTGGTGTTCCAGCAATTCAACCTGATCGGCAGCCTGCGGGTCGAAGACAATCTGGCGATTCAGGCGCGTCTGGCCGGGCGCCACGACCCACGCTGGCAGGCGCATCTGGTGCGGCGCCTGGGCTTGGGCGAGTTGCTGCGGCGCTACCCGGAGCAACTGTCCGGCGGCCAGCAGCAACGGGTCGCACTGGGGCGGGCGTTGGCGTCGCGCCCGCCATTGCTGCTGGCCGACGAGCCCACCGGCAGCCTCGATGAAACTACCGGTGTCGAGGTGTTGCAGTTGATGCTGGAATTGCTCGACGACAGCCCCACCAGCCTGTTGATGGTCACCCACAGTTCCGGTGTGGCGGCACGGTTGGCGGAAAAAGCGCTGTTGTGCGGTGGTCGTCTGGCCGGTGCGGACGAGCGCTGACATGCGCATCTTTGGCGAAACCCTGCGCGCGCTGCTCAGCCATTGGCGGCAGCATCCGGTGCAGTTTTTCAGTGTACTGACCGGGCTGTGGCTGGCTACCAGTCTGTTGACCGGCGTCCAGGCACTTAACAGTCAGGCGCGCGACAGCTATGCCCGGGCCAGCCGGTTGATCGGCGGCGAACCCCAGGCCAGCCTCAGTGCACCCGGAGGCGGCACGTTCCCACAGCAATGGTTTATCGATCTGCGCCGCGCGGGGTGGCCGGTGTCACCGGTGCTGCAAGGGCGGGTCACGCTCAAGGGGCATGAAGAGCAGCGTCTGCAGTTGATGGGCATCGAGCCGGTGTCGTTGCCGGCGGGCGCGGCGGTGGCCGGGCAGGCCTTGGCGATCGAACAGGTTGTCGGTTTTTTCAGCGCGCCGGGAAGTACCTGGATATCGTCGCAAACCTTGCAGGCACTGGGATTGCGCGAAGGTGACCGGCCATTGAACCTGACTGGCGTGGCACTGCCGCCGCTGCATGTGCAGGCCGATATGGTGCCCGGAGTGCTGCTGGTGGACATCGGTTTTGCCCAGCAGATTCTCGGGTTGCCGGATCAACTGTCGCGACTGTTGTTACCGAAGGATTACACCGCGACGCTGCCCGATCCGTTCAAGGGACAGCTGCAACTCAAGAGCGCCGACGAAGAAAACAACCTGGCGCGCCTGACCGAAAGCTTTCACCTGAACCTCGACGCCCTGGGGGTGCTGTCGTTCGTGGTCGGCCTGTTTATCGTGCACGCCGCCATCGGGCTGGCGCTGGAGCAACGGCGAGGTTTGCTGCGGACCTTGCGTGCCTGCGGTGTGAGTGCGCGGATGTTGATCGCTTGTCTCGCCGTCGAACTGGCTGGATTGGCCCTGATCGGCGGTGTGGCCGGAGTGATCAGCGGTTACCTGCTGGCCGGCGTGTTGTTGCCGGATGTCGCCGCCAGCCTGCGGGGCTTGTACGGTGCCGAAGTGGCGGGGCAGTTGCGCCTCAGCCTGTCATGGTGGTTCAGCGGTATTGGCCTGGCTCTGATTGGCGCGTTGCTGGCCGGTGCCAACAGTCTGCTGCGGGCGGCGCGCTTGTCATTGCTGGCACTGGCCGATCCGCAGGCCTGGCATCAGGCCCATGCACACTGGTTGCAACGCCAGGGTTGGGTGGCAGCAATAGCCGGGGTGACAGGGCTGCTGGCGTTGATTTTCGGCGACAGCCTGGTCAGTGGCTTCGTGCTGATGGCCGCGCTGTTGATCGGTGCCGCGCTGGCGTTACCGGTGGTGCTCAGTGCGCTGCTCAACCTCGGGTTGCAGCGCAGTCGCTCGGTGCTTGGCCAGTGGTTTGTTGCCGATTGCCGCCAGCAACTTCCGGCGTTGAGCCTGGCGTTGATGGCGCTGCTGCTGGCCATGGCGGCAAACATCGGTGCCGGCAGCATGACCGCGGGGTTCCGCCAAACCTTCAGCAACTGGCTCGAACAACGGCTGACGGCCGAGCTTTACCTCAATCCACAGAACCCGGCCCAGGCCAGGGAGCTGCACAGTTGGCTCAACCAGCAGCCGCAACTGGCGGCGGTGCTGCCCAACTGGCAGGTGTCGATCCAGTTGCAGGGCTGGCCGACGGACCTGTCCGGGATCATCGACCACCCGACCTATCGCCAGCACTGGCCATTGCTCGAAGCCTTGGGCGACAACCCTTGGGAACGACTGGCCAAGGACGATGCGGTGATGCTCAGCGAACAACTGGCCCGGCGCCTGCACGTGCAACTGGGCGATCACCTGACGCTGCCGACGCCAACCGGCCCGTGGTCGCCGAGAATCGTCGGGATCTACGCCGACTACGGCAATCCCAAGGGTCACATCCTGGTCAACATCAACCACCTGTTACGCGGCTGGCCGCAACTGACGCCGAATCGTTTCAACCTGCGCATCGAACCGGCGTCGATCCCGGCGTTCGTCACGGCACTACAGGCGCGTTTTACCCTGGACGACAGCCGCATCGTCGATCAGGCGCGGCTCAAGGGCTGGTCCACGCAAGTCTTCGAACGCACCTTCGCCGCCACCGCCGCGCTCAACAGCTTGACGTTGTGCGTGGCCGGCGTGGCGCTGTTCATCAGTCTGTTGACCCAAAGCCAGAGCCGTCTCGGACAACTGGCGCCGCTGTGGGCGCTGGGCGTGACACGTCGGCATTTGATGTTGCTCAACCTCGGGCAAACCTGGTTGCTGGCGCTGCTGACCCTGGTGCTAGCGTTGCCGTTGGGTATTGCCCTGGCGTGGTGCCTGGACACGGTGATCAACGTGCAGGCCTTTGGCTGGCGCCTGCCGTTGCGGGTGTTTCCACTGCAACTGGTGCAGTTGATGGGGCTGGCACTGGTGGCGACGTTATTGGCCTCGGCCTGGCCGTTGTACCGTTTGTACCGCACGCAACCGGCGGACCTGCTGCGGACGTTTGCCCATGAAGATTAAGGTCGGCGTATTGCTCCTGGCGCTGCTGTCGAGCGGTTGCGATCAACCGGCACCGATAGAAAAGGGGTTTGCCGGGCTGGGCAACCAGGCTGCCGCGTTCACCCCGGTGGTGCCCGGTCGGGTGTTCAGCTTCCCGGCGGATCACGGCCCGCACGACGGCTTTCGCATCGAATGGTGGTACGTCACGGCCAACCTGAAGGACGATCAGGGGCGTGAGTTCGGCGCGCAATGGACGTTGTTCCGCAGCGCCTTGAAAGCCACCCCCGAAGGGGCGGGATGGCAGAATCAGACCATCTGGCTCGGCCATGCGGCGGTGACGTCGGCGACCGTGCACTACGCGGCCGAACGCTACGCCCGTGGTGGCGTCGGTCAGGCCGGTGTCAGCGTTGCGCCGTTCAATGCATGGATCGATGACTGGCAGTTGCGTAGCCAGGCGACTGTCGACAACCCGTTGGCCGACCTGCAACTCAGTGCCCGCGATCAGCGTTTCAGCTACCGGCTGCGGTTGACCTCGACAGGTCCTCTGGTGCTTCAGGGGGACCAGGGGTTCAGCCAGAAATCCGAACAGGGCCAGGCCTCCTACTACTACAGCCAGCCGTTTTTCCAGGCCAGCGGCACGCTGGAAATCGACGGCAAAACCTTTCTGGTCAGTGGCCCGGCCTGGCTCGACCGCGAATGGAGCAGCCAGCCCCTGACGAGCAACCAGACCGGTTGGGACTGGTTCTCCCTGCACCTGGACAGCGGCGAGCAAGTGATGCTGTATCGTATGCGACAAAAGGACGGCGAGCCTTACCTCACCGGCACCTGGATCGACGCCCGGGGTCAGACACAATTGCTCCACGCCAGTGACATTAGCCTGACGCCGCAAGACACCGCCAGCGTTGCCGGGCACGACATGCCCATTCGCTGGTCGATCAAAATCCCCGCCAAACACCTTGATATCGCCATCACCGCGCTCAACCCCCAGTCCTGGATGGACTTGCGCATACCCTACTGGGAAGGCCCGGTGCGCCTCAGTGGCAGTCATGCAGGGAACGGATATCTGGAAATGACCGGTTACCAGTAACCTGCGCCACGAAAATCAGTGGCCCGCAGCGACCACTCGCCGAACAGCGTCTATGCTCATCGCACACATGGCGTTGAGCCCGGATTCAACGCCGTCTGTTGCCATCTATCACAGGGAAAGTTCTGCCTATGAAACGCCACGCACTGACCAAAGCCATCACCCTCGCAACCTTGCTGTCTGCCGCCAGTTTTGGCGCGGTTGCCGCCGAACTCCCGTTGTCCGAAGTTGTGGTGGTTGATCAGGTCGCCACCAAAGTCGTTTCGGTAGATAACGCAAACCGTATCGTGGTCCTGAAAGGCCCGCAGGGTAATGAATTCCCTGTGCAACTGACCGACAAGGCGAAAAACCTCGATAAACTCAAGGCCGGCGACACGGTCGACATCAGGGTCACCAGCGCCGTTGCAGCCTACCTCGACACCGATGTCGACAAAGGCCTGCCCGGCACCGCCGAAGCCACCGGTGAAGTGCGTGCTGCACCAGGTAGCGCCAACCCGGGCGGCGAAGCTTACCGTCAGGTGAAAGTGCAGCTGAAAATCACCCACATTGACCTGAAGAAAAACCAGGTGACCTTCGAAAATCCGCAAGGCCAGTCCAAGAAAGTCGATGTCAAACGACCTGAAGTCCAGGCCAAACTCAAGGACTTGAAAGTCGGGCAAAGCGTTAACGTGGTTTACACCGACATATTGTCGGTGACCAGCAAGCACTGATATTGAGTAATGGCTCTATATGGGTTGATTGTTTTTATGCAAGTTTTGTATAGGAATAATCAGCTCATATGGTCGAACTGGTGAGTTTAAGGTTCCATGCGGCATAGTATTTAAGTCGACATTTTGTTAAACATTGTGTCGATAAATTTCATCTTCGTACTGCGGACATATTAGTTCGCTTCTACTAAAATACCCTCCGTTCGCCCAGTGTCAGGGCTCTTTACCAGTGCATGGATTGCCGAGGCCATTGCACTGGGCGAACACTTTCTCCGCTGTATTAAAAGTTTCGGTTATAAAAATGGGCGACCTGTAGGTCGCCCATTTTTTTGTCGAGCCTTGGCTGAATGACCCGGTTCTTTTTATTGATTTGTGAAAGGTCGATCAGCCATGGTTTTTATTGACTTGAACAACATCGGTCGAAGGGCCGATGTTTGCGTCCTGTGAGACTTAACCGCCAGCGACCGGAATGCGCCAGTCATCGTGGCCTGTCGTGTTGGAGTTGTGGTGTGTCCAGGTGATTTTCCGGTAGGAAAAATGTACGTCCTCCAGATGCGTGAAATGTGCGGTCGCCGGGTCCTGGCAGTTGTGCATGTAGTCCTTGATATTGACGATGATTGCGTCTTCCAGAACCGTTGAGTAATAGTGCTCTTGCGTGCCTTGAGCCGAGGTACGGAACCACTGGATTTCGACCTGGGGCAACTTCTCGCCCGTACACAGGGCCGCCAATAGCAGTGGCGAGGACTTGTCGAACACTTTGGTGATCACTACGGGTTTGTGAATGCGTTGACCGGTGGGTTGGCCGGACTGCGGGTCACGAGGGATGATCACTTCGTGACTGAAGCCCTGGACCATGACTTGATTTTCGTGACCCTCCTGGTAGATGTTGCCAACGGAGTCGGCGGTGAATGCACCGGCAGTGATCAAACCTTGTTTCTCGCCCGTGATGGACATGTACGCGGGTGTAGCCATGCAGGCTCTCCTTGCTCAAACGTGAGGTTGCCCGTGAGGCAGCATTACCTCCTGGGGACCTGACAGATAACAAGGACTGTGCCACGACTTATAAAATCGATATAAATCAGAAAGTTATGATTTTATTTCGAGATTTGCAGGCTTTTCTGCAGAAGAAAACGCGGAAATTTACGCAAGAACTTGCACAGCATCGCGCAGGTTCTTGCGTACCGGGTTGAGGGGCCTGACAAGCAGGCTCTTCAGCCTGAAAATAAGGCGTTTTCGTGGATTCGACCGGGCGATTTCTTGCACACCAAGGCGCTGCGTCATAACCGAGGCAACCCTTCGGTTCACCCGCTGAAACCTGTCGTGTCGAGGCCTACTGGCCCAACGCAGCGAAACACTGTTCGATCGAACGCCGTTGGCTCTCGGCATACAGCTCCAGCTCATCGATCGTCGAACGTCCCAAGGCCTTTTCGAACGCTTGCTGATTGGAGTGTTCACCGTAGCGTGTTTGCGCTGCGTCCCCCAGGTTTGACTGAAAGATCCCTGCCGCGCTGACCGGCAGGAAGTCTTCGTACACCAACGGTTCAACCCGCAGGAAGCCGCTGCCGAGCAGGTCTTCCAGGGAAGTGTTTTTAAGGTCGCCCGCCGCCAGGCCTTTTTCCGTCACAAAGTAGCGAAAATAAGCCAGGCCCTGTTGGCGCATGCCTTCCCAAGTGTCAGGAAATTCGCTGAAATGCTGCGTCATCAGGGCGTTATAGCGCGCGGCGTTGGCTTCGTTGGGGAAGTCCTTGAGTTCGTCCCGTGCGGCATTGAGCAAGCGGTCGTAGAGTGCGCGGCCTTTGGGCGTGAGGGCGGCACCGCGCTGTTCGATTTCGCCGAAACGGGCACTGTGGCTGCCGCGAGCCTCGTTTTGATCGGTGAAGGCAATCGGCTCGTCCAGGGCCTTGAAACTGGTCTGGCGCAGCAGGATCGGGCACTGGCGGCGGGGTGGACCTTCGATCACCGCTTTGGGGGTGATGCCATGGGCCGGCATTTGCGTCTGCACGATATCGATGTCCAGGGTCCGCGGTGTCAGGTGGTTGATGTGCGGGCCCTTGAACGCCACCACGTCGGCGATCAGGCGATGCTGGGCGCTGAGCTTTTGATACTGCTCGGCGGTGACGGTGGCGCTGTGGTGCCAGCGGAACGTTTCCAGTGCCTGTTCGACGAACTCAAGGGCTTCCTGCCCGGTCAGGCCACCCAGGGATTCGGCGCGCTCGATGAGCGTGAGGGCCGTGGGGGTGAAGATCGAGCGCTGGTCGAGCATCGACCGGGCGAACGCTCGCAATTCCAGGTCTTCGATCAATTCCAGGCGCAACAGCGAGGTGAATACCCGGAACGGGCTGACCTGCAATGACGCTTCATGCACCGCGCGAAACGCCGTGGAATGTACCGGTACGCCAGCCGGAGTCAGGTCGTAGTAACCCACCGGTTGCATGCCCATCACCGCGAACAGGCGGGCGAGGGTGGCCAGTTCATCGGCCGTTCCGACGCGGATCGCACCATGACGCTCCAGATCCAGTCGCTCGATTTCGCCGGTGCTTTTGAGCTGCTGCAGGATGTGCGGATCGCTGTCCAGCACGTGGCGGTTAGTCTGCTCCACCAGTTCCATCAACGCGCCGTACAACGGCACTTCCTCGCGATACATGTCGGACATCGCTTTGGAGAAGCGTTGGCGGATCAGGTCAGGGCTGACGAAGTTCGGGTGGTTCATGAACAGGATTCCTGGCGCGGTGACGTAAAGGATGGACGAAAGATCGCAGCCTTCAGCGACGCCGACAAACGAAGTTTCTGACGAACTTCATTCTGCAAAGGACTGCTAGGGGCCGCCCCCTAGTGCAGTCTTTGATCCTGTGGACTCTCCGAGCGCAGCGATGCCAAAAACTCCCGATACAGGCGCGCCGAACCGGATGGCGCTTCCACCATGGGCATGTGCCCGACGGCGTCCCAGATATGCACACGCAGGTCGGCGATGCCCTTGCTCCAGACCGCCACGCTGCTGACATCGATCAGCCGGTCCTTGCGCCCCCATAGCAACAGCGCCGGGGCGGTGATGTCGGGCAGGTGCGGTTCCATCGGCGGGCTGGCGCGGAAATCCCGGAAGATTTCTTCCAGTTCCTCGCGGGACTGTTCATAGCGCTGGGCGACGGCATCGAGCACGAGCTTCGGTACCCAGGGCGGTGAAGCCATGGTCATGGCGTAGAACCGCTGGAATTCTTCCCGCGAGTGAATCAGAAACGGGTTGTGGCCCTTGGCCAAATGCCGCTCAAGGTCACTGGGTTCTGGCGAAGTGACCCCGGCCGGGTCAATCAGGGCCACGGACACAATGCGCTCCGGGTAAGTGGCCGCGAGCCATGCCGCCATGTAGCCACCCATGGAGTTGCCGATGACATGGACTTTTTCGACGCCGCACACATCCAGCAGCTGGATCATGCGCTTGGCCTGCAGCGGGATGTCATAGCCGCCGCCTGCCTTGAAGCCGGTTTCGCCATGGCCGGCGATGTCCGGGATGATCACTCGATGGCTACCGACAAAGTGCCGGGCGAAACGCAGCCAGAGGTTCTTGTCGGCGCTGAAGCCATGGAGCATCAGCACATTGCTGGTGGCTTCGTACGGCCCGCCTTGCCAGGTCGAGACGGTCATCTCGGGGATGGGCACGACGATTTTGTGCAGCCGGTACAACTTGGCCTCGGCCGCCATGTTCAGGTCATAGAGCCAGTAGCCGATGGCCGGGTAGGTCAGCCAGCTCCAGGCGACGAACACTGCGAGAACGACGAACAACAAAAGCATCACGCGTCTCCCTTCTATCAGCTCAGGACAAAATGTGATCGGCGGGTTTCAGCGCTCGGGTCAAGCGATGAAAGCTGAAGCTGAACCCGGGAAACATGGCAATCACATGACCGCTCTTGCTTTGGTACCAACTGTGGCAACCACCGGACTTCCACACGGTACGTTCCATTTCGCGGTGGATCATTTCAGTGTAGGTACGTTCCGCTTCATGGCGAACTTCGATGCTGCTCAAACCTTGCGCCTTCAAGGTGCGAATACAATCGAGGATGTAGTTCATCTGGGATTCGATGATGAACAGCGCCGAAGTGTGGCCAATGCCGGTGTTCGGCCCGGTGACGATGAACAGGTTGGGGAAGTCCGGCAGGGCGGTGCCAAGGTAGGCACGCGGGTACGGTGCCCAGACATCCTTCAGACGGGTGCCGTTTTTGCCCGTTACCGGGTAGGAAATCACCCCGTCGGTGGCGTCGTAGCCGGTGGACCAGACGATCAGGTCCACGTCGATGTGTTGGCCATCGAGGGTAACGATGCCGGTTTCGTCGATGGCCGCGATGCCTTGCTCGCGGCTGTGCAGCGTTACGTTGCTGCGCGTCAGTGCCGGGTACAGCGTGCTGGACAGAATCACCCGTTTGCAGCCGATGGTGTAGTCCGGCGTCAGTTTGCGCCGTAGTTCGGCATCCGGCACCTGGTGTTTGAGAAAGCGCAGGGCCTGGCGCTGGACCCTGTGCACGGCCGGCTTCGAATACTTGAAGCCAAACACCCGGGTTTCGAATTGCCAGTAGATCCACCAGCGCAGCAGCTTGTAGGCTGGCTTGAGCCCCAGCAGCCAACGCTGCAAGCGGCTGAATCTGCGGTCTGCGCGGGGCAACACCCAGTGGGGAGTGCGCTGGAACACATGCAAGTGCCCGACTTCCGGCGCAATGGCCGGTATAACCTGGGCCGCACTGGCGCCGCTGCCGACGATGGCCACGCGTTTTTGCCGGTAGTCGTAGTTGTGATTCCAGTTGTTGGTGTGAAACGTCTTGCCCTGAAAGCGTTCCAGGCCGTCGAAGTGCGGAACCACCGGCTGGCTCAGCGGCCCGGTGGCGTTGATCAGGAACTGCGCACAAAACGTGCCTTTGCTGGCGGTGTACACCGTCCAGCGCTTGTTGGCGTCGTCCCATTCGATGTGCTCGACATTCGCGCCCAGTTCCACCTTGTCCCGCAGGCCGAAGTGTTCCACCACATGGCGGGTGTAGCGGTGCAGTTCGGCCTGTTCGGCGAACATTTGCGTCCAGCGATACGGGGCGAAAGACAAGGAGTACAGCGGCGAAGGCACATCGACCGCCGCGCCGGGATAGGTGTTCTGGCACCAGGTGCCGCCGAAGAAATCCCGTCGCTCCAACAGGCGAAAATCGTCGATGCCGGCCTTGAGCAAATTGATTGCGGCACATTGGCCACCAAACCCGCTGCCGATGATCAATACTTGAAAGGTCTGCATGGGCCTCCTCTTATGGTCATTGATCAACCCTTATTTCATGTATAGCCGTTTCTTGAGACGAGGCTTTTGCTTTTATTCGAGCGTGATAGGCGGATATTCAGCCCGCCAGCCGGTGATGGCTATTTAATGTCGCCCTGATAGACTGCAGCGCATAGGCACAGGCTGTTATCGCATTCCGTTGAGTGGCACAGAGGCCCTATGGCAAAAACGGGAGGACAGGGATTTTCATTGGCCAGGAGGCTCTATACATCGCGAATCCTGGGGGTAGCCTTGGGATTGGTGTGTGTGAGCGCGGCGATGTATCCACTCGATCCGGCGCCCTGGGTCTGGGGGTTCATGTGGTTCAATGGCCTGGTCTGGCCGCACCTGGCTTACCAATGGGCGCGCCGGGCCAGAAAGCCTTATCACGCCGAACACCGCAATCTGCTGATCGATGCCTTTCTCGGCGGCTTCTGGATTGCCGCCATGCATTTCAATCCACTACCCAGCGCGACCACCATTTCCATGATGGCTATGCACAACGTGGCCATCGGCGGCTTACGCTTCCTGCTGGCCGGGACTGCCGCGCAGGTGTTGGGCCTCTGCGTTGGCTTGCAGATTTTTGCCCCGGCGCTCATTCCTGCCACCAGCCCGGTGCAACTCTATGCCTGTTTGCCCTTGCTGTGCCTGTATCCGTTGTCCTTGGGCTGGATCTGCTTCCGCCAGGCCCATACCCTCGGCCTTCAGAAGCGTGAACTGCTGGCACTGAGCCGCACCGACAGCCTGACGGGCCTGCTGAACCATGGTGCCTGGAAGGACCAACTGGAGGTCGAATTCCAGCGTTGCAAACGCCAGCAAAAGGGCGGCGCGATCGCGCTGATCGACATCGACCATTTCAAGGCCATCAATGACACCTACGGTCATGTTGCCGGCGACATCGTTTTGCGTCAGTTGAGCAAAATGCTCAAGCAAAACCTGCGAGCGACCGATGTGGCAGGGCGCTACGGCGGTGACGAGTTTTGCGTGATCCTTCCCGACCTGCCCCTGAACCGCGCCGCCGCCGTCATGGATGCCCTGCGTGATCGCTTCGCCACCTTGGGGTACGAACAGAGCCCGGCACTGAAAGTCAGCCTGAGCATTGGCATGGCATCATTCAACCCGACCCACGCCGACGCGACGTTTTGGCTCAATGACGCCGATCATGCGCTATACGAAGCCAAAACCACCGGGCGCAATCGCGTGATCTGTTGCGGTGACGGCAAACCCCATCACGAACTGCTCGACTCCGCCTGACCGTCCACTGCAAAACCTGTGGGAGCGGGCTTGCCCGTGAAGGCGGCGTGTCAGATGGCAGGGATGCTGGCTGTGATGGCCCCTTCGCGAGCAAGCCCGCTCCCACAATTGATCGCAGGTGTATGCAAATGATGTGCTCACCGCAAATCCACTGTGGGAGCGGGCTTGCTCGCGAAGGCGGTGTGTCGGTTTAAACCGTCATTCCTTCACGCTCATGAACTCTTCCGCGTAGCGGATGTATTCCTCGGGTTGCGTGTAGGTGTGAGTCAGTTCGGTCGCGCTCAGGTCCGACGTCTGGGTGAGGATCTGGCGTTGCTCACGCAGGCTGTCGTAGGTCGCCTTGATCGCGGCGAAGTACGCGCCATGGCCGTCGATGGTCACGCGTACACCCAGTTCGGCCAGGCGTTTGTCATCGCGTAGCAGCGGGTTGCCGTAGGTCACCAGCATCAGCGGCACACTCAGATGCTCGGCGATCTGTTCCAGATGGTCGAAGTCCTTTACGCCCACCATGCAGATCCCGTCGGCTCCGGCACGCTGGTATTGCCGGGTGCGGCTGATGATTTCCTGCACCGGCAGAATCCCTGCGTGGGTGCGGGCGATGATCGCCATTTCCTTATCGCAGCGGGCTTCCAGTGCCGCGCGGATCTTGCCGACGCCTTCGGCGACCGTGATCAGGTCGGTGGACTTACGGCCGAACTGTGCAGGCAGCAGCGTGTCTTCGATGGTCAGCGCGGCGACGCCGGCACGTTCGAGTTCGACGATGGTGCGCATGACATTGAGCGCGTTGCCGTAGCCGTGGTCGGCGTCGGCAATCACCGGCAACTGGGCGACACGGCCGATGCGGGTGGCCTGTTCCGCGAATTCGCTGAGGGTGATCAAGGCAAAGTCAGGGGCACCCAGCACTTGCAGCGATGCGACCGAACCACCGAGGATCCCGACTTCGAAGCCCAGGTCGGCGGCGATGCGGGCCGACATCGGGTCGAAAACCGAGGCCGTGTGGTAGCAAGTGTTGGAGGCGAACAGTTGGCGAAAATTGCGGCGCAAATCTTGATGGGAAAGCCTGGACATATGAGTTCCACCAATGGAATGGAAGGGCTTGAGCAAAAGTGTCAACGCCAAAGAAATAAAAGGCTATCACGCGGGCAAGGAGAGAATGATGACGAATTTGCTGGGTAAGGCCGATTGACGTTGCAACGATGGACCTGTTAAGTCACGCCGCCACGGCCTGTTGCCGTTGGTCAAGCAGCGGCACGGCGCGCACCGAGTCGCCGGGTTGTAGCTGCAAGCGCTTGGCGGTCTGGCGATCAACCACCAGGCTGTTGCCCATTTGTCGGGCCGGGGCGCAGGTAATGCGACAGTTTTCCAGGCGACGGTTGTGGATCAGCCAGATGGGTGCTTTATCGTCCGGCGAGCCGATGTCCAGTAACAGCGGTTGGCTGTCGCGCACGGTGCGAACCCCGGAAACCGGGGCTTCGATGACCGGTCCGCCGTCGAAGATATCGATGTAGCCCTTGTGGGCAAACCCCTCGGCGCTGAGGATTTTCAGGGCCGGCTCGGTATTCGGATGGGCCTTGCCGATCACCGCCTGGGCCTGTTCGGTGAGCAGGCAGGTGTACAGCGGCTGGCGCGGCATCAGTTCAGCGATGAACGATTTGTTGCCCAGCCCGGACAAGTGATCGGCGTAGCTGAAATCCATTTTGAAAAAGTGCCGACCAAGGCTGTCCCAGAACGGCGAGCCACCTCGTTCGTCGGCACTGCCGCGTAATTCGGCGATGAGCCGGTTGCCGAACAGCTGCGTAAACTCGGCCACAAACAAAAAACGCCCGAGCGACAGCAGGCGGCCGTTGCTTGCCCGGCGTTGATCGGGACGCAGGTACAACGAGCAGACTTCCGATTGCCCGGTCAATTCATTGCTCAGGAACAGGGTCGGGATCTGGCGCTGGATACCCAGGTCCGCTGAAGCGCTGACCGTCAGTCCGACCCGGTAGTTGTACCAGGGCTCGCGCAGGCCGACGCCACCTGTCAGGGCGCTGACGCCCACCACTTGCTGCTCGTCGTCCTCGAGCACGAACAGATAATCGGCATCGGCGCGATCGACCTGCCCGGCGAAAGTGCGTTGGGCCCAGCGGATCCGGTGAGCCAGGCGCTCTTCATCGGCCGGCAGGCTGGTGAGCTCGGGACTGGCCTGACGCACCAGCGTAAACACGGCAGGCAGGTCGGTGATCTGGACTGGACGGACAATCATGCTGCAGTTCCTTGTTCACATGTGCTCGGGTATTGAACCTGGAGGGTGTTCACAGGGCAATCAGCCTGATCGGGCTGCCCTCGGTTACCTTCAGTGCCTTGCACATGGCGGTGTCCAGCGTGACGGGTTGCCCGGTGATGTAGTCAAGATCGGCGACGATGGCCCGATAATCCTTCAAGGAGTCGTTGCTCACCAGATAGCTGCCACGGGCATCGATCATCGGTCCCGGTTGCGTTACGCCGCGCTGGCTGTGGGCGATGGAACGAATGCCCGACGTGCGCGCGTGCAGTGTAGGGCCTCCATCGAACAGATCGATGTAACTGTTGGTTTCGAAGCCTTCACGTTCGAGGATATCGAAGGCTTCCTGGCCATCGGGGTGGATGCTGCCGATGCAGTCCTGTGCCGCCCGGGGCAGCATGGGCACGTAAATCGGGTACTGCGGCATCAGTTCGGCGAGAAAGGTGCGACTCTGCAGGCCGCAAAGCCGTTCGGCCTCGACGTAGGGCAAGTCGAAGAAATGCTTGCCCACGGCGTCCCAAAATGGCGAGTGGCCTTCATCACTGCTGTAGCCGACGATTTCAGTGATCACCGTTTCGGAAAAGCGCCGGGCATGGGCGGCGATGAACAACAGGCGCGCCCGCGACAGCAGTTCGGAGTGCGCGGTGCGCACCAACGCGGCATCGATATGGAAACCCCGCAGCAAGGTGTGGCCACTGAGGTCGTGACACAACGACAAGGCCGGTACGCCGTGCTCGATGTTCAGTTCCCTCGAGGCACTGGTGAAGTGCCGGTTACGCAAGCTGTAGAACGGCTCGCTGTACCCCGCCGTGGCGAGGATTTCCGAGCAGCCGACCAAGTGCTGCGTCGTCAGGTCTTCGAGCACAAAGAAATAATTTTCCGGGCCATGACCATCGACGTCCTTTTCAAATGAGGCACAGGAGTCGAGGATTTTTTCGCGCAACCGTTCGCTATCGTCGGGCAGGGACGTGACGCCCACAAGACTTTCACGAGCCAGCCTCTGCAACTGGGGCAGGTCGGCCAACTCGACTGGACGCAAGACCATCATGGAGACACTCCTGTATCAAACGACTCGGCGGTTTGAGCCGAACCTGACTATCACTGTCGGTTTTGCCACACATTAAATCGATGGTCGTCTGAACGTTGTCAGGCGCCACTCTTTTTCTTGTCAGATATTTCTTGGGATTGACTGCATTAAACGAGGAACGGAAGGTTCGGCCGGAGACGGTGCCTGACCAGGCGCATTGATCGGGTGTTCGAGAAAGGGCATCCGGGCTCCTGCTGGATGAGCGTGGAACATGTTTTAACAGTCCGTTGAAAGGAGTATTTAATTATCGCGTACTGCCTGTCTAGTTAATTTTTGCGTGGTCTGTCCGTGTCCGAAAAAGGGGCGAAATGCCTGTACTAAAGGGCTACGCCGATGTCGTAAAGTCTTGTAAGACATTGCCTGAGTTGCGGTCAGCCATAACAGAAAACCTGTCAGGAAATGCCTGAAGGAATCAGTTTCAAACAGGAAAATTAAACACCCACGGGTCTAATGCCAGTCAGTTAAACGGTAATGCGATCTGTAGCAGCTGCCGAGCCCGCGAGGCTGCGTTCGGCTGCGAAGCAGTCGTAAAATCAGTCATTGC
>NZ_AKJM01000147.1 GCF_000282335.1 Pseudomonas sp. GM48
CCGCTCCCACAGTGGGTGAGGCAGGTCAGGTCTACCCGAAACACCATCGGGCAGCACACGGGTGCCGCTCAGGCGTTTCGCCGCTACAATGCACGCCTCGACCGTGACAAGCCTGACTAAAAAAATTATGTCTTTGCCCAAACATCACCTGGAATTGCTCAGCCCCGCCCGCGACGTGACCATCGCCCGTGAGGCTATCCTGCATGGTGCCGATGCCGTGTACATCGGTGGCCCGAGCTTCGGCGCCCGCCACAACGCCTGCAACGAGGTGAGCGAGATTGCCGAACTGGTGGAATTCGCCCGTCGTTATCACGCGCGGATCTTCACCACCATCAATACCATCCTGCACGACAACGAACTGGAGCCGGCGCGCAAGCTGATCCACCAGTTGTACGATGCCGGCGTCGATGCGCTGATCGTCCAGGACCTGGGTGTGATGGAGCTGGACATTCCGCCGATCGAATTGCACGCCAGTACCCAGACTGACATTCGCACCCTGGAGCGGGCCAAGTTCCTCGATCAGGCCGGTTTTTCGCAACTGGTGCTGGCCCGTGAGCTGAATCTCCAAGAGATCCGCGCCATCGCCAACGAAACCGACGCGGCCATCGAGTTCTTTATCCATGGCGCGCTGTGCGTGGCGTTTTCCGGCCAGTGCAACATTTCCCACGCGCAAACCGGGCGCAGCGCCAACCGTGGCGATTGCTCCCAGGCCTGCCGTCTGCCGTACACCCTCAAAGACGAAAAGGGTGGCGTGATTGCTTACGAAAAGCACTTGCTGTCGATGAAGGACAACAACCAGAGCGCCAACATCCGCGCCCTGGTCGAGGCTGGCGTGCGATCGTTCAAGATCGAGGGCCGCTACAAGGACATGGGCTATGTGAAGAACATCACCGCCTACTACCGCCAGCGCCTCGACGCCGTGCTCGAAGACCGTCCGGACCTGGCCCGTGCCTCCAGCGGCCGTACCGCGCACTTCTTCCTGCCCGACCCGGAAAAGACCTTCCACCGTGGCAGCACCGATTACTTCGTCACGGACCGCAAGATCGATATCGGCGCCTTTGATTCGCCGACCTTCACCGGTTTGCCGGTGGGTGTCGTCGAGAAAGTCGCCAAGCGCGACATGCAGGTCGTGACTCACGAGCCACTGTCCAACGGCGACGGCCTCAACGTGCTGGTCAAGCGTGAAGTGGTGGGTTTCCGCGCCAACATCGCCGAGCCGAAAGGCGAATTCGAGGAGGACGGCGAGAAGCGTTATCGCTATCGCGTCGAGCCCAATGAGATGCCGGAGGGGATGTACAAACTGCGCCCCAACCATCCGCTGAATCGTAATCTCGATCACAACTGGCAACAGGCGCTGCAAAAGACCTCTGCCGAGCGTCGCGTGGCCCTGCGCTGGGTCGCTCGCCTGCGTGAAAATCAGCTTGAATTGACCGCTACCAGCGAAGAAGGCATCAACGCCAGCGTCACTCTGGCTGGTCCGTTCGGCGCCGCCAACAAGCCGGAACAGGCGCTGGAGCAATTGCAGGATCTGCTCGGCCAACTGGGTACCACCCAGTACCACGCCATCGACATCAAGCTGGATGCGCCGCAGGCCTACTTCATCCCGAACTCGCAACTCAAGGCCTTGCGCCGTGAAGTGATTGAAGCCTTGACCGAAGCGCGAATCGCCGCCCACCCGCGTGGTAGCCGCAAGGCCGAGACGACACCGCCGCCGGTATACCCGGAGTCGCACCTGTCGTTCCTGGCCAACGTCTACAACCAGAAGGCACGCGACTTCTATCACCGCCATGGCGTCAAGCTGATCGACGCGGCTTACGAGGCCCACGAGGAAGCCGGCGAAGTGCCGGTGATGATCACCAAGCACTGCCTGCGTTTCTCCTTCAACCTGTGCCCGAAACAGGCCAAGGGTGTGACCGGCGTGCGCACCAAGGTCGCGCCGATGCAGTTGATTCACGGCGATGAAGTGCTGACGCTGAAGTTCGATTGCAAGCCATGCGAAATGCACATCATCGGCAAGATGAAGGGCCACATCCTCAACCTGCCGCAGCCGGGCAGCGTGGTCGGTCACATCAGCCCCGAAGACCTGCTCAAGACCATCCCGCGCGCGCCGCACTGAGTGACCAGTGAGTGCGCCGCAACGGCGCGCTCACCTGTTTCAGCTTGAAACCTGCTTTTGCTGAAGTCTGGACGCTGGCGACAAATCCGGAGTTGGCGGTCGACACTATCCACAGGTGTCGGCGACGGCTTTTTCAGCTCGTTTGAATTCCTGTTTGACGTCGGTGGGGATGCGTTGCTTTTTCAGCTCCTGGCCGAGGAAGGGTTGATCGCCTCGGGACTGGACCTCTGCGTTCTCGGCGGTTATCTGCGCTTCAATGGCAGCGGCGTGCTTGTCGATGACGGCATCGACCTCGGCTTCGTTTTTGGCGGTATCGAGCGCCTGGACCAATTGGCCGGCCTCGGCTTTTTCAGCTTCGGCATAGGCTTCGACCGTCAACCCGGAGGCCAAGGCTCGCGCCTGGGTTTCCAGGCCATTGAGATGCTCCCGGGCGGCCCTGCAGACCGCTTCCCGGCGCTGGTCCTGGATGTGTTCCCAAGCGTTCAACCCATAAATCGCGGTCCCGACTACCAAGAGGGTTGCAGCGGTAGCCAAAAATTTGCCTTTCACATTTGGCGCCCTCAAATGGCAAGGGAAAGGTGTTGCGCAAACGCTTCCCGATTCCATTCGAGAAAGAAAAGCGTAGCAGACCTGATCCGGCTGAGCGTGTGCCGACAACTCGCCGAGATTCGGTTCAACACTAAGCATTTGTTTTAAAAAAACAAATTGTTTAGTTGGGGCTTCCCAGACGAGGCAAAAGTTGGTAAATTGCCGCCCACTCTTGCACAGGCCCTTACGGCGCCTATCGCGCAAGCCGGCAACAGGTCCTGTTGCCACCAACAAAGTGAGTGCCACGCACTCATCGCAACATATACAGGGGCGTCGCCAAGCGGTAAGGCAGCAGGTTTTGATCCTGCCATGCGTTGGTTCGAATCCAGCCGCCCCTGCCATTTTCTTCCTACGTAATTAGATAACACTCTATCGGCCCTTATTATTCGCCGGATTTTGCTGTTTTTGCCTCCCGTTCCTCTATCGCGCTGGTGCCACTACCGAAACTGTTCTGGAATGGCCTCGGCAAACGGATACCAGGAAAAATAGGGCCTTGCCTCGTCGATGACCCGCTCGACCGAAGGCCTTTGGGTCAACCTGTCGAAATAAGCGCACAAGTGGCGATGATCGTCGGGAAACGGCACGAGGGTGCTGGCATAGAACAGTGCCGGGGCGGCGGCGCAATCGGCCATGCTGAACGTCGGGCTGGCTGCCCAGGTGTTTGCGGCCAACTGGCGTTCAAGCATGCCGTACGCCGTCAACAATGCGGCGCGTTCGCGAGACAGGTCGCCATTGGCGGCGTTCAGGCGGTCACTGACGATCTTCTGCATGGGCACCTGGACGTGAAGGTCGAAAAAACGGTCCCACAGGCGTACTTCCAGCGCGGTTTCCCAATCTTCCGGAATCAGGTGCGTCTGGCCGGCATGAAGTCGGTCCAGGTACTCAATGATCACACTCGACTCCGGCACATCCTTTTGGCGGGCGTGATCGCGAAGCACCGGAAACTTGCCGACTGGCCACAGCGCTTGAAGCTCGGCGCGGTCAGCATCATTGCCCAGGTCGATGATCCTTTTTTCAAACTCGATTCCCAGTTCATAAAGGGCGATCAGCGCTTTGTGGCAGAACGACGAGAGCGGATGGAAATAAAGAGTCAGTGGCATCCTTCAATTCCTCGGTGAGATGCAAACCCCTTCATTATCGGTCGCCATCCGCCAATGCGCGAGGAGCTCCATCCTGGTGCTCTCGTTGACGCGAGCGTGTGGCCGTTAACGCAGTGCGCATCCGAAACTGGCCAGAGAGGCCGGGCTGGAGGAAGTGATTCGTTAGTTTCAGGCAAAAAAAACCGGGGACTTCACGCAAGTCCCCTTTGTTTGTCCGCGTTGCAGATTTCGTTTCAGCGACGCCAGCAGAAACGTGCCAACAGCGCATCGATGCTGAGCTTGCCACCACCGGACAGCAGCAGCGGTGTGAGGGCCACAAGGTAGATCAAAGGCAGCTTGAAGTTGCCGTAACCCTTGTTGCTGATGGCATAGCCTCGGGCAAGTTCACTCAGGGTGTGCCAGTCGGCGGGCCAATGGACGGCGGCGGTTGCAACGAGGGTCACCACCATCAGGCTCAACGCCGAAAAACGTGTGCCCAGGCCCACCAGCAAGGTCATGGCGAAGATCAGTTCGGCCCACATCGACAGTTCCCAGTTCAGCGTCGCTGAAACGTGGTCGAACGGAAACGGAAAACGCTCCTGGATATCGACGAACCAGTTCTGGCCGTTGAATTTTTCCAGGCCGGACTCGAAGAATTCCCAGGCCAGGAATACTCGCAACGCCAGAGGCGCAACCCAGTCGCCGGCACGGTCGAGGTTCAGGTGCAGGCCTTTGACGGCCGAAGAAATGAAGGTGCTCATGGGCGTTGTTCTCTCTCAGGTCAGGGAAACGGGGCAACGGCATGCCCCGCGGGTTGAGCGCTTTGATCGGCTTGGCCAATCGACAGGCGTATTTCAGCAATGGGGTGTATCTGCGGTGTGTCGTTGTGGCGGGGTTTTGAGTGCGGCGTGTGTCAGGGGCGGGGCTGTATACACTGAGATACGTAACCGTGAGCGTTTTCATCCAATGCACAACCAGGGTGGGAGCGGGCTTGCTCGCGAAAGCGGTGTGTCAGGCAACATCAGTCTGGCTGACACACCGCTTTCGCGAGCAAGCCCGCTCCCACAGGGGATCACCGGTGTGAAACGTGACGCTCCGGAGAAATTGCTATACATTTTCCGGCCGCCCTCTGCATGGTGTAACCGCTTCATGTCTCTTGCGCTCGAACGTCTAGTCGCTGGCACGCCAATCCCTTTCGCCGGTAATCGTGTCACTGTTGTCAGCCCCGAACTGGCGGAACGCTTCCAGCCCGGTGACCACCTGCTGGTGGAGCAGGTCAGCGGCGAGTTGTTGTTGATCCCCGTGGCGGACCAGCAAGCGGCCAACGTTGCGATCGAGCGTGCCCAAGCGGCATTTACTGCGCTGTCGGCGGTGTCTGACCAAGCGATCAGCGCCTTCTTCGACCTGTTTGCCCAACGCCTGGAAACCCCGGAGTGCTGGGCCTTGATCGAAGCCGCCAACCTGGCCGACATCGAACGGGCCAAGGCGCGCGGTCGCTCGACCACCCGGTTGCTGGCCGATGAGCGCATGCGTCGCGACATGATCGCCGGCCTGCGCGCGTGGCGTGATGCAGCGGCCAGCCGTGGCAAGGTGATCAGCTGCGTCGAGCACGATGGCTGGAAGGTCGAGCAAGTGGTCTCGCCATTGGGCATCGTCGCTTTCGTCTTCGAAGGCCGGCCGAATGTGTTTGCCGATGCTGCCGGCGTGTTGCGCACTGGTAACACCGCGGTACTGCGCATTGGCAGTGATGCGTTGGGCACCGCCCAGGCAATTGTTGCCCATGCGTTGAATCCCGCACTGAACGATGCCGGATTGCCTGCCGGTGCGGTGTCGCTGGTGGAAAGCGTCAACCACGCCGCCGGTTGGGCGATGTTCGCTGACCGGCGCCTGTCATTGGCGGTGGCCCGTGGTTCGGGGCGCGCCGTCAGTCAACTGGGTAGCATCGCGCAGCAGGCCGGCACGGCGGTCAGCCTGCATGGCACCGGTGGTGCGTGGCTGATCGCCAACGCCGATGCCGATGCCCGGCGCTTTGCCGCCGTGGTGCGCAACTCCCTGGACCGCAAAGTCTGCAACACCCTGAACGTCTGCCTGATTCATCGCGACCGCGCCGCCGAACTGGTGCCGCTGTTCCTCGACGCGCTCAAGCAGGCCGGTACCGCAAGGGGGCAGGGTTGCAAGTTGCACATCGTCGAAGGCAGCGAGTCGCACCTGCCGCAAGACTGGCTGGCTGCAACAGTCGAGGTGTATCGCGCCGAAGGCTATCAGACCGAAGCGCAGGCCGAGCCGTTGCCGGAAGATCAATTGGGCCGCGAATGGGAGTGGGAAGAAACCCCGGAAGTCAGCCTGAAAATCGTCGATGACCTGGACAGTGCCATTGCCTTGTTCAATCGCTACAGCCCGCAATTCACCGTGTCATTGATCAGTGAAAGTGCCGAGGCTCAGGAGCGCTTCTACAACGCGGTCAACGCGCCTTTTGTCGGCAATGGCATTACCCGTTGGGTCGACGGCCAGTACGCGTTGAACAAGCCGGAACTGGGTCTCTCGAACTGGGAGAGCGGGCGCCTGTTCGCTCGCAGTGCGATTCTCTCGGGGGATGGCGTGTTCACCATTCGTAGCCGCATGACCCAGGTCGATCTGGGCGTCAAACGCTGAGATGGCGGAACCGGTGACCGCTGCAAGGGCGGTCACTTTTTTGAACGATTGGCGGGTCTGATCAAGCGGCTTTGATCGCCTTGGCCGATACGGCACAAGTGCCCGGATGCTCGACCAGCGACACAAAGCTTCGGCTGTCGGCATCCAGCGCATCGATCGAGCCGGTCTCGATGTCGTACACCCAGCCATGCAGGTTCAACAGGCCTTTTTCCTGGGCCAGTCGCACACTCGGGTGCGTCTGGATGTTGGCCAGTTGGGCGATGACATTCTCCCGAACCATCGAAATGACCTTGGCCGCTTCGCTGGCGTGTGGCCGGCCTTCGTTGATCACTTTCGCCGATTCGGCGTGTTGCAGCCAGCCGCTGACGGCGGGCAGGTGATCCATGCAGGTGCACTTGGCCACCGCTGTCATGGCGCCGCAATCCGAATGGCCGCAGATCACGATATCGGTGACGCCGAGTACAGCGACGGCATATTCGACAGTGGCCGATACACCACCCGGATGCGGGCTGTAGGACGGCACGATGTTGCCGGCGTTGCGGATCACGAACAGCTCACCGGGCTCTTGTTGGGTCAGCAGTTCCGGCACTACACGGCTGTCGGAACAGGTGATGAACAGCGTGCCTGGATGTTGGGTGGTGGCCAGGTGTTTGAACAGGTCGGTGCGTTGTGGAAAGGCTTCTTTCTGGAACTTCAAAAAACCGTCGATGAGCGCTTTCATGATCGCTTCCTCATGGGTGAGTAGGGTTTGGCCCGCACCGATAGTGCGGGCCGGTATCAACTTAGAAAGGGCGCAGCGGCAGGAACTTGCCGTCGAGTGTGATGACTGCGCGGGAGCCGCCTTCCGGATCTTCGACTTTCTTCATGTCGAGCTTGAAGTTGATCGCGCTGATGATGCCGTCGCCGAACTGCTCATGAACCAGGGCTTTGAGGGTGGTGCCGTAGATCTGGATCATTTCGTAGAAGCGGTAGATGGTCGGGTCGGTCGGCACACCCGAGAGGCTGCCGCGCAGCGGGATGATCTGTAGCCGGGCCACGGCGTCGGCGTCCAGTTCGAGTTTGTCGCCTACCACTTTGGCGGCGGTTTCCGGCAGTGGATGTTGACCGAGCAGGGCAGCGGTGACGTAGGCCAGGCTCAATCCGGTGCCGTCGGCCAGGTCCTGCCACGACAGGTTTTTGCGCGCCTTGGCATCAAGGACAGCAGTGGTCAGGGCCAGGCTTGGGTCGTTGTAGGCATGGGACTGTTGCATGGTGATTCTCCTATCGGACGGGGGTGTTGCTTGGGTGTGAGGCCATCTTCTGCCGATCGACCCATAGCGTCCAAGACCGATATACAATGCAAGCCATAAGCACTGCCTATAGATGGAGAGTCCCATGTTGCTACGCCATTTGCGTTATCTGCTGGCGGTCGCCGACCACGGTGGTTTCACGCGCGCCGCCGAAGTGCTGCACGTGTCCCAGCCGACTTTGTCGCAGCAGATCCGGCAACTGGAAGAGTCCCTGGGCGTGAGCCTGTTCGACCGCTCCTCGCGCACGGTCAAGCCCACCGATGCCGGAGAGGCTTACATTGAATGTGCGCGGCGGGTATTGGTGGAGCTGGAAGCGGGCAGGCGTGCGTTGCATGACGTGAAGGATTTGTCCCGCGGGACCTTGCGCCTGGCCATGACGCCGACCTTCATGGCCTATCTGGTAGGGCCGCTGGTACGCGACTATGTAGTGCGCTACCCGAACATCCATCTGGAGATTTTCGAGTTGTCGATGGACGAAATCGAGGCCGGGCTGGCGGATGATTCGCTGGATGTCGCGATTGCGTTTGATCAGGTGAGAAGCGCCGACATCGAATCGATCCCGGCCTTCACCGAAACCCTGGGGTTGATGGTTGGGCGCGAACATCCGTTGTACGAAAGCCAGGATGCGCTGTCCGGGGAAGAGGTGGCCGAACTTGAATTTGCCCTACTGACCCCGGACTACATCACCCGCACATGCATCGATGAGTTTTTCGCTGAGGCGCGCATCACGCCCAAAGTGGTGATTGAAGTGAACTCGGTTAACACGCTGCTGGAAGTCATCCGTCATTGCGCCATCGCCACCATCCTGCCGGAACCCATCGCCACTCAGGATCGGGCATTGCGCAAACTGTCCATGTTCGGGGCAGCGCCTGAACGCGGGGCCGCGTTGCTTCGGCGCAAGAACAACTATCACAGTGCGGCGTCACTGGCATTTGTGGATCTGGTGTTGGGGACCGATTTTTCATAACCACTACAAAACCCCCTGTGGGAGCGGGCTTGCTCGCGAAGGCGGCGTGTCATTCAACATAAGTATTGACTGATACACCGCCTTCGCGAGCAAGCCCGCTCCCACATTTGATCTTTGTACGGGCATAAAAAAGGCCTGCTCCTTATTGGGAGCAGGCCCTGTTTATTAATAGTCAGTGATGACTCATTCAATTAGTAGAACCGGTCAATCACCCGAACTTCATTCTGGTTCTGCATCGAGGCCCAGGCCTGTTTCAGGGTTTGCAGAACATTACCGATGAAGTCCTTGTCGGCTGCGGCTTTCTTGCCGACATAGCCCTGGCCGCGACGGTACATCTTCAGTCGGGCAAGCAGGTTCTGGTTGTTCTGGTCGAACTCTGCTTCATGGGCATGAGGCGACAGGCAGTCGATATGTACCTGGCCAGACTTGCTGATCCAGAGAATGTGGCTGTCGTGGCTGTCTTTCTTTGCAGCGAACATACGAGCCAGTTCATCGATAGTTGGTTGATTGTTCAGATTCATCATAAAGCCCCTTGACCAATTGGTGATCTTTCAAAGTTGATTCGCTAATACAGGTAGCCCATCGGTTAGTTGATCCCTGGCACCGAAACCAGGACGTCAGCGTTCGACCGCCTTATTGGGCGGGGTCCTGCGTCTGTTGCATGTAGTCGTGTTGAATAACTGCTACGCAATAGCGTCACAACGAAGAGAAGCGGCGAAAACCTTAAGGCCACTGCCGACATTTTCAGGGTCGGCCACAAGCTTCATGAGGATTGCTCGCCAAGACTTCTCGCCCTTGTACTGGACGTTCAGGCCAGGTCAGCTTCTTCAATCTGCCTTGTGGGCAGCGTGTATCCGGGAAAAACAGCTCGGCGGTCAGACGAGCTTGCTCAAACGTGTTGCCTGTACTCCCGATCGGGGAGACGTCTGCATCATGCAAGGGCAAAACGGAGGCGTCAACGGTTTTGTAGTGATTATTTTCAGTCACTACATATTGTCGGACAATGCTGTTCGGAATTAGCGAGCGGGGTCGAGGAGGTGTCGGTCAGGGCGACTAAGGCGGACACTGAAAGCGGTAAAAAGTGCAGGGATGACGGTCAACCACCTGCTGATGCAAGGTGAACCCGCCTGTGTTGAGCCCTGGCATCACGGCGGCCCAGAACAGCCGTGCCGGCTGATTCGCCTCGATGTGGAAAATCTGCCATTGACCGGGGAATTGGCTCAAGAGGGTGGAAACGACAAATCGCGCGACACCCCGGCCACGGAAGCGTCGGCTGACAAACAGATAGCCGATGTTGTAGTCGGCACCGGGTAGTTGGGTCTGGTTATCCACGGTCACAAAACCGGCCAGTTCCCCGTCGACTTTGATCAGGAAAGGTCGGGTGGCCGGGTTTCGCCAGTAGTCGGGCATGGGCAGGATGTTGAAGAATCCGTATTCGTCCAGTTTCAGCGGCATCCATTCGCTGAAGTCATAGGTGTAGAACTGCATCAGGTTCTCGATGGTTTCCAGTTCATCGCGTTGGGCGGCGTGCAGTTCTATCGAAGTCATTTGAAGTGGCTCCCGATATGCCGAGGCGGGGACACCGTTCATTATGGACGGTGACAAGTGATCTGTGGCGAGGGAGCTTGCTCCCGTTGGGTCGCAAAGCGGCCCCAAAAACCACAAACAGGGACTGCTGCGCAGTCCAACGGGAGCAAGCTCCCTCACCACAGGGTTCGGTGTTGGCTTTAAGAGTTGCTGGCCGGTTTTGACCTGCGCCTGGTGCCACTCGCTGGTTTGCGCGGAGCGCCTTTGCGCTTTTTCTTCCAGGGGGCTGCGGCAGATCCGCTGGGCGGTGGACCGCTGATGCTCAGGCTCAGTCCGGCGCAACGACTGACCTGCTTGCTCATCCACGCCGCCTGTTTGGTGACGAACTCTTCCAGACTCATTTCCCCGCTTTGCACCATGTCCAGGGCCTGTTCCCAGATCGCCGTCGTGCCCGGATCGGCGATGGCCCGTGGCACGGCGTCGATCAGGCTGAACGCAGCCGGCGTGGCGGCCAGGGCCTTGCCGTTCTTGACCAGATAACCACGGTCGAGCAGGCCCTGGATGATCGACGCACGGGTCGCTTCGGTGCCGATGCCAGTGGTGTCCTTGAGCTTTTGCTTGAGCAGAGGGTCTTCCACCAGTTTGGCGACATTCTTCATGGCCTTGATCAGGTCACCTTCAGTGAACGGCTTCGGCGGTTGGGTCCAGAGGTCCTTGAGTTGCACACCCGCCACTGCGCAGTCGATGCCTTCGGCCAGGTTCGGCAGTGTCTGCGGTGCCGGGGCTTCGCGGCCCTTGGTCGGTGCCAGTGCCTCGGGCAGGGCGCGTTTCCAGCCCGGCTCGATGATCTGCTTGCCGACAGCGCGCAGGGCAAGGCCTGCGCAATCGAAGTCGGCCTGGGTGCGGTCGTATTCGTGATTGGGCAGGAACTGCGCCAGGTATCGCGCGCGGATCAGGGTGTAGACCGCACGCTGTTTGCCCGCCAGTCGGTCGAGATTCTTCGCGGCAGCCGTGGGGATGATGCCGTGGTGCGCACTGACCTTGGCATCATTCCAGGCCCGCGAACGCCGTTGTGGATCAAGGTGATCGTGCAAGGCGTTCAACGCCGGATCGGCCTGGCGCAGCGCCGCCAGAATACTCGGCGCCTCGCTGTGCTGACTGAGGGGCAAGTAGCCGCAATCACTGCGCGGATAGGTAATGACTTTGTGGGTTTCGTACAGCGCCTGGGCGATGTCGAGGGTTTCCTGGGCGCCGAGGCCGAGTTTCTTTGAACAGACCTCCTGCAGGGTGCCCAGATCGAACGGCAGCGGGGCCACTTCGCGCATCCGCTCGGTGCGCAGTTTGATCACTCGCGCACTGGCCGCGGCGCTCATGGCGGCCGCCGCTTGTTGTGCCAGCGCCTGATTCAGGCAACGGTCCTGATCGTCGCAAACGTCGGATGCCGCGCGCCATTGCGCCGTGAACGCGGTGCCGTTGTGCAGCAGTTGCACATCGATGGCCCAATAGGGGACGGGCACAAAGTCGGCGATGCTGCGATCGCGATCCACCACCAGGCGCAAGGTCGGCGTTTGCACCCGGCCGACCGGCAACACGCCTTGATAGCCAGACTGGCGCCCCAGCAAGGTGAACAGCCGACTCATGTTCATGCCGATCAGCCAGTCGGCCCGGGAGCGACCCAGCGCCGAGTGATAGAGGCTGAAGGTTTCATTCCCCGGTTTGAGTGCCGCCAGGGCCTTGCGGATTGACGCATCGTCCAGCGCCGACAACCAGAGCCGGCGGATCGGCCCGCGATAGCGGCAATGCTCCACCAGCTCCCGGGCGATCATCTCGCCTTCACGGTCGGCGTCCGTGGCAATGATCAGTTCGCTGGCTTCGCCGAGCAGGCGCTTGACCGCTTTGTACTGGCTGGCGGTGCGCGGTTTGACGGTCATTTTCCACTTTTCGGGAATGATCGGCAGGTCTGCCAGCACCCAGCGCTTGTAGCGCGCGTCGTAGGCATCCGGTGGTGCGGTTTCCAGCAGATGGCCGATGCACCAGGTCACCGTGACGTCTGTTCCCAGCCAACAGCCATCGCCCCGGCGTCTGGCGCCGAGTACGGCTGCAATGTCTTTGGCCTGGGAAGGTTTTTCACAGAGGTACAGCCGCATAACCACCATCGTCGATCAATGTGCGAGAGATGCACAGAATGGCGGGTGATGGGCGATGGAGCAATCTTTATCTGTATGGATGTACAGCTTTGTGTGTCGCGGCGGAGGCTTGCGCCGGCAGACACCGGCTTGGCCCCGTTCGGCTGCGAAGCAGTCGCGAGGCTGAAACTTGGGTTATACCTGATAAACCATGGTCTCAGGTTTTGGGGCTGCTGCGCAGCCCATCGCGGGCAAGCCACGCTCCCACAATCGATTTGCAGGTCCATCACCGTCATGAGGAACGTATTCCATGAAAAGCTCCGGTCCTAGCCCTGTCATCACCATCGCCGAGCAGCCTGGCTGTCTACTGGTGAAGTTTCACGGTATTCAGGTGGCCGCCTCGGCGCGGGCCCTGGTGTTGCTGGAGGCCAATTACCCGCCGGTGTACTACGTGCCGCGAGAGGATATCGACGAGAAATATTTCGCACGCACCGACCACACCAGCTATTGCCCGTACAAGGGCGATGCCAGTTATTTCAGTTTGCAGGTGCCGGGGCATGAAGGCGTCAATGCGGTGTGGAGTTACGAGAACCCCAAAGTGTCTGTCGAACAAATTCGTGGGTACGTGGCGTTCTATCCGGATCAAGTGAAGTTTGAACTGCTCGATGCCGAAGTTTGATCGGGGTTGATCGACGCGACGAGGGAGCCAGCTCCCTCGTCGCCAGGCACGGCCTCAGTTTTTGTCGAGATCGACGTTTCGGGTCTCACGCAAGCACAGCATCCCCACCACCAGGCTCACCCCGGTAATCACCACCGGATACCACAACCCGTAGAAGATGTCCCCGGTGTACACCACCAGGGCGAACGACACCGTTGGCAGGAAGCCGCCGAACCAGCCGTTGCCGATGTGGTAGGGCAGGGACATCGAGGTATAGCGGATGCGGGTCGGGAACAGTTCGACCATCAACGCCGCCAGCGGGCCGTAACACATGGCCGAGATGATGATCAGCGCGACAATCAGTGCCACGATCATCGGTTTGTTGATCTGCTGCATGTCCGCCTGTTGCGGGTAACCGGCGAGAGTCACGGCACCGCGCAAGGCGGCTTCGTCGAAACCATCGATCTTCACGTCACCGACGCTCACCTGCACGCCACTGCCGGCCGGGGCCGCTGCGCTCTGGTACGGCAGGCCCTGCTTGACCAGGAAGGTCTTGACCTTGTCGCACGGGCTGTCGAATTTCGCCTTGCCCACCGGGTCGAACTGGAAAGTGCAAGTGGCCGGGTCGGCCATCACGGTGATCGGTGCCTGGCGGCTGGCCAGGTCGATGGCCGGGTTGGCGTAGTGGGCCAGGGTCTTGAAGATCGGGAAGTACAGCGCGGTGGCCAGCAGCAGGCCGATCATCAACACCGGTTTACGCCCGACCTTGTCCGACAGCCAGCCAAAGAAAATGAAGAAAGGGGCGCCAATGGTCACGCTGACAATCAGCAGACCGTTGGCCACGGCCGGGTCCATTTTCAGGAACTGGGTGAGGAAGAACAGCACATAGAATTGCGCGGCGTAGAAGGTCACCGCTTGCCCGGCATTGATGCTGAACAGCGCGATCAACACCACTTTGAGGTTTTCCCATTTGCCGAAGGAGTCGCGAATCGGCTGTTTGCACAGCTTGCCTTCCTCTTTCATTTTCACGAAGGCCGGCGACTCGTGCAGGCTCAGGCGAATCCAGGTGGAGATGCCCAGCAGCACGATGGAAAACAGGAACGGAATGCGCCAGCCCCAGACTTCGAACTGATCGCCGGTGAAGTAACGGCAGCCCAGCACCACCAGCAGCGACAGCAACAGGCCAAGGGTCGCGGTGGATTGAATCCAGCTGGTGTGGAAGCCGCGCTTGCCGATGGGCGCGTGTTCGGCGACATAGGTCGCGGCACCGCCGTATTCACCGCCCAGGGCCAGGCCCTGGAGCATGCGCAGCACCACCAGGATGATCGGCGCGGCGATGCCGATGCTGGCGTAGGTCGGCAGCAGCCCGACACAGAAGGTCGCCAGGCCCATGAGGATGATGGTGGCGAGGAAGGTGTATTTGCGTCCGATCATGTCCCCCAAACGCCCGAACACCAGCGCGCCGAACGGCCGGACGATGAAGCCGGCGGCGAAGGCCATCAGCGCAAAGATGAACGCCGTGGTGTCGTTGACCCCGGCGAAAAACTGCTTGCTGATCACCGCCGCGAGGGCGCCATAGAGGAAAAAGTCGTACCACTCGAAGACCGTCCCGAGGGACGAGGCGAAGATGACTTTCTGGGTTTCCTGACTGGTGCCCGCGCTGCGCACGGCTTCCAGGGACTGAACGTGTTCTGACATACCGGTATCCCTCTCAGTGATTGTTTTTGTTGTTCCACTGGTGTTGCGTGTTCCTTGCAGGGGTGATGCTCGATGTCCGTGAATCTAATGCAATCCTTGTGGGAGCGGGCTTGCTCGCGAAAGCGGTGGATCATTCACATTGTTGTTGAATGACACGACGCCTTCGCGAGCAAGCCCGCTCCCACAGGTGATGTGTTTGCAGCGGAGTTAAGGATCATCTGTGCCGCCTTCTCGGCAATCATCAGCGTCGGTGAGCAGGTGTTGCCCGAGGTGATGCGCGGCATGATCGAGGCATCGGCAATGCGCAAACCGGGAATGCCATGGACCTTGAGTTGCGCATCGACCACGGCGTCGGCGTCATTGCCCATGCGGCAGGTGCCCACCGGATGGAAAATCGTGGTGCCGATGCGCGCGGCGGCTTCGTGCAGTTGTTCTTCGCTTTGCAGGCTGTCGCCGGGCAGGTACTCCACTGGATTGAAGGCGCGCAGGGCCGGCGCGGCGACGATGCGGCGGGTCAGGCGGATGGCGTCGGCGGCGATGCGCAAGTCCTCCGGATGGCTCAGGTAATTGGGTTGGATCAGCGGCGCTTCTTGCGGATTGGCGGAGCGGATTTCCACCCGGCCACGGCTTTGTGGACGCAAGTCGCAGACCGATGCGGTAAACGCCGGGAACGCATGCAGCGGTTCGCCAAAGCGCTCCAGCGACAGCGGTTGCACGTGGTACTCAAGGTTCGCTGAAGTCTGTTCCGGCCCAGAGCGGGCAAACGCGCCAAGCTGACTCGGCGCCATCGACAGCGGGCCGCTGCGGTCATACAGGTAGCGCAGGCCCATGCCCATCTTGCCCCACAGGCTGCCGGCAATCTGGTTCAGGGTGCGGGCATTTTCCAGTTTGTAGATCAGCCGCAGTTGCAGGTGATCCTGCAAATTGCCGCCAACACCGGGAAGCTCATGAGCAACGCCAATGCCCAGTCGCTCCAGCAGCGGACGCGGGCCGATGCCGGAGCGTTGCAGGATGCTTGGTGAACCGACCGAGCCGGCACAGAGGACAATCTCCTTGCGCGCCTTGAAGGTTTTCGCCTGGCCTTGCCAACGGGCACTGACTGCTGAGGCGCGGCCATTCTCCAGCAGCACGCGGTCGACTTCGACACCGGTCAGCACGGTTAGATTGGGACGCTGGCGAATCGGTTTGAGAAACGCCTTGGCTGCGTTCCAGCGGATGCCGGCCTTCTGATTGACCTGGAAATAGCCGCAACCTTCGTTGTCGCCCTGGTTGAAGTCATCGATGCTGGCGATGCCGCTTTGTTCGGCAGCACTGCGGAAGGCGTCGAGAATCGGCCATGACAGGCGCTGGCGTTCGACTCGCCATTCGCCCGCAGCGCCGTGAAATTCGGCGGCGCCGGCAAAGTGGTTTTCACTCTGCTTGAACAGTGGCAACACGTCCTGCCAGCTCCAGCCAGGATTGCCATCGGCGGCCCAGCGGTCGTAGTCACCGGCCTGGCCGCGCATGTAGATCATGCCGTTGATGGAGGAGCAGCCGCCCAGTACCTTGCCGCGCGGGTAGCTCAGGGCGCGACCTTGCAGCCCCGGTTGCGCCTCGGTCTTGAAGCACCAGTCGGTGCGCGGGTTGCCGATGCAGAACAGGTAACCCACGGGAATGTGAATCCACGCATAGTTGTCGCGGCCGCCGGCTTCAAGCAGCAACACGCGATGTTGCGGGCTGGCCGACAATCGATTGGCCAGCAGGCAACCCGCCGGCCCGGCCCCGACCACGATGTAATCGTATTCATCAAGGGAAGGCTGCATCCCTGACCTCGTTTGTTGTTCTTGTTGTCTGTCATCCTAGTTGTTAGCTTTCGTCAAAAGAATGTTAGTTTTTGCGCAGCCGCTGTGCGTTTTTAAACAGCATCCCGAACGGCAAAGAACAAGGACGATTCATGTTCGACTGGAATGACTTGCGGTTTTTTCTCGAATTGCAGCGCAGCGGGCGTTTGCTCACGGCTGCACGTCGCTTGAACACCACCCATGCCACCGTGGCGCGGCACATCGAGGCGATCGAAAAGAGCCTCGGTACGGCGTTGTTCGTCCAGCATGCCCAGGGTTACGAGATGACCCCGGCTGGCGAGGCGTTGCTTAAACACGCCGAAACGATGGAGAACGTTGCGTTGCTGGCCCAGGAAGAAATCACCCAATCCATCGCGCCGCTGGGCAAGATCCGTGTCGGGGTGACGGAAGGGTTGGGCATCATGTTCCTCGCAAGTCGCATGAACGGCTTGTTCGAACGTTACCCGGGGCTGGAAGTGGAGCTGGTGGCGGTGCCGCGTTTTGTCAGCATCCTCAACCGCGAGGCGGAAATCAGCATCCACCTGGAACGCCCGGCCGCCGACATGCTGGTCACCCGCAAGCTCACCGATTATCGCCTGGCGCTCTACGCCAGCCAGGACTACCTCGACCGCTCACCGCCGCTGCACAGCCGCGAAGACCTGGGGCGCCACGCCTGGATCGGCTATGTCGACGACCTGCTGTTCAGCCAGGAACTGATGTTTCTCAACAGCTTCTGCCGCAACCCGCAGGTGGTGTTTCACAGCACCAGCGTGATCGCCCAGCAGCAGGCTGCGCGCTCAGGTCTGGGGATTGCCGTGCTGCCGTGCTACATGGCCAGTGCCGACCCGGGCCTGGTGCCGCTGCTGCCGGACGAAAGCATCCAGCGCAGCTACTGGATCAGCACCCGCCGGGAGTTGCACAAATCCGTGCGGCTGCGGGTGTTGTGGGATTACGTGGTGCAGATGTGTGAGCGGGAGCAGGGGTTGTTGTTGGGCGGTGTCTGAACTGGCGCCTTCGCGAGCAAGCCCGCTCCCACAGGAGGCCGCGTTCCAATGTGGGAGCGGGCTTGCTCGCGAAGGCGGCGGCACATCCAATATCCATCTTGAGGTTTAAGCAAGAATCTCGAACGCCGTGCTGGCCAGCCGTTCGCCATTGACCATGATGTGCACGGCATGGCGCCCCGCATAATGCCGGCGGGTGGTGAGTTCCTTGATCTGCTGACCACGGCTGACGACTTCGATGGCACTGCCGGGCAGCGTCAGCGCCTTGAGTTTGAACACCTTCGCCGACGTGCTGCCGTTGGCCTTGACGTAATCGATGGCGTAGTCGATCACCAGGCGCTGGCTGCTTTCTATCGTGGATTTGACGGCAAACGACAGGGTGATTTTTTCTCCCAGGCCAATCACTGGCGGTTCGACTTTCACCCCGACGATCTCGACTTCAGGCTTGCCGCCCGCGCCGATGATCGCCAGTGCCCGCTGGTTGCCCTGTTTGATCAGGCTGCGTAGCGCGTGCCTGGCGATCCATGCGGTGTGCTTGTTGTCCAGCGACCAGCCTTCGATCAGGTCCAGCACCCATTCGGGATGATCCTTGGTGATGTCGTTGAGGTGGTTGGCCACGGACTTGCGCACGTACAGGCTGCTGTCTGCCTTGAGGTTGTCGAGGATACCAGCGGCCAGACGCGGATCAGCCTGCACCGGCTCCAGGCGAAACGACCAGGGCAGGCGTGGTCGGCAACCTTCGCTGGCGAGGCGCCGCACGTGTTCGTCGTCATCCAGGGACCAGTCATGCATCAGCTTCAACGAGCGATCGAGCTCGCTGCGCAGGAAATGGCGGATCGCGAACTCCGAGGAACCGAAGGCAGTGAAGTACTTCAAGGCGTCCATCGAGACATCGAACGCATGGGCGCCATAACGGGCAACATAGTGCGGCAGGCACATGCTGACGAAGCCGCTGTTCAGGCGCGGGGCGAGGGCGCGCAGCACCTGCAGCGACGCCTCATAGTCCAGGGGCAGCACGGCGTGCAGGCACTCGCTGACCCGGGCCATGCGCTGCATGACGCTGAGATCCGCGAGACCGGATTGGGCCAGTTTCAGGAAGCGCTCGGCCTCGAATGGCGGATAGACCGCGGTCATTTCGCCCGCAATGTGCTGGAGGCGCTCGGTGTTGAAGATTTCCTTCAGGGCTGGGGCAGGTTGGTCAGCCATGGTGGTTCCTTGGGAAATGTTGTTGATCCATCACACTGCGTTATCGTTCTTCGCGAGCAAGCCCGCTCCCACAGAAGAGCTTGTGCGCGACAAAGATCCAATGTGGGAGCGGGCTTGCTCGCGAAGAGGCCATTCCAGTCACCTCAATTCTTGCCCGCTTGCTCCTGCAATTGATCCGACTCAAACAACCTCGCCAGTTCAACCCGAGCTTCCTGCGCCGTCTGCATCACCTTCACCGCGTCGTCATATACCGAATGCTGGGCTTCAAGCACCTCTTCGTCGTGCTGCTTGAAACGTTTGATCCGCGCGTCCGCCTGGGCATGGGTCAATCCCAACCCGATCAGGGTTTGCCGGCTCATTTCCAGGCTCGAATGAAAAGTTTCGCGCACGGCATGAGCGCCGAGGTCCATCAGGCGGTGCACATGCTGACGGTTACGGGCGCGGGCGATGATTTTCATATGCGGATAGAGCTTGTGCACCAACTCGGCGGTCTTGATGTTGGTGTCCGGGTCGTCGGTGGCGATCACGAAATATTCGGCTTCCCCGACCTTGGCCGCGCTGAGGATTTCCGGGCGCATCGGGTCGCCATAGAACACCGGCACGCCACCAAAACTGCGGGACAGCTCGATGGTTTCCACCGAGGTGTCGAGGGCCACGAACTTGATGTTCTGCGCGCGCAAAATCCGCGCGACGATCTGACCCATGCGGCCCATGCCGGCGATCACCACTCGAGGCGCGTCGGCGTCGATTTCGCGGAACTTCTCCGGCACTTCCACCGGTTGCACTTTCGGGCTGACCAACCGTGCGCAAAGCAGCAGCAACAGCGGCGTCACGGCCATGGACAGGGTGATGGTCAGCACCAGCAAGTCATACAGTTCTGCCGCGAACAGCCCGTGATCGCGACCAATCTTGAACACCACAAAGGCAAATTCACCACCGGCCGCCAACACGATGCCCAGGCGGATTGCACTGACCTTCTTCAAGCCGCCGGCCAGGCGACCGACAATAAACAGCAGCGGCAGTTTGATCGCGATCAGCAGCAGGGTAAGGCCCAACACCGCGACCGGCATGCTCAGCAACAGGCTCAGGTTCGCACCCATGCCGACGCTGATGAAAAACAGTCCCAGCAACAGGCCCTTGAACGGTTCGATCTGCGCTTCCAGTTCATGGCGATACTCGGAATCCGCCAGCAGTAGGCCGGCGAGGAAGGCACCCAGGGCCATGGAGATTCCGGCCAGTTCCATCAACCACGCCGTGCCGATCACCACCAGCAAGGCCGTGGCGGTGGAGACCTCTGGCAACGCGGTTTTGGCCACCACGCGAAACACCGGCCTCAGCAGATAGCGCCCGCCGATCACTACCACTGCAATGCTGAACAATACCTGCAGGCCGTGGTTCAGGTCTTCGCTGGCGGTGGTGCTGTGATCGCCACCGGCAAGCAGCGGCACCATGGCAATCAACGGGATCGCGGCGATGTCCTGAAACAACAGAATCGCGAACGCCAGCCGCCCGTGGGGGCTGGTCAGTTCCTTGCGTTCAGCCAGACTTTGCAGGCCGAACGCCGTGGATGACAGCGCCAGGCCCAGGCCGAGGACGATCGCGGTGTTCAACGGCTGGCCAAACAGCCACAACGCCACCACGCCAATCACCGTGCCGGTCAGCAACACTTGCGCCAGACCTACGCCGAACACTGATTTGCGCATCACCCACAAGCGTCGCGGCGACAGCTCCAGGCCAATGATGAACAGCAGCAACACCACGCCGAGTTCGGAAATGTTCGCGACGCTTTGCGGGTTGCCGATCAGGCCCAGTACCGACGGGCCGATGATCACCCCGGCAAACAGGTAGCCCAGAACCGCCCCCAGTTGCAGGCGTTTGGCCAATGGAACGATGAGCACGGCCGCCATCAGAAACACGACAGCGGCTTGTAGCAGGTTGCCTTCATGGGGCATGGGAAAACTCCAGAACTCGGTACTGCGGGGGTGACAAGGATAAAGGCTGAGCCCTTCGGCGTCAGCAAAACGCTCGGGCTCAGATGTTACAATTTGCATTAATTAGTTACATTTATAGCGTTAGCTGATCAATCCAACGGTCCCTCTCGAGTAATCCCCATGGCGATCAACTTCGACCTCAATGACCTGCAAGCCTTCCGTGCCGTGGTCGAGCAGGGCAGCTTTCGCAAGGCCGCCGATACGGTGCGTATTTCCCAGCCCGCCTTGAGCCGGCGCATCGAAAAACTGGAAGACGCCCTTGGTGTGCGGCTGTTCGAACGTACTACGCGCAAGGTCAGCCTGACCCAGGCCGGCCGCGGTTTCATGCCCAGCGTCGAGCGCCTGCTGGACGATCTGGACGTGGCATTGCTGGGCATCAGCGAAGTCGCTTCGACCCGGCTCGGCCACGTCACGGTCGCCTGTGTACCCTCGGCGGCTTACTACTTCATGCCACGGGTGATTGCGCACTATCACCGCCAGTTTCCGCGGATCAAGGTCAAGGTGCTGGACTCCAGCGCCCACGAGGTGTTGAGCGCGGTGGTCAACGGTGAAGCGGATTTTGGCCTGAGTTTCATGGGCACGCTGGAAGCCGAAGTGGATTTCGAGCCCTTGGTGCAAGAGGGGTATGTCGTGGCTTGCCGGCGCGATCATCCGCTGGCGGGGCGAAGCAGTGTCACCTGGGACGAGTTCTATCAGCAGGATTACATCTCTCTGGATAAAACCTCGGGCAACCGTTTTCTGCTGGACCAGGCGTTGACCGGCGTGGTGCCGCAGCGGCCGAGCATCTGCGAAACCCGGCACGTAACCACCATGATCGGACTGGTGGAGGCTGGGTTGGGCGTAGCGGCAGTGCCGCTGATGGCGATGCCGGCAGCGGATCATCCGATCCTGACGCGGGTGCCGTTGACCAATCCTCAGGTAATGCGCAGCGTCGGTCTGATCAAGCGCCGGGGTCGAACCCTGACCCCGGCGGCACTGGAACTGGAACGACTGGTGGTGGAGATGAAAGTCCTGCAGCCGTCGGTCAGCGACTGACCGAGTCCAGTCCGGTCGCTTTCACGTCCGGTTGAGCCTGGGCCGAGGCCATATATTCCAGCAAGGCTTTGGCTTCCGCCGGGTGCTGGGCACCTACCGGGATGCCGGCGGCAAACCGGGTCACCGATTGCACTGACTCCGGAATCTTCGCCACGAAACTCACCCCCGGCACTGGCAACAATTCGCTGACTTGCTGGAAGCCCAGTTGATAATCCCCAGTGGCAACCACCGAACCCACCGGGACTTTCGGCACCATCGTCGATTTGCGCTTCAGCTGGTCTTCGATCCCCAGGCGTTTGTACAGTTGCTGCTCGATATACACGCCGCTGGCGCTGTCTGAGTAGGCCACCGATTTCGCGTCGAGCAGGGTCTTTTTCAGGCCCTCGACATTGCTGATATCCGGCTTCGGCGCACCTTCGCGCACCACCAGACCAATGCGCGAATCCGCCAGTTCGACTCTTGAAGCGGGATCGACTTTGCCCTGTTTGATCAGATCGTCCAGCGCGTAGCCGACCATGATCACCACGTCGGCTTGCTCACCACGAGCCAGGCGATTGGGAATCGCCTCTGGCGCCTTGCCCATGGATGGACCGAGTGCGGTGTCGAGGGTGTTACCGGTGGCGGCGGTGAACTTCGGGCCGAGGATTTTGTAGGCCGCAGTGAAGCCGCCGGAGGTCATTACGCGGATCTCTTCCGCTTGGGCAATGCCGCTCAATACCAGGGTGGCCACCAGCGTGAGGGCGGCAAAACCAAACTGTTTTTTCATGGTCATGTTCTCGATAAAAGGCTGGTTCACGACGCCACCGACTGCAGATGATTCGAGGCTCGGCGATAGAGCAAGAGCGTCGCGCACAGCGCGCACAGTGCTGCGAAACTCATCCAGTAACCGGGTGCAGCCTTGTCGCCGGTGTACTGGATCAGCCAGGTCGACATCGCCGGGGTGAACCCACCGAACACGGCCGTGGCCAGGCTATAAGCGAGGGAGAAACCGGCCACCCGAACCTCCACTGGCATGATTTCCGTCAGCGCCGGGATCATCGCGCCGTTGTACAGGCCATAAATGAACGACAGCCACAACAGCACCAGCAGCATATGGATGAAGCTCGGCGCATTGACCAGAAAGGTCAGCATCGGGTAAGTGGTTGCGATGGCCAGCAAGGCCATGGCGATCAACACCGGGCGTCGACCGATACGGTCCGAAAGTGCGCCGCCAATCGGCAGCCAGATGAAATTCGAGACGCCGACCAGCAATGTCACCAGCAGCGCATCGGACGTGCTCAGGTGCAATACGGTTTTACCGAAGGTCGGCGCGTACACCGTGATCAGGTAGAACGCGGTGGTGGTCAGGGCGACCATCATCATGCCCGCGAACACGATCAGCCAGTTTTGCCCCAGGGTGCGGAACACCTCACCCATGCTCGGGCGGTGTTTACGGGTGGCGAACTCTTCGGTTTCTTCCAGGTTGCGGCGCAGCAGAAAGATGAATGGCACGATCATGCAGCCGACGAAAAACGGAATCCGCCAGCCCCACTCGGCAATCGCACTCGGTGCCATCCACTGGTTCAAGGCGTAACCCAGCGCGGCGGCGACGATGATCGCCACTTGCTGGCTGCCTGACTGCCAACTGGTGAAAAAGCCCTTGTGGCCGGGCGTGGAGATTTCGGCGAGATACACCGACACGCCGCCCAATTCCGCACCGGCCGAGAAGCCTTGCAACAAGCGTCCGATCAGCACCAGGGCCGGGGCGAACAAACCGATGGTTTCGTAACCGGGTACCAGCACAATCAGGATCGTGCCGCTGGCCATGATCGACAGGGTCACGATCAACCCTTTGCGTCGGCCCACATCATCGATGTAGGCACCCAGCACCACCGCGCCCAACGGACGCATCAGAAAGCCTGCGCCGAACACCGCGAAGGTCATCATCAGCGAGGCGAATTCGCTGCTGGCCGGAAAGAACACGGCAGCGATCTGCGTGGCATAGAAGCCAAAAAGGAAGAAGTCGAACTGCTCGAGGAAGTTGCCCGAGGTGACCCGGAAAATCGCACTGGCCCGGGAGCGACCGGCAGTCGCGGGCCGTTGGATTGATGCTGTCATTGACGTGTACTCCACCGCTTTTATGACGTGCGCCGACAGGACGCGGCGCACGGTTCTTATTGGGGCGGATAGTGGAGCAGGGGCATCGATATGTTAATTGCATTGTTGGCATGCATTGATGTGCAAAGTGGATCAATGCATCCAGGGAGAGGGCTGTACCTGCGTCAGGCTGGATGGCTGAACGATCAGATAAACGCCTCGATATGTGCCATCCCCCGGGCCACATACTCATCCTTCTCACCCACCGGGGCGAAATTGTTCAGCACTTCCCGGGCTGTTTCGCGGCCTTTCAACCGGGCCAGGATCCAGGCCGCGAGGTACGGCGACGCCAGGCAGCCACCCGCGGTGGCAATGTTGCCGTTGGCATGGAACGCCTGGTTGACGACATTGACCCCGGCTTCCAGCACCCAGGGTTTACTGATGGCATCGGTGCAGGCCGGGGCATCGCCGAGCAGGCCGAGTCTGGCCAGCAGGAAGGTGCCGGAACACTGGGCCGCCAGCAGTTGGCGTGCGGGATCGAATTGCAGTTGCGCCATGATCCCGGGGGTGGCGGCCACTTCCCGGGTCTTGCGACCACTGCCCACCAGCACCGCATCCGCCTGACAGGCCTCGGCGAGACCGATGTGCGCATCGATGGTCAAACCGTTCATCGACGTGACCCGCGGCGTCGGCGACGCGATGCTTACGCGCCAATCCTTGTCCCCGAGCAGTGAAACCCGGCTGAGCATGCCGTAGGCGATCAGCGAGTCCAGTTCGTTGAAACCGTCAAAGGTCAGAATGGCGATGTGCATGGCGAACTCCGATGGGTTTTTTGAGCAGCCTACTCGGGTGCAACCCGGTGTTGCCGGTACAGTTCGAAACATTCTTATGATAACAGTCATGTATCACGGCCCGGCACGAAGCGCTATTCGCTGTGCGCCCGCACTACGCTGTCGGTGCCCAACCGATACTGATTATTCCCGCTGCGCTTGGCCTCATACATCGCCAGGTCGGCAATGTGCAGCAGGCGGTCAATGCTCGATGCATGATCGGGGAACACGGCGACGCCGAGGCTGGTGCCGATATGGCGCTGATCGTTGCCGATGGTAATGGGCGGGGAGAGTTCGGCGAAGATTTTCTGGCAGATCGTGCGCGCTTTGTCTTGCAGGCTTTCGCCTTGGGGCAGGTTCTGGAGGATGACCACGAATTCGTCGCCGCCGATCCGGGCAACGGTGTCGCTGCCGCGCAGAATGTGCTTGAGCCGGGTGGCGGTGGTGACCAGCACGCGGTCACCGGCCGCATGACCATAGCGGTCGTTGATGGCCTTGAAGCCATTGAGGTCAACAAACACCAGCGCCACCCGTGTGGCGCTGGTGCGCGCCTGCTCCAACGCTTCGGACAGGCGCTCTTCGAGCACCAGGCGATTGGGCAGGCCGGTCAGCGGGTCGTAGTGGGCCAGGTGCTTGAGGTAGCTGGCCGAGGCCTTTTCTTCGGTGATGTCGCGTACCACGCCCATCATCTTGATTGTTTGGTCGTGGTCATTCTTGACCACGTTGCCGGTTTCCCGCAGCCAGCGGATCGTTCCGTCGGGCCAGACCACGCGGTATTCCTCATCATGGTTTTCGCCGGTTTGCAGGCAACGCAGTTCGCCGGCCCGGACCCTGAGCCGGTCGTCCGGATGCACGCAGGAGCAGAACAGTGCGTAAGAGGGCGTCACTTCGCCGATCTTGAAGCCGAACATGCCGAAAATGGCGTCTGACCAGTACAACCGGTCGGTGTCGACATCCCAATCCCAAGTGCCGATACGAGCGAAATACTGGCTGCGTTTGAAGCGCTCGGCGTCGCCATCCTGATGGATGTTCCGGCCTTCGGACAGGCTGGTGACGATGGTGCGATACTTGGTCAGTTGCTTTTGCAGCGAGCGTTCGCGCCAGACCAGCGCGACGATCAGGGTGAGCGTCGTTGAACCAAGGATGACACTGGTCCAGAGCAAGATCATTCGGAGATGGCCATCAGGGCGGTGAACCGCACGGGTAATTGTTGATTATTTTAGTTCAGCAAACAGCTTTGAATGCCGTGCGCGGAGGCGGCAATGGTTGCCAATCGAAGGCAAATCTGGGAAAACGGCGCCCGACAGGCCCTTGAGGGCGGGTGAGCATACGAGTGAAATCAATGAATGACGAGCTTCAGGTAATCGATCTTCAACCGGGTGACGGAAAAGCCGCCGTAAAAGGCGCGCTGATCACCACCCAGTACCGTGGCTGGCTGGAGGACGGGAGCGAATTCGATTCTTCCTACAGCCGTGGCAAACCCTTCCAGTGCGTGATCGGCACCGGGCGGGTCATCAAGGGCTGGGACCAGGGGATCATGGGCATGCAGGTCGGTGGCAAGCGCAAGTTGCTGGTGCCGGCGCATCTGGCCTATGGCGAACGCACCATGGGCAAGATAACGCCGAATTCGAACCTGATCTTCGAAATTGAATTGCTGGAAGTGCTGACGCGGGACGATTGACCGTCAGGCCTGAAAGGTTTCCCGATACGCGTACAGGCCGGGTGTACCGCCGGTCATGACGAACAGCACATTGTCCCCGGGACCGAAGCGCCCTTGCTGCAGGTCGGCCAGCAAACCCGCAAAGGCTTTGCCGGAGTACACCGGATCGACCAACAGGCCTTCGGCACGCGCCATCAGGCGTACGGCGTCCTGCATGGCGGCGGTCGGCAGACCATAGCCGGGACCCAGCTGGCTGCCGTCAATCACAACATCGGCAGCCTGCACCTCGGCGCTATTGCCCAATAGCGCCAATGTCTCTCGGGTCAATTGCAGGGTTCTCGTCGCCGATGAGTCCTGGTCGGACAACACTGAGAACGACTTGACCACGGACGTACCCCGGTCAAGCAAATGGAAACCCGCCGCGAGCCCGGCATGCGTCCCGGCGCTGCCGTTGGGTACCACCACTTGATTGAACGTGAGTTGCAGCTCTGCCTCTTGCTGCGCGATTTCCGCTGCACAGCGGGCATAGCCGAGGCTGCCCAAGGGGGTCGAACCACCTGTCGGCAGCACCATGACCTTGCGCCCGGAATCCCGAAGTTGCGCAGCCCGGGCCTCGGCTTTGGCCAGTGAGTCGGTGCCGCCGGCAAACACTTGCATTTGCGCGCCGAACAACTGGTCGAGCAGCACGTTGCCATTGAGTTCGTAATCCACTTCGGCTTTGGCGACGGCCCGGGTCAGGAACAATTCGCAGGCGATGCCCAACCGTGCGCACACCGCGGCGGTCAGGCGGGCATGGTTGGACTGAATGCCGCCCACGGTAATGATCGTATCGATCCCGGCTTGCAACACCGCGCCGATATGGAATTCAAGCTTGCGCAGCTTGTTGCCGCCCGCGCCGATCAACATATGGTCGTCGCGTTTGAGAAACAGGCCGATACCCTGCTTGTCCAAGCCCAGCAGCTGTTCGAGTCGCGCAGCCCGTTGAATGGGCGTGGGACCTTGCAGCAGGTCAGCCCGCGCAAAAACACTCAGTGACTTGTCCAGTTGGGTTTGCATCAATCGAGCCTCGTTGTTCACCATGGTCAAGGTGACTCTATGGAGAAAGGCAGGCGGGATAAACGCACTGTCAGTCACGACTGTTTTAACCCGGTGTAACCAATCCCGCCCGGCACCAGTACTTTCCAGGCCGCATTGGATAGGCTGGACCGGGCTTGAGCGCCTGCACTGGTTGCACCCCCACGTGCCTTACAGTCTGCTGGCCCACGGTACTGAAGACGACCCACTTTTCTTCTACGCCAATGAACAGGCGCTGGCCTAATGCCTATCAGTTAAGCGGTAATGCGATCTGTAGCAGCTGCCGAGCCCGCGAGGCTGCGTTCGGCTGCGAAGCAGTCGTGA
>NZ_AKJM01000148.1 GCF_000282335.1 Pseudomonas sp. GM48
CGAAGAGGCCCTGATAGTCACCCGAGAACTTTCAGACGTTCAATTCTGCTCATTCTCATACCGATCCAGCGTATCCCGCGCAATCTCCCGTCCCAGCGCGATCAGCTCCGGCGCCTTGTAGAACTCGAAAAACCGGCACACGCGCTTGGGTACGTTGATCAGGATGTCCGGTGGATACCCGGCAATCTTGTACTGCGCCAGCGACGTCTGCATCACCTCGAAACTCTGGTTGATCAGATCCAGCAAGGACGCCGGCCCGACGTTGTCGATGATGAACGAACCGGTGGCGGAGCGGGGCGCGCCACTGGCTTGCGGGGCTGCCGCGGGTTGCTGCGCGTCGGGCTCGGCGGATTCGACCCACGGATTGAAGTCCGCACCTTCGGCCTTCAAGGCTTCCTGTTCCAGAACCAACAATTGTTCAGCCTGTTTGCGCCGGAACGGCAATTTCGAGCCGACGGAGTTGATCAGGCTGTCGAAGCGGGTCTTGAAGGCAGCGGGGCGCTGGATGACCGGCAATTGATAGTGGCGCTGGTTGGTGGAGTTGAGGTTGACCGCGATGATCAAATCGCAATGGCTCGACACCACCGGCACGATCGGCAGCGGGTTGAGAATGCCGCCGTCCACCAACATGCGGTTGCCCTGCATCACCGGGGTAAACAGGCTGGGAATCGCTGCCGAGGCGCGCATGGCTTGATGCAGGCAACCTTCCTGGAACCAGATTTCCTGCTGGTTGGTCAGGTCGGTGGCAACCGCGGTGTAGGGAATGCGCAAGTCTTCGATGTTGACCTCGCCGACGATCTTGCGGATCTGCCCGAAGACTTTCTCGCCACGGATCGCCCCCAGACGAAAACTGACGTCCACCAGACGCAAGACGTCGAGATAATCCAGGCTCTCGATCCAGTCGCGGTAATCGTTGAGTTTGCCCGCAGCATAGATCCCGCCTACCACCGCGCCCATGGAGCAACCGGCGATACAGGCAATGTCATAGCCGCGCCGTTCGATCTCTTCAATGACCCCAATATGCGCATAACCCCGGGCTCCACCCGAGCCCAATACCAGTGCGACACGCTTTTTCATGGATCGCCCTCGCTTGAATGGTTCAACAATGCACCCATCGAGGGCCATGCTTCAATCGCCATGGTCGTTCTATGGGGCAACGGCGTCGTATTTTCGACAGTCCATGGCGGCACATGGTTATCCTCGTCAGCGCTATAGTTTGCATAGCGGACCAACGGCACTTTTCGGGTGCCACACCGTCTTACCTGCACGACTGTTGACCTATCTTTGAGGAGTGAGTGATGAAAGCCTGGATCTGCGTGCCATTGATTGCCCTGGCGCTTGCCGGTTGTGCCGGCAAAACCGCTTATCGCGACAGTTGCGGTAGTAACCTGGATGCCGCGTGGCATGAGCTGGACCTGGCCAAGGCCGAAGGTTTCGCCGGGACTGTCAGCTACTCCAAAGCCTTGTCGCTGTTGACCGCGGCCAAGACCCAGCAGCAATTCGAGGGGTTCGAAGGGTGCAGCCACAAGGCCGAGAAGGCCCGTTTCTATATTCGTGAGTCGCGCGCGGGGCGTTGAAGGCAAAAAGCAGCTGCAGGCTCTAAGCTACGAGTTGCAAGACTCATCGGGCTTGCCGCTCGTAGCTTGCAGCCTGGCGCTGTTTACGGAGTAAACCCCCATGATTGATCGGTTGGTGGCTCATGTCCTGGGCCTGGAAGTTCGTCTGCTGGCCTGTCAGGCCCGCTTGAAAGAGCGTACTGACCCTGAAGCGTTACACGATCTGCGCACAACCATGCGTCGGTTGCGCAGTCTGTTGCGCCCCTTGCAGGGGGTGCCCGGTGTCGAACAGCTGGAAGCTGCAGCCTCCCGGGTAGGCGATCTGACCACGCCATTACGTGATCGCGAAGTGCTGGCGGCGTACCTGCTCCAGCACCATCAACCGCAAGCTGCACAGCGGCGCATGGCACAAATGGCCGAGGCCTATCCGGCCGTGGCGGCCAGTCCCGAGCTCGCGCAAATGCTGATCGTCCTCGATGCGTTTCCGCGTTTTCTACGCGCTGCCCAGCGCCAGGGATTGCTCAAGGGCTTGCGCAAGCGCATTGAAAAACGCCTGGGCAAACAGTGGAAAAAACTCGACGAAGCGCTGCACGACCCGACCCACGACCGCCACCGGCTGCGTCTGCTGATCAAGCGCGTGCGCTATGGTATCGACGCTTACCCCGAGCTGGACCGTTTGCCGAAAGCGGCCATGCCCCGATTGAAATCGGCCCAGGGCGCGCTGGGTGACTGGCACGATTGTGTGCAATGGCTGGCCATGGCTGAACGGGAAGCGGATTTGCTGCCCTGTGTTGCAGTGTGGAAAGCCACTATGGCCGAGGCTGAACAGTGTGCAGACCGGGTGCTGGAAAAACTCAGTCGCGATTGCTTCAAATCCTGAGAACACCACCGAACAAATGTGGGAGCGGGCTTGCTCGCGAAGACGGTTTGTCAGTCACCATTAATGTCAGGGCTGATGGCCTCTTCGCGAGCAAGCCCGCTCCCACAGGGTTTTTATGTTCGACATGAAACCTGCACGGCTCATCTGTCAGTCAATTTGGCCGGAATGGGTGCTGTATAGCCATCGCTGGCTGGTTAAGATCCCCTCATCTTTTTCCTATCCCTGAGGTTTTCATGCGCTTTTCCGAACTGCTTGACGCTGTCCGTTGCCAGCCGCTGGAGTTGTCTATCCCGGCCTCCTGGGCACAGGGGCGGGCCAGTTTCGGTGGCCTGGTGGCCGCTTTGCAGTATGAAGCCATGCGTGCGCGGGTTCCGATGGATCGTCCGGTGCGTTCGTTGGCAATCACCTTTGTCGGCCCGGTTGAACCCGAGGTTCCGGTCAGTTTTGAGGTCGACGTGCTGCGCGAAGGCAAGGCCGTCAGCCAGGTGTTGGGCCGGGTGATGCAAAAGGGCCAAGTGGTGACGTTGATCCAGGGCAGCTTTGGCGCCTCGCGCCCCTCGGAAGTGGCGGTGGCTGCTGAACCGGCACCGGAAATGAAGCACTGGGACGAGTGTCAGGAATTGCCTTTTGTCGAAGGCGTCCTCCCGGAATTCATGCGGCATCTGGCGATGCGCTGGAGCGTCGGCGGGTTGCCGTTCAGCGGTAGCACCTCCCGGCAAATGGGCGGCTGGGTACGCTTGCGCGGCGACGTTAAAGAAGAGGCGATCAGCGAGGCGCATATTCTGGCGCTGGTGGACGCCTGGCCACCGGCCCTGATGCCGTTTTTAAAGAAACCGGCGATGGGCAGCACGCTGACCTGGACCATCGAGTTCGTGCAACCGCTGCTGCAGCTGAACACCCTGGACTGGTGCAAATACCTCGTCGAAACCGAGTACGCCGCCGACGGCTACGGGCATGCCGCCGCGAAAATGTGGAGCGCGGATGGCCGGTTGATCGCCATGAGCCGGCAGACGGTGACGGTGTTCGCCTGATCAGTGACGGCGGTGGCGCTCACGCCAGGCGCGCCACCAGCCACCGCTGAGGAAAAACCGCGGAAACGTCAGGAACTGCTCGACCAACAAGCGCGATATCGCATCCTTGCGATCACTAAAGGGTTCGGCGGCTTGCGCCTCGAGGTTATGGCCGTGGCGTTGCAAGGCCAGCGCCGCAATCACACCGATCACGCCGATGGCGACGTTCGCCAGGCTCAGGCTGAATACTCCGGACACGATCAACAGAAACGCCACGATGAACAGCGGCACCGCGATCAGGTGCAGCACCAGATTGGTCGGGTGCTGATGATTGTTCGGGTACGCTCGCCATTGCCAGGCGGGAAGGTTGGGGTGACGTTTGCCCATGATGCTGATCCTCGATCCATGTTGAACACATATGGTGAAGAATAGGCCCGGTCAATGTTGGCGGCGAATCAAGGCTGGCTATTGGCTTGATAGGCGTCATGGTCTGGATTGATGTTACCGGTTCCGGCCTCTTCGCGAGCAAGCCCGCTCCCACATTTTGAACGCAATCTCCTGTGGGAGCGGGCTTGCTCGCGAAGAGGCACTCAAAGTTTCAGCTGACCTATCGCCTTGCTCAACTCCCCGGCCAATGCCGCCAACTCATTGCTGGTAATCGCCGAAGTCACCGTCTGCTGCACCGTATTCTCGGTCACGTCACGGATGCTCACCACCGCCCGGTTCATCTCTTCCGCTACCTGACTCTGCTGTTCGGCCGCCACCGCGATCTGCGTGTTGCTTTCACGCATCTGCGCCACCGCGCTGGTGATCTCGACCAATGCCGAACCGGCCTCCTGGGCCTGTTGCACGCAATCGTCGGCCTTGAGCGAGCTCTCTTGCATGAAGTCCACGGCGTCCCGCGTGCCAGTCTGCAACGCCGCCACCATGAGGGTGATTTCATCCGTGGAGGCCTGCACGCGTTTGGCCAGGTTGCGCACTTCATCGGCGACCACCGCGAAGCCGCGCCCCATCTCGCCGGCACGGGCCGCTTCGATGGCGGCGTTCAACGCCAACAGGTTGGTCTGCTCGGCGATGCTGTGAATCACATTGACCACGCCGTTGATCTTCTGGCTGTCCTCGGCCAGGCGCTGAATCATCTCGGCGGTCTGCTGGACACCGGTGGACAGTCCGGCAATCGACCGCTGTACCCGCGTCACGACCTCCTGGCCGCTGCCGGCCAGGGTATCGGCCGATTGCGAAAGGTCACGGGTGGCACCCGCATGTTGGGCGATGTGATAGACCGTGGCCGTCATTTCATTGATCGCCGTGGCGACCTGATCGGTTTCGCTTTGCTGGCCCTGCATGCCGTGACGCACTTCATTCATGCTGGCCGCCAGCCGCGCGGCGCCGACGTCCAGTTGCCGAGCGGTGCTGGCGACGGTGTTGACCACCCGTTGATAACCGGCTTGCATGGCGTTGAAGGCGTTGGCCATTTGCCCGACTTCGTCGCGACAAGCCAATGGCACGCGGGCCGACAGGTCGCCGGTTTTCTCCACGTGCAACATGACGTCTTTCAAGGTGTTGAGCTGGCTGAGCAGGAAGCGGATCAATAACTGCGATGCGCCGAGCATTGCCAGCATCAGAATGAACACGGCCACCGCGTAATTGGCAAAACGCTCGCTGAACACCTGGCTCAGGCTCGGACCATGGGCAATCACGGCGACTTGCTGGCCACCGGTGCGGGTAAACACTTCGGCGCCCATCAACGGGTTGTCACCGAACAGCGGCATCGCGTTGATCTCGACCCAACCGTTTGAGTCGGTGAGTTCGAGCACGGGTTGTCCATCCAGTGACGGCGCCTGTCCGCGGCTGAATGTCAGAAGGTTATCGGCCCTGGGGAGTGGCTGCGCGGCAGGCCAGTCACCCAACAATCGCGCTTGTGCCTGGGCCGAGGCCTGGGACGCATGACTACGGGCCTGCTGTTCAAGCTGCACCGCGTACAGCACTAACAACAGGGTGGTGACGAACGCGACGGCATTGACCGCCCAGAATTTGTATTTCAGCGAGATATTGCTAAGCCAGGCACCCATGGAGGTCTTCTCTGATAGCGGAAACAGTTTTGGCAAGGTGCCATCATTGTGCCGCCATGCAGAATTCGGATTTTGATACAGGTCAATGTGGGAGCGGGCTTGCTCGCGAAAGCGCTGTATCAATCGACTTCAATGCTGAATGACACACCGTCTTCGCGAGCAAGCCCGCTCCCACAGAGGGTTCTGTGTTTACTGTGGGATTGATGGCAACCCGTAGAACGCCCGTGCGCACGCTGTGGTATGCGCCGCCAGATCTTCCTGGCTTTCGCCGCGATGCAGCGCCACTTCGCGCAATACTTCGGTCAGGTACGCCGGCTCGTTACGCCCGTTTTTCGGCTTGGGGCGCAGGCTGCGCGGCAGCAGGTACGGCGCATCGCTCTCGAGCATCAGGCGCCCGCGCTTGATCTCCTTGACCAGTGGATGCAAATGCGTGCCCCGGCGCTCGTCGCAGATCCAGCCGGTAATGCCGATGTGCAAATCCAGGTCGAGGTAGCCGAACAGTGCCTTCTGCTCTCCGGTGAAACAATGCACCACGGCGGCCGGCAGTTGATCGCGGAAGTCGCGCAGGATCTCCAGCAAACGCTGGCTGGCGTCGCGTTCGTGCAGAAAAACCGGCAACTGCAATTCAACCGCCATTGCCAGATGTTCTTCGAGGACCTTTTCCTGCTGTGGACGCGGCGAGAAATCACGGTTGAAATCCAGCCCGCATTCGCCCACGGCCACCACACTTGGCTCCTTGAGCAAGCTGCGCAAACGTCGAGCGCTGTCGGCGTTCCAGTCGCTGGCGCAGTGAGGGTGAATACCGGCGGTGGCGAACAGGCGCTGACTGCTTTCGTCCAGTTGCCGGCATAGCTCAAGGGCCTGTTCGCTGCCCTCGACACTGGTGCCGGTCAGCACCAGTTGGCACACGCCGGCCGCGTAGGCGCGGTCGAGTACGGCCTGGTGTTTGTCGGCAAAACAGGGGTTGGTCAGGTTGACGCCGATATCGATGAGTTGCATGGTGCTACCTCGGCCCAAAGGCCGGAAAGCATATCAGAGCCGTGGATTTATAAGAAAAGCCAAGAACTACAACGGGTTAACGCTGTCTCTTGAGCCGCGGGCCAGGCTGGGTTGGTAGTTTTGCCATCATTGTGCCAGTCTTTCCCACTTTGCCAGCGCTTCGGGCGCTCTGTTTTTGTCGCCGTGCTTCATTGAAGCGGCCTCATATTCTTTCCGGAGAGTGGATGATTCGTCCCTCGGTTTTGCTACTGCTGTGCTGTTCGCTGCTATTGCCGATGTCGGCGGTCGCGCGTCTGCCCGGGCCACTGCAAGCCGTACCGGCCACCGAGGTGCGCGACCTTGCGCAAATCCGCAGCAGTCGTGTGCTGCGGGTGCTGGTCAACCAGAGCCGCAACAGTTCCGGCGAAGTCCAGGGGCAGGCGATCGGGGTCGAATACCATCGCCTGAGAGCTTTCGAGCAATACCTCAACGGCCACGCCCGTGACGGTCAGGAAGTCACCCTCAAGATCATTCCCAAGGCCAAGGATCAATTGCTCGGTGCATTGCAGCGCGGGGAGGGCGATCTGGTGGCGCCCGGAGAGTTGCTCGATCTGCAAGCGGGTTTCGCCGTCAGCACCAGTGAGCCGGTTGCCAGCAACATCCCGTTGGTCCTGGTGGGCATCAAAGGCGAACGTCGCTACACCCGGCTTGAACAGCTTTCCGGCAAGACCCTGGCGTTACCCGCCGGCAGCGCCGCCGGAGATGCCGTCAGCCAGATCAATCAAAAGCTCGCCCTGCACAAACTGCCACCGGTCAAAGTCGAATGGGTCGATCCGAGCCTCGCCGTCGAGGACGTACTGGAGATGGTGCAGGGCGGGATCTTCCACCTGACCATCGTCGAGCAGCCGATCGCCGAACGCTGGGGCAAGATCCTGCCCAACCTGCGTTTCGACAAGCAGGTACTCATCAGTGATCCGGGAGAAGAGTTCTGGTTCGTGCGCCGCGATGCGTCGATGCTGCGAGCCAGCATTGATCGCTTCCTTACCGTCTACAAAAAGCCATCGGATCAGGATGCCGCGTTCCTGCGGATCTATCGTCGTCTCTATCAAGTGCACTATCCATTGGCCAAGGCGGACCGGCAGCGTCTGGAAAAACTTCGCCCGGTGCTGCAGAAACACGCCGATGCCCAGGGCATGGACTGGCTGAACCTGGCGGCGCTGGCCTTCAAGGAGTCAGCCCTGCAACCTGCCGCCCGCGGTGGCGGTGGCCCGACCGGTTTGATGCAGATCACGCCTGCTGCGGCGCAGCGAGTGGGGGTCGACAATATTCAGGACGTTGACGGCAATGTGCAGGCCGGGGCCAAGTACCTGGCAATGATCCGGCGCAAATTCTTTGCCAGCCCGAAACTCAACGAGCGCGAACGCATGGCCTTCGTACTGGCAGCCTACAACATCGGGCCGGAGCGGGTTCAGGGCATGCGCGCCGAAGCCCGGCGGCGAGGATTGAATCCCAACCAGTGGTTCTTCCAGGTCGAACGCGTTGCCATGGAGCAAGTGGGTATGGGCCCCGTCAGCTATGTTAATAGCGTGAACAAGTATTTTTTGGCGTTCGATCGGGAGCGAGAGTCGTTGGAGCCCCAGGGACAAAAAGTTGTCTTGCGCAAATGATCAATTAATTCGATTTTTATGTTGGGATTTTTGCGCTTTTAACATGAGATTTACCGATTAATATGGCGGCCAACCAACACACACTGACAAGGAATGAAACAGCATGAGCACTCTGATCAACAAGGTACTGTCTACCCGCGCTGGTTACGGCCTGGCGGTTCTGCGCATCGTTGTCGGTATTGTCTTCGCCGCTCACGGCTCGCAGAAACTCTTCGGGGCATTCGGTGGCTATGGTCTGGCGGGAACCGCGCAGTACATGGAAAGCCTGGGACTGACTCCAGGTTACCTGATGGCCACACTGGCGGGCGGCATCGAGTTCTTCGCCGGCCTGGCCTTGATCATCGGCCTGCTGGTTCGTCCGGCCGCACTGGGCCTGATCTTTCTGTCACTGGTCGCGATTTTCTCGGTGCACATCAGCAACGGACTGTTCATGGCCAACAATGGTTATGAATTCGCCCTGGCCCTGCTCGGTGGCAGTATCGCGGTATTGTTCGAAGGTGCGGGCAAACTCTCGGCAGACCGTGCCATCGCCGGCTGACCGCTCTGGCTCAACGAAAAGGCCCGCATCGTGCGGGCCTTTTTTGTTGAGCGTCATTCTTGACACTGTCCGGTCAGCTTCTCTAGGATGTTGCTCATGCGCCGATTTAAACAGCTACTTGCGGGGCGCCAGGTGACTCATTCAGTTGCCGACAGAAGCCAGAACAGGCTTCGAAATACCGCTAAAGCGCTGGTTCGGTGTTGCCTCTCACCTGCCATGCAGACTTTTGAGGCAGAGACACGACACAATGAATGCACTAAACCCTGTTGTACGTCCCGCGCCGATCACGGCACATCTCACCCAGCGCAATCCAAAAATCCTGCTTGGCGGTAAGCATCAGCCGACGCTCTTGCGTTATCTCGATGGCTGGCCACGACGTACCGGCGGTCCAGCTGCCTTCCTGATCCAGTTTGTCGAAGACGGTGAGTCGCTCGCTCGTTTTGCCGACGACAGTTTCGATCTGGCGGTGATTCAATCCCCCAGCCTCGAAGACGCTCCTGAAATGATCAGGCAACTCACCCGCGTTGCCCGGCAAGGGCTGATTACCCGGCGCTGAGGCCCGGAACGCCTCCTCAAGTGGCCGCCACACGGAACAGCCCCTTGATTTCAAACAACCGTAGACGCCAACAGACAGCGCCAGCATCAGCCAGTGCAAAGTGATCGACAATTTCCCGCAACGGTGCGCCTTCGAAGCGGTTATCCAGTAACGATTTCGTAGGCATCCACGATGCCGATATTCGCCATTGCATGCCAGAGTTGCCTGGCATGAGCGACTGTTGGTCGGATGAAAGACGGATCCGGGTTTTATGAGGGTGTCAGTTTTTCAAGGTTTTAAAGGCGTTTAAAAACAATTGGCTGGAATCTCACATTGCAGATTCTTGTCGCAAGGATTGCTTGTTGACGGTCGAATCCTGTCCGACCTAAGTCTGATTTGCGAACACTTGGAGCCTGCGACATATGACCGGTGGCCGGCGTCATCCCGGGTTCCCTGCTATTAATCAATGAGTGTTCGAGTGCTGATCCTTTCGGGAGCGCGTCATGAGTCCATTCATTCGCATCGGCATTGCCGACGATCATCCGATGTTGCGTGAGGGCGTTGCCAATACGTTGAGAAAACGGGCGGATTTTCAGGTCGTGGAGCAGGGCGCCAATGCGGAAGATGCCAGGGATATTGCCCAGAAAGTGCGTCCGGACGTGATGCTGATGGACGTCAATATGCCGGGCGATGTTTTCGCCGTGGTGCGGTTCATCTCCACTCAGTTGCCGAATGTAAAAGTGCTGATGCTGACGGTTTCAGAATCCGAAGATGATGCCTTTTTGGCACTGGAGGCCGGCGCGCGCGGCTATGTGTTGAAAGGTGTCAGCGGACCGGAACTGGTCATGGCGATCCGGTCGGTTGCCAAGGGAGAGACGTATGTCACCCCCGAGTTTGCCAACAAATTGCTGAGTAAAAGCAAAAAGCACGAAGCGGAAGCTCACAAGTTTGATCTGACCCATCGCGAGGAGGAGGTCATTCGTGAAGTTTCAAATGGGCTGACCAACAGGGAAGTTGCGTCAAAGCTGTCGATCAGCGAAAAAACCGTCAAGCACCACATGGGTTGTGTGATGCAGAAACTGCACGCCCGAAATCGTGTCGAAGCGGTCACGGCTCTACGGCATTACAGGGAGCGCGAAGCTATCGAGCGACTTCATGTCGGCACAGGGAAAACACAAATGGATGCCCGGGGCGACTCCTGACTAGAATTTGAACTGTGCATTTACCGACGTACCAGACGCGCCGGAGTCGATGCTGAACAACCCGCCCAGGGATTCAATGCGATAGCGCAAACCGGCGAGCCCCAATCGGTTTCTGCCGGATGTCTCTTGCAGCAAGGCGTCCGCCGCCATTCCCGGACCACTGTCCCTGACGCTGATGTTCAATATTTCATCAATGTATTGCGCCTGGACGACCTGACCCTCGCCGTTGGCATGACGGTAAGCGTTGCTGAGGGCTTCTTGCACAAAACGGTACAAACAGAGTTTGAGCGGCAGTGGCGCGGCCTCCGGTAGCAGCCCCAGCGTTAATGTGACCTTGGTGCCAGTGCGTTGCTCGTGCCGTTGCGCCACTAGTTGCAACTCTTCCACCAGGCTCAAGTCGTTAATTTCCGGAAGTGCCAGCCCCCGTGATAAATCGCGGACCTCATGCAATGCGTCGGTGGCGGCGCCACGAATGGTTTCCAGCGACTCCTGATCGACAGTGGAGCAGTTTTCGGCCAAGTCGTCGAGCCGGATCAGAATCAAGGTCAGTAACTGCGCCGGCCCATCGTGCAGGTCTGCACCGATGCGCCTCAAGGTCAGTTCGTTGACACGGGAAAACTCTTGGGTCGCCGTCGCTATCTTGCGCTGGAGTTCGGCATTACTGATGTGCAAACGGGTTTGCTCCTGCAGCCGTAAGCGCAGTGCCACTTGTTGTTGCTGGATAATCTTGTCACCGCGTCGCACGATGAAAAAAAGCAGCGACAGCATTGCCAGCGTCGCGGCGCCAACGACCCCCCATACCTGCTGTCGGACCCGATTGACCTCGCGCTTGAGGCTATCGGCCTTTTCATAAAACTCGCCCACCGCGATGATCTTCCCGGAGCTTGAATCCCGCAGGGGGGCGTAGATCTCATAGAGCGGCAAGTCGAGCTCGCGCTCGAACTCGTTCTCATCCTCGTCCAGGTCTTTAAGGTCGGTGACCACTTTGCCCTTGAGTGCCTCGGTGATCTCATCCATTGGGAATTTGCGGTTGGTAATGGCTTTATTCGTGCCGTAAACCACCGTGCCATCCGCTCGCCAGATCTTGATCGAGACAATGTGCTGTTTTAGCGAGCGACTTTCCGTGAGACGGTCCAGAAACTGGACACTTGCAGCCGACAGGCCGTTATCCCGGCTCATTTCCTGCACATAGGGCTCCAGAAACGTATCCATGTATTGAGCGGCTGCTTCTGCCGCGCTATATACCGCGGCACTTTCTATTCGTTCACTCACCAGTTTGCCGACGAAAAACATGGTAAGTCCCAGGATCACCGCAGCGGCAATGACAAACTGGGTCGAGCGACTCAGCTTGCGCGCCTGGCCCCTGACCCGTGTGCGCCAGACTCCATTGCGAACCACATCGCAAGCAGGGGCAGGTCCGACCGAAGCGTCAGTCTCCTGCGCGATAAAAGTTTCGCTTTCTGATTCGACCTTTGCGTCTTTTATCATCGATTTGGTTCCCTGATCTTCGTGAACGGTCGGTTGGAAACCCTGCAATTCAACGGATATCTGGAGATTGGCATGTTTGAGCTCAAGCGCTTCACATTCAATCAAAACGATACTCAGGATGGGCAAGCCTGGGGGCAGTTTTGGCCAAGACTCCATACGCCTGACCCATTCGGAGTACACGAATTACGTCCATCAGAACCTGAGCAATTGCGCATTGACGGGGGCCCATGACTGACAGTAGTTCACTGTAAAGCGATCCGAAAGCTTCACGGGTGGACTACACATCACGGATGATCAGCCAGACCACCACGCGAAACAGATGCCCCACCAGTGCGGTTATACCCATGGCCAGAACCCCTCAAATTGATGAATTCGATACAGGTATTCCGAGCTATCAATGAGCGAGAGCGATTAAGCTTGTTGTTGAAAAAAATCGGCCCAGGCCATTGCAGATCATTCGAATTGAAGGCAAAAAACGCCAGAGGGCATCAGGTCGCCGGATGGCAGTGCCCGAAGAAGTCGCTTTGGCACCGGGTATGAAGCCGGCAATTCGCGATCCCATCCTGCCTTGTTTGAGATAATCGTTAGTGAGAAACCCGACTTGAGTACCAACATAATCACAAAAGAAGGGCACGAGGCTTTGCGGCAAGAGCTCGACTTCCTTTGGCGAGAAAAACGTCCTGACACCACTCGAAAAGTCACGTGGGCAGCCTCACTGGGCGACCGAAGTGAAAATGCTGACTACCAGTACAACAAGAAGCTGCTTCGAGAAATTGACCGACGTGTCCGATACCTTCGAAAAAGGCTCGAGGATGTACGGGTTGTCGAGTATTCGCCCGAGCAGGAGGGAAGGGTCTTTTTCGGGGCTTGGGTCGAGATCGAAAACGAGGCGGGCGAGATCAAGAAATTCAGAGTGGTGGGGTACGACGAAATCTACGGTCGTAACGATTACATTTCGATCGATTCGCCGATGGCGCGTGCGCTTTTGAAGAAGGAAGTGGGCGACGAAGCTGTTGTTCATACCCCGGGCGGAGAAGTGTTGTGGTGGATTAACGAAATTTTTTACGAAAAATAGTATGCGTTTCTGAGAGTGGCTACTAATTCCGGGTACCCGGATTTTAAGGCTTTCAGAGGCAATGGTATGGGGTGAGCGGGGCCTGGAGCAGTTCGGCGTTCTCCGGGCGATCACCTCGGGCCGTGGTGCCGGCGGTAACGGCTCACGACAGCTTCCTGTGGTGAGGATGGCAGGCGTCTATCAACCCTCGCGCAGGACTGTCAGCGGGCTGGCGTTCAACGCCCGACGGGTGCCGAACACCCCGGCACCACCAATGAGTACCGCGCCAACCAGTGGCAGCAACAACAGCCATGGATGCGGATGCCACGGCAGGTCAAAGGCATAGCGGTACAGCACCCAACTGACGACTTCCGAACCCAGCGCAGCCAGCAAACCACTGACCGCGCCCAGCAAACCGAACTCGATGCGTCGAGCCTTGATCAGCAACTGCCGCTCCGCGCCCAGCGCCCGCAGCAATGCACCCTGGCGAATGCGTTCGTCCAGCGTCGCTTGCAGGCCGGAGAACAGCACTGCCATTCCCGCCGCCAACACAAACAACAACACGTACTCCACCGCCAGGGTCACCTGGGCGAGGATGCTGCGCAGTTGCTCCAGTAAGGCTTCGACCTGCAGGATCGTTACCGCCGGGAAGGCGCGGGACAGGTCGACAATCTGTTGGTCATGACCCGATGCCAGATAGAAACTGGTCAGGTACGTCGCTGGCAGATCCTTCAGGGTACCGGGCTGGAAGATCATGAAGAAGTTCGGCTGGAAGTTGTCCCAGTTGATCTCGCGCAGGCTGGTGACTTTCGCCTCGCGATTGACCCCGCCAACGCTGAAAACCAGATGATCGCCGAGCTTGATTTTCAGGCTTTCAGCGACCTTGCCTTCCACCGACACACCGGGAATATCGTCCGGCGTTTGTTCGTTCCACCAGTTGCCGGCCGTGAGCTTGTTGCCCGACGGCAGGTCCGCGGCCCAGGTCAGACTCAGGTCGCGCTGGATCGCCCGGTCGCCGGCCGATTCTTTGGTGACGATTTGCTGCACCGGCTCGCCGTTGATACTGATCAAGCGCCCCGGCACTACCGGGTACAGCGGCGCCGATTGTGCCGACACGGCGATCAGGTGATCGGTGAAGGCCTGTTTGTCCGCCGGCAGGATGTTCAGGGCGAAGTAGTTGGGGGCGTTTTTGGGTAACTGGTTTTGCCAGGTGTCCAGCAACTCGCCGCGTAGCAAGGCGATTAGCGCCATCGACAGCAGAATCAGGCCGAACGCCAGAGACTGGCCTGCGGCCGCCAGCGGATGACGTAGCAATTGACCGAGTCCCAGGCGCCAGGGCAAGGACGCACGAGCAAGCATGCGCCGCAGACTCTTCAACAGCAGCAACAACAAACCGCCCAGCACCAGTGCTGCAATTACGCCGCCGCCGAGCAGGGCAAAGGTCAGCACCAGGTCCAGGCTCAGGCGCCACATGATCAGGGCGAGGGCGCCCAGCGCTGCACCGTAGACCATCCAGGTGCTGGAAGGGATCGGCAGCATGTCCCGGCGCAGCACACGCAATGGCGGAACCCGACCCAGAGCCGCCAGCGGCGGCAAGGCGAAACCGGCCAGCGCCACCAGTCCTGTACCGATCCCGGCGACGGCCGGAAACAGTCCGCCCGGAGGCACGTCGGTCGGCAACAAGTCGTGCAGCAGGGCAAACAACCCCAGTTGTGCGAGCCAGCCGAGGAGGGCGCCGCTGGTGCTGGCCAGCAGCCCGAGCACCGTCAGTTGCAGACTGAACAAGACCATGGTTTCCCGGCGCGACAGCCCGAGGCAGCGCAGTAACGCACTGGCATCGAAGCGGCGGGTGGCGAAGCGGGTTGCTGACAGCGCCACCGCCACGCCGGACAGCAACACCGCCACCAGGCTGGCCATGTTCAGGTAGCGTTCGGCCTTGCCCAGGGCGCCGCCGATCTGCCGGTTGCCGTCGCGGGCGTCCTGCAAGCGCTGGTTGGCGGCAAGTCCCGGTTTGATCAGTTGCCGATACGTCTCGAGTGCCTGGGCATTGCCTCGCCATAATTCGCGATAGCTGACCCGGCTGCCGGGTTGCACCACGCCGGTTGCCGCGAGGTCACCGAGATTGATCAGCACCCGAGGCGTCAGGCTGTAGAAATTGCCGGCGCGGTCGGGCTCGTAAGTCAGCACCCGCGCCAGTTTCAGGGTTTTCATGCCGACATCGATGCTGTCGCCGATCTTCAGGTCAAGGGCGGTCAGCAGACGTGCCTCGACCCAGGCTTCGCCGGGTTGCGGTCCGCCACCGGCTGTTTCCGTGGCGAATGGGGCGGGCGCGCTTTTCAATTCGCCGCGTAGCGGGTAGGTATCATCGGCCGCCTTGATGCTGGACAACTGGATGCCATTGTCGGTGGCGATGACGCTGGAAAACTCCACCACCTGCGCATGTTCCAGCCCCAGTTCGGCGCCGCTTTTTATCTGTTCGGGGCGAGCAGGCGAACTGCCTTCGAGGAGCAGGTCGGCACCGAGAAATTCGGTCGCGCGCAGCATCATGGCGCCGTTCAGGCGGGCACCGAAATAGCCGATGGCGGTGCTGGCGGCCACGGCCACCAACAAGGCAAAAAACAACACACGCAGCTCACCGGCGCGGGCATCGCGCAGCAATTGGCGGATGGCGAGACTGAACAGGCGCAACAGCGGCAGACGTGCCATCAAGGCTCCAGAGGGGCGACCAGCAGGCCGGCTTCAAGACGGATCAGGCGCCGGCAGCGATGGGCCAGGCGTTCATCGTGAGTCACCAGCACCAGGGTCGTGCCGCGCTCCTTGTTGAGCTCGAACAGCAAGTCACTGATGCGCTCACCGGTGTGGCTGTCGAGGTTGCCGGTAGGTTCGTCGGCGAATAGCACATCGGGTTCGGCGGCAAACGCGCGGGCAATCGCCACGCGTTGTTGCTCGCCCCCGGAGAGCTGGCGCGGCGAGTGAGTCAGGCGTTGGCCCAGTCCTACGCGTTGCAGCAATTGGGTGGCGCGCTCGCGGGCGTCTTTGCGGCCATCGAGTTCCAGCGGCAGCATGACGTTTTCCAGGGCATTGAGGCTGTCGAGTAGCTGGAATGACTGGAACACGAAACCCACGTGCTCGGCGCGGATGCGCGCACGCTGGTCTTCATCGAGGTTGCTCAAGCCTTGCCCGGCGAGAGTGACTTCGCCGCTGCTCGGCAGGTCGAGGCCGGCGAGCAGGCCCAGCAAGGTGGATTTGCCGGAACCGGAAGCGCCGACGATGGCCAGGCTATCGCCCTTGTTCAGTTCCAGGCTGAGTTCGTGCAGGATGGTCAGTTCACCTTCCGCGCTGGGAACCACTTTGCTAAGGTCCTTCGCGATGAGAATGCTTGCGCCCATGGAGAGTCCGATGCGTGTCTGGTTTTTGAGTGCTGGCCTGGCCTTGATGTGCATGGCCCAAAACGCAGCGGCGGGTACAGTCCTGATCGTTGGCGATAGTATCAGCGCCGGTTTCGGGCTGGATACCCGGGTGGGGTGGGTGTCGCTGCTTGAGCAACGGCTCAAGCGCGAAGGTTTCGACGATAAAGTGATCAATGCGTCCATCAGTGGCGATACCAGCGCTGGAGGCCAGGCACGCCTGCCGACGCTGCTTGCAGAGCATAAGCCGGATTTGGTAATCCTCGAACTGGGGGGCAACGACGGTCTGCGCGGAATGCCGCTAATTCAATTGCAACAAAATCTTGCTTCGATGATCGACAGCTCTCGGGCCAGCGGTGCGAAAGTGCTGTTGCTTGGCATGCAACTGCCACCCAATTACGGTGTGCGTTACACCAAGACCTTCGCCGAGGTCTACAGCACCCTGGCCGATCTGAAAAAGATCCCGCTGGTGCCGTTTTTCCTTGAAGGCGTGGGCGGCCATCCGGACTTGATGCAGGCCGACGGCATACACCCGGCGGCGGGGGCCCAGGACAAGTTGCTGGAAAATGTCTGGCCTACTCTAAAACCGTTGTTATGACACTTTTCTAGAAGCAGGCTTTCGGCTAAGGTGGCGCCCCCGATTTGGAGCCCCCGATGCCGCGTCCCGCCTGGTCACTATTTGCCTACCAACTGATCGAGCCTGACGAGCAGCTGGATCTGTTCGCCTGTCAGGAAGTGCGGGTACATCTGGTGACTCGTCAGCTGGAGTTGGGCGGCTCGGCGGACCGAACCCTGTGTGGCAGCCTGTTGCCGGCTTCGCCTCGCTGGTCGAGTGTTGATCGCCGGGTGTTTCAGGATCAGCGGTTGTGTTCGTTGTGCAGGGCCATTCTTGAGTCGCAGAAGCGTGGCACTTCGCCGATCTGGCCGGAGTTGCGGTTCGAGCTTTGACCCGCCGGGAGTCGAGGCGGCCTGATAGCCGGCCTGTCTTTTGTTGACCGTGTACATATCCGTTGCTGCGGTCACGGCGGCTTAGGGTTTCGCCCTTACGGCGAGTCCCTTTGGCAAACGCCCCAAAGGAACCAAAGGTCTCGCCCCT
>NZ_AKJM01000149.1 GCF_000282335.1 Pseudomonas sp. GM48
GGGAGCGGTCAGCAGTTAGTCCAGCAACGAAATCGCAGTCGGTGCGTCGTCGCCGACCAGCGCCAGGTCTTCGAATTCGTTGACGGCGTTGATCTCGGTGCCCATGGAAATGTTGGTCACACGTTCCAGGATAATTTCGACGATCACCGGAACCTTGAACTCTTCGATCAGTTCCTGGGCCTTGCGCAGGGCAGGCTGGATCTGAGCCGGTTCGAATACGCGCAGTGCCTTGCAGCCGAGGCCTTCGGCCACCGCGACGTGGTCCACACCGTAGCCGTTGAGTTCCGGCGCGTTCAGGTTGTCGAAGGACAACTGCACGCAGTAGTCCATGTCGAAACCGCGCTGTGCCTGGCGGATCAGACCCAGGTACGAGTTGTTCACCACGACATGGATGTACGGCAGCTTGAACTGCGCACCCACTGCCAATTCCTCGATCATGAACTGGAAGTCATAGTCCCCCGACAGGGCCACGACTTTACGGTTCGGATCCGCCTTGACCACGCCCAGCGCTGCCGGAATGGTCCAGCCCAGAGGGCCTGCCTGACCGCAGTTGATCCAGTGGCGCGGCTTGTAGACGTGCAGGAACTGCGCGCCGGCAATCTGCGACAGGCCGATGGTGCTGACGTAGCAGGTGTCTTTGCCGAACACCTGATTCATCTCTTCGTACACACGCTGCGGCTTGACCGGCACGTTGTCGAAGTGAGTCTTGCGCTGCAGGCTGGCTTTACGCTGCTGGCAGTCTTGCAGCCAGGCGCTGCGGTTCTTCAGTTTGCCGGCGGCTTGCCATTCGCGAGCGACTTCGATGAACACGGTCAACGCGGCAGCGGCGTCGGAAACGATACCCAGGTCCGGGGTGAACACGCGGCCGATCTGGGTCGGTTCGATGTCGACGTGAATGAACTTGCGGCCTTCGGTGTACACATCGACCGAACCGGTGTGGCGGTTAGCCCAACGGTTGCCCACGCCGAGCACAACGTCGGATTTGAGCATCGTGGCATTGCCGTAGCGGTGCGAAGTCTGCAAACCAACCATGCCCACCATCAGCGGGTGATCGTCCGGGATGGTGCCCCAGCCCATCAGGGTCGGGATCACCGGAATACCGGTCAGTTCAGCGAACTCAACCAGCAGGTCGCTGGCGTCGGCATTGATGATGCCGCCACCGGCCACCAGCAATGGACGCTCGGCCTGGTCCAGCATGGCCAGGGCTTTTTCCACCTGAACGCGGGTAGCGCTCGGTTTGGCCAGTGGCAGAGGCTGATAGGCGTCGATGTCGAATTCGATTTCCGCCATTTGAACGTCGAACGGCAGGTCGATCAGCACTGGGCCTGGACGGCCGGAGCGCATTTCATAGAAGGCTTTCTGGAACGCGTAAGGCACCTGGCCTGGTTCCAGAACAGTGGTCGCCCACTTGGTCACTGGCTTGACGATGCTGGTGATATCGACAGCCTGGAAGTCTTCCTTGTGCATACGGGCGCGGGGTGCCTGGCCGGTAATGCAGAGGATTGGAATCGAGTCGGCCGAGGCGCTGTAGAGCCCGGTGACCATGTCGGTGCCGGCAGGGCCGGAAGTGCCGATGCACACGCCGATGTTGCCGGCCTTGGTGCGGGTGTAGCCCTCGGCCATGTGCGAGGCGCCTTCAACGTGGCGAGCGAGTACGTGATCGATGCCGCCGACCTTTTGCAGGGCGGAGTACAGCGGGTTGATGGCGGCACCCGGGATGCCAAAAGCGGTATCGACCCCTTCACGGCGCATCACCAGAACGGCGGCTTCGATTGCTCTCATTTTGCTCATGGTTTTGTGCCTCTTTACGTTTTGTAATTGTATACAAGTGGCTTTGCGCAGAGTGTATTCACGGCGGACGGCGCAGGTCAATCCATTTTCTCAAGCGCTTGTTTCATTCGTCGGAAGCCTGATCTGCTGTGGCTTTTCGTCGCATGTGGCGCTTTTCGATAATTATTGTATACAAAAAAATAATTCATTGTGTTCTATTTGTTGCATCGAGCTGCGGCACAACGGCGCAGCCCAACGGCTTTCCGAAAAACAAAATGAGGACGGCACCATGAGCGCTTTAACCTTGAAAGTCGCAGTCAACCTGGTCAACGAGGCCATCACCGCCGGGCGTGCAATCGCCGCGGCACCCTTGACCATCGCAGTACTGGATGCCGGCGGGCATCTGATCACCCTGCAACGCGAAGACGGCGCCAGCCTGCTGCGCCCGCACGTCGCCATCGGTAAAGCCTGGGGTGCCATCGCCCTGGGCAAAGGTTCACGCCTGCTGGCACTGGACGCCCAGCAACGCCCGGCGTTTATCGCCGCGTTGAATAGCCTCGGGCAGGGCAGCGTGGTCCCGGCACCGGGTGGTGTGCTGATTCGCGATCAGGACGGCAACGTGCTGGGGGCGGTGGGGATCAGCGGCGATCTGTCGGATGTTGACGAGCAGTGCGCGATCACTGCCATCGAGGCGTTGGGGTTGGTGGCGGATGCTGGGGTAGCGGCTTGATCTGCGCTGACTGAACTATCGCTTTCGCGAGCAAGCCCGCTCCCACATTGGATCTATGGTGTTGCAAATCCCCTGTGGGAGCGGGCTTGCTCGCGAAAGCAATCTCCCAGACACATCCAGCTAAAAGTCTGTCCCGCCATTCTGTCTTCGCTGATCTAGCCTTTTCTGGAGTTCATCCATTAGAGGGGCAAAGGAATGCCTGAGCTGTCAGCTTCACACCGCCTGCGCATCGGCCGCTACGCCGAGCAAAATCGTATCTATCTACTGACGGCCAACACAATAAAGCGAGAGCCCGTTTTCAGGGATTACCCCTTGGGCAGGTTGGTGGTGCATCAGTTCAGGCAAGCGCAGAGTGAGGGATTTGCTGAGTCGTTGGCCTGGGTGGTCATGCCGGATCATTTTCACTGGTTGATTCAGTTGAACAAAGGATCGCTCAGCCAACTGATGTGCCAGACGAAGTCATTGAGTACTCGTGCAATCAACAGTGCAACTGGCAGAACGGGGAGTCTCTGGCAGCAGAGTTTTCATGACCATGCGCTGAGAAAAGAAGAGGATCTGGTAAAGCTGGCTCGATATGTTGTGGCTAACCCATTGCGGGCTGGGTTGGTTCAGAAGCTGGGCGATTATCCGTTGTGGGATGCGATCTGGGTTTGATCTGAAACCGAGTTGCCGCCATTCGCGAGCAAGCCCGCTCCCACATTGGATCTATGGTGTTGCAAATTCCCTGTGGGAGCGGGCTTGCTCGCGAATAGCCTTGATGCGGTCTACCGCTCCGGCTCACACCCCTTGAGCACCAACCGGATAATCGTCTGTGCAGCGGCTTCGTAATCTTCTTCATCCAGCCTGGCCTTGCCGGTGATGGCGGTGATTTGCCAGTCGAAGTCGGCGTAGGTCTGGGTCGCGGCCCAGATGCTGAACATCAGGTGATTGGGGTCGATGGGGGCGATTTGCCCGCGGTCGATCCAGGTCTGGATGCACTCGATGTTGTGTTTGGCCTGGCCATTGAGCTGATCGACGAGATCGGCGCTCAGGTGCGGGGCGCCGTGCATGATTTCGCTGGCGAACACCTTGGAGGCGAAAGGCAGGTCGCGGGAGATGCGGATTTTCGAGCGAATGTAGCCGCTGAGCACTTCACCGGGTTCGCCGTCCGGATTGAACGGTGTCGAAGCCTGCAGGATTGGCTCGATGATGCTTTCCAGAACCTCGCGGTAGAGGTTTTCCTTGGATTTGAAGTAGTAGTAGACGTTGGGCTTGGGCAATCCCGCCTTGGCTGCGATGTCGCTGGTTTTGGTCGCAGCGAAGCCTTTGTCGGCGAACTCCTCACTGGCGGCACGCAGGATCAATTGTTTGTTGCGCTCGCGGATAGTGCTCATAAACCCGGTGATTCCTTGCCTGTTCTGGCGGTTGCGCATGGTATCACCGGCCTCGCGCGGCGCTCAAGAATGCACCGCAGCCCGTGATGCCGCGCTATGCTGCTGCGCATTTATTGCAGAAGGAAACCCGATTCATGGCAGGAAGCAGTTTGCTGGTACTGATCGACGACATCGCGGCCGTGCTGGATGACGTCTCATTGATGACCCAAATGGCCGCCAAGAAAACCGCCGGCGTACTCGGTGACGACCTGGCACTCAATGCCCAGCAAGTCAGTGGCGTGCGTGCTGAGCGGGAAATCCCGGTGGTCTGGGCGGTCGCCAAGGGTTCGTTCATCAATAAATTGATCCTGGTACCGTCGGCATTGGCGATCAGTGCGTTCATTCCGTGGCTGGTCACACCGCTGTTGATGGTCGGCGGTGCCTATCTGTGCTTCGAAGGGTTTGAAAAGCTCGCCCACAAGTTCCTGCACAGCAAGGCTGAAGACGTCGCCGACCATGCGCAGTTGGTCGAGGCGGTGGCTGACCCGGCGATCGACCTGGTGGCGTTCGAGAAGGACAAGATCAAAGGCGCGATCCGCACCGACTTCATTCTTTCGGCAGAAATCATTGCCATCACCCTCGGCACCGTGGCCGGCGCTCCATTGACCCAGCAAATCATCGTCTTGTCGGGGATCGCAATCGTCATGACCATCGGCGTCTATGGCCTGGTGGCGGGTATCGTCAAGCTCGACGACCTTGGCCTGTGGTTGACGCAGAAACCCGGGCAGATGGCGAAAAGCATCGGCGGCGCCATTCTGCGTGCGGCACCGTACATGATGAAGAGCCTGTCGGTGATCGGCACGGCGGCGATGTTCCTGGTCGGCGGCGGGATTCTCACGCACGGTGTGCCGGCGGTGCATCACTGGATCGAAAGTGTCGGTGCGGCGGCGGGTGGCGGCGGATTTATCGTGCCGGTGTTACTCAATGGCGTGGCGGGGATTGTGGCGGGGGCGGCGGTGTTGGTTGGAGTCATGGCAGTCAGCAAAATCTGGAAAGCGCTGAAAGGCTGAAGACACCGCCTAACAAATGTGGGAGCGGGCTTGCTCGCGAAGAGGGTATGTCAGTCACCAAAAAGGTTCCTGACACACCGCTTTCGCGAGCAAGCCCGCTCCCACATTGCTTTATTGCTGCCGGGTTTACTCGGCAATCTGCAACTTGCGCGCTTCGGTATAGACGTAACGCACTTTCTCGTACTCGAACGGCGAGTTCATCTGGCCATAGCGGAAGTTTGTCTGGTAGCGCTTGTCGATGCTGCGCAGGACCCAGACTTCCGGATGGTTGGAGCTGACTTCGGCCACGTTGAGGAAGTTGATTGCATTCTCGGCCGTGTAATCCACCGCCAGGCCGCCGGTGTCACGCAGGTTGGACGGACCGAGGATCGGCAAGACGAAGTAAGCGCCGCCCGGTACGCCGTAGAAGCCCAGCGTCTGGCCGAAGTCTTCACTCTGGCGCGGCAGGCCCATGGCAGTCGCCGGGTCCCACAGGCCGGCGATGCCAATGGTGGTGTTAAGCAGCAGGCGTCCGGTGGTTTCCAGTGAGCGCTGGCCCTTGAGCTGCAGCAGGCTGTTCAACAGGTTCGGCACGTCGCCGAGGTTATTGAAGAAGTTGCTGACGCCAGTGCGCAGGAAGCTCGGGGTGACGTAGCGGTAACCATTGACCACCGGCAGGAACACCCATTGGTCGAAGCGGTAGTTGAAGTGATAGACGCGCCGGTTCCACTCTTCCAGCGGATCGTAGACGGCCAGTGCGCTGAGCGTCGAACGTTCGAACTCGCGCTGGTCCAGGCCCGGGTTGAATTTGAGTTTGCTCAGCGGTTCCTTGAAGCCGTCACTGTCGATGACCACAGGGGCATTGGCTTTGCTGTTGTCGGCATTGGCGACGCCTGCACAGAGTAACGCTGCGAAGAGCAGGAGGTATTTAGCCACGGAAGAACTCCAGCATGGCGTCGCTGTTGACGCGGTAGTTAAGGTTTCCGCAATGGCCGCCGTGCGGGTAAACGGTCAGGCGATCGCCAAAGGTCCTGCGCAGGAAACCCAGGTCACCCGGGCCGAGGATCACGTCATCGGCGTTGTGCATGACGGCGATTTTCGGGCTGTCGTGCAGATAGTCCTTCAGTGCATACAGGCTCACTTGGTCAATCAGTTGCAGCAGGCTGCCGCCGTCGGTTCGGGCGCGCCACATCGGGATGACTTGTTCGGTGATGTAGCAGTCGAAGTCGCATTGCAGCGCACGCTTGAGGAATGGCGTGAGGCTGGTGCCCTCGGTGATCGGGAACTTGGGTGGGGTGATCAGGCCGCGACGGTTGATCAGGTCCGAGGTGAAGGCAATGTCGGCCGCCGAAAAACGGAACGACGTGCCGATCAGCATGGCCATCTGTTCGTTGGTCAGGTGCTGCTTGGACTGCTGGAAGTCGTAGAGCAGGGCGTCGTTGAGGTCGATGTAGCCCTTCTGCTGGAAGTAGCGGGTCAGTTTGTTCAGTACCAGTTCATAGAACGTGGTGCTGTTGTTGATGCCCTTGACCTCGGTCTGTACCAGCTTGTCGAGGTTGGTGATCGAGGTGTAAAGGTTGACTGGCGGGTTGAGCAGCAGGACTTTCTTGAAGTTGAAACTGCGGCGGGTTTCATCCAGGTGCGCGACAAAGGCCGCATCCAGTGCACCGAGGCTGTACCCGGTCAGGTAGTAATCGGTGACCGGCACTTTCGGGTTTTGTGCCCGCACGGCCTGCATCACCCGGTACATGTCTTCGGCGTCTTCCTTGGAAACCCCCGGCGTGGCGAAACGTGATGCGGCACTCATGAAGTCATAGCTGGTGGGCGATGACAGCTGTACCACGTGGTAACCGGCCTTGTAGTAGAGCTTCTTCAGGTATTCGTTCAGGCTGCTGTCATAACGTGCACCGGTGCCGGCGATCAGGAAAATCAGCGGCGCGGCGTGATCCTGCGTGGCAATGCGGTAGTCGAGTTTCTTGACTGCCCAGAAATTGTCCGGCAATTCGAACGCCCGCTCCGGACGTAAGGTGACGCTGCGCACCGCCTGATCAATGTCATCGTCCAGAGGTAGCTCCGGACGCAAGTCCGGCGGCGTGGTCGCGATGGTTGCCTCGAACGGATTAGTCAGGGGGTAGCCATAACTGGCGGCATCAATATCGACTGCCAGTGCGGACGCACTCAATATAAGGCCGCCAAACAAGGCGGCGAAGCGCAAGGAACGGAGCATGACTAAATCCCTTAGAGGAAGGTGCCGAAGGAGTTTCGCAGGCTATGACCACCGGATCTGCGCCAAAGTGCCAACCCTCGGCACCAAACTGGCCTAATTTCGAAGTAATAGTAGCCGGACGATACACTTTGCTGCGATTGAATGGCCAGTTAACTGTTGTTAACGCTTGCGAAACGCTTTCGGGCGATTAAGCTGGCCGCCGTTTTTCGCCAATTGGAGTGCTTCATGTCCCGTCGTCTGCCCGTGATTTTGCTGCTTGTTTTGCTGCCTGTCTGGCTGGCCGCCAGTTATGGCGCGCGATATGGCTTCATGGAGGATGCGCAGTGGGTCGGCATTTGCGTGGATGAGGCAAGCCGTTGGGAATGCCAGGTGCGTTCGAACCTGGGGCTGATGATTCATTTCGCGGTTCTGGGCTGGGCTGCGCTGGGCGCGGCGATCATCAGTTTTGTCGTGCCGGGGCGGGCAGGCTGGTGGCTGGCGGTGCTGGCGCTGGTGTTCGGGTTTCCGGCGCTGGCGTTGTACAACACCACGCTGGCGGTGTTTGCGGTGGTGATTGCGGGGTTGCGGTTGGTCAGGGCTTCCCGTAGCGCCTGATAGTCAGCCTTCGCGAGCAAGCCCGCTCCCACAATTGATCTTTGTCGCACACAAATTTTGTGTTCGCTGAAGAACCCTGTGGGAGCGGGCTTGCTCGCGAAGAGGCCAGCAAGGTTGATGAAAATTAAACCTTGCGAATCCGCAAGCAACGCCACAATGCCGCCGCCATCAACACACTCACCAGCGCCCAGCCCCAGGCTTGCTGGTTCTGCAGGCCTTCACGGAACAACTGCGGCGCAATGCCGGCGCCAATGATGAAGGTCAGCAGGGCAATCTCCCGACGCGGCACGCTCACCGGACGGCACAGATACACCATCGCCGGCACGATGAACGCCACGCTCGGGAAGCTGCGATAACGCGGATCGAACACCAGCTCCAGCATCATCACAGCGGCCGCGAAACCTGCCGTTGCAACCAGCCAGCCAGCACGGCGCTCCAACAAGTTGAAAGCACGCTCGCGCCAACCGGTACGAGGGCTCAAGGTTAGCGCAGCGTGGGCCAGCACCAGCAGATTCAGAGCGGTCAGCAATCCGACCCATAGCCATTCACTGGTAAAACGCGTGGTCACCCGCGCCAGGTCACCCCAGGCGCCGATCGAGCAGGCCGCCAATGCACCGAGCAAGGGCAGTACCAGTGCCGAGCGCGTCGTACGAACCCGGCCACCGAGCAGCAACGTGCCGATGAAAATCAGCCCGCCTGCCGCCAGCCATTGCGACCAGTACGGGACGTTTGTCACGGGACCGGCCAGCACGCCCTTGTCCTGGCGATCGGCATCGAACAGCCCCCAGTAACCCCCGACCGCACCTTCACTGGCGCGCTTCCACGGTTGGTCGAAGGCTTCGATCAGGTTGTAGTGCCAGCCCTGTTGCTCGGCCATGGCGACAAAACCACGAATGAACCTGGCTTCATTGACCCGGCTCGGCAGGGCTGTTTCGCGCTGGCGGCCTTCGCTGGGCCAGCCGGTTTCGCCGATCAATATATCCTTGGGAGCGAATTTGTTGCCGAACACCTGGCGCACTTCGGCCACATGTTGCAAGGCAGCGTCGATGTTCGACGGATCATCTTCCCAGTACGGCAACAAGTGGATGGTCAGGAAGTCCACGGCGGGGGCGATTTCCGGATGCTTGAGCCAGAACTCCCAGACGTCGGCATAAGTGACAGGCTGCTTGACCTGGCTTTTGACCTTGTTGATCAGCTTCGCCAATTGCGCGCCAGTGACTTCCTTGCGCAGCAGGGTTTCGTTGCCGACGATCACCGCGCTCACCACATCCGGGTTGGCATTGGCCGAGGCGATGAGCAGGTCGACTTCTTTCTCGGTGTCCACCGGGTTGCTGTTGACCCAGGCGCCGATCATCAGCTTCAAGCCGTGCTTGCGCGCAAGGCCCGGCAGGGCTTCGAGGCCGGTCATGGAATAGGTGCGGATGCATTCGAAGCTTTTGGTCAGCAGCGCGAGGTCGGCATCCATACGCTCGGGGCGCAAGTTGAATGGCACATCGAACGGCGATTGATCCTTGTCGAACGGTGTGTAGGACGCGCATTGCAGCTTGTGCGTTGCGCTGGCCACGTCCGGCAGGATCACCGGTTTGCCGAGGCCGTACCAGAAGCCGCCAAGGGCAAACAGCCCCAGCAGGCAAGCGAATAGATAAGCTGCAAAAGGGAAGCGGGATGTCGCGGGCATGGTCAGGCCGTGTGGGAGCAAAGCGGCGCATGTTACCTGCATTTACCGCGTGCTTGGTGGCCTGCATGATTTTGACATGCAATGTTCGGGCGGATTGGCAGGGAGAGGGGGGGGGGTGGTGCGGATTAATGGCTTTCTGATGTCGTTTCTCGATGGCTTGAGGTCGCTCGCAGAGCAGGTCGTGACGAGCGTCAGGTTGATTATCGAGGGCGTCAGTACTCCGCTGATGTTTGGACGAGTTTGCTGTGAGGCGTGATGGGGGCGCTGTGCACCATAACAATACGTTTAAGCGACTCGGCATCCGTCGAGCGCAGCACTTTCGGGGAAGTAACGATGAAGATGCGACGACTCTTGGGCGCAGGTGCCGCTTTGGTGCTGGCGATCAGTTCTACCGTGGCCAGTGCCGCCAGCAAAGAAGTGACGATCGGTTATGTCGACGGTTGGTCGGACAGTGTTGCCACGACCAACGTGGCTGCCGAAGTGATCAGGCAGAAACTCGGTTATGACGTGAAGCTGCAAGCCGTTGCCACCGGGATCATGTGGCAGGGCGTGGCCACTGGCAAACTCGACGCCATGCTGTCGGCCTGGCTGCCGGTGACCCACGGCGAATACTGGACGAAGAACAAGGATCAGGTCGTCGATTACGGCCCGAACTTCAAGGACGCAAAAATCGGCCTGATCGTGCCGGAGTATGTTAAAGCCAAGACCATCGAGGACCTGAAAACCGACGACAGCTTCAAGAATCGCATCGTTGGCATCGACGCCGGTTCAGGCGTGATGCTCAAGACCGATCAGGCGATCAAGGACTATGACCTGACCGGTTATCAACTCAAGGCCAGTTCCGGTGCCGGCATGATTGCCGAGCTGACCCGTGCCGAGAAGAAAAACGAATCCATTGCCGTGACCGGTTGGGTGCCGCACTGGATGTTCGCCAAGTGGAAACTGCGTTTCCTCGAAGACTCGAAAGGCGTGTACGGCGCGGCTGAAACCGTGAACAGCATCGGCAGCAAAGAACTGGGTACCAAGGCGCCGGAAGTGGCCAAGTTCCTGAAGAACTTCCAGTGGGCCTCCAAAGACGAAATCGGTCAGGTCATGCTGGCGATCCAGGATGGTGCCAAGCCTGAAGCGGCGGCGAAGGATTGGATCGCCAAACACCCTGAGCGTGTTGCTGACTGGACTAAATAAACTTCGATCAAGCGCCTGGTTGCGCTTTACAAGCTCGCCTGGAGTGATTGCCAGGCGGGCTTTGTCGTTTCTGGATTCTGCAAATTACTTGTGTGGCGAGGGAGCTTGCTCCCGCTGGGCTGCGCAGCGGCCCCATATGGGACTGCTGCGCAGTCCAACGGGAGCAAGCTCCCTCGCCACAGGGGTTCTAAGACTAAGGTCGTCTGGAACCTGCCCCGCAGCCGCATAGAGTGGATACCGTTCCAACTAAATCTGTGCTGCGAGGATAAAAACAATGAACGACAGCATTTACCTCTCGATTCAAAACAGCCCGCGCTTCAAGGAGCTGGTTAGCAAGAGGGAACGATTCGCCTGGATTCTTTCGGCGATCATGCTTGGGCTTTACTCCGCATTCATCCTTTTGATTGCCTACGGGCCGCAAGTGCTGGGGACGAAAATCAGTCCCGAGTCTTCGATTACCTGGGGCATACCGATTGGCGTCGGGCTGATTGTTTCGGCCTTCGTCCTCACCGGCATCTACGTACGACGTGCCAACGGCGAGTTTGACGACCTGAACAATCTGATTCTCAAGGAGGCTCAGCAATGATCCGGCGTCTACTGGCTCTATTGAGCATCGCGGCTTTTGCACCGGGCGCCTGGGCGGCTGACGCCCTGACCGGTGAAGTGCACAAACAACCCCTCAACGTCGCCGCGATCCTGATGTTCGTTGTGTTCGTGGGTGCAACCCTGTGCATTACGTACTGGGCCTCCAAGCGCAACAAGTCGGCTGCGGACTACTATGCGGCGGGTGGCAAGATCACCGGATTCCAGAACGGCCTGGCGATTGCCGGCGACTACATGTCGGCCGCCTCGTTCCTGGGGATTTCCGCACTGGTGTTCGCGTCCGGCTATGACGGGCTGATCTATTCGATCGGCTTCCTGGTGGGTTGGCCGATCATTCTGTTCCTGATTGCCGAACGCCTGCGTAACCTGGGCAAGTACACCTTTGCCGACGTGGCGTCCTACCGCCTCGGGCAAACCCAGATCCGCACGTTGTCCGCTTGTGGTTCGCTGGTGGTGGTGGCGTTCTACCTGATTGCGCAGATGGTGGGTGCCGGTAAGCTGATCCAGCTGCTGTTCGGCCTCGACTATCACGTAGCGGTGATTCTGGTGGGCGTGCTGATGTGCCTTTACGTGTTGTTCGGCGGCATGCTGGCGACTACCTGGGTGCAAATCATCAAGGCTGTTCTGTTGCTTTCCGGTGCTTCCTTCATGGCGCTGATGGTGATGAAACACGTCAACTTCGACTTCAGCGTGCTGTTTTCCGAGGCCATCAAGGTTCACCCTAAAGGTGAGGCGATCATGAGCCCGGGCGGCCTGGTGAAAGATCCGGTCTCGGCGTTCTCCCTTGGTCTGGCACTGATGTTCGGTACTGCGGGCCTGCCGCACATCCTGATGCGCTTCTTCACCGTGAGTGACGCAAAGGAAGCCCGCAAGAGCGTGCTGTACGCAACCGGCTTCATTGGCTACTTCTACATCCTGACCTTCATCATCGGTTTCGGCGCGATCCTGCTGGTCAGCACCAACCCGGCCTTCAAAGACGCGGCCGGCGCGTTGCTCGGTGGTAACAACATGGCGGCGGTACACCTGGCCAACGCGGTCGGTGGCAGCATTTTCCTGGGCTTCATCTCGGCCGTGGCGTTCGCGACCATTCTGGCGGTAGTTGCCGGTCTGACCCTGGCCGGTGCTTCGGCGGTGTCCCATGACCTGTATGCCAGCGTGATCAAGAAGGGCAAGGCCAACGAGAAAGATGAGATTCGCATTTCGAAGATCACCACCGTTGCCCTGGGTGTGTTGGCCATCGTTCTGGGCATTCTGTTCGAAAGCCAGAACATCGCGTTCATGGTGGGCCTGGCGTTCTCCATCGCGGCGAGCTGTAACTTCCCGGTGCTGCTGCTTTCCATGTACTGGAAGAAGCTGACCACCCGCGGTGCGATGATCGGCGGCTGGATGGGCCTGATCAGTGCTGTAGGCCTGATGGTCCTTGGCCCGACCATTTGGGTGCAGATCATGCATCACGAGAAAGCCATCTTCCCGTATGAGTACCCGGCGCTGTTCTCGATGTTGATTGCCTTTGTCGGGATCTGGTTCTTCTCGGTTACCGACAAGTCCATTGCGGCTGACAATGAGCGGGCGCTGTTCTTCCCGCAGTTTGTTCGTTCGCAGACGGGGCTTGGGGCGAGTGGGGCGGTATCGCACTAAGGCTTCAACGCTTTATATATAAGTTGCACTGAAACCCAATGCCCCGGTCGAGAGATCGGGGCATTTTTGTTGGGCGATTACCGACCGGAATTTGTCGGGTGTACTCGATCCTGTGGGAGCGGGCTTGCTCGCGAAGGCGGCCTGCCAGCCGACCTGTCTCTTGTTGACCGTGTACATATCCGTTGCTGCGGTCACGGCCACTTA
>NZ_AKJM01000150.1 GCF_000282335.1 Pseudomonas sp. GM48
GCGCATGTAACAACCTCGGCAAATGTCCATTTCGAATGTGGGGGGCCTGTGCCGGCCACCCACGGTTTCGGCTGTTTACTTGGCCATGGCCGCCCGGGCCGCTTCGATCTTGGCCTTGACCGCTTCAAGATTGAAGCTCGCACCTTTCTGCATTGGCGGAAACTCCACGGCTGATTCGGCCAGTTTGACCACTTGTTGTTGCACAAACACATAACGCCAGAACTGGAATTTGAACCACTCGAAATACTCCAGCGAACCATTGGCCGCCATGTTCTCCGGCCATCCAGCGCGTTCGAACGGATCGAGGCGCAGGTTAGTCAGGATCGGCATGTCCAGCGTGACCTTGGCCCCCAGCCAGCCTCCGGGCTGATCGATGAAGCGGTACTTGAAGTCATCGATGCGGATTGCACCCAGGGCACTCTCTCCAAAGTAGAAGATTTCATGCCGGTTTGATGGACCTTTTCCGGTGATCATTGGAGTTTGATCATAGCCGTCCAGGTGAACTTTGTAGGTGGTGTCGCCCAATTGTTTGCCTTTGAGCAGCTCTGCCTTGATGTTCGGGTTGCCCGCCGCCGCGACCAGGGTCGGGAACCAGTCCATGCCGGACATGATGCCGTTGGCGACCTGGTTGGCCGGTACTTTGCCCGGCCAGCGAATGATCGCCGGCGCCCGGAAACCGCCTTCCATGACCGTGCCTTTGCCCATGGCGAACGGCGTCGTGCCGCCATCGGGCCAAGTGAAGTTTTCCGCGCCGTTGTCGGTGGTGAAAATCACGATGGTGTTGTCGTCCATGCCGTCTTTTTTCAGCTTCGCCAGGACATCGCCGACGATGTCATCGAGCTGCGCCATGCCGGCTTCCTGTTCCGACCAGCCATTCTCCGAGTTGCGCATGGCCTGGTACTTGTCGGACAGGTGCGTGACGATGTGCATGCGGGTCGGGTTGAGCCAGACGAAGAACGGCTTGTTGTCCTGTTTGGCCTTGTCGATGAACGAAAAGGCCTTGTCGCGAATCTCGTCGTCGACGGTTTTCATCCGGTCCGGATAGAGCGTGCCGGCATCTTCGATTTTCTGCTTGCCGACCTTGCCCCAGCGCGGCATCACGGTGGCGTCATCGGTGGTGGTGGCCCAGCTGTGGACCATGTTGCGTGGGCCGACGCTTTCCAGCAGTTCCTTCGGATAATTGGGGTGCGCCGGGTCTTCCATGGCGTCGAGGTGATAGAGGTAGCCGAAGAATTCGTCGAAACCGTGGACGGTGGGCAGGAACTGATTCAGGTCGCCCAAGTGGTTCTTGCCGAACTGGCCGGTGGCATACCCCATGGCCTTGAGGGCAGTCGCGATGGTGACGGCTTCGGCAGGTATACCCACGGGCGAGCCGGCCTGGCCGACGGTGGTCATGCCAGTACGAATCGGCAGTTCGCCGGTGATGAAGTTGGCGCGCCCGGCGGTGCAACTGGCTTCGGCGTAGTAGTCGGTAAAACGCATGCCTTCATTCGCGAGTTGGTCGAGATTGGGCGTTCTGCCGGCCATCATGCCCTGGTTGTAGACGCCGATATTCGACCAGCCGATATCGTCGCCCATGATCACCAGGATGTTGGGGGCTTTGTCGGCGGCCAGGGTCAGGCCAGGAAATGCCATTGCATGTAGTAACAGGGGGATGGCGAAGATCGAGGATAAGGTTGTCCGGTTCATGTCGAGCTCCTGCGTACTTGCGTTAGTACATAGAGACGCGCCCCCAGCCGCCGTTGAAATTCGTAACCCCCGCGAAGAGCGTAGGTTTGAATTGCGAAATATCCAGTATTGAATAGTCAGAAAGTCAGCGATTCAGGCACTTGCACCGAAATGGCGTACCGGTAAATGCGCCGGTCGAATCGGGCGGCGAGCGATACTCGCCGCCCCCATCGTCATTACCGGGTAGCAGTGGCGGCCAGCAATGGTGCAATTTGCTCATCGGTCAATGCGGCGTGCACGTCCATGCTCATCAGGTCGTTCCATTCCAGCACCCACTTTTGAATCGGCACCAAATCATTCGCCTCGGCAATGCCGAAGCCGGCCGAACTCCCTACGGCATGCCAGCGTCCGTGCATGGTGACGCCTGCGGGCGGCGCGCCACCGGTCTTGAGAAAACGTGCGATTGCGGCATCACGGTTGTCAGGGCTGATTGTCCAACTGACGATGAATAACATCGGCCACCTCCTGTTGCGCACTGGCACCTGTTGTCTGCGCGTACCTGGCTGGCGCCGGGGCCCTGGCCACGCTTGGGTTTCCAGCTCCTTCCTGGCTGGCTTGCGGCAAAATCTCCCAAGGAAGGCATAGCAGTGCCCCGCGATTCATGTACGACCGCTGATCCTGTTCCGGTGCATTTTCTAGGGGGTAACAGGCGCCTGTTTCACCAGCGAAACATGGGCAGCGGCCGCAGCGGCGAGCGGATGAATTGCTTTGCCGAAAGCTTCATCAGCATCGAGTGAAAACCATGGTCGGGAAAGGCCGACTGTACGGTTTTGATGAAGGGGCGGGGCAAGCCGAAACGGACCAGGCCCAGGGACACATCCACCAGATCGGCCTGGCGGAAGGGTTCGACGCTGTTGGCGTAGGCGCCGCGATAGCGGCGCAGCTTGTGATGTTCAAGTATCAACGCGCTGACTTCATCCTTCAGTTCCGGTCGTTGCTGGTTGTCCAGGTACTCAGTGGCCAGGGCAATGGACGGGGGCAGGTAGTCAAGGGTGTCATCGGTCCAGATGCCCAGGTCATGAAACGCCGCCGCGATTTGCACGGCCTCAGAGGGCAGGCCTTCGGCACTGTTGAGGGCGGTATGGAAATTCAGTACCCGATAAATGTGATTGCGGTAGCCCTGCAGATCGGCACCGATGGCCAGTGCGAACGAGGTGAGAATCTTGTCGGTGAGGGGGAAATCGAGAATGGGCTTCATCAGGCGTCACGCAACAGGTCGTTGGCATTGAGCAGCGCGTAGGCAATCTCCGGTTGCTTTTCCATGGCCCGGCGAATGGCGGCTGGGATGTTGGCGCGGGTCTTGCGGCACAGCCCCGGCAGTTCACCGATCTGGATGCCGATGCCGCGCATGGTGCGCACCTCATTGAAACCGGGAGCGATGTCCACGCGAATGCCCAACTGCTCGAACATGCGCCGTTGCACATGCTCCAGGTCGCTCAGGCTCTGCAGGTTTTCCAGGCGTTCGATCAGGCGTTTTTCTTCGTTGCGGGTCAGAAACAGAATGCGCAGGTCCGCCCCCGGTGTTTCCAGCAACGGGTCACGCCCGCAGTCGCAGGCACCGGGCGGGCAGGGTTGGCGAATCGGAGCGGTGGTGGTCATGGGGATCAATCATAGAGCGCTGTGATTGAGTTTGCCCATAGGGATTTTGGCGTGAAGGCGATCTAAATATGTGGGAGCGGGCTTGCTCGCGAAGGCGTAGTGTCATTCGACAATTGCGTCGACTGACACTACGCCTTCGCGAGCAAGCCCGCTCCCACAGGGGGGGCGGTGAGCCTGCTTGACTTATTTCAAGACCAGCATCCGATAAACGCCGTCCTCGACTTCGATCCCGTGGGTGTCATGGGTGAAGCCGGGGAAGGATTTGTCGAAGGCTTCCAGCGCCTTGAGATACGCCAGCAACGGACCGTCCGACGGACCCGCGTTCTCACCTGGCATGAGCAACGGGATGCCTGGTGGATACGGCACGATACCGGTGGCGGCGAGACGCCCGGCGGCTTGCTCGAGGGTGACCAGTTCGATGTCGTTGCGCACCAGTTTTTCGTAGGCCTCCACCGGGCTGAACTCGGCTTTTGGCAGGGTGCCGAAGGCCATGGACATGTTGGCGGTGGTTTTGTGTTTCTTCATGGCGGCGAAGATTTCGTTGGCCAGGTCCTTGAGGCCCATGCCGGCATAGCGTTGCTGGTTGGCGTTGTACAGGTCGGGCAGGCACAGCTCGAGCTCGGCGTTGTCGTCGTAGTCGCGCTTGAAGTCGAGCAGCGCGTTGAGCAACGTGCCCCATTTGCCTTTGGTGATGCCGATCGAGAACAGGAACAGGATGGTGAAGTCGGTGGTTTTCTCGACCACGATACCCTGACGGCCCAGGTACGCCGTGATCACGCAGGCCGGGATACCGGAGGCGAGCAGGTTGCCGTCGTCGCCCATGCCCGGGCTGAGTACCGAGACCTTGATCGGGTCGAGCATGCAGTAGCCATCTTCGATGTCGCCGAAGCCGTGCCATACCGCGTTCGGGTGCAGGACCCAGCAGTTCGGGTCGGTTTTAAGCGTAACCGGATCGACCTCATGGAACGGCACGGTCGCGGCGCCAACCTGTACGGTCGGCGGCTGCCAGCAGGTGAAGAACCAGTCGTCCTTGCTCAGCATCTCGTTGTGCATGCGCGAGAGAACCTGGCGGAAGCTGATCGCTTCTTCAATCGACTCGCTGGTGAGGATCTGTCCGCTCGGCGCTTCCATCATTGCCGAGCTGACGTCGCAGGACGCCATGATCGCGTAGTTCGGCGAGGTCGAGGCGTGCATCATGTACGACTCGTTGAAGCGTGCATGTTCGATCGGGTTACGGCCGTCGCGCACGTGGATCATCGAGGCCTGGGACAGGGCGGCCAGCAACTTGTGGGTCGACTGGGTGGCGAACACGGTCGGCTTGGACTTGTCGTGATCGGCCGGGTTGCCGTGCATGGCATGGCGTCCGCTGTACAGCGGGTTGAAGCGCGCATAACCGTACCAGGCTTCGTCGAAGTGCAGGCGATCGACGCTTTCGCCCAGCAGCTCTTCGACGCGGGTGACGTTGTAGGTCAGGCCGTCGTAGGTCGAGTTGGTGACAATCGCGTGCACCGGTGTCGGGTCGATGCCTTGCTTGACCAGCGGGTTGCTGGCGATGGCGGCTTTCACGCCTTCGGCGCTCAGCGTCTGCGGCAGGATCGGGCCGATGATGCCGTAGCGGTTACGGGTCGGCACCAGGTAGGTCGGAATCGCCCCGGACAGGGTCATCGCATGCTCGGCGGACTTGTGGCAATTGCGGTCGCACAGGGCGATCTGGTTGCGCGTGACGCTGGCCATGAGGATGACGCGGTTGGACATCGACGAACCGTTGGTCACGTAGTAAGTGCGGTGGGCGCCGAAAACCTTGGCAGCATAGCGTTCGCCCTGGCCGATCGGACCGCTGTGATCGAGCAGGGAGCCCAGTTCGCCGACCGAGATCGACAGGTCGGAACGCAACAGGTTCTCGCCGAAGAACTCGTAGAAGGCACGCCCGGCAGTGCTCTTGAGAAAAGCGGTGCCGCCGGCATGGCCCGGGGTGTGCCAGGAGTATTCATAGGTGCGGGCAAATTTCACCAACGCGCCGAACATCGGCGGCAGGGCCGCCTGACGATAGCGTTCGATGGCGGCCAGGATGCGCCCGCTGAGGAAACCGGTGGTGTCTTCGGGCAGCCAGATGAAGTCGTCGGCGTGTTGCATGACCAGCAATGGAATGCTCGACGCGGTGGTACGGTCACTGATCAGGAACACCGGCACGCGGGTGTTGCGCTCGCGCAGTTTGACCAGCAGTTTGATGCAGTCGGCGTGGCCTTCGCTGGTGTCCATTTCCCAGCGGATGAGCACGCACTGAACGGCAGGGTCCGAACGCAGGATCGATGCGGCATCGGTGAGGCTTTCCGAGGCCAGAACACTGACGCCACGTCCCTCTACATCGTGGACCAGATGATCCAGGGCGCGGCCAAACACCGTTCGTTTGTCCGGTGGACTGCTGACCAGCAGCGCCAGCATACCCAGCGAGTGTTTATAGTCCGTCATGCTTGAACCTCCAGAGTGGCTGTATTCAGATTATTCACCGGCACTGGTTCGGCAGTGAGGTGCTGCGCGCTGACGGTTTGCGTCGGTACGCTGTTGTTGAGTGCTTCGAGGCGGATCAGGCGGTTGTTGACGAACCCGAACAGGGTGTAACCAACGATCGTGGCCACGCCGCCCAGCATCAGGGCCTGCTCACCGGAGCTGTACAGCGCCAGGTAGCTGTAGGCCGCCGCGATCAGGGCAATGACGTTGGTCACCAGTGCCTTGCCTTCCGGTACGTTGGAGACTTTCTGCATGGTCATCAGCGCGGCCATGGACAGGATGTAAGGCACCAGGTTGGTGACCACCGCGAGGTTGACCAGGGTATCGAACTGCTTGCTCAAGTCGGGGCTGATGGTGAGCAGGGCCAGTGCGGTCTGTGCGGCGAGCAGTACCAGCATGCCGACAATCGGCGTTCCCGCCTTGTTGGCCTTGGCGAAGATCGACAGGAAGTAACCCGTGTCGGCCGAGCTTTTGTACACCTGGGCGATGGTGAACTGCCAACCCAGCAACGAACCGATGCAGGCGAGCACCATGGCCGCCATCACGATGTCACCGACCATCGGGGTGAACATCTTGGCGAACACCAGGCCGAACGGCGCGGTGGACGCGACCAGTTCTTCGTTGCCGACGATACCGAAGATGACGTTGGTGGAGACGATGTAGATCACCGCCGCACCCAAGGTGCCGCCCAGCACGGCAATCGGTACGTTGCGCTCAGGGTTTTCCACCGCGTCGGTGTTGGCGCAAGCCGATTCCAGACCGAGGAAGGCCCACAGGGTGATAGCCACCGAGGCACCGGCCGCTTCGAACCAGCCCTTGTCGTGGGGGTTCCAGCCGGCGGCGTAAACGCTGCTGTCAAACCAGAACCAGCCGACAGTGGATACCAGCACCACTGGCGCAATCACACCCCAGACCGTCACCGCACCGATACGGCCGGTAATGCGCGCGCCGCCAAAGTTGGCGAAGGTGGTGATCCACAGCAGAGCAATAGTCGCCAGACCTACTTGCAGCGAATCGAGTTTTATCCCGAACAACACCTGGATATAGCCGACCGCGGTAATACTGATCGCCACGTTGGCAATCAGCAGCGACAGACCGTAGGTGTAGTTGGTGATGTAGTTACCCGCTTTACCGAACGTGTATTCGGCATAACCGCCCATGCCGCCGGTCTTGCGGCTGAGCATCCCGCATCGCGCAAAGGCGTAGGCCAGAGCGAGTGAGCCGGTGGCCGTCACCAACCAGGAAAGGATCGAAATTGCACCGACTTCCGCCAGTTTTGTTGGTAGTAGCACAATACCTGACCCCAACATGTTGACGGCGGTCAACATTGTCAGTTGCCCCACACTCATTTTCTTTGCGACTGACATTCCGTTGCCTCACTTAGTTGGCGATTGAGAGTCTTAGCTATAGCAAAGGATTGAAAACTCGCAAGAAATGGCGTTATCCATTTCTTTTTTGCATTAATTTGCAGAAAAGGCACGATGCTGGCCCCCAAGTTTAAAAATCCTCAGCAAAATTAGTTCATTTTCAGCCAGTTAAATAGGTCAAGATGCGCAAGACATGGATCGCATTAATTCCGCTAGTTGTTGCGGGTATAGCCCATTCGGCTCAAGCAAAAGAACTGGCCAGCAATGATCAGTACATGTGCAGTTGGGGGGCGGGTACCGCTGCAAGGGCGCAGGAACTCAAGCTTTCGGGCGTTTCTCTGTATGCCGCCCGCCAAAAAATCCAGGTCTACAAGTTCGCCAAATCCTGGATGCGCATGATGGCACTTGGTATTACAGAACAAACTTATGACAGTCCGTCGCGATTGAAACCGACCGCTGTACGGCAGAGCTTTTATGAGGACTGTGTCAGGTACAAGTTGGCGCGCAAGTAAAGAGAAAGCGGACGTCTGTCGGCTCGACCACGGTATTGGCCTTTGACGTCTATATTGATTGACCATCCCCGCGACCGGATGGGGTGTTAAAACCGGTTTCTTACAACTCAATCAGGAGGTCACCATGAACCAGATCGATAAAGTGTTGTACACCGCCAAAACCCACACCACGGGCGGGCGAGACGGCGCCTCCCGCAGCTCCGACGGGATCCTCGATGTGAAGCTGTCGTCGCCAGGTGCGGGCGGTGGCGGTACTAACCCCGAGCAACTGTTCTCTGCCGGTTGGTCAGCCTGTTTCATCGGCGCCATGCAAGTGGCGGCCAGGGAAATGAAAGTGGCGTTGCCCAAGGATGTGGCCGTTGACGCCGAAGTTGACCTGGGCACCAATGAAGGCGGCTACCTGTTGCAGGCGCGGCTCAATGTCAGCCTGCCAGGACTGGATCGTGAAACCGCGCAAAAAATCGTCGACACCGGGCACCAGTACTGCCCGTACTCGAAAGCCACGCGCAACAACATCAATGTCGTGCTCAAGCTGGTTTGAGTTGATGTGAAAAGGTCTTGGCGAGTGACATGGGTTGTCGCCAAGACCTGACAGGCTCGCCCCACAGGTATTGTGGCCGACCGCGGGACCCGCATTCACTGAAGATCAAAACTGTGGGAGCGAGCTTGCTCGCGATGGCGGAGTGTCAGGCGACATCGATGTCGAATGTGCCGGCCTCATCGCGAGCAAGCTCGCTCCCACAGGTTCTGTGTTTTAACTGACGGGGAAATCAATTCATCTTGCTGTGATCATGCATCATCGCGCTGTGATCCATGGTGCCAATCGCCTTGGCAACGGCTTCAACCTGAATCGACTCTTTCTCACCCTTGGCGTCTTCCACGGTCAGGGTCAGCGGCACCTTGTCGCCTTCCTTGATCTGGCCCGTCAGGTTCATGAGCATGATGTGGTAGCCATTGGGATCCAGGCTCACCGCTTTTCCGGCCGGCAGTGCCACGGCGTCCACCTGCTGCATTTTCATCACATCGTCTTTCATGCTCATTGCATGAATCTGCACCAGCCCTGCCACTGGTGTTTGCACGCTCAACAGTTTGCTGTCGCTGCTCGCGGTGACGGTCATGAAGGCGCCGCTCGACGGCTGGCCGGCCACGGTGGCGCGGACCCAGGCGTCGTCGACCCGGGTTTGTGCCGATACCTGAAAGGCCAGGCCGATCAGGGACAAGCCCAGCGCCAGTTGCTTGCAATGTTGTGCGAAACGCGTTTTAGCCTGCGGGGCATTCATTTCAGCAAATCTCCATCACGGTGAGCAGGTCTTCTGCGCACTCTTGGGCTGTCAGGGACGCGGACAGTCCCAGGCGCAGAGTGCCCCGGGAGTCGAAGACATAACTGGTCGCGGTATGGGAGAGGGTATAGGTATCGCCGCTCGGGACTTTTTCAAAGAACACGCCGAACTCCTTGGCGGTGGCGGCGGTTTCTTCCAGCGTGCCGTACAGCGCTTCGAAACTCGGGTCGAATGCCTTGACGTACTTGTCGAGCATCTCGGGTGTGTCGCGCTCAGGGTCCAGGGTGATGAAGACCACTTGCAGCCTTTCGCCATCGCGACCCATCAGCTTCTTGGCCTGTGCGGCACGCGCCAGGGTGGTCGGGCACACGGCCGGGCACTGGGTGAAACCGAAGAACACCATCGGCATCAGGCCGCGATAGCTGCCCAGCATCCTGGTTTCGCCCTGAGCGTCCTTGAGCTTGAAGTTGCGCCCCATGATCTTGTCGCTGAGGTCTTTGCCGTACTTGAACGACAGCTTGCTGCTGTCATCGCAACCGGCGAGCAGGCCAAGACTCAACAGGCCCATGCCTTGCAGGACCGTTCGGCGGGTGTACAAAGTACTCATTGAAAAAGCATCCTGTTGAACAGGCTGAAACTGACAGCGTGGTGACTGTACAGACGAAAAAACCGGGTGGATGTTAACAAACTGTGTCGGTGTTGGAGGGGGGGATACGACCATTGGACCGGAGGTAAGGCGTGACATAGTGTCGCGCCGTCAGGGCCAGAGTGCTCTTGTGGCGAGGGAGCTTGCTCCCGCTGGGTTGCGAAGCGACCCTCCCTTACCCCTTAAGAGCAGGGGACTGCTGCGCAGTCCAGCGGGAGCAAGCTCCCTCGCCACAGGCAAGCTCCCTCGCCACAATGTTTCGCTTAAGCTTAACGACGCAGCTGCGCGCAAAAATCCTGTTCCGGCTGCGCGGCCGTGTACCACACGTAATCCGCGCTGTCGGCGGTCACGGTCTTGTCCACTTCGGCCAGGATCAGCACAGCATTCCCTTCACCCGCACCCAGGTCCTTCAGGTGCAGTGGCACGCCCAGATCCTTGCGCACGTGAAAGGCACCGGCCAGCAACAATGCAGGCGTCGGCGCGGCCATCAGGCGTTCCGCCATGTGCCGGTCGCGTTGCTGCTGTACCGCGAGCATTGCCGGCATCTGCGCTTCGGGCAGCAGGCCGCAATGGGACTCGCGAATGTCCTCCAGCAAGGTCGCCTGCACCTGTTCGGTGGTGGACGCTTCGCCTTTCAAAACCGGGCGCTGTTGGTAGATTTGCAGGATCTGCGCACGGTCCAGGTTCGCCGCCAGCAGCGGATACGGTTGACGCAAGGCGTAGGTGACGAGGGCACCATAGACGCTCCAGTCCCAATTGGCCTGCCAGGCCAGCGCCTTGAGCGCATCCGCCGGTGGCTGGCCAGCGCGGGTCGCGGCTTGCGCGGCATCGACTTTGGCCTGTTGATCGGGATTGAGCATTTCCATCAGCAGGCTGCCTTGGGAGCGTTGTGCCGCCAGTTCGCGCAGCAGCCACAATTGCACGGCATGGTGATCCGGGTTGTCGTGCTGTTCACCGACCAACACACGCGGCGCAACGGCCAGGCGTTCGACCAGTTCTTGCGGCGTTAACGTGCGCCCGGTAGCGAGTTCACGGATAACCCCTAGGTCAGTGTGATCGCGGCCTTGCGGGGCGATTGGCGCTGGGGGCGGCGTGACGTGATGGGTGGTTTGGCAGGCGGCCAACAGACTGAATGCACAGAGCAACAGAAAGCGCATTGGGTTTCCCTGTAAGGCAGTAGTCCCCTCGATCATTGAAAGAGGGGAGCGGTATCAGCGCGCGATGATCAACGGGTGGCCGCGTTCCGGGTGCTGGTGAATCAGCACTTCCAGCCCGTACACCGCCGCCATTGCCTCGGCGGTCAGCACCTCTGCCGGCGGGCCGTAGGCGTGGGGCAGGCCTTGTTGCAACAACAGTAGTTGATCGCAGTAACGTGCGGCGAGGTTGAGGTCGTGCAGGATCACCAGCACCGCCGTCCCACGCTCGGCGAAGTCGCGCACGGCTTGCAAAATGGTGTGCTGGTGCAGCGGATCGAGCATTGACGTTGGTTCATCGAGCAGCAGGGTTTGCCCTTCGGCACCCGGCCAGAGTTGAGCGAGTACCCGCGCCAGATGCACGCGCTGGCGTTCGCCACCGGACAGGGCCAGATAACTGCGTCCGGCCAGGTGCAGGGCGTCGGCGCAGCGCAGCGCCTCGATGACGATCTCGGCATCGCGCACCCGACCGCTGGCGTGAGGCAAGCGCCCCATGCCGACAACTTCATTGACGGAAAAGGCAAAGTTCAAGGACGAACTCTGCGGCAGCACGGCCAGGCGTTTGGCCCGCTCCTGTCCCGGCCAGTCGGCGAGTTGACGTTCGTCGAGGCTGACCGTGCCTTCGCGGGTCGCCAGGTCGCCGCACAAAGCAGCGAGCAGGGTACTTTTGCCGGCACCGTTCGGCCCCAGCACACCCAGCACCTCGCCCGGGCGCAACTCGATATCGATGTTCGCCAGTACCGTGCGGTTGCCACGGCGGACCAGCAAGTTGTTTGCCCGCAGCATCAGGAACGCCCTCGTACCAGCAGATAGAGAAAAAACGGAGCCCCGATCAGTGCCGTCACGATACCGATAGGCAATTCGGCCGGGGCCAATAGCAAGCGCGCCGCCAGATCCGCCAGCAACAGCAGGCTGGCACCGGCCAGTAACGATGCTGGCAGCAACACCCGGTGATCCGGGCCGACCAGCAGGCGCATCAGATGCGGCACCACCAGACCGATAAAACCGATCAGGCCGGCCGCCGCGACCGCCGTGCCGACGCCCAGAGCCGTGCACAATACGAGCTCAAGCTTTATTCGTTCGACGTCGAAGCCCAGGTGACGGGCCTCCGATTCACCCAGCAACATCGCATTGAGCGCCGCCGCCCGACGTGGCAACCACAACGCCACGCCCACGGTGACGATCAGCAACGGCCATAAACGTGGATAACCGGCACCGTTGAGGCTGCCCAGGTTCCAGAACGTCAGGGTGCGCAAGGCCGCGTCGTCGGCCAGGTAGGTGAACAGTCCGACCCCGGCACCGGCCATGGCCGTCATCGCCACGCCTGCCAGGAGCAGGGTGGCGACGTCGGTTTGCCCGTCGCGGCGACCGAAGCGATACACCACTGCCGTCACGATCAGGCCGCCGGCGAAGGCGCTGATCGACAGCAGGTAGGGTTCGATTGCAGGCGGTAAGCCGCCGAACAGACTGCCGCCGACGATGGCAATGGCGGCACCGAGTGCCGCTCCACCCGAGACGCCTACCAGACCCGGATCCGCCAAGGGGTTGCGGAACAACCCCTGCATCGCCACGCCGGACAAAGCCAATACCGAACCGACGGCGATACCGAGCAAGCTGCGCGGCAGGCGGATTTGACCGAGGATCAGCTCCGCCTGTTGCGTGTCGCCACCGTCAAGTGGCAACCCCAAAAGGCGCATCCCGGCCAGCAACGTATCGCCCAGTGGCAGGCTGAGCGGCCCGAGGGCCAGGGACAGCCAGAACACCAGCACCAGCAACAGCAGCAAAAAGATCAACGTCGGACGCGGCCGAAAAATGGCCGTCATGGGGTGATCCCGGCGGTCTGCGCGTTGATGTCTGGGTAGAACGCCGTGGCACAGGCCAGCAGTGTTTTGATACGCATCGGGACTATTCCTTAGCCGATCAGAGGGGGCGGGTATCGAAACTTTCGTAGCGAGTGATGATGCCATCGACGCCCGGCTTACGCACACGCCACGGTTCGGTCACGCCAGTGGTTTTTTCAGGTACGGGTTGAGCATCGGGGCGGGCGCGTTGAGCCAGGTGTCCATCCAGCGCCGGTTGCGCAGCATCTTCGATCATGAGAATAATTTGTGATCATCAATATTAAAATGAGTTTGTCTCACTCGTGGGCAACTGTCGACAATGGCTCCCATCAAACGCATTGGAGTTATTTGACATGGCTGTTGCCCATTCCCTTGGATTTCCGCGCATTGGCCGCGACCGCGAACTGAAAAAAGCCCAAGAGGCGTTCTGGAAGGGCGAGCTCGACGAAGCCGGTCTGCGCGCCGTTGGCCGTGACCTGCGCAAGACCCACTGGGACTTGCAGAAAAAGGCCGGCATCGAATTACTGCCGGTCGGCGACTTTGCCTGGTACGACCAGGTCCTGACCCACTCGTTGATGTTCGGTGTGATCCCTGAGCGTTTCCGCCCGCACGACGGCAAGGCCAGCCTGCAAACTCTGTTCGGCATGGCTCGCGGTGTGAGCGACAGTTGCTGCGGTGGCGCGCACGCCCAGGAAATGACCAAGTGGTTCGACACCAACTATCACTACCTCGTCCCTGAGTTCAGCGCCGATCAGCAGTTCCAGCTCGGCTGGGATCAACTGTTCGAAGAAGTCGAAGAAGCCCGCGCGTTGGGTCACAACGTCAAGCCCGTCATCATTGGCCCGCTGACGTACCTGTGGCTGGGCAAGGCCAAGGGTGCCGGATTCGACAAGCTGGAGCTGCTGGATCGCCTGCTGCCGCTGTACGGCCAGATCTTCCAGCGCCTCGCGGCACAGGGCGTTGAGTGGGTGCAAATCGACGAGCCGATCCTGGTGCTCGACCTGCCGCAAGAATGGAAAAACGCCTTTGAGCGTGCCTACAACCTGATTCAGCGCGATCCGCTGAAGAAGCTGGTCGCCACTTACTTCGGCGGTCTGGAAGAGAATCTGGGCCTGGCCGCCAATCTGCCGGTGGACGGCCTGCACATCGACCTGGTCCGCGCACCTGAGCAGTTCCCGACCATCCTCGATCGCCTGCCTGCCTACAAAGTGCTGTCGCTGGGTGTGGTCAACGGCCGTAACGTCTGGCGCTGCGACCTGGAAAATACCTTGGCCACCCTGCAACACGCTCACGAGCGTCTGGGTGATCGCTTGTGGGTCGCGCCATCCTGCTCGCTACTGCACAGCCCGGTCGACCTGGGGCGTGAAGACAAGCTCGATGCCGAACTGAAAAGCTGGCTGGCGTTTGCCGTGCAGAAGTGCGAGGAAGTGGCGGTGCTGGCCCAGGCGGTCAACGCGCCGGAAGCGCCGCAGGTGCTTGCAGCGCTGACTCAAAGCCGCGCCGTGCAGGCTAGCCGTGCTGCTTCGCCTCGCATTCACAAGCCAGCCGTGCAGGCGCGTGTTGCGGCGATCACCGCCCAGGACAGCCAGCGTCATTCGCTGTTTGCCCAGCGTATCGCCAAGCAACGCGCAGGCCTGAACCTGCCACTGTTCCCGACCACCACCATCGGTTCGTTCCCGCAAACCGCGTCGATTCGCCTGGCGCGCCAGTCGTTCAAACAAGGCAAGCTGACCGAAGCCGAATACACCGAAGCCATGCACAGCGAGATTCGTCACGCCGTGCAAATTCAGGAGCGTCTGGGCCTGGACGTGTTGGTGCACGGTGAAGCCGAACGTAACGACATGGTCGAATACTTCGCCGAGCAACTCGATGGTTATGTGTTCACCCGTTTCGGCTGGGTCCAAAGCTACGGTTCGCGTTGCGTGAAACCGGCGGTGATCTTCGGCGACCTGAGCCGCCCGAAAGCCATGACCGTGGAGTGGATCCGCTACGCCCAAGGCCTCACCGACAAAGTGATGAAGGGCATGCTGACCGGGCCCGTGACCATGCTGATGTGGTCGTTCCCCCGCGAAGACGTCAGCCGCGAAGTGCAGGCCCGTCAACTGGCCCTGGCGATTCGCGATGAGGTTGTGGACCTGGAAGCCGCCGGGATCAAGATCGTGCAGATCGACGAAGCTGCGTTCCGCGAAGGCTTGCCGTTGCGCCAGGCGCAGTGGCAGCACTATCTGGACTGGGCGACCGAAGTGTTCCGCCTGTGCGCGTCCGGTGTGCGTGACGAAACCCAGATCCACACCCACATGTGCTACAGCGAGTTCAACGACGTGATCGAGTCCATTGCCGCCATGGATGCCGACGTGATCACCATCGAAACCTCGCGCTCGGACATGGAGTTGTTGCACGCGTTCGAAGCCTTCGCCTACCCGAACGAAATCGGCCCTGGCGTGTACGACATCCACTCGCCACGCGTGCCGGACTCCTCGGAAATGGCCAACCTGCTGCGCAAAGCGGCCAAGCGCATCCCCGCCGACCGCCTGTGGGTCAACCCGGACTGCGGCCTGAAAACCCGCGGCTGGCCGGAAACCGAAGCGGCACTGGTGCACATGGTCAACGCTGCGCGTCAACTGCGTAAAGAATGGGCCTGACGCTTTACTGAGTGCACCACCGCTCCCACAATGATTTGGGTAGTTCGCAGATTTTGCGTTCAACCGCTGAACCTGTGGGAGCGG
>NZ_AKJM01000151.1 GCF_000282335.1 Pseudomonas sp. GM48
CAGTTGGGGTTTTGTTTTGCCCGCAGAAAAGCGAAATTACTGCCTCAGCCGTTCCTGCGTGGGCTCTAAGTGAACAGTGCGAAACGCTGAGCCGCAGCGGCTCTCTCACCCTTCAGGGCGTTCAAAAACATCACCGTAGAAAAGGCAGCCCTGGGCAATTGGTAGCGAATAACTTGTTGTCTGTCCCATAGTTGGCAATAAAGCGCATAAAACTATTGAAAAAAACTTCTATAAGCTCTAAATCGAAAGCTCACTGGCGCATTGCTAGCGGTCAGTAAGTGAGTATCGCCAGTTTTGGCTCAGGGAGCACAGATGAGTTTTCGTCCATTGACCGACTCCCCATGGCAATCGAATGACTGCGACGCGGTCGCATCCCAACTGCAAGGGAACCCGGATACTGCCGGCATGGCAGACGCTGGCAACGAGGACACGATCGAGCAATTGCTGGATTCGGCACGCAACTGGGGCCATACCACCGCGTGGGCCGTTTACCGCGCCGGTGAGCAAATGCATTTGTTCGGGCAAGGCGACCCACGGGTGCACTGGCCATCAAGCGTTGCAAATGAACAGTTCGATGCCTTTTGCTCAACCAGGTGCTTGCAACGCTGGCCGACCGGTAAAGGCGAAAGTGTGCTGGGTTGGCTACTCGCGCCAGTCACCGATACCGCGCAGACGGCGCTCGCCGAGTTTGCCCGGCACTTGGGCATTCAAGTACAGACCAATACCCTGGCCCGTGCGCAGATTACTCAGCGTGTGCTGTATGAAATTACTTACCTGGCCAGTTCGACCCGCGACCGGTCGGTGTTTCTGGTGGGGGTTCACCGGCTGCTAGCCAGTCTGATCGATGCCGAGAACTTCTATCTCGCGCTGTATGACCCGCACAGTGGCAAGATTGACTACCCGTATTACGTCGACATCATCGACGTTGATGCCCTGGAGTCCGAGAACTACGAATACCTTGACCCTTCGCGCCTGTCGTTGACCGGCCAGGTGTTGACCACTGGCCAGCCGCTGCTGATCGACGCCGCCGGCATTCTCGCGGCTCAGGCCGAGGGCCGTTTCTACTGCGTGGGTGATCGTCCCGAGTTCTGGATGGGCGCACCGTTGAAAAATGCATCGGATGACGTATTTGGCATGCTGGCGATGCAGGTCTACGACGTTTCTCGTACCTACAGCGCTGAAGACCGCGCGCTGTTTCTGGTGGTGGCCCGCCACGTGGCGATGGCGCTGGACCGGATTCTGCACCGAGAGGACCTCGAAGGGACGGTGCTGCGTCGCACCCTGGAGCTTTCGGCACTCAACGACGCATTGAGGCAGGAAGTGGCAGACCGGGAACGCGCCGAACATCTGCAGAATGCGCTGTTCCAGATTGCTGAGCTGTCGAGCCAGCCTGGTGAGATGTCTGAGCTGTTTCAATCCTTGCATGGCATCGTCGGTGATCTGTTGTTCGCGCAGAACTTCTACATTGCACTGTTCGACGACGCGACCAGCGAAGTGACCTTTCCGTATTACATCGATGAGCGGCAGACAACATGCCCGGTGGCGCGGCGTGGGCGCCGAGGCTTGACGGAGTACGTTATCCGTCAGCGTCGACCTTGCCTTATCGACTTCGATGAAGCTGACCGATTGTCTGCGCAGGGTGAAATCGAAATTGATGAGTCTGTCCGAGCCTACTCCTGGCTGGGCATTCCATTGTTCGATGGCGATGTGGTGCGTGGCGTGCTTGCGGTGCAAAGCTATACCTCTCAGGTGCGATATACCCAGCGGGACCAGGAACTGCTGACGTTTGTGTCGCGGCACATTGACACCGCGTTGTCGCGACGCACGGCCGCCGAAGCCATCCATGTCGCCAACCTCAAGCTGGAAGCCCGTGTGCAGGACCGCACCCGCGAGCTCGATCACGCCAATGCCAAGTTGCAACACGAAAATTCCCACGATGCGCTGACCGGGCTACCGAATCGTACTTACCTGCAACAGCGTCTCAATCTGGCCTGGTCGCGGTTCAACAGCGAAGGCGGGCACCTGGCGGTGATGTTTATCGACCTCGACCGTTTCAAGATGGTCAATGACAGCCTTGGTCACCATTTTGGCGACTTGCTGTTGATGCAGGCCGCCCACCGTCTACGCGGTTGTCTGCGTGCCTCCGACATGCTGGCTCGCCTGGGGGGCGATGAGTTTTCGGTGCTGGCTCCCGAGGCGCCGCTGGACGTGGTGATCGAAATCGCCGAACGGATCCTGGTGGCGTTTGACCTGCCGTTTTTCATCAATGGCCATGAAGTTTTTTCGTCCTGCAGTATCGGTATTGTCAGCGCTGACGGTCAGTTCCATCACGAGCCCGCCGACTTGCTGCGCGATGCCGATGCGGCGATGTACCGGGTCAAGAGTGCCGGGCGCGACAGCTACGCAGTGTTCAATCAGGAAGTGCGCCGTGAAGTCTCGGACCAGGTCGAGCGTGAAGGGGCCTTGCGCAACGCGCTCAAGCGTACCGACGAACTGCTGCCATATTTCCAGCCGATTGTCAGCGTTGAAAGCGGCGAGCTGTTGGCCCTTGAAGCGCTGATCCGCTGGCATCAGCCGGGTGGGCGGGTGATCGCGCCGGGCGAGTTTTTGCCGGATGTCGAGGGTTTGCGCCTGATCGGTCGACTGGACCTTTACATGCTCACCAGCATCGCAGTGATCCTTGCACAACCCCGGCACGCCAATTGGCCCGCGGTGCACGTCAATTGCTCGAGCTACAGCATGACGCGTCCGGACTTTGCCAGTGAGGTGCTTGCCCTGTTGGCGCGGCACGGAGTCTCGCCGTCACGGATTTGCCTGGAGTTGACCGAAGGTGCACTGGTAGCCGAGCCGGCGATTGCCCGACTGACCATGCAGCAACTGGCCGACAACGGCATGTCGGTGGTGCTCGATGACTTCGGTGCAGGGTTTTCATCCCTGAGCTATGTGCATCAATATCGTTTCAGCGGCTTGAAAATCGACAAGTCGTTCATCCTTGAACTGACCACCAGTTCCCGCAGTCGCGCGATCGTCCGGGCGATTGTGCGGATGGCCGAATCGCTGGACCTGAGTGTGGTGGCCGAAGGTGTCGAAGATGAAGCGACCCTGGACTTGCTGCGCGAAATCGGTGCAGGGCAGGCCCAGGGTTACTATTTTGCCAAGCCAATGGGGTTGGAGGATTTGTTGGCGAGTTCGCTGGTCAGTCGCTAGAGGTTGTTGACGTTTCAGGCCGCCGCGCTCACGCCGGCGCCTTTTTCCTGCGTCGCAACGTCATGCAGGGAAATCCTTGAAGTCTCCGGTAATGCCAGCCCACCCGCCAGCGCGAGTAATGCAATCGCGATGAGGTAGAACGCCGGCGACAAGTTGCTACCGGTGGTGCTGATCAGCCACGTTGCCACCAGCGGTGCGGTGCCGCCGAAAATGGTATACGCCATGTTGTAGGTGATGGCCGATGCGGTGTATCGAGTACGGGTAGGGAAGGTTTCCGAGAGCAAGGCTGCCGTCACCACGCCACACAACACAGCGCCAATCGCCAGAAGCATGACGCCGACGACGGACGCTGCGAACGAGCCGGAGCTGGCCATCAGGAACGATGGATACACCACGACAATCAATAGAGCGCAAGCCGTCATTACCGTGACTCGACGCCCGACCCGATCCGAATACAGCCCGGCCAGCGGGCAGATCGCCGCCGCGAAAAGCAAGGCAATCAGCGACACCAGCAACGCTGTTGCGCGACTCAGGCCACCCGCGACTTGCAGGTAGGTAGCGAAGTAGGTGGTGAACATATAAAACGAGAGTGCCGTGAGTGACACAAAGGCACCCAGGCAACAGATAGCCGCACCATGGTTGCGCAAGGTTTCCTTGAGTGGGGAATGGGCTACTGCATGTTCCTGGGTCACCGCCTGGAATGCCGGTGTCTCATCGAGCTTCCAGCGCAAGTAAAGACCCACCAGGCCCAGCGGCGCGGCGATCAGGAACGGCAGGCGCCAGCCCCAGCTACCCATCGCTTCGGCCGATAATGACGCCTCGAGTGCGTAGGCCACCACGGCTGCCGCGGCGAAGGCGGAAAATGTCGACACGGGAATGAAGCTGCCGTACCAGGCGCGTTTATCACGCGGTGCATGTTCCATCAGGTAGGCACATGCGCCTGCGTATTCTCCCCCGGCGGAAAAGCCTTGGGCGCAACGGATCAGGGATAGAAGAATCGGCGCCATGACCCCGATCGCGGCGTAAGTGGGCAGCAGACCGATCAAGGTCGTCGCACCGGCCATCAGCAGAATCGTCATCGCAAGGGTTCGCTTGCGGCCGATCCTGTCGCCCAGCATGCCGAAGAAAATCCCTCCAAGGGGCCGAAACGCAAAAGCCACGGCGAATACTGCAAAGGTCTTGAGTAGCGCGGCACTGGCATCGCCGCTGGGGAAAAATTGCTGGGCGATGGTCGTGGCCAAAAAGCCATAGACGGCGAAGTCGAACCACTCGACGAAATTGCCGATACCGGCGGCCACAATCACTCTTCTCAGCGTTTTAGGGCTGACTTGCTCTGTAGTTGCGCTCGTCATGCTGGACCTCGACTGTTCGTCAGTAAGCTATCGATTATCGGGGCAGGCACTGAGGCGGTTCACTTCAAAAGTGTCATCCACATAGTCAGTACCGACTTCATGCAGTTGGAACAGGCATGATTCGCGCCAGATTGGCGGAACGTGTGCTTGCTGAGAATTAGTTCCTTTGGATTAACACTAATGTTTGTTCTAGCACCGAAAGGCCCGTTTGCAGAAACGCTCCGGTTACTGCGCCATGAACCACATAAAGCAGGAGGCCCGGTAAATAAACTCGGCAAGAAGTAACAAATAGTAAAAATGAACTATACCCAATAGGGCAGTCGCTTCTGCCCCCGGGACATCATACTGCTGAAGATGCAGGTCCCAGGAACTTCAACGTCAAGCCGACCGAGAACTTCTGGTTATGGACGCTTTGAAAATTCAATGCGCTCAAACACTACACCGAGTCCGCCACGCGACTTTCACCTGCCCGGTCCACCAGGGCGGCCAGTTCTTTGGCAAAAACCGTCGATTTGGCACAGCGCTCCCGGTATTGATCGTGACCAACACTCAGCCGTATGACGACAGCATCATCTTGTGCAGCGCTCAACCTGCAAGGTTTACGTGATCAAGCAGTAAGCATTAGCCCCTGTCCGGCCGCGTGCTGCACGTTGCCGGACCCAGGTTCAAAACTCTGAAAAAGGCAAGGAGTTTGCGATGGCTGATTCAAGCAAGAAAATGGGTTTGATGGGGCTCACGACGCTGGTAACGGTCAACATGATGGGCTCGGGTATCATCATGTTGCCCACTAATATGGCCCAGTTGGGTGCCGTGTCGCTGCTGTCATGGATTTTCACCGCGATCGGCTCGATGGCCATCGCCTACTGCTTTGCCCAGTGCGGGGTCTTCTGTCCGCGTTCTGGCGGCTTGTCCGCCTACACCGAAGAAGCCCATGCGAAGTCGGGGTTTTTCCTCTGCTCGTACCTGTACTTCCTGTCCCTGGCCATCGCCAACGTGGCCGTGGCCATTTCGGCGGTGGGCTATATGACCGCCTTCTTGCCCTGGCTGGGCACGGGGGCCATTCCGCTGTGCATCGGCACGATCTCGCTGATCTGGCTGACCACCTTCGCCAACTTCGGGGGGCCTGGTATTACCGGCAAGATCGGCGCGTTCACGGTGTGGGGGGTGATCATTCCGGTAGCCGGCCTGAGTATCATCGGTTGGTTCTGGTTCAAGCCCGATGTGCTGGCCGCTGCCTGGAACCCGAACAGCCTGCCGATTTCCGAAGCCATCAGCAAAGCCATACCCCTGACCCTGTGGGCGTTCCTGGGCATGGAATCGGCGGCCCAGGCCACCGATGCCGTGGAAAACCCCAAGCGCAACGTGCCATTGGCCTGCCTGTTCGGCACGTTGGGTGCAGCCGTGGTCTATGTGCTGTCGACCACCGTCATCCAGGGCATCATCCCCAATGCTGACCTGGCCAAGTCCACGGCACCCTTCGCGCTGGTCTACGCCACGATATTCAGTCCGATGGTCGGCCATATCGTCATGGCCCTGGCGGTCATGGCTTGTATCGGCTCGCTGCTGGGCTGGCAATTTACCCTGGCGCAAACTGCCAAGATGACGGCTGACCAGGACCTGTTCCTCAAGCTGTTCAGCAAGGTCAACTCGATGAATGCGCCCGTCGTCGGCATGATTGTCTGCGGTGTACTGCAAACCCTCATGGCCTTGTCGACCATTTCACCCGATGCCGCCGCCCAGTTCAGCAAGCTGGTCAGCCTGGCAGCGGTAACCAACCTGATCCCCTATATCACTGCGCTGACCGGTCTGCTGGTGATCATGCACAAGGCCGGGGTCTCGTCGGCGATTCGCACGCGTAACGTGGTGGTATTGCTGATTGCCGTAACGTACTCCTTGTACGCCCTGTATGCCTGCGGCAAGGACGCAGTGATGGGCGGCACCCTGGTACTCGCTGTTGGCTACTTGCTCTATGGGTTCCTCGCCAAGCGCTTCGCCGACGTATCACCAGCCAGCCATGCCAGGGCCGGTAATCCTTAGGCGTGGCTATCAGGACTGCACAGACATCTGCATACGGGGAAACCGGACATGAACGTACCATTTGCCAAAACCACCAGATTGCTGCTTGCCATCGCGCTTTCGACGCTGCCGCTGATAGCTGGAGCCAACACCCTTGAGCGCGTGCGCAGCAGCCACATCTTTACCCTGGGCTACTTGCCAGACCTGGCGCCCTTCAGCAAGCAGGAAGGCGACAAGGCCAGCGGTTATGCCATCGACCTGTGCTTGAAGGTCGCCGACAAGCTCAAGAGCGAGTTGGGCCTGCCCGACCTGCAAGTGCACTACCTGCCTGTCAAGATTTCGGACGAGGTCAACGCCGTGAGCCAGGGTAAAGTCGATATCCTCTGCACGCCGACACCGCCCACCCTGGAACGGCGCAAGATGATCAGCTACTCCATACCGATCTACACCGCCGGCCTCTCGGTCGTGGTGCGCAAGAATGCCGCCGAACCGTTGCTCAATGTGCTCAATGGCAAGGTTGCCAATACCGGCCCGACCTGGCGTGCCAGCATCAACAATGGTCTGGCCAACCACACTTACGCGACCCTCGAGGGGGGCGTGACCGAAGACTGGATTCGTGAACGGATGCGCCTGCTCAACGTGATCGCCTCGCTGGTAACCGTGGCCAACATCGACGAGGGCGTCAAACTGGTCGCCGAGGGCAAGGCCGATGCCTTCTTCTCAGAACGCATGCTGTTGCGAAACGAAATCACGAAGGAGGGCGCGGCCGGGAACCTGATGGTCCTGGACCGCATCTTCGAGTACTCGCCGGTGGCGATGATCGTGGATCGTAACGACGAAGACTTCCGTTTGCTGGTTGATACGGCCTTGAGCGAAGCCTATTACACAGGCGCCATAGAAAAGGCATACGACCAGTACCTGGGCGGGTCCAACGATACCGTGAGAAAACTGTTCAGGGTATATGCATTGCCCTAGTGACATCGAGCAAACCTGTGGCGAGGGAGCTTGCTCCCGCTGGACTGCGCAGCCGTCCCTTTTTTGGGGGGCGCGCTCCGCACCCCGGCGGGAGCAAGCTCCCTCGCCACAGGTGATTTAATTGGCTCGGGTCTGTGTCAATTCGCGAAGACCATGATGAAGCAACCGAAGACCGTCAGCAGGATTCCCGAGACTGCAAACGCTACGGGAAATCCGACCCACGGTACGTTGCTGCCAATCTCCGTCGCGGCGTTGCAATCTGGGCCCCGGCCCTGCGGGTAGCGGTACACCGCCGCGCTGGATGCGCGTCAACTGATGTTGCCCGGCCAGGTCCAGCCAGCGTACTTCCAAGGCGATACGCGCGCAATCCAAAGGCCTTGTGAGCGGTGAGACCGTCGTCATCGGCATCATGCATGCCATGCTGTAGAGGGATGCCGCCATGGCAATTCAACAACCCACCGCTATGGCACCTGCAACCGTGCCCAGCCAATAGCCCTTGTCGCATAAATTTGAAATCTACGGCGTTGCTCGACAGAATCGCGCCCCGATCCGGCCAAAGGTGCCGGACGTTCATGGTGAAAAGGGGCTGCAGTTGAACGAACAGACACTGTCCATGCGTCTGGAGCGCGTGGCGGCACATGTGCCAGCAGGTGCGCGCCTGGCCGATATCGGCTCGGATCACGGCTACTTGCCGGTGGCGTTGATGCGCCGTGGCGTCATTGCGGCGGCGGTGGCCGGTGAGGTGGCAATGACGCCGTTTAACTCGGCCGAACGCACCGTGCGCGAGAACGGCCAAGAGCTGCGGATCAGCGTGCGCCTGGCCAACGGCCTGATGGCGATCGAGCCGGGAGACGGGATCACGGCAATCAGCATCTGCGGCATGGGCGGCGAAACAATCCGTGACATCCTCGACAGCGGCAAGGCGCGCCTGAGCGGCCAGGAATGTCTGATCCTGCAGCCCAACGGTGGCGAGCAGCCACTGCGTCAATGGCTGATGGAAAATGGCTACCGCATCCTCTGCGAGGAAGTGCTGCGGGAAAACCGCTTCGACTACGAAATCATTGTCGCCGAGCGCGCCGGACCGGTGCTGTACACGGCCGAGGAGCTGTACTTCGGCCCGCTGCAGATGCGGACCCGCAGCCCGGCGTTCCTGGTCAAGTGGCAGCGCATGCTGCACCTGAAACAGCAGACCCTGAGCAACTTCGCCCGGTCGCGGCAGGCCGTGCCCGAGGAGAAGGTACAAGACATCGCCCGGCAGGCGCGGTGGATCACCGAACTGTTGGCCTGAGCCCGCCAGGGTTCGTCCGAACAGTCGCCGAACGGCTTGCAACGAGGAGGAGTCCATATGTAGACATTCCTCAGGACTGGCCTCCAGGTAGCACGATGTTCGATTTTTTCCCCATGCTGATGCGTGATTCGGTCGATTTTTCTCAACGCGTGCCAAAGTCCTGATAGTCGGTGGTTGACACTGGGGCTGACAGCATTAATCTAAAAGCTGTGGGAATATTTCCCACGTAACGTTGCTAACTGGCTCTGAAGGACCGTGCGGAAACCGCAGTTGCTCGTTAATGCTGCACATTTATGGCCGCGCCAGTTGGCTGGCCGCTCCAATAGGCGGCTGGGAACTCACTGATCATTGCGTTCGATACGGAGATGACTACGCAACTCCCAGCGGAGGTGCATCATGCTGTTAAAGAAATGTTTATTAGCTGTGGCAATTGGCGGAGTCCTGTCGGCATCGACGGTCCTGGTGCCCGATTACATTGGTAGCTTCTCCAGCGTGTATGCCAAAGATGGCGGTAGCGGCGGCGGTGGCGGCCATGGCGGTGGCGGTGGCGGTCATGGCGGCGACGGAGGCGGCCATGGTGGCGGCGGAGGCGGCAATGGCGGCGGCGGAGGCGGCCATGGTGGCGGCGGAGGCGGCAATGGTGGCGGCGGAGGCGGCAATGGTGGCGGCGGAGGCGGCAACGGTGGCGGTGGTCACGGTGGTGACGGCGGTGGTGGTCACGGTGGCAACGGTCATGGAGATGGTGGCGATCATGGTGCTGCAGGTGGTCATGGCGGCCAGGGACGCGGCGACGCTGACCATGGTATGGCTGGGAACAAAGGCCCAGGCAACGCACGTGACAACGACGCTGACCATGGTATGGCAGGGAACAAAGGCCTAGGCAAGGCACGTGACAACGATGATGACCGTGGTATGGCAGGGAACAAAGGCCCGGGCAAGGCACGTGACAACGATGATGACCGTGGTATGGCAGGGAACAAAGGCCCAGGCAAGGCACGTGACAACGACGATGACCATGGTATGGCCGGGAACAAAGGCCCAGGCAAGGCACGTGACAACGACGATGACCATGGCATGGTCGGGAACAAAGGCCCAGGCAACGCACGTGACAACGACGCTGAAGACGATAACGACAACGATGCCGCAGATGCAGCCCGGGACGCTGCCAGAAATGATGCGGATGCAGCCCGGGACGCTGCCAGAGCGGCTGCAGATGCAGCGAGAGATGCCGCCAGAGCTGACGCGGATGCTGCCAGGGACGCTGCAAAAGCTGCTGGCGTAGCGGGCGCAGATGCTGCCAGAGATGCAGCCCGGGCCGCCGCAGATGCAGCCAGGGATGCCGCCAAGGCAGAGGCAGATGCAGCCAGAAATGCTGCCAGGGCAGCTGCTGATGCGGCCAGGAACGCTGCCAAAGATGAGGCGAATGAAGCCAGAGAGCCGAACGAAGCCGCCAGAGAGGCAGCCGAGGATCAGGCGGACGCAGCTAGAGAGGCTGCCGAAGATCGGGCGGACGTAGCCAGAGAGCCGAACGAAGCCGCCAGAGAGGCAGCCGAAGATCAGGCGGACGCAGCCAGAGAGGCTGCCGAAGCTAAGGCGGACGTAGCCAGAGAGGCTGCTGAAGCTCAGGCGCAAGCAGCCAGGGAGGCTGCGGAGGATGCCGCGGACGCTCCGGACGCCCCGGATATCGACGTGGTTGAGGTTCGGAACTAGGCCTGCACATATTCAGCAATGAATACGGCAGGTATACCCGTTGAAAACGTCCTGGGAGCCTGAAGGACGTATCGGCAATGAGTCGCAAACCCTGAACAATCGCGGGGTTTGCGACTTTTTTTCATATCGTGTCGTACGGTCCGGAACACCAACGAGGATGACCGCCGGCTCCAGGCAGCGCATCACCATCTGCCTTTATTTCTATACAGAATCCAACCCTCCAGCAGTCTCCACCCCCGACCAAGGCCTGTTCGTCATGAACACGGCCTCTTGCCTTCTGCGCGCCTTCGTATTCGTTGTGATTTTTTTTCGTGTGCCGCCGACGTTGAACGCTGCCGCCGCCCCAACCGTCGGTCGGCTTTCTCATGTGCAGGTTGACCCGGAGCCAGATAGGGCTAATTTACAGAGTGTGGGAAAAAATCCCACGCTAATGGCTCAGGGAAACTGTAGAACCGAGGGTTGCTCCCATACCGCTCCCGGATTGCAACCTGATTGCGTTGGCACTGCTCGCGGTAAATCACCAGGAGAATGCACGATGAACACTTACTTGCTTTTCAAGAGAGGATTATTGGCGCTGGCAATCGGTGGCGTCCTCTCGGCTTCCATTGTTTTGGTTCCCGACACCGTTTCCCATGAATCGAGTGCCTATGCCAAGGATGGTGGTGGTGGTGGTGGTGGTGGTGGTGGTGGTGGTGGTGGTGGTGGTGGTGGTGGTGGTGGTGGTGGTGGTGGT
>NZ_AKJM01000152.1 GCF_000282335.1 Pseudomonas sp. GM48
TCGTTCTTTAAAAATTTGGGTATGTGATAGAAAGATAGACTGAACGTTACTTTCACTGGTAACGGCTCAGGCTAAGGTAAAATTTGTGAGTTGCTCTTTAGGAGCACAATCGAATTTTCGGCGAATGTCGTCTTCACAGTATAACCAGATTGCTTGGGGTTATATGGTCAAGTGAAGAAGCGCATACGGTGGATGCCTTGGCAGTCAGAGGCGATGAAAGACGTGGTAGCCTGCGAAAAGCTTCGGGGAGTCGGCAAACAGACTTTGATCCGGAGATGTCTGAATGGGGGAACCCAGCCATCATAAGATGGTTATCTTGTACTGAATACATAGGTGCAAGAGGCGAACCAGGGGAACTGAAACATCTAAGTACCCTGAGGAAAAGAAATCAACCGAGATTCCCTTAGTAGTGGCGAGCGAACGGGGACTAGCCCTTAAGTGGCTTTGAGATTAGCGGAACGCTCTGGAAAGTGCGGCCATAGTGGGTGATAGCCCTGTACGCGAAAATCTCTTAGTCATGAAATCGAGTAGGACGGAGCACGAGAAACTTTGTCTGAATATGGGGGGACCATCCTCCAAGGCTAAATACTACTGACTGACCGATAGTGAACTAGTACCGTGAGGGAAAGGCGAAAAGAACCCCGGAGAGGGGAGTGAAATAGATCCTGAAACCGTATGCGTACAAGCAGTGGGAGCCCACTTTGTTGGGTGACTGCGTACCTTTTGTATAATGGGTCAGCGACTTATTTTCAGTGGCGAGCTTAACCGAATAGGGGAGGCGTAGCGAAAGCGAGTCTTAATAGGGCGTCTAGTCGCTGGGAATAGACCCGAAACCGGGCGATCTATCCATGGGCAGGTTGAAGGTTAGGTAACACTGACTGGAGGACCGAACCGACTACCGTTGAAAAGTTAGCGGATGACCTGTGGATCGGAGTGAAAGGCTAATCAAGCTCGGAGATAGCTGGTTCTCCTCGAAAGCTATTTAGGTAGCGCCTCATGTATCACTGTAGGGGGTAGAGCACTGTTTCGGCTAGGGGGTCATCCCGACTTACCAAACCGATGCAAACTCCGAATACCTACAAGTGCCGAGCATGGGAGACACACGGCGGGTGCTAACGTCCGTCGTGAAAAGGGAAACAACCCAGACCGTCAGCTAAGGTCCCAAAGTTATGGTTAAGTGGGAAACGATGTGGGAAGGCTTAGACAGCTAGGAGGTTGGCTTAGAAGCAGCCACCCTTTAAAGAAAGCGTAATAGCTCACTAGTCGAGTCGGCCTGCGCGGAAGATGTAACGGGGCTCAAACCATACACCGAAGCTACGGGTATCATCTTCGGATGATGCGGTAGAGGAGCGTTCTGTAAGCCTGTGAAGGTGAGTTGAGAAGCTTGCTGGAGGTATCAGAAGTGCGAATGCTGACATGAGTAACGACAATGGGTGTGAAAAACACCCACGCCGAAAGACCAAGGTTTCCTGCGCAACGTTAATCGACGCAGGGTTAGTCGGTCCCTAAGGCGAGGCTGAAAAGCGTAGTCGATGGAAAACAGGTTAATATTCCTGTACTTCTGGTTATTGCGATGGAGGGACGGAGAAGGCTAGGCCAGCTTGGCGTTGGTTGTCAAGTTTAAGGTGGTAGGCTGGAATCTTAGGTAAATCCGGGATTCTAAGGCCGAGAGCTGATGACGAGTTACCCTCTGGGTGACGAAGTGGTTGATGCCATGCTTCCAAGAAAAGCTTCTAAGCTTCAGATAACCAGGAACCGTACCCCAAACCGACACAGGTGGTTGGGTAGAGAATACCAAGGCGCTTGAGAGAACTCGGGTGAAGGAACTAGGCAAAATGGCACCGTAACTTCGGGAGAAGGTGCGCCGGTGAGGGTGAAGCATTTACTGCGTAAGCCCACGCCGGTCGAAGATACCAGGCCGCTGCGACTGTTTATTAAAAACACAGCACTCTGCAAACACGAAAGTGGACGTATAGGGTGTGACGCCTGCCCGGTGCCGGAAGGTTAATTGATGGGGTTAGCTAACGCGAAGCTCTTGATCGAAGCCCCGGTAAACGGCGGCCGTAACTATAACGGTCCTAAGGTAGCGAAATTCCTTGTCGGGTAAGTTCCGACCTGCACGAATGGCGTAACGATGGCGGCGCTGTCTCCACCCGAGACTCAGTGAAATTGAAATCGCTGTGAAGATGCAGTGTATCCGCGGCTAGACGGAAAGACCCCGTGAACCTTTACTATAGCTTTGCACTGGACTTTGAATTTGCTTGTGTAGGATAGGTGGGAGGCTTTGAAGCGTGGACGCCAGTTCGCGTGGAGCCATCCTTGAAATACCACCCTGGCAACTTTGAGGTTCTAACTCAGGTCCGTTATCCGGATCGAGGACAGTGTATGGTGGGTAGTTTGACTGGGGCGGTCTCCTCCTAAAGAGTAACGGAGGAGTACGAAGGTGCGCTCAGACCGGTCGGAAATCGGTCGTAGAGTATAAAGGCAAAAGCGCGCTTGACTGCGAGACAGACACGTCGAGCAGGTACGAAAGTAGGTCTTAGTGATCCGGTGGTTCTGTATGGAAGGGCCATCGCTCAACGGATAAAAGGTACTCCGGGGATAACAGGCTGATACCGCCCAAGAGTTCATATCGACGGCGGTGTTTGGCACCTCGATGTCGGCTCATCACATCCTGGGGCTGAAGCCGGTCCCAAGGGTATGGCTGTTCGCCATTTAAAGTGGTACGCGAGCTGGGTTTAGAACGTCGTGAGACAGTTCGGTCCCTATCTGCCGTGGACGTTTGAGATTTGAGAGGGGCTGCTCCTAGTACGAGAGGACCGGAGTGGACGAACCTCTGGTGTTCCGGTTGTCACGCCAGTGGCATTGCCGGGTAGCTATGTTCGGGAAAGATAACCGCTGAAAGCATCTAAGCGGGAAACTTGCCTCAAGATGAGATCTCACTGGAACCTTGAGTTCCCTGAAGGGCCGTCGAAGACTACGACGTTGATAGGTTGGGTGTGTAAGCGCTGTGAGGCGTTGAGCTAACCAATACTAATTGCCCGTGAGGCTTGACCATATAACACCCAAGCAATTTGCGTCGAAAGGCCAGATTGCGGTGTGTGAAGACGCAATGAACCGAAAGTTCGAGAGACTCACAAAACACCAAACTATCACCTACCCAATTTGCTGAAGCGAGGCCAGCCGGTCACGACTCAGTACCCGAATTTCTTGACGACCATAGAGCATTGGAACCACCTGATCCCATCCCGAACTCAGCAGTGAAACGATGCATCGCCGATGGTAGTGTGGGGTTTCCCCATGTGAGAGTAGGTCATCGTCAAGATTAAATTCCGAAACCCCAATTGCGAAAGCAGTTGGGGTTTTGTTTT
>NZ_AKJM01000153.1 GCF_000282335.1 Pseudomonas sp. GM48
CGGCTGGCTGACCAGCCACAGCGCGAAACCGCTGGAGAGCACGCCGATCAACAGCGACAACAGGGTGATTGCGCCGTCGTAGCCCAGATCGATGGGCAACTCGAACGCGAGCATGCCGATAAAGTGCATCGACCAGATGCCGATGCCCATGGCAATGGCCCCACCCGCGGTCCATAAATGCACGGCGCGCCCCTTGGCGGTGGCAATGCGCCCGGTCAGGTCCAGTGCGGTGTATGAGGCGAGAATCGCTACACAGAGCGAAATGATGACCAGAGTGGGGGAATAACTTCCGATGAGCATGGGGACTTCTCGCGAATGCCCCCGTTAATGTTATCGATTCTCGCCGGGGGAAAATGCGGCGATTGTACTGATTCCGAATGAGAACGCACTCACAAAATGAGCAAAGGGCCATCAGTCCGATGAAACGTCTGTTTTAAGGTTTTACATTAAGCCGGGCATACCCGGATTCATGGCTGGGATTACCGTACCAGACACATCGCTTCAATGGCGAATGCACTCATTGTGGCGAGGGAGCTTGCTCCCGCTCGAGCGCGAAGCGGTCGCGAAACAGGTGACCGCGATCTATCTGGAGCAATTTGGGGGGTGCAGGTTTTGGGACTGCTTCGCAGCCCAGCGGGAGCAAGCTCCCTCGCCACAAACAAGCCCCTCGCCACGATGTGCCTGCTCGTTACTGCGTATCGCTCACCTGAAGTTGTCCATCCCAGCCACCCCCCAATGCCGCAATCAACTGCACGCTGGCGATCAAGCGGCTTTGCAACAGGTCCAGGTTACTGCGCTCGTTGCTCAGCGCCGCCGCCTGGGTCACGACCACATCGATGTACGCAATCAAACCGGCCTTGTACTGGTTCTGGGTCAGGCGCAACGATTCACGGGCGGCATCCAGTGCCTGTTGGCGCACGACGGCTTCATCCTGCAGCACCTTGAGCTGCACCAGGAAGTTTTCCACCTCGCGGAATCCGTCCAGCACGGTCTGGCGGTACTTGGCCACAGTTTCGTCATAGGCCGCTTCACTACGGTCGACTTCCGCCGAGCGCTGGCCGCCGTCGAACAGGGTCATGGCCAATTGCGGTCCTACCGACCAGAAGCGGTTCGGCAGGCTGATCCAGTTGGAATACGTGCTGCTGCTATAACCGCCGTTCATGTTCAACGTCAGGTCGGGGTAATAGGCGGCCTTGGCCACGCCGATGTTGGCGTTGGCGGCCATCACCGAACGCTCGGCGGAAGCGATGTCCGGGCGACGCTCCAGCAACTGCGAAGGCAGTGCCGACGGTACTTGCGGCAACTGCGGAATGTCCTGGCTTTCCGCCAGGCTGAATTCAGCCGGTGGCAAGCCGATCAGCACGGCAATCGCGTTCTCGAACTGTGCACGTTGCCAGATCAGGTCGACCATGTCGGCTTCGGTGCTTTTGAGCTGCGTCTGGGCCTGGGCCACGGCGTCCTTGCCGGATACGCCGGCGCGGTACTGGTTTTCGGTCATTTTCAGCGACCGCTGATAAGCCGAAACCGTGTCTTCGAGCAGGCGCTTCTGGCCATCGATCACGCGCAATTGCAGATAATTCTGCACCAGCTCCGACTGTTGGCTCAGGCGCATCGCGGCCAAATCGGCAAAGCTTGCCTGGGCATTGGCAGTATCGGCTTCGAGGCCACGGCGCAGCTTGCCCCACACATCCGCCTCCCAACTGACACCCACCTGGGCCGAGTACGTATTGCGAATACCGCTGGACGAACTGCTCAGGCTGGAGCTGCTGCTGCCGGTGCCCTGGCTTGAACGGTTCTTGCTCACGTTCAGGTCGACCGTCGGGAAAAACGCCCCACGTGCGCTACGCACCAATGCCTGGGCCTGACGGAACTGGGCCTCGGACTGCGCCACGGTCTGGTTGGAGCGGTTGAGTTTGTCGATCAGGTCATTGAGCTGCCGGTCGCCGTACAACTCCCACCACGCGCCGCGAGCCAGGGCATCGCTCGGGTTGGCCTGACGCCAGCCCTCTGCAGCCTTGTACTGTGCCGGCTCGGCGGTTTGCGGGCGCTGGTAATCCGGGCCGACGGCGCAGGCACTGAGCATCGCCACACACAGTGACAGGCTCAACAAACGCGAGCCTCGAGCCGTGATCAGCGGTGCAGCCAGGTTGAAAAGCGAACGTTCAGTCATAGCGGAGTTTCCAGAGCAGCATCAGTACGCACCCCACGCCATTTATTGAAACGATGGCGCAGTTTGTCGAGATAGAGGTAAACCACCGGGGTGGTGTAAAGCGTCAGCACCTGGCTGAAGATCAGCCCGCCGATGATGGTCAGGCCCAGCGGCTGGCGCATTTCCGCCCCTTCGGCGCGGCTCAGCAGCAACGGCAAGGCACCGAGGATCGCCGCCAGGGTGGTCATCAGGATCGGCCGCAAACGTTGCAAACAGGCGCTGCGAATCGATTCCAGCGGCGCCATGCCCTGTTGTCGTTCCAGCTGCAACGCCAGGTCGATCATCAGAATGGCGTTTTTCTTCACCACGCCGATCAGCAGAAACAGCCCCAGCAATGAAATCAGGCTGAACTCGCCGCCCAGCGCATAGATCGACAGCAACGCGCCGACCCCGGCCGACGGCAGGGTGGACAGGATGGTCAGCGGATGGATGTAGCTTTCGTACAGCACCCCCAGCACCAGATACACCGCCACCAACGCGCCGAGAATCATGAACGGCTGGCTTTTTTGCGTGGCGGCAAAGGCATCGGCGGTGCCGGCCATCTTGACGATCACGTCTTCCGGCAGGCCCACCTTGGCAATCGCCCGCTCGATGGCGGCCGTGCCCTGCTCCACCGTCACGCCTTCGGCCATGTCGAAGGAAATGCTTTCCGACGCGAACTGGCCCTCGTGGCTGACCCGGTCGTTTTCCAGGCTATTTTCGTAATGTGCAAAGGTCGACAGCGGGATCCGCGCGCCGTCAGCGGTGATCACCTGGACCTGCTTGAGGGTGATCGGGTCCTGGGCGTACTTCGGATTGACCTCCATCACCACCTGATACTGATTGAGGCTGTCGTAGATGGTCGAAATCTGCCGCTGGCTGTAGGCGTTGTTCAGCACCGCCGTGACCATGTCCATGTCGACACCCAGGCGCTTGGCCTGGTCGCGGTCGACAATCAGGGTCACTTGCCGGGCACCTCGGCCTTCCCGGGCATCGATCGCCGTCAGCTCCGGCAAGGCCCTGAGCGCGGTGACGACTTTCGGATACCACTCGCGCAATGCCCCGAGATCCCCGCTCTGCAGGATGTACGAGTATTGCGAGGTGGTTTGCTCGCGGCCGCCACCGAATTGCAGGTCCTGATCCGCCATGAGCATCAGCTGTGCACCGGGAACCTTGGGCATTTCCTTGCGCAGGCGTTCGATGACTTTCTGCGCGGAAATGTTGCGTTCCTTGATCGGCTTCAGGCGCACCAGCATGAAGGCGTTGTTGGTGCCGTTGGTGCCGCCGATGAATCCGGCGACGCTTTCTACCGCTTCATCCTTGAGCACCGCACGGCGAAAAATCTCCATCTTCGGCTGCATGACGCTGAAGGACAGGCCGTCGTCGCCGCGCACGAAACCGATCAGCTGACCGGTATCCTGCTGAGGTAAAAATGTTTTAGGAACAACAATATACAGCGCAATGTTAACGCCGATTGTCACAAGCAGACTGAGCAGCGTCAGGCGCTTGTGACGCAACACCCAGTCGAGGCTGGTGGCGTATTTGCCGACCATCCAGTGATTGGCCCGCTGGCTCCAGCGTTGCAGGCGGTTCTCCTGCCCCGGCGTATGCGGCTTGAGCCAGCGGGCGCAGAGCATCGGCGTCAGGGTCAACGACACCAGCAGCGACACAACGATGGCGGCCGCCAGGGTGATGGAAAACTCGCGAAACAGGTTTTCAATGATTCCGCCCATGAACAGGATCGACAGGAACACCGCCACCAGCGACACGTTCATCGACAGCAAGGTAAAACCGACTTCCTGGGCGCCGAGATAAGCAGCCTTCATTGGCCGCACGCCTTCGTCGATGTGCCGGGAAATGTTCTCCAGCACCACGATGGCATCGTCCACCACCAGCCCGGTGGCCAGGATCAGCGCCATCAGCGACAGGTTGTTCAGCGAAAAGCCGTAGAGGTACATCACGGCAAAGGTGCCGACCAGCGACACCGGCACCGCCAGGGTCGGGATCAGCGAGGCGCGGAAGTTACCGAGAAACAGGAACACCACCAGAATCACCAGTGCCACGGCGATCAGCAGGGTCATTTCCGCTTCGTGCAGCGTGGCCTTGATCACCGGCGAACGGTCCATGGCCAGGTTCAGCTTGACGCTGGCCGGCAGCACCGCCTGCAACGCCGGCAACTGGGCCTTGATCTCGTTGACCGTCTCGATGATGTTGGCGCCGGCCTGCCGGTTGATCACCAGCAATACCGCTGCGTCATCGTTGAAGAAACCACTGTTGTAGCGATCTTCGACGCCGTCGCTGACCTTTGCCACATCCTTCAGGCGCAGGGCCGCGCCGCCGTTGTAGTGGATGATCAGCGACTCGTAGTCCTTGGCTTTTTCCAACTGGTCGTTGGCCTGGACCTGCCACAGTCGTTGATCGTCTTCCACCGAGCCCTTGGGCCGGCGCACGTTGGCATTGGCGATGGTGTTGCGCACATCGTCCAGGGCCACGCCGTACTGGTTCAGCGACTGCGGTTCGAGCTCGATACGCACCGCTGGCAGGGAACTGCCGCCGATCTGTACCTCACCGACGCCCTGCACCTGGGACAGGCTCTGGGACAGAATCGTCGAGGCCAGGTCATAGAGCTGGCCTTTTTCCAGCACATCGGATGTCAGCGACAGCACCATGATCGGCGCCTGGGACGGGTTGACCTTCTTGTAGGTCGGCATGCTGCGCATACCGCTGGGCAGCAGGTTGCGCGAGGCATTGATAGCCGCTTGCACTTCCCGCGCCGCGCCGTTGATGTCGCGGTCCAGGTCGAATTGCAGGATCACCCGGGTCGACCCCTGGCTGGAGCGGCTGCTCATGGTGTTGATCCCGGCGATGGCGCCGAAGGAGCGCTCCAGCGGCGTGGCCACGGTCGACGCCATGACCTCGGGGCTGGCCCCAGGCAGGCTGGCCTGCACCACGATCACCGGAAAGTCCATTTGCGGCAGCGGCGATACGGGCAGCAAACCGAAGCTCACGCCGCCCAGCAGCATGATGGCCAGGCTCAGCAACATGGTCGCGACCGGGCGCTTGATGAAAGGTCCCGAGAGATTCATCGATGACTGCTCCCGGCACCAACCCACGAGCCCTGCTGCCCCCCTGTGGGAGCGGGCTTGCTCGCGAAGAGGTGCTTGCATTCAACATCCCTGTCGACTGACCGGACGCCTTCGCGAGCAAGCCCGCTGCCACAGGTTATGCACGCCGTCATAGCGCCGTCTCCTGAGCGCCGGTCTTGCCAAAGCGCCGACCGAGACGATCGAAATACAGGTAGATCACAGGCGTAGTGAACAGCGTCAGAATCTGGCTCAGCAACAGGCCGCCGACCATCACCAGACCCAGCGGTTGGCGCAGTTCCGCGCCGGAGCCGGTGGCCAGCATCAACGGCACGGCACCGAAGAGCGCGGCCAGGGTGGTCATCAGGATCGGCCGAAAACGCAGCAATGCCGCCTGATAGATGGCCGTTTGCGGGTCCATGCCCTGATTGCGCTCAGCGTCGAGGGCGAAGTCGATCATCATGATCGCGTTCTTCTTCACGATGCCGATCAGCAGAATGATACCGATGATCGCAATCATGCCCAGGTCGTTGCCGCTCAGGATCAACGCCAACAAGGCGCCCACCGCCGCCGAAGGCAAGGTCGAAAGAATGGTGATCGGGTGGATATAGCTCTCGTAGAGCACGCCCAGCACGATGTACATGGTCACCACCGCCGCCAGAATCAGCAGCAAGGTGCTCGACAGCGAGGCCTGGAAGGCTTCGGCCGCGCCCTGGAACTGGGTCTGCACGCCAATCGGCATGCCGATGTCCTTCTGCACCTGCTCGATGATCTGCACCGCATGCCCCAACGCCACGCCGGGCGCGAGGTTGAAGGACATCATCACTGCCGGGAACTGGCCGATGTGGGTGATCGCCAGCTGTGCCTGGCGTTCCTCGATATGCGCCAGACTGGACAGGCGCACCTGCCCGCCATCGGTGGTCTTGACGTGAATCTGGTTCAACGCATCCGGGCCGATCTTCTCGCCGGACTGTGATTGCAGGACCACGCGGTACTGACTCGCCTGAGTATAAATCGTGGAAATCTGCCGCTGACCAAAGGCGTCGTACAACGCATCGGTGATGTTCGACACCGACACACCGACCCGCGACGCCGCATCACGGTCGATCACCAGATAAACCTGCAAGCCCTTATCCTGCAAATCGCTGGCAACGTCGGCCAATTCCGGGCGGGCGGCCAGGGCTTCGACCAGGCGCCCGCTCCACAGGCTCAGCAGTTCCGAGTCCGGCGAAGACATGCTGAACTGGTACTGCGTACGGCTGACCCGGTCTTCGATGGTCAGGTCCTGCACCGGCTGCATGAACAGGCGGATGCCGACCAGTTTGTCCAACTCCGGTTGCAGGCGGGCAATCACTTGCGTTGCGCTCAGGTCGCGGTCGTGGTGCGACTTGAGGTTGATCAGCAACCGACCGCTGTTGAGTGTCGAGTTGTCGCCATCCACGCCAATGTAGGAGGACAGGCTTTCGACGGCCGGGTCGGCCAAAATGACCTTGGCCAGTTCCTGTTGACGCTCACTCATGGCGGCGAAGGAAATCGACTGCGGCGCTTCGGAAATACCCTGGATAACCCCGGTATCCTGCACCGGGAAGAAGCCCTTGGGCACCGCCATGTACAGGAAAACCGTGAGTGCCAGGGTGCCAATGGCCACCATCAAGGTCAGCGGCTGGTGCTTGAGCACCCACTGCAACTTGCGTCCGTAAGCGGCGATCATCCAGTCGATGAACGCGCCGCTGCTGCGGTAGAAACGGCCCTGCTCTGCTTCCTCGGGTTCACGCTTGAGCAATCGCGCGCACATCATCGGTGTCAGGGTCAGGGAAACGACCAGGGAAATCAGGATCGCCACCGCCAGCGTGATGGCGAACTCGCGGAACAACCGCCCGACCACGTCCGCCATGAACAGCAGCGGGATCAGCACGGCGATCAACGACAATGTCAGCGAGATCAGGGTGAAACCGATCTGTTTGGCGCCCTTGAGCGCCGCGTTCAGCGGACTGTCGCCCTCCTCGATAAAGCGCGCAATGTTCTCCAGCATGACGATCGCATCGTCCACCACGAAACCGGTGGCGATGGTCAGGGCCATCAGGGTCAGGTTGTTGACCGAGAACCCGGCCAGGTACATGACGCCGAACGTGCCGATCAGCGACAGCGGCACGGCCACCGATGGAATGATCGTGGCACTGGCGCGACGCAGGAACAGGAAGGTGACCATGACCACCAGGGCGATGGCGATCAGCAGTTCGTGCTGTACGTCCTTGACCGAGGCGCGGATGGTCTGGGTGCGGTCGGTCAGCACCACCACGTCGAGGCCGGCCGGCAGGTTGTCGGTGATGCTCGGCAGCAAGGCCTTGATCCGGTCCACTACTTCGATCACGTTGGCACCGGGCTGACGCTGGATGTTCAGCAGTACGGCCTGATTTTCGTTGGCCCACGCAGCGAGTCGCTCGTTCTCGGCGCCGTCGACGATTTCTGCCACGTCCTTGAGCCGCAACGGCGCGCCATTGGCGTAGGCCAGGATCAGGTTGGCGTAGTCCTTGGGCGAGGTCAGTTGATCGTTGGCATCGAGCATCGACACCCGGGTCGGGCCGTCGAAGTTGCCCTTGGGCTGGTTGACGTTGGAGGCACCGATCAGCGTGCGCACGTCCGACAGGTTCAAGCCGTTGGCCGCCAAAGCCTCGGGGTTGACCTTGATGCGCACCGCCTGGCGCTGGCCGCCGGCAATGCTGACCATGCCGACGCCGCTGATCTGGGCGATTTTCTGCGCCATGCGCGTATCGACCAGGTCATTGAGCTTGGGCAACAGCATGGTTTTGGAGGTGATGGCCAGGGTCAGCACCGGCGTGTCGGCCGGGTTGACCTTGTTGTACACCGGCGGTGCCGGCAGGTCCTTGGGCAGCAAATTGGTCGCGGCGTTGATCGCCGCCTGCACCTGTTGCTCGGCCACGTCCATATTGATGTCGAGGCTGAAACGCAGGGTCAGCACCGACGCGCCGCCGGAACTGGTGGAAGCCATTTGCGTCAGGCCAGGCATTTGCCCGAACTGCCGCTCCAGCGGCGCAGTCACCGCGCTGGTCATGACATCCGGGCTGGCGCCGGGGTACAGCGTCATGACGCGAATGGTCGGGTAATCGACCTGGGGCAATGCCGACACCGGCAGCAACCGATAGGCGATCACACCGGCCAGGATAATGGCCAGCATGCTCAGCGTGGTGGCTACCGGGCGAAGGATGAACAGCCGCGAGAGATTCATGCGCCGCCCTTTTTCGCCTTGTCCGTGGTCGCAGACTCAGCCGCGTTGGTCGCCGACTTGCCCTGCAAGTGTTCGGTCGGTGTGACCGGCACGTCCTGGCTGTCATTGACCACTTCCACGTCACTGCCGTCCTTCAGGCGATCGGTACCTTCCAGTACGACCCGCTCGCCCACCGCCAGGCCTTCGGTGACCACGGTGTTCAGGCCATCGCTGGCGCCGACTTTCAACTGACGGATCTTGACCTTCTTGTCACCGTCCAGGGCATAGACAAACGTACCGTTAGTGCCGAACTGGATCGCAGCGGAAGGCGCCAGTACGACGTCCTTGAGGGTGTCGGCCAGCAGGCGCACGTTGACGAACTGGTTGGGGAACAGCGACTGATCGCTGTTCTCATAACGGGCCTTGAACTTGAGGGTGCCGGTGGTGACGTCGATCTGGTTGTCCAGGCTCTGCAATACGCCGGTGGCCTGCAATTTGGTATCACCACGATCCCAGGCTTCAGCCGGCAACCTGGCGCCGCTGCGATAACGGGCAAGTACCGTGTCGAGGCTGTTTTCCGGCAGGGTGAAGGCCACGCTGATCGGTTGGGTCTGGGTAATGATCGCCAATGCGGTGGTGTCGTTGGCGGCTACCAGATTGCCGACGTCCAGTTGACGCAGGCCGACGCGACCGGTGATTGGTGCGCGGATCCTGGTGAATTCGAGATTGAGCCTGGCATCGTTGACGGCGGCCTGATTGGTCTTGACCGTGCCCTGGAATTGACCGACCAGCGCTTCGGCGGTGTCCAGGGTCTGTTTGGCAATACTGTCTTCCTTGTAGAGGCCGCGATAACGCTCGACATCGACCTGAGCGTTCTTCAACTGCGCCTGATTCTGCAGCAAGGTGCCTTCGGCCTGGAGCAAGGCATTCTGGTAGGGACGCGGATCGATTTCGGCCAGCAGGTCACCGGCCTTGACCATCTGCCCTTCTTCGAAATAGATCTTGACCAGCTCACCGCCGACGCGGCTGCGGACATTGATGGTGTTCAGTGCCGTGACCGTGCCCAGCGCCTTGAAATACAGCGGGAAGTCACCCTTGACTGCCGGCGCCACACGCACCGGAACAGGCCCGGACGCTGCGCCGAATCCAGGTCGCATTCCACCCGACCTGCCGGTATGTCCGGCAACGGCTTTCTGCCCCGCCGCCTCTTTGGGTGCAGCGCTGCCGGGCCAGAATTTCCAGCACAAGGCGGCGATGACCAGCAGGACAAGCAGGCCGAACAGCCAGCGACGGGGACTACGGGAAGCGGAGGATTGCATTGAGTGATCAACCATTGGGCGCGTGGGCTTTTTTTACATGAGGCTGAACGATAAGCACTGGCAGGTTTTAAGCAAAGCGCCTTTACCGGCAATTTACCTTTGGCTTACGTAACAGGAGACTTATCCAAGACACTGAAGCACAAATGAAAACGGCCTGGACAGAGCCAGGCCGTTAACAATTGTAATGCTTTACTTATTTCAGTACGGCAAGTGCCGCTTCGTAGTTCGGCTCGTCAGCGATTTCGCCAACCAGTTCGCTGTGCAACACGTTGTCGTTCTCGTCCAGAACCACGACGGCACGAGCGGTCAGGCCTTTGAGCGGGCCGTCAGCGATGGCCACGCCGTAGTTCTGGATGAACTCGGCGCCGCGCAGGGTCGACAGGTTCTGTACGTTTTCCAGGCCTTCGGCGCCGCAGAAACGAGCCTGGGCGAACGGCAGGTCGGCGGAGATGCACAGCACGACAGTGTTGGCCACGTCGCTGGCCTGGGCGTTGAACTTGCGCACGGAGGTGGCGCAGGTCGGGGTATCAATGCTTGGGAAAATGTTCAGTACTTTGCGCTTGCCGGCAAAGTCTTTCAGGGTGACGTCGGACAGATTGCCGGCAACCAGGGAAAAGGCTGGCGCCTTGGAACCGGCTTGTGGCAGTTGGCCGTTGACTTGAACCGGGTTGCCTTTGAGAGTGACTTGAGCCATGAACGGAGTCCTTCTGACGTTGGTTTGGAGAATTTTGACCAGGCCGAAGTTAACCACGAAATTGTCCGACGACCTATGGCCAAACATAAATTGTCATGTATCAGCGCACAAAACTGGATACACGCGCTTTCTCACTCACTACAAAACCCTGTGGGAGCGGTGTTATTTGAGTAACTCCAGCATATTGCGATGTCGCGCCTCGAAAATCCGCCGCATGTAGCCATTGACCAGCAACCACTCCAGGGGAGCACCCCCCAACGCCGAGTAGGTGACCCGGTCGGTATATAGCGTACCGCCCTCGCCCGCTGCTACCCGATGTTCGTGACGAAAGGCACGCATCGGCCCCTTGAGCATTTCGTCGATGAAATGCATTTCGCCGACTTCACGGATCACCACCGTCCAGTTCATTGGAATCACGTTGAACATCCAGTGGCGAAAGCGAAATTGCCGCCCGGCTTCAATCCGCAAAAGACTCAGGTCGACATGACCCAGTGGGGTGATGCGCTCAGGGAAAATCTTCGGGAAGTTGATGCCTTCCAGGCAAAATTCGAGGACGTCTTCGGGTTTACGACCGGGAATGAGCGTGGTGATCTGCAAGGTTGGCATAGGGGACACATTCCTTTGGTCAGTAAACGGACAGGCCAGAAATACCGTGTTGTGAAATGGAAGTCGAAAATAAATCTGCCATGGTGTCACCTACGACAATTTTGTTCAGCGTGCTGTCGATTTGCACCGTAGCCATTCGACCATTAAGCGAGTCATTCAATTACAACGGAGACATCACCATGCGATTTATGATCATCATCAAAGCCAGCCAGGAATCCGAAGCCGGCGTCATGCCCAGCCAAGAGCTGCTGACGGCCATGGGCAACTACAACGAAGAACTGGTCAAGGCCGGCATCATGCTCGCGGGCGAAGGCCTGCACCCGAGCAGCAAAGGCGCTCGTGTAAAGTTTTCAGGAGACAAACGCTCGGTGATCGACGGTCCCTTCATCGAAACCAAGGAACTGATTGCCGGTTTCTGGTTGTGGAAAGTGAAGTCCAGGGAAGAAGCGATTGAATGGGTCAAGCGCTGCCCCAACCCGATGCCGGGCACCGAGGCCGAGATCGAGATTCGCCAGGTGTTTGAGGCTGAGGACTTTGGAGCCGAGTTCACGCCGGAACTGCGCGAGCAGGAAGAGCGGGTTTGGGAGCAGGCGAAGAAAAACTGATGGGCGCTGACTGAGTCGGCCACTGCCTCAGCATGCGTACTACAGTGAACGTGAGGCCTGGGTCAGGGATATTCGCGAGGTGATGCGCGGGGATGCGGTGTCTTGGCGGCCGCCTTCGCGGGCAAGCCCGCTCCCACAGGGGACTTGTGGCGCTCACAGATCCCCTGTGGGAGCGGGCTTGCTCGCGAA
>NZ_AKJM01000154.1 GCF_000282335.1 Pseudomonas sp. GM48
CCTCGCCGAGGTAGATCGCCGCCCGCGACAGGCTGTTGTGAATCACCGGACGCGCCGCGGTCGGTCGCGGAAACGGCGTGCGACGGTTTTCGGCGTCGATCCACAGCAGCTGTTCGCCGTCGAGTTCCAGGCGCTGCGACAGCGAATGGCTCCAGCCAAAACCCAGGCCGCAATCGAGTTCGACGGCGCTGGTGCGGTACAGACGGGTGAAGTCGAACGGCAGAATCCCGTCGAGGGTGCCGTCGGTCAGGGTCAGCAGTTCTTCGCCGGTGACCATCGACACCGGGCATTTATTAGTCGCCGTGCGCTCGACGGTGTCGGCGCTGTCGCCGTTGGGGTTTTTCGCCTGGCTCGAAACATCATCCCGATGTTCATGCCTGCCGAGGCGGGTACTGGCGCCGGACTTTTTTCGAGCGATGGCCACCGGGTTTTGTACCTGTACAACCGGTGTATCCGTTGCGCTGATCAGCAATGGAACCGCAGGAGCAGGTCTCAGCGGCGCATTGCGGGCGCTGACCATCAACGGCTTGAGCGCGCCAGCGTGAGTGCTCAGGTCGGATCGCGTCGTCAGTTCTGCCAGTCGCAGGCTGGCTGCTGCCAACCAGCGGCGTGCGCGTGCGGATTTGATCCTGTTCAGCACTTTGGTGCTCAAACCAAGCTTCAGGCCCGCAGGCCCGGTCAGGCAGGCCAGCAGGAAGCCGATCAGGATCTCCGTACGTATTTGCGCCACGACTTCTGCGATGTACTGCGGCGGGAACAGCTTCAGCCAACTGGTGAAGGCGGCCAGATAAATGAACATCAGCGGCTCGTCGCCGAGCACCAGCAACAGATTGGCGATGGCCTCGGAGGACGCGTTCAACAACGTCGCCAGTTCTGCTTCGGTCAGATACTCAAGGAGCTTTTCGCTATTGGCTTGCAGGTCAGCGACCAGCGCATAGACCTGCTTTATGTCATCCCACAATCCATGCAGCGATTTCTCGAAACCATGCCAATCGGCCCGCTGCAACGTGCGGTAGCGCTCTTTGAAATCCCCCCCGGAAAACTCTGCCCACAAAGGTTGGAATTCCGTCTCCCACTCGTTGCGCAACCAGCCTTCCAGGTCGCCGACCACGTCCTGATAGGAGTCGTAAAGCGCTTTGACGTGAGCAGCGGAAACGTTGGGGTAGAAGGTGATGCGATGGCGTTGGCCGCGCCAGCAATCGGGGATTTCAAGGATGCCGCTGGGGCCGATGGTTGCGTGAATTGGCGCGCCATACTGCGGTTCACCCTGACCTTCATTGAGCAACGGTTCGATCTTCACCGGTGTGTTGCCGATAGGCACGAAACGCGCGGCTTCGAACATATGCACCAGCGTCAGGGGACCGCTGGCAGGGCATGTGGCGACGGTCGAGCTGACGGGAGTGGTGGAGTGTTTCGGTGCGCTGAGCCGGACTTCGTTGCCGACCGTGAACACCTGCTCGACCTCCAGCATCCGGCCGGTCCAGAAGCTTTCGGCCCAAGCTTCGTAATTGTTGAGGCAGAGACGAAAATCCCCGAGCAACGCTTCGAAATCCGGCTGCTCGGGGTTCATGGCTGCGACCACCAACAGGCCGATGGTGTTGTTCAGGGCCAAAACCTTTTGGGGATCGAACATTTGCAGTCTTTCGCTTGGCGGAATGTGGAGCGCGAAACTCTGCGGGGGATCTGCAAGGAAAGAAGTCGGGAAAGGTGGCGCTTGGTGTAGGGCAATTCGCTAAATCACGGAGAACCATTCGGCGTGGATCGGGATTTCATCGTTGCTCTATGCCAGCGGCGCTCGCTATGCTGCTGAATCCTTTAATCCATCCGGGCATTGGCCGTACGCGGGGTGCCCGGGATGCCTTAGAAAACGGATCAGATGCGATGAATGCACCACTGAAGGCATTCGGCCCGATCAAGGCCGTGATTTTCGATATGGACGGCTTGTTGCTGGACACCGAGGGCATCTACACCGAAGTCACGTCCATCATTGCCGCGCGTTACGGCCGAACGTTCGACTGGAGCATCAAGCAGAACATCATTGGCCGGGGCGCAGGGGAACTGGCGCGCTATGTGGTTGAAGCGCTCGACCTGCCGATTACCGCCGAAGAGTTTCTGGTGGTCCGCGAGCCGCTGATGCGCGAGCGTTTTCCTACAGCGCAAGCGATGCCTGGCGCACAGGAGCTGGTACGGCATCTGAAGGCCAACAACATTCCCATTGCCGTGGGTACCAGTTCTTCGAGCCAGTCGTTCGGTCAGAAAACCACCTTGCATCGCGACTGGTTCGCCTTGTTCGATTTCATCGTCACCGCCGATGACCCCGAAGTGGGCGCGGCCAAACCGGCACCGGATATCTTCTTGACGGCTGCACGGCGTCTGGGCATTGCGCCCGAGGATTGCCTGGTGTTCGAGGATTCGCCCTTTGGTGTCACCGCGGCGAAAGCGGCGGGGATGACGGCGATTGCGATTCCGGATGCGGCAATGGCCGACGCAAAGTACGCACATGCCGATGGCATTCTTCGTACGTTGAAGGCGTTCGAGCCGGGCGCTTTTGGTTTGCCGGCGCTTGAGTGGGCCTGACGAAAGAAAGAGTGGGAGCGGGCTTGCTCGCGAAGGCGGTGTGCCAGGCAACATTGATGTCGTCTGATTCACCGCCTTCGCGAGCAAGCCCGCTCCCACATTTGGTTTGCGTTCAACGCATCAGGCGCCGAAACCACCGTCGATGGTCAGGCTGGCCCCTGTGATGTAGCCGGCTTCAGGGCTGACGAGGTAGGCGACGAAGCTGGCGATTTCTTCGGCCTTGCCGTAACGGCCCACGGCCATCAACGGAATCAGGCTTTCCGCAAAGTCACCGTGGGCCGGGTTCATGTCGGTGTCGACCGGACCCGGTTGCACGTTGTTGATGGTGATGCCTTGCGGGCCGAGATCACGGGCCAGGCCTTTGGTCAGGCCGACCAGCGCCGACTTGCTCATGGCGTACGGGCCGCCACCGGCGAAGGGCATGCGATCGGCGTTGGTGCTGCCGATGTTGATGATGCGTCCGCCTTCGGTCATGTGTTTGGCGGCAGCCTGGGTGGCGATGAACACGCTGCGTACGTTGATGGCCAGGGTCTGGTCGAAGTCTTCAAGCTTGAAGTCGGCCAGCGGAGCAACGGCCAGTACGCCAGCATTGTTGACCAGGATATCCAGGCGACCGAACGTTTCTACCGTAGCGGACACAGCACCGCGAATCGCGTCGGCGTCGGCGCTGTCGGCCTTGATGGCCAGGGCCTTGCCGCCCTTGGCGGTGATGCTGTCTTGCAGTTCTTCAGCTTTGGCTGCCGAGCTGACATAAGTGAAGGCAACGGTCGCGCCTTCAGCAGCCAGGCGCTTGACGATGGCTGCGCCGATGCCGCGGGAACCACCTTGAATCAATGCCACTTTACCGCTGAGGTTCTGAGTAGTCATGTCGATCTCCAAGTCCCGAGGCGAGATGTCCCGGTTGATGGAGCCTAGTATCTGTACGAAAAGTAATGTCGTAAACACCGCATGGCGCAGGCCAACGAGACCATCGCGGCATAACTTTTCGCAAGCTTGTCGAAACGCGTAACGATGCGGCGGCTCTCTTTCAACCAGCCGAACATGCGCTCAATGATATTGCGCTGCCGGTACTTGTGACGATCAAACAGTCTCGGCAACCCCGGCTTAGGTTTACGCTTCATGCTGCGCAGAGGAATCACCGGCTGCATCCGATACCGGTCGCAGTAGCGGCGCAAAGCTTCGGCGTCATAGCCTTTATCGGCCAACAACCATCGGTAGCGTTTGCGAGGTCGACTGCGCAAGCTTGGTATGTACGCCTCATCCAGCAACGGCTGGGCATAAGCGATGTCACTGGCTTGCCCGCCCGACAATAGAAGTTTCAGTGGTACGCCGTTGGCATCGCACAGCATGTGGATTTTGGTGGTCAGGCCGCCCCGGCTTCGTCCGAGCGCGTGATCTTGCGGTTCTTCAGGCCCCCTTTTTTCCCTGCACCAGAAGAGGCCCGGGTTGCGCGTACTGCCGTGGAGTCAATCATCCAGGTTTGCAGATCAATTAACCCTTGCTCATTGAGCTTGATGTGAAGCCGCTTGAGCATCTGGTCAAACGTTCCGCGATTACTACGCCAGTCACGGTACGGAAATTTGGAGCCGGGTAGCCGTGAAAGAAGGGTTGACGCTTTCCCAAGGCTTCACTACTGAACTTTTATTCACATCAGTAATCATCATGATTGTGCTCAGCGAATTGAACTACAGATTTGTCGAGGTTCCATTGCGACGGAGAGGTGCCGAGATAGCACGTCAGAAGATGGAGAGCGTTTTCACCGATGGCGTGGCCAGCAACCACCACGCAAAAACAAGGACGCAGCGGAAAGAATTTTCGTAATCAGAAAAGTGAACGGATTATCTATAGACGACTAATGGAATAGTCGAAAACTACTGACAAAATAAATCCCGCTTCGGCGGGCTTTATGCGCTTTACATATTTGTTCTGATTGCGAATGTGGGGAGCGCAATATTGAGAATGGCTACTTCTGGCCGATTCTGTTGAAAAAGTAGCTCCCCTGTCTGGCCTGCGGCAAAATCGTCGCATCGGCCAGCAGGGAAGCACGCAGCATGATGGGACAGTTATCGAGTGGGCAGGAACGGCTGTTTTACTCGTTCATCGCTGGTTCTGCCGGTTGAGCCTTGAAGATGAAGTCCCCAATCACTCGACCTTTTCCAAAAAACGACACGGCCGTTTTCGGGGCAGCGACCTGTTTCGCTGGCTGCTCAATGAAGTTCTGCGTCGCTGCATCGACGCAGGTCTGGTCCAGGGTGAAGGCTTTGCCGTGGACGCCAGCATCATCAAAGCGGATGCCAGTCGACAGCGTGGCGTATCGGGTGATGAGCAGGTCAACTGGAGCGATCCGCCCCTGAGCACCCTCGCCGTGCGTGAGTACCTTGAGGCACTCGATGAGGAGACCCTGGCCGAAACACTCCCGAAGCGTTTGTCACTGACTGATCCTCAGGCCCGCTGGACGGCCGCTCCGGGCGGCCCAGCGTTCTACGCTTACTCCACGAATTATCTGATCGATACCGAGCACGGTGTCATCTTGGATGTGGAACCCACACCAGCTCATCGCACGGCTGAGGTCGAGAGCAGCGTAACGAGCCCGCAAACAGCCAGTTCGAGCGCCCAAGTGCACATGGCCGGATCTGTTTGTCGGGTAGTCAGACGCGGTTGCCCGCGTCCAACCCCCTAAGAACCGTGCATGCGAGTTTCCCAGCACACGGCTCAAGCCTCTGCTAAGGCGCCATTGGCACCCGGTTATACATCGTCGACATTGGCAAATTGCACATCCCTTGGGCACCGCAGGTGGTAGATCTCAAGATTAGCTGCAGCGTCCGTCCCGCCATGACCTAGCTTCACAATATGGCGACTGTGCCACGGTGTTTCTTTGGTCACCGGCTTGAAGCAGGCGCAGCACCTGCCGCCCTGTTGCACCCATATCCGATACAACTTGGCTCGACCTTTTACGGAAGTGAGCATCCTCTTGCCCCAGCGGGACTCGAAGTACTCATCCCACACAGGGTCGTGAGGGTTGGCAGAGGCCTTAATCTTGATATGTCGCACAATCGGCGTGTCTGAGGCGTCTATTAGCGTGTACTGACGCTTCCGACCATCGGCGGATTTTTCAGTACACGAAAACACCCAACGACGCGCCCCTTGTACTTTGAAATACCGATCCTTTACCCATCGGCGTGCCTTGCGAGGGTGGCGACGTACCGCCCATCGCCAAAGCATTTCCCACACAGCGCTGTCCACCTGGTTGAAGACCTTCTTCGCGACGACATGACTGTGATAGTTTGCCCAACCCCGTAAAACCGGGTTGAGCAAACCTATCAAGTTCGCCTGTCGTATCGTTTTGTTGGTCTTGATCAACTCTCGCAGCTTGGTAAGGAGAGCCCCAATGTTCGCCTTGGACGGCTTGATCAGGAGCTTGCCGTTGTACTTGCGCAGGTTCCATCCGAGGAAGTCGAACCCGTCCCCTATGTGCGTTATTTTGGTTTTTTCCGGAGAGAGGACAAGTCCACGCTCTGCCAGAAATTCAACCACGGCCGGCCTGACTTCATTCTCTAGCCACTCTTTCGAACAACCAGTGATGATGAAGTCGTCTGCATAACGCACCATCTGCATTTTTCGGGCTGTCCACTTCGCGTTGGGAAACCTCTTCGCCAGCATCGCTTCCAACCCATCCAGCGTCATGTTCGCCAACACCGGGGATATGATGCCTCCCTGCGGGGTTCCTGCGTGGCTGGGGAATAGCTGATTTTGGTAGACATAACCGGCCTGGAGCCATTTCTGCAAAATCGCCTTATCCATAGGGATGTTGGCGATCAACCAGTCATGGCTGATGTTGTCGAAACAGCCTTGAATGTCGCCCTCTAACACCCACTCCGCGTTTGCTTTTCGTGACAGCACACCAAAGCACTGCGCGGCGGCATCCGCAGTTGAGCGTTCCGGCCTGAATCCATAAGAGTTCGGGTCGGCGGTGGTTTCCGCTATCGGTTCCAGAGCCAGCAAATGAAGCGCCTGCATGGCTCGGCATTTCATCGCGGGAATTCCGAGAGGTCTAGTCTTACCGTTTTTCTTCGGAATGAGGACTCTCCGAAGCGGAAGCGGCGAGTAGCCTCGCCGCTTCAACGACTCTATCGCACCGATCTTGGCCCTAGGCGTATTCCAAGTGACCTTGTCCACACCGGGGGTATTTTTGCCTTTGTTTTCAGACACACGTTTCACGGCTAAAGCTTTGCCGCTAAACGAGTGAGTCAGCAGCCATTGCAAGGCTCTTGCCTTGTTATGCCTACCGTCTTGTACAGCCTTCACAATACGCGCTTGCAGCCCTTTGACACGACGTTGCACGGCGATCCAATCGATGCCGTCCCACGACGTGCCGGAAGGTGCACACGTCAATGCTGCTGCGTTCATTTGCTCTCCTTCCGTTGAAAGGGTTCTACCTACTCTCGTGTGAAGAGAGACCATGAGGACGTCTGCCCGCTTTCGCGTGAAGTGATGTTTCAACCTCTATCCAACCCATTACAGGATGGCGTTCGCTTTTTCCTCGTTCCTTCGCCCGCACCGCCATGGGCAGTTTTTACAAACGGCTTTCCCTGACGGGAGCGATACGGGATTTCCACGTTCCGCCTACTGAAGTGCGTCGGGTTAGGTGCCTGCTATCGACCGGGAGGCATGTGGGTCACGAGTGCGTAGTCGAAAGACGCAATTCCCACCTCCATTACCGTTTTGGTTCGAGCGTGTAAGCCATTTCCGCTCGCTCAACTTAACGATCGTTGCGCAGATTCACATGTGTTCACCATACCGACTATCTAGCACTTGTCCGGCTATGGCTGCCAGAAGGGTACGCCTCTCACGATTGGTACCCCGCACCTACGGTGCCTCGTTCCATTGTCGAAGGCGCTCTTGATTCAGCCTTCTAGATTCACCCGGTGACACGGGTGGTTCCCGCCGGGGGGAACAACTTCATTAAGCGACTTCGTGTCGCACCTCGACCCAGTTATTGTCGATGGGTACTGCACCGTCATCAAGCCACTGTAACGGCCTCGACTATAAGGTGTCGCTAATAGAGTCTGAAAAGCTGGTTTACTGACTCATCGAAGCTTCAAATCAGGGGCCGGGCGACACCATCCGATCAACAATTCCGTAAATGGCTTTTTCCAGCTGTTGATTTTCCAACATGGTTTCAGCAATTTTTTTTGATATGTTGCCGAATTCAGGATGCTCCAGAATGCTGTCACCAAATTCCCAAAGCAGGATCTCTTGCACCGTAATCACTGGTGCCGTTTCATGGAAGTTCTCGGTATTTTTTTTGAGGTCTTGAAGGCGGCTTTGCAAGTGTGCACGCAGCACTTCAAGGTCTTTCGCACCTTTTTTGACGTTGACTGCGTTTGGGCTGTTTGCTGTACTCGATGTCACTCGGTCTTTAGGCTTGGCCAGCGCGGCCAGGACTTTGGATAGGCGAGTCGAATCGATTTTGTTCATCAGGGAGTCTCGAAAGCGTCGCGATAAGCGCCAAGGAACACGGCGGGTTCGGCCATATTGGGACTTTTGAGAGAGGGGGAAGCTGAAAGACTTGCCAGTACCCGCTCCATATCAGCCTTCAATGCCGGGTTGGGACAATCTATCAGGCCCTGAGTCAGCCGGGCGATCGCATTCTCTGTGTTTTCATTGAGCAACTCCAGATATGCGCTTGAGAATTCCCGTAAGCTCATATCTCGCGATGTTCTCAGGAGTGAGTCGAATGCGTCGCGGGACTCATCCATCTTTGATAGCTGAAGACTCAGCAAGCCCAATTGGAAGCGTGCGATATCCATTTCGGGATTGAGTTCAAGTGCGTCGATCATTTCCGCATGCGCTCGTTCCAGCAGGCCAATCTCGGCGTGTTCGGCGGCACGAAAATAGTGTACGGCAGCATTTTTCGGCTCTAGCTCAAGTGCCGTGTTTAGATAATTCAGTGCCGCGTGGTGGTCATCGTTCTGACTGGCATTGATAGCCAAGTGCAAATATTCCGATGCGTCCAGCATGTTGAACCTCCCCGTGTACGATGACTTAGTGTTGGTCTGGATGACGGTCTGGGACTTTGTTCTGGTGGGTTTGTAGCCAGTTTTCCATCAGGATTCGACCGGTGACGCTGCTGTCGGGCCTGGTCCGGTCAAGGACTCGATCGATCACCTGGGCTGCTTTTTCTGGCTGGCCTGCTTCTTGAAGCAGGAGGGCCTCGGCGTACTGGGCCGACAAGCCGCCGGGATTGAGCTTGAGCGCGCGGCGAATACCTTTTTTGGCGCGATCCTTCATCCCATCCATGATATCGACAATCGCCAGTCCGCCATGGGTCTCGCCAAAGGTACGGTCCAGCGCATAAGAGCATTCGAGTGCTTCGCGCGCTCGAATGCTGTCCCTGCGCAGAATGTAGATCCAGGCCAGAAGATGCCAGGTACCGATATGGTCAGGCATGAACTGAACCGCTGTTTTGAGATGTCCTTCAGCCTGTTCGAATTCCAGCTCGTTGAATTCCAGTCGAGCCAGTCCGGACCATGCTCGGCCGCATTCAGGATGTGCAGTGACAGTGTGAAGCCAGGCGTTGCGTGATGCGGTGATGTTGTTTTGTTCGAAGTGGACCGAGGCGCAGGCGATCAACGCGTCGAGTTGATCAGGATCGTCGGCCAGCGTCTCGTGCGCTGTGATCAATGCCGGGGAGTAGTTGTCGTTCTCGTACTGCAGCAGGGCAAGTAGGCCGCGTATGTCGGTATCTTCCGGTTCTTGCTGTCGGGCTCGAACAATCAGTACCTCGGCCTGTTCGGTTTCTTCCAATTGATGCAGTGCGCGTGCATGCATCATCAACAAGGAGGCAGGGCTTTGTGGGTCATTGCTCAGGCGTGAAAGCAGCGCATGGGTTGATGCATAGTCGCCACTGTGAAAATGGCCAAAGGCGGTGTTGAAGATAACGGCCGAATGCTCGATTCCACCCTCGATTGCCTTATCACCGAAGGTGCCCGCTGCCGCATATTGACCGGCTTGCAATGAAACGTGTGCCGCCAGCGCACATACGTTGGGCTCTTCGATCGCTTGGGTTTTTATATGATCGATCAGTTGCTGGCCATAAAAGATGTCGCCAAGGTCGATGGCCAATGACAGGGCATCAACAAGTAGCGACAAGTTGGTTGGATCATGTCCAAGGAAAGCGAGCAGACGCGCCAAGCGATTGTGTTCAGCGGACGTGTTATCAGTGGCCATGAATGGATTCTTTGTCGGCGATCGGAAAGTAATGAGGCGGTTCTGCCGAGCGATTATTGCCTTGATGAGCGCTGCCTGTCATGCGTTAACAACTGATTTCAACGCCTCATAAAATATTTTCTATTACCCCTAAACTTTTTCCAAAAACCGAGCATAAGCACTGACAGTAGCGCTGCTTGGCCGTTTGGGCGGGCAGCAGTTTTTTGAGCCGCGCGGTCGGCTCAGCTTCGTCGGGGGTTAAGGAAATTATGGTCGCCATCGTCGCCGGTAATGGATTAGGGCTGTTCAATGCTTCGTTGAATTCGCTGGGGGGTAGCGGCGTGGGTGGCCAGGGTAACCTGGGGCAAGCCGGGGGGCAGGCGCTGGTTAATGTCAGTAACGGGAACCTGGTGCTGCGCTATACCGACGAGCAACTTTCCGGTCTGGGGCAGGATTTACTGCACACCCGCACCTACAACACCCAAGGTGGTTTGAGCGACGGGGATGTCGATGGCTGGCGTTGGGATGGCGAGCGCAGTCTGTTATTGACCGGCACCGTGAACACGCCCGGTAGCCAGGTGACCCGTACGACTGGCGATGGCCATCAGACCGTCTATCAATGGAACGGCAGTCGATATCAATCGACTGAAGGCGATGGTGCTCATGACACCGTTACCTGGGATGCTGACGCCGGTCAAATGGTCTGGACCGACGGCTCGCGACGCCTCGTCGAGCGCTACGACAACAATGGCAAGCTGCTGTCGGTCACCGATGCTAACGGCACTCAAATAAACTATGGCTACGGTGCCAATGGGCGCCTGAACACAGTCAAGGACAGCTCCGGCCAGGAACTGGTGCTGAACTACAATGCGTCAGGAAAGCTCAATCGCGTTGATACGCGCAGCGCCGCGGGCGGCGCGCTGACTCAGCAGGTTTATTACGGGTATGACGCCCAGGGCCGGCTGATTAATGTCAGCACTGATCTGAGCCCGGTGGACAACAGTATTGTCGATGGCAACGTCTACAGCACCGACTATACCTATGACGCCGCCAGCTTCCGCATCGCCAGTGTTGTGCAAAGTGACGGAACCTCGGCCAGTTTCACCTACCAGTTGCTTAACGGCGAGTACCGAATCAAGACGGTTACCGATAATTCGGGTACCACCACGTTCAGTTACGACATCGCTAACAGGCGTACGGATGTGCTTAATGGCTTAGGCCAGCAGTGGAGCTACATCTACGATGCAAGTGACCGATTGATCGAAGTGCAAACTCCGGCGGTCAATGGTCAACGCCTGTCCACGCGCTATGCCTACGACCTGGATGGCAACGTTATCAAAATCACTGATGGGCGCGGCAACGCCGTCACCTATCAGTACGATGCGAACGGTAATGCTCTGCTGGAACGAGATGCGACGGGCGCCACTGTTGCTCGTACTTACAACGCTGATAACCAGCTGCTAAATGAAATCCGCTACAGCGCGACAGCGATCCTGAACAGCACCACCGGGCTTTGGACGGAGCCGCCAGCCAGTACCGCCCAGGTCACCCGATTGATCTACGACAGTGATAATCGGGTGCGCTTTGCCGTCGACGGGCGCGGTCAGGTCACGGAGTACCGCTATAACCCCGAAGGGCTGAGAGTTCAGGAAATCAGCTACGGTGATGCGTTGTTCACGTTGACTGGGCTCACGCCGCAAGCAGTACTGACAGAATCGCAGCTGGTGACCTGGACAGGCGCGCGAAACCGAATCCGTTCGACCCTTACCGAGCTGAGTTATGACTACCGGGGCAACCTGAGCCGTCGGGTAACTTACGGCGCGGTCAATGCTGCCGGCGTGGGTACGCTAGATAGCAGTAGAAACGTAACTGAATATATTTATAGCCAGTATGGCCAGTTGTTGCAGACGCTCGTAGCGCGCGGGGCGGACCGTAGCCGGAAAATTACCCTGAGTTCGGTAGTCTACGACGGCCAAGGCCGTGTGATTAGTCAGACCGACTCGGCCGGCACCCGGACCACCGCCTATAACGGTACCAACCGCACAGTGGTGGTCACCAACAGTGCTGGTTTGACCGTTACGCAAACCTACGACGGCAAAGGTCAATTGCTCAGCCTGACGCAAACGGCAGCAGGCCAGACACCGCGCTCCACTTCGTATGTTTATGATGCCGCCGGCCGCCAGATTATGGTCCAGGATGCGACGGGCGTGCGCAGCTATACGTTTTACGATGAGGCTGGTCGGGTCAGTGCGTTGGTCGATGGCGTCGGAGCGGTCATCGAGTACAGTTACAACGCTGCCGGGCAGCGAGTCCAGGAAAAACGTTACGCTACCCTGGTCGATACCGCAGCCTGGTACAACGGTACCGCGGTGCTCAAAAAACTGGTTGGCGAAGTTCGTCCGGTGAGCACTTCTGCTGATCGCCTGACTACTTTGTCTTATGACAATGCAGGTCGACTGAGTACCAATGCAGATGCCAGCGGAACGCTGACCACCTTCACTTATGACGGTCAAGGCCAACTGATCAAGCAGCAGACTGGTGACCGCACAACGCGATTTTTCTATGACGCCAGTGGGCACCAGAGTGGCCAGCTGGATGCTGAAGGCTATCTACGTGAAAACCGTTATGACGCAACAGGTCGGCTGACGCAAAGCATTCGCTACGCAAGCGTGACTTTGGTCGCCAATCGGGCCAGCGGTACCCTCGGCGATTTGCGCCAACCCTCTGCCGGTGATCTGTCGAGTTGGAATTACTACGATACGGCCGGTCGGCAAATCGGCAGCGTCGATGACAAACAGTTCGTCACCGAAACGGTGTACGACGAAGCGACCAACACTCAAAAAACGGTTCGTTATGCCACGGCCTATACCGCGGCGATTTCAGATGCGACGGTATTTTCAACGATCAAGACCGTAGTGGCTGCGGGTGCAGTACAAATAGCTACCACGGCTTTTGATGATCAAGGGCGTGTGGCTCGGCGTGTCGCCATCGATGGCACGACCACTGCGTATGAGTACGATTCGGCTGGCCGACTGGTGCGTGAAATCCAAGCCCAGGGAAGCACCGAGGAGCGCAGTACCCGCACCCGTTATGACGCCTTTGGACAAACCATTGGCAAGCTGCTCGGTGAAGCTTCGGCACGCATAACGACCGGCATGAGCGACAATGAAGTTGCTGCGATTTATGCGCAGTATGGCCTGACCTATCGGTATGACGCAGCTGGACGGGTGGCCAGTGCCAGTGATGCATTGGGTAATCGGACGTTGTCCTACTATGACGCAGCGGGGCGCCTGACTCACGTTGTCAATGCGTTGGGTGAGGTTAGTGAGACGGTATATAGCAGCTTTGGCGAAGCCCGCGAGCGTACTGATTTCACAGGGCGATTGAGCGCCGCAGACAATGCCACATTGTCGGGTGGTGTGTTGAATGCCCAGGTGAAAACCCTGGTGCAGGCGATCCGTAACGCGGCCAGTGACAATCGGCGTGTGTATGACTATGACAATCGTGGCCTGCTGACGTCCACGACCGACGCCCTGGGGTACGTGACCCGTAATGGTTATAACGCCTTCGGTAATCTAACGTCCGTCACTCGTACAATTTCCACGGGTAGCACCGTCATCAGCAACACCACTTACAACAAGCGTGGTGAGCAGATAGGCCGTATCGAAGATGTCGGCGGTTTGGCGCGCAGCAGCACCACTGCCTACGATGCCTTCGGCCGGGTGATCAGCCAGACCGATGGCCGGGGACTGAGCAGCACCACCACCTATGCCAGTAATGGTCGAGTGATTACCCTCAAGAACCCACTCGACCAGGGACAAACCACCGAGTACGACGCCTTTGGCCGAGTGCTCAAGCAAATCGATGCGCTGGGTAAAATCACCACCTACGCCTACAACGACAGCGCGCGCAGTCTGACCGTGACCACCCCCGACGGGGTCAGTGTGGTAACCATAAAGAACCGTCATGGCCAGACCCTGACGGTTACCAATGGAACCGGTGCGGTGACCCGTTTCAGCTACAACAAGGACGGCCAACTCATCACCAACCAGGATGGCCTGAACCAGGTCACCACTAATACTTATGACGCGGCCGGGCGGCTGCTCACGGTGACTGACGCTCTGGGTCAGATCACCCGTTACGGCTACGACGCCGGCAATCGCGTGCTGACTCGCACCGATGCTAACAACAGCGTGACCCGCTATAGCTTTGACGGCCAGGGTCGCCAAGTGCGGGTAATCGACGCCGAAGGTAAGGGCGAGCAGCGCATTACCGACTACGCCTACGACCGTAAAGGCCAGCTACTCAAGGTCACCCAGGACCCCAACGGCCTGAAACTTGCCACCAGCTACAGTTATGACGGCCTTGGCCAGCAAGTGCAGGTGATGCGCGGTACTGTGGCCAGCCCAAACCAGCAGATCACCCTGTACGAATTCGACAAACTGGGCCGGCGCATCAGTGAACGCCAAGACCCGAGCGGGCTGAACCTGACCACCCAGTATCGCTACAACGGCAACGACCAGGTCACGCGCAAGATCGATGCTGCGGGCAACAGCACCTTTTATGTCTACGACGCCGCCGGCCGCTTGAGCTCTACCGTCGATGCCCTGGGTTATGTCAGCGAGAACAAGTACGACAACAATGGCCAGGTGATCGAGACGGTGCGCTATGCCAAACCGATCAAGATACCAACGGTCGGCAGCAGCGATGGCCGGACGCTCTCCATGGGCGGCGACACCCGCATGTTGACCGCCCTGGAAAAAATCGCCATCGATCCGGCCAGGACCTACACGGTGCGCGTCAAGCTGCGCCAGTTGACGGGGGAAGGCGTTATCCATGCC
>NZ_AKJM01000155.1 GCF_000282335.1 Pseudomonas sp. GM48
CTGCGGATGACGAACATCCAGTGTGGGAGCGAGCTTGCTCGCGAAGGCGGAGTGTCAGTCAATGCAGGTGTCGACTGATCCACCGCTTTCGCGAGCAAGCCCGCTCCCACAGGTTGTACGGTGCAGGGCTCAGCGGAAGAATTCTCCGGGCGTTTCGCCGAATTGCTGACGAAACGCGGCGATAAACGCCGATGTCGAGTCGTAGCCACAGGCCAACGCGACGTCGGTCACTCGCTGGCCCTGTTCCAGGGGTGTCAGGGCGCCGAGCAGGCGCAAACGCTGACGCCAGGCGCGAAAGGTCAGGCCGGTGTCGCGCAGGAACAGGCGACTGAGGGTTTTCTCGGTGACGCCGAATTTGTCGCTCCAGTGACTGAGCGTGGTTTGTTGCTCGGGGTGCGACTCCAGGCTCTGAGCGATTTGCCGCAACCGGCTGTCCTGGGGCAGGGGCAGCATCAGGTCGATCTGTGGCGCCTCAGCCAACTGATCGAGAATCACCTGGGCCAACCGGCCGTGCGGGCCGCTCTGATCGTATTCCACTGGAATCTGACTGAAGGCACGGATCAACTCGCGCAACAGATCGCTGACCCCCAACACATGACAGCCCGGCGGCGCCCATGTCGAGACGCTGCAATCGATGTACAGGCTGCGCATTTCCGTGCGCGGCGAACTGAACACCCGGTGCGGCATGCCCGCCGGAATCCACACGGCACGCTCCGGCGGGGCGACGAAACGTCCGACGCCGGTCTGAATTTCGAGCACGCCCTGAATCGCATAGGAAAGCTGCACCCACGGGTGGCTGTGGCGCCGGGTCAGGGCGCGATTGGGCAGCGATTCGGTACGGCCGTAGAGCGGCCGTGGCAGGCTGGACAGCCCGGGAATACTGCGCCGGATACTTTTGTCATGTCCTTTAGGCGGCATCGGTGGGCTCATCGGCGTTAGTCGGTAATTCCCAGTCACGTTAGAGTCGCTTTCACGTACTGGCAACCCCCGGATGATCAAACCCATGACTCGCCCCCGTTTGTTACCCGACAACTTCACCCTGACCCTGATCGGCGTGGTGACGCTCGCCAGCCTGCTGCCCGCCAGCGGCCAGGTCGCGGTCGGTTTCGGCTGGCTGACGAACATCGCCATTGCGCTGCTGTTTTTCCTGCATGGCGCCAAGCTGTCTCGCGAATCGATCATTGCCGGCGCCGGGCACTGGCGCCTGCATTTGCTGGTGTTCAGCCTGACGTTCGTGCTGTTTCCGTTGCTCGGCCTGGCGCTCAAGCCGCTGCTGTCGCCGCTGATTGGCAATGACCTGTACATGGGCATGCTTTACCTGTGTGCACTGCCCGCTACGGTGCAGTCGGCGATTGCCTTTACTTCGCTGGCGCGGGGCAACATCCCGGCGGCGATCTGCAGCGCGGCGGCGTCCAGCCTGTTCGGGATTTTTCTCACGCCGTTGCTGGTGACCCTGCTGCTGAATGTCCACGGCGAAGGCGCCTCGACCCTCGATGCCATCCTCAAGATCAGCGTGCAATTGCTGCTGCCGTTCATTGCCGGGCAAATCGCGCGACGCTGGATCGGCAACTGGGTGGCGCGCAACAAGAGCTGGTTGAAATTCGTCGATCAGGGCTCGATTCTGCTGGTGGTCTACGGCGCGTTCAGCGAGGCAGTGATCGAGGGCCTCTGGCACCAGATTCCGCTGCTGGATCTGGTTGGGCTGGTGGTGGCGTGCTGCGTGGTCCTGGCGCTGGTGTTGGCGGCCTCGACCGTACTGGGCAAGGCGTTCGGCTTCAATCAGGAAGATCGCATCACCATTCTTTTCTGCGGTTCGAAGAAAAGCCTGGCGACTGGTGTGCCGATGGCGCAGGTGTTGTTTGCCGGTAGCACCATTGGCGTGTTGATCCTGCCGTTGATGCTGTTCCACCAGATTCAACTGATGGTCTGTGCGGTGCTGGCGCAGCGTTTTGCCAATCGGCCGGAATCGATTCCGGAACTGATGGCTCAGGTCGATCCCTGAAAATCCGGGGAAACTGTAGGAGCCAGCTTGCTGGCGATGGAGTCAAGTGCCCCGCGTTTATCCAGCTCAAACGCGTTATCGTTGACGACCATCGCTGGCAAGCCAGCTCCTACATTACTGCTTGTCAGCCGCCAATGGCGGGGTGCGCGGCGGGATCATGCGCTGGTTGCCGGTCGATTCGAACGCCGACGCCAGGTGCAGCAGCGACGAGTCGTCATAGGCGCGCCCGGCAAACGTCAGGCCGACCGGCATGCCGATGTCCGGCATCACGCCCATTGGCACGGTGACCGTTGGCACGCCGAGGTGACGGATGGCGAGGTTGCCGTTGGCGACCCATATACCGTTGCTCCAGGCGATATCCGCCGAATGCGGATCGACATCGGCATTCGCAGGCGCTACATCGGCGACCGTCGGGAACAGCACCGCGTCGAGTCCCAGGCGATCCATCCAGTCTTCCAGATCGATCTTGCGGGTCTTCTCAAGCCCGCGCAGGCCGTCGGGTACTGTGCTGATCTGGTCCCACGGCGTGATGCCGCGCTCGGCCATGCGCACGTATTCGTCCATGCCGGCGACCAGGTCGCCCTCGCGGTTGGGCAGGGTGCCCGGGTCGTGAGGGAAGATCAGCGGGCCGTCGACATCGACCAGGCGATTCAATTTCGGATCGCCGTTGGCCTGCAGGAAGTCATCGAACGCCCAGGCCGTCAGGTCCCACAATTCGTGGTGCAGGAATTCCTTGGAGACGATGCCGCGATTGAACACGGTCGGCGCGCCAGGACGATCGCCCTCGCAATTGGAGACCAGCGGGAAGTCCACTTCGAGCACTTCGGCGCCAGCGGCTTCGAGGGCCTTGCGCGCCTGTTCCCAGAGACCGATCACCGACGGACGGGTAATGATGCGCTGCCCGGTTGGCCCGCCGATGCCCGGCGCTTCGGACGTGCCGGCTTCAGGGTCGGCATTGATGTACATGCGCGGAATGCCGAACTTCTTGCCTTTGAGCGCTTCGCTGTTCGCCGCCAGCGCGGCATAGGATTGCGGGCGTACCTCGGACGATTTCGGAATGGGCACCCAAGGCTGCAAGCGCCACAGGTCACCGCGGGTATCCGCGTCATCGGCCACCACCACGTCGAGCACTTCGAGCAGGTCGGCCATGGTCCGGGCAAACGGCACGACCACGTCCATGGTCGGGGTCAGCGGCCAGTTGCCGCGTACCGAGATCACCCCGCGCGAAGGGGTGTAGGCGCACAAACCGTTGTTCGAAGCCGGGCCGCGGCCGCTCGACCAGGTTTCTTCCGCCAGGCCAAAGGCCGCGAAACTGGCCGCAGTGGCCGTGCCGGCACCGTTCGACGAGCCGGAGGCGAAAGGGGCGGTGAGGTAGTCAGCGTTGTACGGACTCTCGGCGCGGCCATAGACGCCACGCTGCATCCCGCCGTTGGCCATCGGCGGCATGTTGGTCTTGCCCAGGCAGATCGCCCCGGCGGCGCGCAGGCGCTCGATGGTGAACGCATCGCGATAGGCGACCAGGTCTTTGAAGGCAGGACTTCCGGAGGCAGCGGTCAACCCCTTGACCAGATAGCTGTCTTTGGCGGTGTAAGGGATGCCATCCAGCGGACCCAGCGTCTGGCCTTTGGCGCGGCGGGCGTCAGACGCCTGGGCCTCGGCGAGCGCTTCAGGATTGCGAACCACCATTGCGTTGAGGGCAGTAGGTGTTTGCGGGCCGTCATAGGCGTCAATGCGGGCGAAATAGGCCTGGACCAATTCAACCGAGGTGGTCTGGCCGGATTCGAGCGCCGCACGCAGCTCGGCAATGGAAACTTCGGTGACTTCGATCATGCTGCCACCGCCGCTTGCAGGTGGAGGGTCCCAAACACTTCACTTTTCTCGAAATGGACTTTCATATCGTTATTCTCGTTGCACTGTGTGGCACGACAGGGTCGGGTGTTAAAAATACTGAGCACTATTTAGCATTAAACCGGGATTTTAGGAATCCGTTGTCCAATTTATCTTACAGGCGACAGAAAAAAGGCCACCACAACCCGACGTTGTGGTGGCCCGAGGGTGACACTTTAGCAGCGGCCCACCGTTGTGGGCCATGGGATCAATGCGCGCCGGCGGCCTTGTTCAGGTCGCTTTCGGCCCATTCGGTGTAGACGCAGGCATCGGCCGTGGCCCAGCGCACGCGCACCGGGTCGCCCGCCTTGAGCGGCATGCCGGCGGCGGAAAGCGCCTTGACCGTCATCGAGGTGCCACCTGAAGTGACCACGCTGCAGGTCTGGCTTTCACCGAGAAACAACACTTCCACGACCTTGGCCGCCACTTCGTTCCAGCCGGCGGCCAGCGGCTCGGCAACGGCTTGTTCGTTACTCAGGGCCAGGGCTTTTTCCGGACGCACCATTAGCAGCACGTCCTGATCGGTAAGCAGGCCGGCTGTGAGGCGGATCGACAGCGGCTGCCCTTCGAAGGTCGCCACCGCATTACCCTGAGCCTTGAGCTTGAGGAAGTTCGAGTTGCCGAGGAACGAGGCGACGAAGGCGTTCGGCGGATTCTGGTACAGGTCATAGCCGCTGCCGAGGCCGACGATCTTGCCGTGGCTGAAAATCGCGATGCGCTGGGACAGGCGCATGGCTTCTTCCTGATCGTGGGTCACGTAGACGATGGTGATGCCCAGGCGCCGATGCAGCTGGCGCAGTTCATCCTGCAAGTCTTCGCGCAGTTTCTTGTCCAGCGCGCCCAGTGGTTCGTCCATCAGCAGGATGCGTGGCTCATAGACCAGCGCCCGGGCGATGGCGACCCGTTGCTGCTGGCCACCGGACAGTTGCGAAGGGCGGCGATGAGCAAATTGTTCAAGTTGCACCAGCTTGAGCATCGCATCGACCCGGCGTTCGCGCTCGGCGGCAGCCAGTTTGCGGATGGCCAGCGGGAAGGCGATGTTGTCGCGCACGGACAGGTGCGGGAACAGCGAGTAGCGCTGGAACACCATGCCGATGTCACGTTTGTGCGGCGGCACGTTGATCAGCGACTGGCCATTGACCAGGATCTCGCCGCTGCTCGGGGTTTCGAAGCCGGCGAGCATCGACAGCGTGGTGCTTTTGCCGGAGCCGCTGGAGCCGAGGAAGGTGAGGAATTCACCGTCCTTGATGTCCAGCGAGATGTTGTCCACGGCGGCAAAATCGCCATAGTGTCTGTTCAGGTTACGCAGGCTGACCAGGGGTTTGTCATTTTGCTGCGCGGAATCTTTGATCACTGCACTCATGTCGTACTCCTGGCGCTCAAGCGCTGATTTCATTGCGCCGGCGCAGAGCGGCGGCGATCACCATGACCAATACCGAGAGGCCGATCAGCAGCGTCGAGGCGACGGCGATCACGGGCGTCAGGTCCTGGCGCAAGGTGGTCCACATTTTCACGGGAAGGGTTTGCAGGGTCGGGCTGGCCATCATCACGCTCAGCACCACTTCATCCCACGAGACGAGGAAGGCGAAGAGGGCGCCGGCGACCATGCCCGGGCGGATCGCCGGGAAGGTCACCTTGAACACCGCTTGCAGGCGCGAGGCGCCGCAGATCACCGCCGCATCCTCGATTGACTGATCGAACAGCTTCAGCGAGTTGATGATCGAGATGATGGTGAACGGCAACGCCACGATCACATGGCTAACCACGAACGCGAACATGGTCCCGGTGTAGCCCAGTTTCAGGAACAGCGCGTATACCGCCACGGCGATGATCACCAGCGGCACGATCATCGGCAGGGTGAACAGGCCGTAGAGCATTTCCCGGCCGGGGAAGCGGCCGCGCACCAGGGCGAACGCGGTCGGCAGGCCCAGCGCGACGGCGAAGAACGTCGTCAGCACCGCAACCTTGAGGCTGGCCATCGCCGCGTTCATCCAGTCGGCGTTGGAGAAGAACTGGCCGTACCATTTCAGCGTCCAGCCCGGTGGCGGGAACACCAGCCATTGCGACGAGCCGAACGACAGCAGCACGATGAACACGATCGGCAGCAGCAGGAACAGACCGATCAGCCCGGTGGTGGCATACAGGCCGAAGCGCATGCGCCGGCTCATGGCATTGGGGGTCAGGAGCATGACGGTTTACCTCGCGTTGCTGGCGCCAACCGGGGATTCCGGCTGAAGCTTCAGGTAGAAGTAGAACAGCACCAGCGTGATCACGATCAGCAACGCGGCGCCGGCGCTGGCCAGGCCCCAGTTGAGGAACGACTGCACCTGCTGAATGATGAACTCGGGGAGCATCATGTTCTGCGCACCGCCCAGCAGCGCCGGGGTCACGTAGTAACCGAGGGACATCACGAACACCATCAGCCCGCCGGAGAACAGCCCCGGCCGGCACAGCGGCAGGAACACCCGGAAGAAGTTGGTCCAGGGGCTGGCGCCGCAGATCGAGCCTGCCTGCAAAATCATCGGGTCGATGGCCTGCATGGTCGCCTGCAACGGCAACACGATGAACGGGATCATGATGTAGCTCATGCCGATCACCACGCCGGTGAGGTTGTGCACCATCTCCAGCGGTTGATCGATGATGCCCAGCGCCATCAGCGCCTTGTTGATCACCCCGGAGGCTTGCAGCAATACCAGCCAGGAGTAGGTGCGGGCGAGCAGGCTGGTCCACATCGACAGCAGCACGATGTTGAGGATCCAGCGGCCCCAGCCGCGCGGCACCAGAGTGATTGCCCAGGCCAGCGGGAAGCCCAGCAGCAGGCTGAACAGTGTGACTAGCCCGGCCACCGAAAAGGTGTTGAGCAACACCCGCGCATACGCCGAGTTGGCGAACAGTTGCTCGTAGTTGCCCAGCCCCGGCACCGGTTCCAGCACGCCGCGCAGCAGCAGGCCAATCAACGGCGCCAGAAAGAACAGACCGAGGAACAGCAGGGCGGGGACCAGGTTACTGGCGCCACGCCAACGCTGCTTCAGCGTCGGTGAGGGTTGCTTCGCAACGCTCTGGCCGACTGCCGAACCGGCAGCGCCGGTGGCGCTCCCGGAGGCCGTGGACGGACGAGACGCGGTTACCGTCATTTTCATTTGACCAGCCATTCGTTCCACCGTGTCGCAATGGCCGGACCGTTCTTGGCCCAGTATGCGAAATCAAGAGTGATCTGATCCTTGGCGTAGGCCGTCGGCAGGTTCGGGGCCAGTACCGAATCCAGGCGCGCCACGCTGTCGACGTTGACCGGGGCATAGGCGGTCAGGTTGGAGAAGTCGGCCTGGCCCTTGGCACTGCTGGCGTTGGCCAGGAACTTCATCGCCGCGTCCTTGTTTTTCGAACCCTTTGGAATGACCAGGATGTCGGCCATGACCAGGTTCTGTTTCCAGCTTACGCCAACCGGGGCGCCGTCTTCTTGCAGGGCATGAATCCGGCCGTTCCAGAACTGGCCCATGCTCGCTTCACCGGAGGCCAGCAGTTGCTGCGACTGCGCGCCGCCGCCCCACCAGACGATGTCCTTCTTGATGGTGTCGAGTTTTTTGAACGCGCGGTCCAGGTCCAGCGGATAGAGCTTGTCGGTCGCCACGCCATCGGCCAGCAGGGCCAATTCGAGCACGCCTGGGCTCGGCCATTTGTAGAGGGCGCGTTTGCCGGGGTAGGTCTTGGTGTCGAACAGCGCGGACCAGTCCTGAGGCTTGCTGGCGCCAAGCTTGCCTTCGTTGTAGCCGAGGACGAAGGAGAAGAAGAACGAGCCGACACCGTGGTCGGAGACGAAGCGCGGGTCGATCTTGTCGCGTTCAATGACTTTGAAGTCGAGGGGTTCAAGCAAGCCTTCGGAGGCGGCGCGCAAGGCGAAGTCGGCTTCGACGTCGACCACGTCCCACTGCACGTTGCCGCTTTCGACCATGGCCTTGAGTTTGCCGTAGTCGGTCGGGCCATCCTGCACAACGGTGATGCCGCTGGCCTTGCTGAACGGATCGGCCCAGGCCTGCTTTTGCGCATCCTGGGTGCTGCCGCCCCAACTCACGAAGTTGACGCTTTCAGCCGCCATCAACGCTTGGCTGGTCACGCTCAGCAGTCCTGCAAAAAGAACCGCGGTCGCACGTTTGTTCAACACCATTTTTACGCCCTCATTGTTGTGTTTATGAGCGGGGCTTTCGAATGCCCGCCTATCGGGAGCAGTAGGTCCGTCGAGTCAGCTTCGACTGTCCGGTCTATGGAATATCATATTATGGTATTCCAAGCTTTGTGCAAGCATTTTGCCGTACCGGCTATCAGCCAAAAGTGGTTTTTCAGTGACGACGCATTCCCCTGTGGGAGCGGGCTTGCTCGCGAAGAGGGAGTGTCAGTCGACACTTATGTTGTCTGATACACCGCATTCGCGAGCAAGCCCGCTCCCACAGGGAATCGCGCTAAACCGAGGATCACTCGGTGAATGGAATACTCTCCACCACTTCCAGGTCGTACCCGGTCAAGCCCGCATACTTCAACGGCGGGCCGAGGTGGCGCAATTTGCCGACACCGAGGTTTTGCAGGATCTGCGCACCGGTGCCGACTTCCGAATAAATCCGTGACTGCGAACGGCTGAACTGCCGGGGCGGCTGGGTCAATTGCGGCACGCGTTCGAGCAACGCCTGAGAGGATTCGTGATTGGCCAGCACCACCACCACGCCGTGGCCTTCGGCGGCGACACGCTGCAAGGCGGCCCACAATGTCCAGTTGGTTGGCCCGCTGTATTCGGCGCCGACCAGATCGCGCAACGGATCGATCACATGCACGCGCACCAGCGTCGGTTGCTCGCGACGCAAATCGCCCATGACCATGGCCATGTGGACACCACCTTCGATGCGATCCTCAAAGGTGATCAGGCGGAAGGTGCCGTGCACGGTCGGCAGATCACGTTCACCGATGCGCACGATGGTGTGTTCGGTGCTCAGGCGATAGTGAATCAGGTCGGCGATGGTGCCGATCTTGATCCCGTGCCTGCGTGCGAACACTTCCAGGTCCGGGCGGCGGGCCATGGTGCCGTCGTCGTTCATCACTTCGACGATCACCGAGGCGGGTGTATGGCCGGCCAGGCGTGCCAGGTCGCAGCCGGCTTCGGTGTGGCCGGCGCGGGTCAGCACGCCGCCTTCCCGGGCGCGCAGCGGGAAGATATGGCCAGGTTGCACAATGTCGGCGGGGCCGGCTTGGGCGGCGACGGCGGCGGCCACGGTGCGTGCCCGATCCGCTGCGGAGATGCCGGTGGTCACGCCGACGGCCGCCTCGATGGACACGGTAAACGCGGTGCTGAACACGCTGCCATTGCTCGGCACCATCTGCTCCAGACCCAGGCGTTTGCAGTGTTCGTCGGTCAAGGTCAGGCAGATCAGGCCGCGGGCTTCACGGGCCATGAAACTGATCGCCTCGGGTGTGCAGCAGTCGGCGGCCAGCAACAGGTCGCCTTCGTTTTCCCGGTCTTCATCGTCGACCAGCAGGACCATTTTGCCGAGGCGGTAATCTTCGATGATTTCTTCGATGCTGTTGAAGGCCATGGTGGACGCTCAGTGTGTTGGCTGGAATGAATTGTGGTATACCATAATACAAAATTAACCAAGAGGTCACTATGAAGGCGTACTGGATTGCTCACGTGGATGTCACCGACCCCGATCAATACAGCCAATACACCCAGCGGGCGCCGAAGGCATTCGCTGCCTATGGCGCACGGTTTCTGGCTCGCGGCGGGCGCAGCGAAGCACTGGAGGGCCGAGCGACACCGCAACGCAGCGTGGTGATCGAGTTCGATTCCTACGAGCAGGCGCTGGCGTGCTATCACTCGGCGTTGTATCAGGAGGCGAGGGGACACCGCGAAGGCGTGGCGAAGGCTGAGGTGATCATTGTCGAGGGTATGCCGCCGCTCTGACCAACACCCGTAAACCCTGTGGGAGCGAGCTTGCTCGCGATGAGGGAGTGCCAGTTGACATTTATGTTGGTTGATACACCGCCATCGCGAGCAAGCTCGCTCCCACAGGGGGAGTGGGAACTGTCAGCGGATGAAATGGATTTTCCCGCTGTCGTCATTGCCCATGTAGATGCCATAGACACCGGCCTGGCGTTCCTCGATATAGCGTTCGAGGATCTGCCGGATCGCCGGGTAGTAGATGCTGTCCCAAGGGATGTCCTCGGGCGCGAAGAATTTGTAGTCGAGGGTTTCCGGGCCGTACTGGCCGGTGATCTCCAGCGCGATGGCGCGGAAGATGATGTACACCTCGCTGATTTGCGGAACGCTGAAAATCGAGTAGGGCGAGAGGATTTCCGCACGCACGCCACTTTCTTCCCAAACTTCACGCAAGGCCGCCTGCTCGGTGGTCTCGCCGCTTTCCATGAAGCCTGCGGGCAGGGTCCAGGTGCCGGGGCGCGGTGGAATCGCGCGCTGGCACAAGAGGTACTTGCCGTCCTGCTCGATGATGCAGCCGGCAATGATTTTCGGATTGACGTAATGGATGTAGCCGCAGCCGCAGCACATCAGGCGCTCGTGCGTATCGCCCGGCGGCAGCTGTGACCTGAGGTCATTGCTGCCGCACTTGGGGCAAAAGCTCGGGCTGAACATTTCAGCGACCTATGCGCGGTTCTTTCAGCGCGATGGGCAGGGTGATCGCCGGGATGTCGCCGGTTTCTTCCTGCTTGCGCTTGAGGTAGTCCAGCGCCACGGCAGCGGCCGCGCGCACGTGGTCGACGCAAGCCTGGTGAGCGGCCAGCGGATCACCGCTCTTGATCGCCTCGACCATGCGCTCCATTTCCTGGTTACTGGCACCGCGACGGTTTTCCTGGGATACGGAGGTCGCACGCAGGTAGCTGATGCGCGCCTGCAATTGGCGCAACTGAGTGGCCGCGACATGGTTGCCCGAACCTTCGAGCAGCACGTCGTAGAAACCCTGGACCGAGTCGATGACCTGTTGCAGTTCGCCGTCCTTGAGCGCCTTGCGGTTTTCTTCGAGGGCTTTTTCCAGGGCTTTGATGTCCTTGGCCTTGGCGCGCAGGGTGAACAGTTGCACGATCAGCCCTTCGAGCACGCAGCGCAGCTCGTAGATGTCCACGGCGTCGGCCAGGGTAATGATCGCGACACGCGGGCCCTTGGCATCGGCGAATTCCACCAGGCCTTCGGATTCGAGGTGACGCAAGGCTTCGCGCACCGAAGTACGGCTGACGCCCAGGCGATCGCACAGATCGCGTTCGACCAGACGGTCTCCCGGCAGGAGCTGGAAGTTCATGATGGCGCTTCGCAGTTTATCCAGCACGATTTCGCGCAGGGTGACGGGGTTGCGATTGACCTTGAAGCTGTCGTCGAGTGGCAGGCGTTTCATGGGGTCCGCTCTGATTGTGGCTGTCCATGCAAAAAGAGCACTTCGATTACGGGAATCCATGTGCTCGGTCGGATCAAACAGCCAAGGGTTAACTGGAGGCCTCGGCATCGGCTTCGGCGAAGGCTTCACGGGCGAGCCGGAAACTGTCTACGGCAGCGGGGACACCGCAATAAATGCCGACCTGAAGCAATATTTCGCGTATTTGCTCACGACTCAGGCCGTTACGCAAGGCGCCGCGCACATGCAGCTTGAGTTCATGGGGCCGGTTGAGGGCCGAGATCATCGCCAGGTTGATCATGCTGCGTTCCTTGAGCGACAAACCCTCACGGCCCCAGACATGACCCCAGCAATACTCGGTGACCATTTCCTGCAGTGGCCGGGTGAAATCGTCGGCGTTCTCGATGGAACGATTGACGTAGGCTTCGCCCAGCACCTGGGTGCGGATCTTCAGGCCTTTTTCATATTTTTCGTTGTTCATTTGCGTAGCTCCCGCGGGCTCAAAGGCCGCCCATCAAGGTGTATTTGAGTTCCAGGTAATCCTCGATGCCGTACTTCGACCCTTCACGGCCCAGCCCCGAGGACTTGATGCCGCCAAACGGCGCGACTTCGGTGGAAATCAGCCCTTCGTTGATCCCGACCATGCCGTACTCCAGCGCCTCGCTCATGCGCCAGGCGCGGCCCAGGTCGCGGGTGTAGCAGTAGGCGGCCAGGCCGAATTCGGTGTCGTTGGCCATTTCGACGGCCTGGGCCTCGGTGTCGAAGCGGAACACCGCTGCCAGCGGGCCGAAGGTTTCTTCCCTGGCAACTTTCATCTGTGTAGTGACAGCCGCGAGCACGGTGGGCTGGAAGAAACCGTTGCCCAGCGCATGGCGTTCGCCACCGCACAGCAGCTGTGCGCCGTGGGCCAGTGCGTCTTGCACGTGCTCTTCGACCTTGGCCACGGCACGCTCGTTGATCAGCGGGCCCTGAGTGACCCCGGAGTCGAAGCCGCTGCCGACCTTGAGCTGCGAAACCCGTTCAGCCAGTCGAGCGACAAAGGCATCGTGGATACCGGCCTGCACCAGGAAGCGATTGACGCAAACGCAGGTCTGTCCGGCGTTACGGAATTTGGCGATCAGCGCACCGTCGACGGCGCGCTCCAGATCGGCATCGTCGAAGACAATGAACGGCGCATTGCCGCCCAGTTCCAGCGAGACTTTTTTCAGCGTCGGCGCACATTGAGCCATCAGCAGCTTGCCGATGGCGGTGGAGCCGGTGAACGACAATTTGCGCACCAGAGGGCTGCCGGTCAGCTCGCCACCGATGGCGATGGCATCGCCGGTGATCACGTTGAAAATGCCCGCTGGAATGCCGGCCTGTTCCGCCAGCGCGGCCATGGCCAGTGCCGAGAACGGCGTTTCCGGGGCCGGTTTGACGATGCACGGGCAACCGGCCGCCAGCGCAGGACCGGCCTTGCGGGTGATCATCGCCGCCGGGAAGTTCCATGGCGTGATGGCCGCGACGACGCCAATCGGCTCCTTGCTGACCACGATGCGCGCATCGCCCTTGTGGCTGGGAATGGTGTCGCCGTAGATGCGCTTGGCTTCCTCGGCGAACCACTCGATGAAGCTCGCGGCGTAGAGGATTTCACCCCTGGCTTCAGCCAGTGGCTTGCCTTGTTCGAGGGTGAGGATTTCGGCCAGGGCGTCGGCGTTTTCCAGCATCAAGGCATGCCAGCGCTTGAGCGTATTACTGCGCTCCTTGGCGGTCAGTGCGCGCCAGGCCGGCCAGGCCTTGTTGGCGGCGTCGATGGCCAGGCGCGCATGCTCGGCGCCGAGGTTCGGCACCTGGCCGATACGCTCGCCGGTGGCCGGGTTGAAGATGTCCTGACAGGCGCCCTGCGGCGCGTCCAGCCATTGGCCGTTGATGTAGGCCTGCTGGCGGAACAGTAACGAGGCTGCTGGGCTCATGCCGGCTCCTGAAAAAAGTGATGAACCTGTGGGAGCGGGCTTGCTCGCGAAAGCGGTGGGTCAGTCATATTAATGTCGACTGACACTCCGCCTTCGCGATCAAGCCCGCTCCCACAGGGGGATTGTGTTGAACCATCAAGCCAGGGCGGGCAGTGGGCCCAGCTTGCCTTTGTGGTAGATCATCGGTGTGACCGGTTGCTCGGGCAGGATCAGGTTCTTCACCGCGCCGACGATGATCGCGTGATCACCGCCGTCGTATTCGCGCCACAGTTCGCACTCGATGATCGCCGTCGCCTTGGCCAGGATCGGGTTGCCCCGTTCGCTCAAGTGCCATTCGATGCCTTTGGCCTTGTCCTTGCCTTTACCGGCGAAGGCATAGGCTTCGGCGGTCTGGTCGGCGGACAGCAGATGAATCGCGAACTGCTTGCTGTCGCGCAGCACCGGGTAGGTGTCGGAGCCGTAGTTGGGGCAGAACAGCACCAGTGCCGGGTCGATCGACAGCGCACTGAAGGCGCTGGCGGTGATGCCGACGATGCCGCCGTCCGGGTCCAGGGTGGTGACCACCGTGACCCCGGACGGGAACGAGCTCATCACGTCTTTGTAAATGCCGGGTTCGATCATTTTCCAGGACTCCTAGCGCATCACGAATGGATCAGGCATCGGTGCCTGGGACAGGTTGATCCACACCGTTTTCAGCTCGGTGTAGGCCAGCACCGAATCGATGCCGCTTTCGCGTCCATAGCCGCTGTTCTTGAAACCGCCGATCGGCGCCATGGCCGAGACGGCGCGGTAGGTGTTGACCCAGATGATTCCGGAACGTACGTCCCGGGCCAGGCGATGGGCACGGCCCAGGTCGCGGGTCCAGATGCCGGCGGCGAGGCCGAACTGCGAGTCGTTGGCGATCGCCAGGGCTTCGGCTTCGTCCTTGAAACGGATGACCGAAGCCACCGGGCCAAAGACTTCTTCCTGCATGATCTTCATCGAGTTGCGATCGCACTCGAACAGCGTCGGTTCGTAGAACCAGCCGTCGCCCAGATTCTCTGGGCGCTTGCCGCCCAGGCGCAGACGCGCACCTTCGGCGATGGCATCGGCCACCAGGCCTTCGACCACGGCCAGTTGTTGCGCAGTGGCCATCGGGCCCATTTCGCTGCTGTCGTCCTGCGGGTTGCCGATGCGGATGCGCCGGGCGCGTTCCACCAGGCGAGCGACGAACTCGTCGTAGATTTCGTCCTGCACCAGCAAGCGCGAACCGGAGACGCAGCTCTGCCCGGATGCGGCATAGATCCCGGCGATGGCGCCGTTGATCGCGCTATCGAGGTCGGCGTCGGCGAAGATGATGTTCGGCGATTTACCGCCCAGTTCCAGCGACAGCTTGGCGAAGTTCTCCGCGCTGCTGCGCACCACATGCCGCGCCGTGGCCGCGCCGCCGGTGAAGGCAATCTTGCGCACCAGCGGATGGCGGGTGAGGGCGGCGCCGGTGCTCGGGCCGTAACCGGTGACGACGTTGACCACCCCCGGCGGAATCCCGGCTTCCAGTGCCAGACGCGCCAATTCAAGGATGGTCGCCGAGGCGTGTTCCGACGGCTTGATCACGATGGTGTTGCCCGCGGCGAGGGCCGGAGCGAGTTTGATCGCGGTCAGGTACAGCGGGCTGTTCCACGGAATGATCGCGGCGACCACACCCATGGCTTCGTGCACGGTGTAGGCAAACAGGTCCGGCTTGTCCAGCGGCAGGGTGCCGCCTTCAAGCTTGTCCGCCAGGCCTGCAGTGTAGTGGAAGAACTCCGGCAGATAGCCAACCTGACCGCGGGTTTCGCGGATCAGCTTGCCGTTGTCGCGACTTTCCAGCTGCGCCAGCTGTTCCTTGTTTTCGGCGATCAGGTCGCCCAGGCGACGCAGCAGTTTGCCGCGAGCAGTGGCCGTCAAACCGTGCCATGCCGGGCTGTCGAAAGCGGTCTGCGCAGCCTGCACGGCGCGCTCGACATCGGCTTCGTCGGCATCGGGCAGTTCGGCCCAAGGTTCGGCCAGCGCCGGGTTGAGACTTTGAAAGGTCTTGCCGGACAGGGCATCGACCCATTCACCGCCGATGCACATCTGGAAGCGTGCGAGTGTCATGCAACGATCCCCTTGATCTGGTTTTGTTTGGAGTGCGCGGCCTGCAGAAACTCCAGCAGCAGCTGGTTGACCAGGCGCGGCGATTCTACGGGCATCATATGCCGTTGCTCGGCGAGGACGGCAACGGTCGCACCGGGAATGCGTTCGGCCAGTTGCCTGGCCATTTCCGGGGTCGAGCCGGGGTCCAGTTCGCCGGTGGCGATCAGCGTCGGCACCTGGATGCTGGCCAGGTCGTCGGCGCGGTACATGTCCTGGGTGGCGAACAGTTCGTAAGTGGTCAGGTAACCCTGAGGGTCATTGCCGGCCAGGGTCTGGCGAATCGCGGCGATCTGTGCCGGGTTCGCGGCCTGATATTCGCGGCTGAACCAGCGCGACAGCGCCGCTTCGGCATTGGCGTCCGGCCCGTGTTCGGCGGCCTGACTGGTGCGGGCGATGACCCCCGCGCGCTGTTCAGCGCTGCGGTTGAACACACTGTTGAGCACCACCAGGCCTTCCAGGCGTTGCGAGTAGTGCAGGGCAAACGCCCGCGCTACCAACCCGCCCATGGAAAAGCCGATGACCGTTGCCTTGGGCAATTGCAGATGGTCGAGCAGCTCCAGCAACTGGTCGGCATAGCCGAGCAGCGGCGTGCCAATCGAAGGGCGCGGGCTGGCGCCATGGCCGAGCATGTCGTAGGCGATGACGCGGTACTTCGTGGCCAGGCCGACGATCTGGCCGCCCCACATTTCTTTGTTCAGGCCCACGCCGTGGATCAAGACCACGGGCTGGCCTTGGCCGGTCGCCAGGTAACTGGTGCCAGCCGGGGTGAGTTCAGCGGTGAGCCGAATCATGGAGCGCTCCTGCAATGCCTTCTTGTTGTCGTTTTGCTGGCCGGTTACTGGGCTTTTTCGGCGGCCAGTTCTTCCAGGTCGATGTAGCGGTTGCCGATGCGCGGGTGCAGGCGGCCGCCGTCGGCGCAGCCCAGGACCACGACGATTTCGTCGGCACGCGGGGCGTCTTCGATTTGCATTTCCAGGGTGATGTAGTGCGAACGCAGGCCTTCGTCGTCCTTGTGCATCATCGGGATCTGGATCGAGGTGCCCGGGCCGCCGCGCTTGTTGGTGAAGCTCAGGTAGCTCTTGGCCTTGACCGCTTCGCGGTAGTGGTTGCCGAAGCGCAGGGTGTGGATCACCGCAGAAGCGTGTTCGATTTCGCCATCGGCGCCGACCACGGCAGCCTTGCCGTAGGCCTCGATCTTCTCGGCGCCGCCGATGATGCCCACCAGGCGCTCAACCATCAGTGCACCGAGGTCGGAGCAGTTGGCGCGGATCTGTGGTTTCAGGTCTTCGACAAAACCGTTGCCCAGCCAGGGGTTTTTCATCACCACGGCCAGACCGACCATGGTCACGGGCTTATCGGTGGCTTTGCCGCCTTCAATAAAGGTTTCTTCGACATAGCTGACGATCTTGCGGATTTCGAAACTCATGAGCTGCTCCGTAGAGGTTTTGGGTGTCTGTGCGTCTGATGGTATACCATAATACCGGAAGCACAAGTCCCTCGAACGGAGTTTCTGGTCGGACGGCGATAAAAGGGGGGGGCAGGCGAGGCTAATGCCGATCAGTTAAGCGGTAATGCGATCTGTAGCAGCTGCCGAGCCCGCGAGGCTGCGTTCGGC
>NZ_AKJM01000156.1 GCF_000282335.1 Pseudomonas sp. GM48
CGGCGTTAGCCACTGCACTGGGCATGAGCGCAATGCTGATGGTGCGTCCCGGCAGTCGGCAAACCAGCCCTTCCCCTTTATCCGCAACAGTTTGATGGAGTTGTTTGTATGAGCCTGGCGGAACCTACTCACGTTGGATCTTTTTTTGGTCAATCGGTCATCGCGCTGGCCGAGCGCCTGCGCGCGGGCAGCCTGACGAGCGTCGAGCTGACCCAAGCAGCCCTGGACAGCATCGAGCGCCTGAATCCGACCTTGAACGCCTTCGTTCATGTCGATGCACCCGTGGCGCTGGCCCAGGCGCGCAAGGCCGACGAGCTGTTCGCCCAAGGCCTGGACCTGGGCCCGCTGCACGGCATACCGGTGGCGGTCAAAGACAACATCGACACGTTCGACCACGTCACCACCTACGGCTCTGCTCATTTCGCAGGCTTCAAGCCGAGCCGCGATGCGCTGTGCGTGCAACGTTTACGCGAGGCCGGTGCGGTGATTGTCGGCAAGACCTTGACCCACGAATTCGCCTACGGCCCGACCGGCGACCGCTCGCTGCAGGGCGCGGCACGTAACCCCTGGGATGCCCGTTGCATCACTGGCGGCTCCAGCGCCGGCAGCGCCGCTGCGGTGGCCAGCGGCATGGTGCCGCTGGCGCTGGGCACCGACACCGGCGGATCGATCCGTATTCCGGCGGCGTTGTGCGCAGTGGTCGGCTTCAAGCCATCGTTTGCCAGTGTGCCGCTGGAGGGGGTGTTCCCGCTGGCGTCGAGCCTCGACCACGTGGGCCCGATCGCCAACCACGTCGAGGATGCACGACTACTGTTTGAAGTAGTGGCTGGGCGAGTTTGTGCGCCGGAGGCCAACCCTCGACCGTTGCGGGTTGGCTGGATCACCACCGGCAGCTTCGGCCCGGTCGACGCCGAGCTGAATCGGCAGGCATACCAGGCGGCGCAGCAGCTGTTTGGCGAGGCGCTGCAGGATACTGCTGAACTGGAACCGCTGGCGGCCGGAATGAAAGACACCTTGCTGGTGCTGCAACGCGCCGAGGCCTTCGATTTGCATGCCGAGCGCATGCAGGATGCACCGCACAAATTCGAGCAGGAGGTGCGCGAGCGCCTCGAGTTGTCGGGTGAAGTCAGGGGCTGGCAATACATCCGCGCACAAGCCAGCCAAGCACGGTTCAAGGTGGCGATGGCGCGCTTGTTCGAGAGCTATGACTTTCTTGTCTCGCCCAGCGTGCCGATTACCGCGCCAGCGGTCGATGCGCGCGAAGTCCGGATTGGTGACCAGGACATCGATGTGCGCGCCGCGTTGCTCAGCCATACCAGTGCCTGGAACCTCACCGGGTTGCCTGCGATCAGCCTGCCGGTGGGGCTGGTAAGGGGGATGCCGGTGGGGCTGCAGGTGATTGGCGCCGCGGGAGAGGATGATCGTTTGTTGCGGGTTATGGCGCAGCGATTCGTACGGGACTAGTGGACCGGCAGCGAAACATACCCTGTAGCAGCTGGCGCAGCCTGCGTTCGGCTGCGCAGCAGTCGTAAACCCTGAGTGCGCGGTGGGTCTGACGCACCGCATAGGCTGACTTTACGACTGCTTCGCAGCCGAACGCAGGCTTCGCCAGCTGCTACACGGATCGCGTTTTGGCTTAACTGATCGGCGGCCCGCTGTATGTCACGGATCAGGCGCACAGCGCCAACCACCAGCTGGAATGAATGTGCCGAGTGAAGACATGACGGCTTCATTGGCGAAAATATCCGGGGCAAACGGGTCCACCGATGATGGCAGCAGGCATTGACCGGTTTTGGCGGGGAGCGTTGAGCACTCGATTTTCCATGGAGTTTCTCCGGCGTGATGCCGGCCAAAAGACAGTTCGCAGGCAAACAGGGAAGCAGGGTTTATTGAGCTTTCGGGTTGGCTGAAATTTTCGCGTAAATGAGTGCCCGGTATCAGCGGTACAGGACGGCTGGCGGCGAACAGAAAATAGTCCCCGGCCAATAGCAGACAGCCCTGACGCGACGGATCATCCATCGCTTGCAACCATTGGCCATGACAAGCGCCGAGGGAGTCGGGCAAGCGTTCCCATATTTCGTAGTAGCTTTCGTCCAGAGCGGTTTCGATCAGGCACTCACTGGTTTCAAAGTGCATGCGACCAATGTCTTCAGCGCCACTGACCGGCTGATAGTCCATTTTGCGATGCCATTGGCAAATGTCGGCGTCGATCTGGGTCACCCCGGCGAAACCTTTCTGTTCACACAACGCCAGATGTTGAGAGTGGCTGAGTTCTTCAAGCGCCAGACCAGGGAGCGGACTGGAGGGGATTCGCAGGTCGGCAAACAGTCGTGGTGTCTGTAGCCAATACACGGCCGTTTCGCTGTCCGAACGCCCTGAACGGTGCTGGATCAAACGCCGCTTCCATACGCCAAGATAACATTGCGCAACTTGATGCATTGATATCCCCTTTGTTATGCGTTGCGTTTGGGCAGTACCGGCAGTCCGAAATGGCGATCGTACAGTTTGTGCCTCAGGTCTCCAAGCTCGATGTCGTCTTGACGGTTAGCCTGGGGAGACTTCAGTCAGGCCGTGTCGGGCGAGGATCATCGACGTTCTTGGCAACGGGGATCGAATGAGAACACCAGCGAGTTGTTAAGGCAGTACTTCCCGAAAGGGACTGACCTTGCGGATCACTCGCAAGCCACGCTCAATGAAGTGGCAAGGCAGCTAAATAGCCGCCCTCGGAAAATACGAAACTACGAAACGCCCACTGAACGATTTAGCCAATCTGTTGGGTCGACCGGTTGAATACACGGTCGATTGCTACCCTGGATGACAGGCAGAAACCGGCCAAAAGCAGTCACGATGGATCTCCAGGGCTGTGCGAACAATGGCCCCTAATCGTCCTTGCGCAGAAACGTTCAACTGCCGGTCCTGATCTTGCTCCAGAGACGGGTACGTACGCGTTCCATTTTCAGCGATATCGGCTCCAGCGGAAACAGAGTATCCAAAACCTGCTTCGACGGATAAACGTCAGGATTATTGCGAATATTCTCCTCGACCAGCGCGGTGGCGTCCTTGTTGGCGTTCGGATATGCCAAGTAGTTGGAGGACTTAGCGATGACCTCAGGGCGTAGCATGTAATTGATGAAGGCCATTCCTTCCGCTGGATTCGGGGAATCGTTAAGCAGCACAAGGTTTTCCACCCAAACCGGAGCACCTTCGCGAGGAATGCTATAGATGATCTTGCGGCCGTTACCAGCAAGTCTGGAACTCTCTTGTGCCCCGAAAACTCCGCCAGCCCAGCCGAGCACAACACAGACGTCGCCATTGGCCAGGTCAGCGCTGAATTTGGATGAGTCGAAGTAACGGATGTACGGGCGCAGCTTCAGCAACAGCGCCTCAGCTTTGCGGAAGTCCTCAGGATTCTGACTGTTATAGGGCAGCCCAAGATAATGCAGCACTATCGGAAAGATCTCGCCCGGTGCGTCCAGCATGGCGACGCCGCATTGGCTTAACTTTGAGAGATTCTCCTCCTTTAAAATCAGGTCCCATGAGTTGACCGGAGCATCCGGACCAAGGATTGACTTGACCTTGTCCGCATCATAACCAATCCCGGTGGTAGCCCACATATACGGAACGGCGTATCGATTACCTGGATCGTTAGCTTGTAACTTGGCAAGGATATCCGGGTTGAGATGGTGATAATTGGACAATTGCGCGCGGTCTATTTCCTTGAGGACACCGGCCTTTATCAGGTTTGGTAACAACCCATCGGTAGCAATCACCACGTCATAGCCGCTACGACCGGCCATGACTTTACTTTGCATGACATCGGCGTTATCGAACGAGTCATACGTCGCTTTGATGCCGGTGTCTTTGTGAAAGTTTTTCGTCGCATCCGGTGCGATAAAGTCGTACCAGCTGTAGATATTCATCTGGGGCTCGGCAGCCTCAGTGCAGAGGATGCTTGTACTCAACAGTGAGGCAAGGACTAGCTGTAAACAGACTTTCGGGTTCATCTGGAGACTCCGGAGCGGTAGCGCTGTTTAAAAAAACCAGCGCTGCGCCTGCTGATTGTTAGATTTATATGGCAGGGCCGACATCGGCAAGATCAACAACGTATTACTGGAGAAAAGATTTCGAGTGACTCAAGGAATCAGCAGCTCGCGACGACCGTCCGTATGCTCAAGTTGTACACCTGTCAGATGCAGGCGACGGTCGTTGAGATAATCGTAATCCCGACGGGACTCCTTGAGCTGGTCAAGGTCAAGTGTGACCACCTGCTGACACTCCTCGCGGCCGGCCTCAAACATTATTTGTCCGAACGGATTGACCACTGCGCTGGCCCCCGCGAACACCAGGCCGTCATCCCCTTCTCCCACCCGATTCACCATGACAGCAAACGCCTGGTTTTCCTGGGCGCGAGCCATGATTGCCGTGCGATGGACCGGGCCGTAGGGATCCATGTTGCCGTTAGTGACCAGTATCAGCTCGGCACCGAGCTGCCCGAGGGCACGGGCGCTTTCCGGGAGTTCGATGTCGTAGCAAATCAGGATGCCTACCCGCACACCCTTCCACAGTGCCGTGACATAGCGGTCACCCGGCTGGAAAAGACCACGCTCCGATGGCCACAAGTGGGTTTTGCGGTAGCGCAAGGCGATACCTTCTGGCGTCACCAGTACCGAGGTGTTGTAAAAGATGCCGCCATCATTCTCCGCAATGCCGACGACGACTGAGACATTACGCTTGCGCACCAGCTGCTCGACGGCCTGCAAGGTGGGGCCATCCAAGGGTTCGGCCACACTCGCCAATTGCTCGGCATCGACAAATCCCGTCAAGTGGGTTTCCGGGAAGATCAACAAATCCGTGTCAGCCGCGCAGGTAGCGATGGCCTCCAAGGTACGCCCGAGGTTGTGAACGACATCGCCGTCACGGCCAGCCAGTTGCACCAATTCAATCTTCATCTCTGTTCCTTGCACAGTTAAGTAAGGGCCCAACCCGTCAGGGTTGGCCAGAGTGTGCAGCGCGGTACCGCGACATGTAATTACCCCCCTGGGGTAACCACAAATGAGTAGTGACGTGAAAGCGTGGGTGACCGCCATTGGCCTTGACCCGACCATGTGCGGTACTCACACGCTACGGAGAGCCAAAGCATCGCTGATCCATCGCAGGACGGTTGACTCCAGACCGTCGCTATCCGCCCCATATAGCTGCCTGTCAGGTTGAATCCTCTTACAGGTATTCGCGACTAGAGTTTCACTGCCAACTATTCTGAAGCAAGATCAGAATTCACCCGTGCAACGTCAGGTATCGAGTGTTACTTCGGCCTCAGGGAAACCGGTATGACAAATCCGCAAGATAAAGCCGAGTCCGACGCGGATTTAGCTCAGATGGTTATAGGGCTAGGGCCCTGCACTTTTCTGTTGCTGCTCTTACTTGGATTGATCCTCCTGTTTCCCTTCCTTGAGGAGGGTTTAATGGCTCGCATGTCGCTCGGCATTCTGTTTTCAACGGTGCTGCTTGTGGGCGCTTTCGCCACCAGGCAGACACGGCGGGGGTTCATCCTCAAACTGTGCCTGGCGCTGCTTGGGATTGGCCTTCAATGGGCGGCCTTGTGGGCTGGGAGTATCACGATTCTTGAGCTTGCCGGGATTTCCTATGTAACGTCTCTTGCAGTTTCGTTTAGCGGAGTGCTTCGCTATATCCTCAAACGCGGGCCAATTACAGCCGACAAGCTGCATGGCGCGCTTGCGGGTTACATCATGCTGGCCTTCGTTTGGTCCTTCATCTATGCCCTGGTCGAGATATCCGCCGCTGGCTCATTCGGCCCTGGCCAACTCGATTTCAAACAGCCCGGCACTTTCTTCAAACTGATCTATTTCAGCCTCACGACGCTCACAACCACCGGCTACGGTGATGTTATCCCGTTGACCAACCACGCCCGCTCGCTTGTGATGGTCGAAGAGTTTTCAGGCGTCTTTTACGTTGGTGTTGTGATCGCGCGGCTTGCGGGTCTTTATCCGTCGAATCAGGCCAGGTGACCCTCGATTTGCATGAGCCGCGTAAACCCTGTGTTTCAAAGCCCTGCGCCGAAGCGATACTGCCAGACCATGCCAATGGCATCGTATTCGCTGCCTGTGCGGGTATGGCCACCCTTACTCGCATTCAGCTTCAGCGAATGGCTCCGGTTCAACGGCAGCGTGAGGGTGCATCCGTAACGTGTGTTCTCCTGAAAGGTTTGGCTAGATGTCTACTTCAGCGCCAAGGCCAGGCCGGGGTCGATGGCCTACTATAATTTAGTGTGGGGGGGACCGTCGGAGGTGGCGCTATGCGTATCTTCAAGCAACTCCTGCTCTTGGTCGCGGGGCTTCTGGCAAGCAGCCTCTCCCTGGAGGCAATCAGCGGTGGCGGCCTCGATCAAAATCCTCACCCGGCCGTTCTGGTCAGTGGGCAGCCACAGCAATGCGGGCAATTCCAACATTTCAACAGGGGCCCGTTTCATATGCAAAACCGGCATTTCGTGCCAATGCACAACCGGAATTTCGTACCAATGGATAACCGGCACTTCGTACCAATGCACAACCGCCTTTTCGTACCAACGCACAACCGGCATTTCATACCAATGGATAACCGGCATTTCGTACCAATGGATAACCGGCACTTCATACCGATCCACCGGATGAACAACTTCGAGGTGATCAGAGGGCCCGGGTTCAGCAATCAGCCCTTCGGTTCCAGACACGTTCACTTTGTGCGTCAGTTCGATCCACGGACGGGGCAGTTTCTGATTCGGGAAATTGTCTGGTGAAGCATGCCGCTCCAGAAAACCGAGCAACCCCTTAACTCTTGTGCAAGCAAAGTAAATCCAGGGTCATTTGCAGTAAAAGTATTTACCATGGCTGGGGCCGGCAGTCGTGCCGAGGCACTTTTTGCCGGCTCCAGCGTTATGACAACATCTCCTAGTTCAGGTCGAAACGATCCAGGTTCATCACTTTGGTCCAGGCTGCGACGAAGTCGTTGACGAACTTCTGCTGCGCATCGGCGCAGGCATAGAATTCGGCCAGGGCACGCAACTGCGCATTGGAACCAAAGGCCAGGTCAACCCGCGTCCCCGTCCACTTCACTGCACCGGTTTTGCGATCGCGACCTTCATACTCTTGCTGGGCATCCGATACCGGCTTCCACTCCACGCCCATATCCAGCAGGTTGGTGAAGAAGTCGTTGGTCAAGGCTTCCGGACGCGTGGTGAACACGCCGTGTTTGCTCTGGCCGACGTTGGTGTTCAACACGCGCAAGCCACCCAGCAACACCGTCATTTCCGGCGCGCTGAGCGTCAGCAGTTGCGCCTTGTCGATCAGCAATTTTTCGGCCGGCACACGGTACTGTTGCTTCAGGTAATTACGGAAACCATCGGCAATCGGTTCAAGGTAACCGAAGGAATCGACATCGGTCTGTTCCTGGCTGGCGTCCATGCGTCCCGGGCTGAATGGCACCGTCACACTGTGGCCGGCATTTTTCGCAGCCTGTTCGACACCCGCACCACCGGCGAGCACGATCAGGTCGGCCAGGGAGATTTTCTTGCCGCCGGTTTGCGCACTATTGAACGCCTTCTGGATGCCTTCGAGTTTGGCCAGCACATTGGCCAGTTGCTCCGGCTGATTGGCCTGCCAGGACTTCTGCGGCTCCAGGCGCAGACGCCCACCGTTGGCGCCGCCACGTTTGTCGGAGCCACGGAAGGAGGAAGCCGCCGCCCACGCCGTCGATACCAGTTGCGAAACCGACAGGCCGGAAGCCAGCACCTTGCTTTTCAGGTCCGCCACATCGCTGTCGCTGACCAGCGGATGATCGACGGCAGGGATCGGGTCTTGCCACAGCAGCTCTTCGTTGGGCATTTCCGGGCCGAGGTAGCGTGAGAGTGGCCCCATGTCACGGTGAATCAGCTTGTACCAGGCACGGGCAAAGGCGTCGGCCAACTGGTCTGGATTGGCCAGGAAGCGCCGCGAAATCGGCTCATAGATCGGGTCGAAGCGTAGCGACAGGTCCGTGGTCAGCATGGTCGGATCACGCCGTCTGGACGGATCAAAGGCATCCGGAATGGTGCCGGCACCAGCGCCGCTTTTCGGCTTCCACTGGTTTGCCCCCGCCGGGCTCTTGGTCAGTTCCCATTCATAACCGAACAGGTTCTCCAGATAGTTGTTGCTCCACTGCGTTGGCGTGGTTGTCCAGGTCACTTCCAGGCCGCTGGAGATGGCGTCGGCACCTTTACCGGTACCGAACGTGCTCTTCCAGCCCAGGCCCTGCAGTTCGAGGCCGGCGGCTTCGGGCTCAGGTCCGACATGCTCGACAGGACCGGCACCGTGGGTTTTGCCGAAGGCGTGACCGCCCGCGATCAGCGCGACGGTTTCCTCGTCGTTCATTGCCATACGCGCAAAGGTTTCACGGATGTCTATCCCGGCGGCGACCGGATCAGAGTTGCCTTCAGGGCCTTCGGGGTTTACGTAAATCAGGCCCATCTGCACTGCTGCGAGTGGGGTTTCCAGATTACGCTCGGCGGGATTTTGCCCGGCATCTTTGCCATAACGCACGTCGCCACCCAGCCACTTGCTTTCCGAGCCCCAATAGACGTCTTCGTCCGGCTCCCAGACATCCGGGCGGCCACCGGAAAAACCAAAGGTCTTGAAGCCCATGGACTCCAGTGCAACGTTGCCGGCGAGGACGATCAGGTCGGCCCAGGAGATTTTGTTGCCGTACTTTTGCTTGATCGGCCAGAGCAGCCGACGGGCCTTGTCGAGGCTGACGTTGTCCGGCCAGCTATTGAGCGGTGCAAAGCGTTGCTGGCCGGAGCCGGCGCCGCCCCGACCGTCACCGGTGCGATAGGTGCCTGCGGCGTGCCAGGACATGCGGATAAAAAAAGGCCCATAATGACCGAAGTCCGCCGGCCACCAATCCTGGGAATCGGTCATCAGCGCAGTCAGATCTTTTTTCAGCGCCTGGAAGTCCAGACTCTTGAAGGCTTCGGCATAATTGAAGTCGCCCCCCAACGGGTCAGATTTGGGCGAGTGTTGACTCAAGATCTTCAGGTTCAGTTGGTTCGGCCACCAGTCGCGGTTCGTCGTGCCACCGCCAGCGGCGTGATTGAACGGGCATTTCGATTCAGTTGACATGGCATCTCCTCTTGATTTTGTTTTCAGCTAACCATCCTTGAGCGTGGATCCGGATCACCGATTGATGAAATAGCTTTTCGGTATGGGATCAATAGCATTAAGGCTATGACAGCCCCGTGATCAGTCGCTCCAGAACATCCATTAAAGTACCGGTCCGGGAAACTGTCGCTTCATCTGGGGAGATAGCTGATAAACAGCTCAAATCAGCAAGGAAATGCAAGATCATGAACACATGCCACAATGGATAATTAGCATTTGCTGCAAGGATGCTGGCGATCGTAAGAATTGTTTGCCGCAAGAGGTTTCGCCATGTTCTTCAAAGCCATTGTCATCTGGTCATTGCTGTCGATCATCGTCGCCGCCGTGTTCTGTCGCCTGATGCATAACGCTAAGGTCGCCGACCGGGCGCTCAAGATCGCCAAGCCGGATCATCAGCCTCAGGGACAAAAGCCTGACAAGGCTTCCATGACCCGGGACCAAGATGGCAGCGACGATTCGGATTACCACGCGGCCTGAGCCATTCAGGGCGTTCCTGCACTCAATAAAAAACCGGCCATTCCAGCCGGTTTTTTTATTTTACTCAACAGCACTTCGGTCCGGCTTTACTGCCGTAACGGGCCTCCTGGCGTTCGCGGAAGAACGCCTCGTAGTCCATCACCGGTTTGTCCGGGTGTTTGGTCTGCATATGCTCGACGTAGTTGTCGTAGTCGGGCATGCCGACCATCAGGCGCGCAGCCTGACCGAGGTATTTACCGAGGCGACTCAAGTCATTGAACATGCTGCCCTCCTCGACTACGCGTTTGGCACGGCCTGGTATGGCGCTTCTTTATCCGTACGCTCTTTGCTGCCCCAGGCGGAGATACCAACCTTGAGCGCGAAAAACAGGATGCTGAACACCACGAACAGGAACAGCGCAGTCAGCGTTGCGTTGGTGTAGGCGTTGAAGATCACGTGCTGCATCTGGTCGATGCTCTTGGCCGGGGCCAACACCTGACCGTTGGCCAGGGCGTCGCTGTATTTCCTGGCCAACGCCAGGAAGCCAATCGCCGGGTTGGCATCGAACAGCTTGATGAAACCGGCGGTGGTGGTGCAGATCAGCAGCCACACGGCTGGCAGCAAGGTGACCCAGACATAGCGTTGGCGCTTCATCTTGATCAGCACCACGGTGCCGAGCATCAGCGCGATACCGGCCAGCATCTGGTTGGAGATACCGAACAGCGGCCACAAGGTGTTGATGCCACCCAACGGGTCAATCACCCCTTGGTACAGCAGATACCCCCACATGGCCACGCAACCGGCGGTGGCGATCAGGTTGGCGGTCCAGGATTCGGTACGGCGCAAGGCCGGCACGAACGAACCGAGCAAATCCTGAAGCATGAAACGCCCGGCACGGGTACCGGCGTCGACCGCGGTCAGGATGAACAGCGCTTCGAACAGGATCGCGAAGTGGTACCAGAACGCCATGGTGTTCTCGCCCGGCAATACGTGGTGCAGGATCTGCGCAATCCCGACCGCCAGGGTCGGCGCACCGCCGGCACGGGCCAGGATGGTGGTTTCACCGATGTCATGGGCCACTGCTTGCAGAGCGTCCGGGGTAATGGCAAAGCCCCAACTGCTGACGGTTTGCGCGACGGCAACTGCATCGGCGCCAACCACAGCGGCCGGGCTGTTCATGGCGAAATACACGCCCGGATCGATCACCGAGGCGGCGACCATCGCCATGATCGCCACGAACGATTCCATCAGCATGCCGCCGTAACCGATGTAGCGGGCATGCCCTTCACTGGCGAGCAACTTCGGCGTGGTGCCGGAAGCAATCAGCGCGTGGAAACCGGAGACCGCGCCGCAGGCAATGGTGATGAACAGGAACGGGAACAGCCCGCCCTTCCATACTGGGCCGGTACCATCGATGAACTGGGTCAGCGCCGGCATTTTCAGCTCGGGCATGGTCACCAGGATGCCGATGGCCAAAGCCACGATGGTGCCGATTTTCAGGAAGGTGGAGAGGTAGTCACGCGGCGCCAGGATCAGCCACACCGGCAACACGGCGGCAACGAAACCGTAGCCGATCAGCATCCAGGTGATCTGGATACCGGTAAAGGTAAAGGCCTTGGCCCACACCGGATCCGCGGCAATCTGCCCGCCGAGCCAGATCGAACCGAGCAGCAACAGCACGCCAATCACCGAGATTTCACCGATGCGGCCCGGGCGGATGTAGCGCATGTAGATGCCCATGAACATCGCGATCGGAATGGTCGCCATCACAGTGAAAATGCCCCATGGGCTTTCGGCCAGGGCTTTCACCACGATCAGCGCCAGCACCGCGAGGATGATGATCATGATCAGGAAGCAGCCGAACAGCGCGATGGTGCCGGGAATGCGGCCCATTTCCTCGCGGACCATGTCGCCCAGGGAACGGCCGTTGCGGCGGGTGGACATGAACAGGACCATGAAGTCCTGAACGGCACCGGCCAGCACTACGCCGGCGATCAGCCACAGCGTGCCGGGCAGGTAGCCCATCTGCGCCGCGAGCACCGGGCCGACCAGCGGCCCTGCACCGGCAATAGCCGCGAAGTGGTGCCCGAACAGCACGTGTTTGTTGGTCGGCACGTAGTCCAGACCATCGTTATTGAGCACAGCCGGAGTGGCCCGATTGGGGTCGAGCTGCATCACTTTGTTGGCGATGAACAGGCTGTAATAGCGGTAGGCAACGAGGTAGATAGCGATTGCTGCGACGACGATCCACAGGGCGTTGATCGCTTCACCGCGGCGCAGGGCCACGACACTCAGCGCAATCGCTCCCAGGACAGCCACGGCAAACCAGGCGAGGTGTTTAGCCAGACGGGGCATAGTGTGTCTCCTGCCGACAGCCAGAGACTGCGGCGGTAATTTTTATAATTGTGTCCGCGGTGCGGAGCTGGCCCAATATCTGCGCATGGCGTCCACAAATAAATCCGCGTTACTACGTACGTGGCATCTACGTAGTTCTACGTAGACACCACCGATCTCCCTGTGGGAGCGGGCTTGCTCGCGAAGGCGGTGGATCAGTCAATATTGATGTCAACTGACCCACCGCTTTCGCGAGCAAGCCCGCTCCCACACTGGTTTTGCATTTCATCCCGGCCACCGGTCATTCCGTCCAGCAACGCTACTGGCCGAACGCCTCTTTGGCATATGATCCCGAGCCTTCGTGCGGGCAGGAGTCAACATGCAGCTCAAACACAAAATCGTCGCCCTCGGAATTCTGCCGCTGGTGCTGGCCATTGCCGTCATCTGCGCGCTGGTGATTTCCCTCAACCGCCAACTGGGCGATCAGCAGGCGCAACTGATCGAAGACAGCATTCTGGCGAGCAAACGCGCCGAACTGAAAAACTACGTGGAAATGGCGCAGAGCCTGATCGCGCCGCTGTACGACGACGGCCATGGCGACGCCCGTGCCCAGCAGCAAGTGCTGGAAGAACTGCGCAAGCTCAGCTTCGGCATCAACGGCTATTTCTTCGTCTACGACCGCGAAGGCCGCAGCCTGATGCACGCGCGCCAGTCAGAGCTGGTGGGCAAGTACCTGTGGGACATGAAAGATCCCCACGGCCTGCCGGTGATTCAGGCGCTGCTGCAAAGTGCGCAATCCGGCGAAGGCTTTCAACGCTATGCCTGGAACAAACCCTCCTCCGGTCAGGTGACCGACAAGCTCGCCTACGTGGTGATGCTCGATCGCTGGGGCTGGATGCTCGGCACCGGCATCTACCTCGAAGACGTCGAACGCGCCACCCAGCAGGCTCGTGCAGAAGTGGCCCAGGGCATCCGCAAGACCATGATGGCCATCGCCGTGGTCGCCCTCGTCGCGGTGCTGTTCGTGTTCGCCACCGGCATGACCCTCAATGTCAGCGAGCATCGCCTGGCAGACAAAAAACTGCAGCGCCTGACCCAGCGCATCGTCAGCCTGCAGGAGGAAGAACGATCACGGGTGTCCCGCGAGTTGCACGACGGCATCAGCCAGGTGTTGGTCTCGATCAAGTTTCAGTTCGAACTGGCCAGCCATCTGCTGGAACGCGGACAAGCCCACGAAAAGGGTTTGAACACGTTAAAGGACGCCACCGAACGTCTGGGCGATGCCATCGGTGAGGTCCGCAGTCTCTCCCACGACCTGCGCTCATCCTTGCTCGACACCCTCGGCCTGCCGGCGGCTATCGGCCAATTGGCCGCGGAGTTCGAGCAGCGTAGCGGGCTGACCGTGACCTATGACGAAAATGAATTCGATTGCCAACTGGTCGATGGTGCCGCTGTCTCGTTGTTCCGCATCGTCCAGGAAGGCCTGACCAATATCGAACGCCACGCCCAGGCAAAAAACGTATCCATCACCCTGCGCGGCTGCGACGAATCCGTACGGTTGACCGTGGTCGATGACGGCATCGGTTTCAACGTCGCCCAGGTCGAACGTCGTCAGGCCGGCATTGGCTTGCGTAACATCCGCGAACGCGTCGAACATTTTGGCGGGCGCTTCGATTTGATCTCGATGCCGGGCAGAAGTGAGCTGGACGTACTGCTGCCAATGAAACCTGACGCAAAACGCTGAGCCGGCCCAAAAATTACAAGAGTGAATACCTGCGATGAACCTGCCCTCCCCGATCCGCGTCGCCCTGGTCGACGATCACTCCCTGGTGCGCGACGGCATCAAGGCGCTGCTGGCCGTGATGTCGCCCCTGGAAATGGTCGGCGAAGCGGAAAACGGCGCCGAGGCCATCGAGATGGTCGGCCGCTGCCAACCGGACCTGCTGCTGGTCGACATCAGCCTGCCGGACATGAACGGCCTGGAACTGACCCGCGTGCTGCGTAGCCAGTACCCATCACTCAAGGTGCTGGTGCTGAGCATGTACGACAATTACGAGTACGTGAGTGAATCGGTGCGCTCCGGCGCCAGTGGCTACGTGCTGAAGAACGCCCCGTCACGGGAAATCATCGCGGCCATCGAAGCCATCAGCAGCGGCGGAACTTTCTACAGCGCCGAAATCGCCCAACGGCTGATCGCTGACAAGAACTCCGACAACGAGCTGACGCCGCGGGAAAGCCAGGTGTTGTCGAAGATGGCGCAAGGGCTGAACAACAAGGAAATGGCCCGGGAACTGGATATCAGCGTGCGCACGGTGGAGACACACCGCTTGAGCATTCGGCGCAAGCTCAACATCGACAAGCCGGCGGCGCTGGTCAAATACGCTATCGATCATGGACTCATTTCCCGCTAACGCCTCGAACCTTGTGGGAGCGGGCTTGCTCGCGAAGAGGCCGGCACATTCAGCATTGATGGCGACTGACACACCGCCTTCGC